>CAMZHV010000028.1 GCA_947307015.1 uncultured Prevotellaceae bacterium | reverse complement strand
TAAAGTGATTTTACAGTAAATTTTCAATGATACTTTGACATAGTGTTAAGTGCTACCGAAGTGACGAATTTGGGTCTAAAAATCCTTCATTTTTGCACTTTGCACTCAAAAATACACTGTCCATGCACTCACGTTAACTATTCATAGACAACGGCTTACAGACGTAGAGTGCAAAAGTGCATGAAAAATTCATGATTTTGTTATTTTTTAGATATGTGGATTATGCGAAATATAATTTTTGCGACACCAGTAAGGTCACTTATCCCCTCTTCTGCGTCTATACCCTTAAGGGTTTTCTGGAAAACGCCTATAGGTTTTCGCAAAAACATCTATAGGTTTTTGCGGAAACATCTATATCAATCAAGCAAAATATCCTATAGTTTTTCCCTCAACTCCCCTAAGTCTCTTCGTTGTTCGGCCATCGCCGAACAACGAAGAGACTTAGGGGTGTACGACGAAAAGATTAGGGAGGGGACGAAACGGAACTATAGACACGTAGCGAAATATGTGATGTTAAGTTAGTTTTTGTCCATCGGGTAGCGGACGCCCCATTTGTTGCGGAGGTTATCCATGAGCCGCATGATGTATAAGGTTTCGGCGAGTGGCATTTCGCGGGGTTCCAAGAGGCCGTCGATGAGCGCTTGGCGGCAGGCAAGGAACTGGTATTCGTAGCCTGTGATCTGTTGTGGCACGTGAATCGTCTCAACGAAGGTGCGGTCGGGGCCGTTTACGGTGATGGTCTGCGGGTTGTTGATATTGTCGATGATGATGTTGCCTTCTGTTCCGGCGATGACGCCTATATTGTCGCCAACACAGGCGGCACTTGCCTGCACGTTGGCCAGCACGCCGTCGGCCAGCACCATCGTGATGCCCTCGGTGATGTCCATGCCAGTGACGCTTTTGACGCAGTGGCCGTCGATGCTGATGATATCGGTGCTCTTTCCATCGCCATTGACGCAGAACATCCTGACGAAGTTGAGCGCATATACGCCCAGATCGAGCAAGGCACCGCCGCAAAAGTCAGCGCGCATGATGCGTGGTTTCTCGCCCATCGAATATCCAAGGGTTGCTGTCACCAGGCGGGGCTGACCGATGCGCCCTTCCTGAATAATGCGGCGCACGATACCAACGGCGGGCTGGTATCTCGTCCAGATCGCTTCGGCCAGGAATACGCCACGCGCTTTGGCCAGGCTGATGATTTCGCTGGCCTCGCGTGCATTAGCCATGAAGGCTTTCTCCACGAGGCAGGGCTTGCCGGCCATGATGGCCTCGCGTGTCACGTCGAAGTGGTGGGAGTGGGGCGTGGCTACATAAACCAAGTCCACATCGGGGTCGGCTATCAGCTCGCTGTACGACTCGTATGCACGTGTGATACCCCATTTCGCGGCAAACGCATCTGCCGTTTCTTGTCGTCGCGAAGCTACGGCAAATGCCTCACATTCTTCCATTTCGTTGATGGTGATGGCAGCTTTCTCTGCTATCCATCCTGTTGCAATGATGCCAATACGCATCTTTCTGTCGTGTTCCATTTTTTCTATAGTTTTAATTGTGTATATGTCAAAGGCGTTGGATGCTGTTCGTCAGTTCAATAAATTGAGCAAGCGATAGTTGCTCGGGGCGAAGGTTGAAAAGGGAGTCGGCGAGGAAGGCGGTGATGGTGGAAGGGTCGGTAGCGGGCAGAAGCTCTGTGAGGAGAGGGCGTAAGTTGTTGCGGAGTGTCTTGCGGCGTTGGTTGAAGGTGGTCTTTACGACGCGCCGGAAAAGGGCTTCGTCGCAGCCGAGGTGGGTGGCGTCATTGCGGGTGAGGCGGATGACGGCGGAGCGCACCTTGGGGGGCGGGTTGAAGACATGGGGTTCGACGGTGAAGAGATATTCGGGCGTGTACCAAGCTTGAATGAGCACGGAGAGAATGCCGTAGGCCTTGGTGCCGGGATGTGCGCAGATGCGGTCGGCGACTTCTTTCTGAATCATGCCCGTGCAGCAGGGAATAAGGTCGCGGTTGTCGAGCATCTTGAAGAAGATCTGCGAAGAGATGTTATAGGGGTAGTTGCCCGTGAGTACGAAGGGTGCGCCGTCGAAGGTACGGTCGAGGTGCATCTTCAGGAAATCGTCCTCGATGATATCGTTCTCGAGCTGCGGCCAGGTGCGTCGGAGGTAGTTCACGGACTCCTCATCGAGCTCGACAACCTTGAGGTGGCGCGGCTTGTTCATGAGAAACTGTGTCATGACGCCCATACCCGGTCCAACTTCGAGTACTGGAACGTCAGAACAGGCATCCACGGTGTCTGCAATACGCTTAGCGATGTCCAAATCCGTTAAGAAGTGTTGTCCGAGGCATTTTTTTGGCTTCACACTGCGCATAGGCGAAAAGATTTATGTAACTTTGCGCTGCAAAGATACGAATTAAGATAAAAAGGAAAGCATAAAAAGAGAAAAAATAAGCTGTTTGCGCGTGAAAAAATGGCGTTTGATACTTAATATTGTGCTCCCTCTCGTCTTGGGCGGTGCTATTCTATGGTGGATGTACCGCGAAATGGATTGGGAGACCTTGTCGCTGGCGTTGACGAGCGGCATGAACTGGACGTGGATGTGGCTGTCGTTGCCTTTCGGCATCTTGGCACAGGTGTTCCGCGCCTTGCGTTGGCAGCAGGCATTGCGCCCGCTGGGTGAACATCCGCGTCTGCACACGAGCATCAACGCTGTGTTCCTGAGTTATGCCAGCTCGCTTGTGGTACCCCGCATGGGTGAGGTGCTGCGCTGCGGTGTGCTGAAACGCTACGACGGCGTGAGCTTCAGTCGCAGCGTGGGAACCGTGTTGACGGAACGCGTGGTTGACATGGTGTTGATAGCCATTCTGTCGTTGGTGGTTTTTGTGATGCAGATTCCTGTCTTCGTGGCCTTCTTCGAGCGGACGGGTGTCAGCCTCAGCGGTTTCATGGGCCAGTTCACGACGACGGGCTGGTTAGTGACCATCCTCTGTGGCGTTCTCATCGCTGTGACGGGTTATGTGCTGCTGCGCCGTGTGCAGCTATTCACCAAGACGCGATCGGTGCTCGTCGATCTGAAGGACGGTTTGCTGAGCATCCGCAAGGTGGATGGGGTAGGGCTGTTCCTGTTTAACAGCCTCGCTATCTGGGTGTGCTATTTTCTACATTTCTACCTGACTTTCTTCTGCTTGCAGAGCACGGAGGGCTTAGGCGTGGAGGTGGCGTTAGTTGCCTTCGTAGTAGGCGCGTTCGCGGTGTTGGTGCCGACGCCCAATGGCGCGGGTCCCTGGCATTTTGCGACCAAGACCGTGCTCATGCTTTATGGCGTGGCGAGTGACGAGGGTGCCCTTTTCGTCCTCATCGTACACACAGTGCATACGCTGCTTGTGGCGGTGCTCGGCGTGTATGCGGTGGCTGCGCTGGAAGTAATGCCCCCTGTAGCCCCCCAAGGGGGGCAGAATAAAGCCCCTGTGGCCCCCAGAAGGAGGCGAAATAAGGAATTACCGATTAAATAATTTAAACATAAAAACTTATACAATTATGAACATCCCCATTATGACAATCCATGATTTAGAACCTAAAGCTATCTTTGGCAACTTCTACAAACTGACACAAGTGCCGCGTCCGAGCGGTCATCTCGAAAAGATTCAGCAGTTCCTGCTCGACTGGGCTAAGGAGCGCGGGATCGAAGCTTTCAAGGACGGCGGCGACAATATCGTCATGCGCAAGCCTGCCTCGCCGGGTATGGAGAACCGCAAGTGCTGCACGATGCAGGCACACATGGATATGGTGCCACAGAAGGTGGACGAGAGCAAGCATAACTTCGAGACTGATCCTATTGAGACATGGATTGATGGCGAATGGCTGAAAGCCAATGGTACGACGCTGGGCTCTGACGACGGCATGGGCGTGGCTGCCATCATGGCGGTGTTCGAGGACAACACGTTGAAGCACGGCCCGTTGGAGGCGCTCATCACAGCTGATGAGGAAACCTGCATGTGGGGCGTTAACCACTTGGCTGCAGACACGTTGCACGGCGACATATTGCTGAATATCGACAACGAGACCGAAGGTGAGTTCTGCATCGGTTCGGCTGGCGGCATCAACGTCACCGCTACGCTCGAATACAAAGAGGTTGACACCGACCCGACTGACATCGCCGTCAAGGTGGCTATCGGCGGTCTGAAGGGTGGCCATAGCGGCTTGGAGATTAACCAGAATCGCGCCAACGCCAACAAACTGCTGGCTCGCCTCGTGCGTCAGGCCATCCAGGATGACGACGCGCGTCTGGCTACCTGGAAGGGTGGCAATATGCGCAACGCCATTCCTCGCACGGCAGAAGTCGTGCTGACCATCCCCGCCGAGAACGAAGCCGACCTGAGGGAGCTGGCTGAATACTGCCAGAAGACGTTCACCGACGAGTTCCGGGGTGTTGAGGACGGCGTGGAGATCACCGTGGAACGTGTCGAGCTGCCCGCAAAGCAGGTGCCCGTGGAGGTGCAGGACAACCTCGTGTCGGCCATCCTTGCCTGCCACGACGGCGTACTGCGCACGATACCTTCGATTCCGCATGTCGTGGAGACGAGTTCGAACATGGCCATCATAGAGATTGGCGAAGGCAAAGCCAAGGTGCTCATCCTCGCCCGTTCGTCGTGCGACTCCATGCTGGAGCTGGAGCAGGAGATGTTTGAGAGCACCTTCGGCATGGCTGGCATGAAGGTGGAATATGACGGCGCATACGGTGCATGGCAGCCCAACTTCGACTCGCCCATTGCCGCACAGATGGCTGCGCTCTATGAGCGTTTGGAGAATAAGCCCGCTAAGGTGGAAGTGGTACATGCGGGTTTGGAGTGCAGCCTGATTGGACAGGTGTACCCGAAGATGGACCTCATCAGCTTCGGTCCTACGCTTCGTTCACCTCATACGCCTAGCGAACGCTGTAACATCCCGAGTGTCGGCCGCTTCTGGACATTCCTCAAGACCTTGCTCGCCGAGATTCCGGAACGATAAAGCCCAGCCAATGAATAGGCTGGCTACCATTATCAGATGCCTATGGCATAAGTTCCGATAATTAAATAAATAATTACTTAAAAATCGATACCTCTCGATGAAAACGTTCATTCTGACAATTGCTATGAGTCTGATGAGTATCTTCTCCTTCGGCCAGCGATACACGAAGTTGTGGAATCAGGTAGAACAGTATGAGGAGGACGGCAAGCCCAAATCTGCTTATCAAGCCGCCGAGAAAATCCTGAAGAAGGCACAACGCGGCAAGGACAAAGGTCAGGCGCTGTGTGCCCGTCTGAAGATGGCTGAGCTGCATCAGGAATGGGCTCCCGACAGTTTCTTTACCGATATCCTTGACCTTGAAGCGATGCGCACCGCCGAGCCAACGGCGGCTGGCAAGGCTGTCTATGCCTCGCTGCTCGCAGAGCTATATGAAAGGAATCGCGCGCGCTCGCAGGCGCGAGATTTGGAGCTGACATCCGACGATATGCGTGAATGGACACAGGAACAGTATGACAGCGCAGCCGTAGCGAACTGGCACTTGTCCATGCAGGACATCCGTGCGCTGGCTGCCGCCAAGAGCAAGGATTGGCTGCCTTTCATCGAGCAGGAAGAACAGTCGGCATACTTCAAGCACGACCTGTTGCACGTCCTATGGAACCGTGCCAAAGAGCAGAAGGACGATGTGTGGGTCGGCACAAAGGATATGCTGGCCAACATGGCCAAGCGCATCGTTGAGGAGTATGAACGTTTGGGCAATCGTGAGGCTGCGCTACTCATGAGCTTGGAATGGGTTGACCTGCAACATGATGAGGATGACACCAAGCTCCTCGAAGCGCTGAAGACTAAATATGCCGACATGCCGCTGTGCGCTGAGGTCTACTTGGCGCTCATTGACGACACCTACAACAGTGAGCGGCGCGTCGCGTTGGCAAGTGAATGTATCCAGCGCTACCCGAAATACGAGCGCATCGGTGCAGTCCGCAATAAGCTCAACAACGAGCTGCAGCCCAGAGTCAACTGGTACGGACGCTCCATCTATTACCCCGGGAAGACCTATGACTGGAGAGTCACGTCGCAAAATGCGAAGCTACTGACCTTTGAGATTCTGCGAATGCCCACAGGTTTCAACAAGAATGCGCTCTCGGGAGACCTCAAAGTACGCATCGCTGAGATACGCAAGAAGGGAACGCCCGTGACGACCTTTACACAGGAGCTCGCTATGACCGATCCTTGGAAACAGCGCGAGGACACCATCAGATGGAAAGCGCTCGAACCAGGTAACTACATGCTCATCCTCACTGCTGAAGCACAGGAGGCTGAGGCCACGGCGGGGTCTGTGCAGGAATACGCTGGATTCATCACTTCGCGCCTACAGCCCTTGGATCACAACGGTTTTGGACAACAGCGCGTCGTCGTCGTCGATTCAGAGACAGGTCATCCCGTTGAAGGCGCCCAAGTTGAGTTCTACTACGAAGATGATAAACAAAACCGTAAGGATATCGCTACGCTGATGACCGATGCCGAAGGACGTGTTACCTTAGACGATCGGGATATCAAGGATAAAGATTTCTTCCGCATCTACCACACGGTGACATACAAGGACGACATTCACCTTGATGTCTTCAACCACTATTACAGCCCCTACAGCCGCGATAGGGAAAAAGCGGATCCGTCGACGATACTCCGCCTCTACAGCGACCGTTCCATCTACCGTCCGGGACAGGTCGTTCACATCGCAGGCATCCTCTACGAACAGATGCACTGGGATGCTAACGTGGCCGAGCCACAAGAGCTGACGCTGACGCTGCGCGATGCCAATGGCAAGACCGTCGCCGAACAGATGGTGAAGTCCGATGAGATGGGAAAGATCAGTGCGGACTTTGTGCTGCCGCAGGGCGGGCTGCCGGGAAGATACACCGTGAGAGGCACCAATGAACGGGCGTATGCCAACTACAGCTTCCGCGTGGAAGAATACAAACGTCCCACCTTTGAGGTGACGATGGATCCGGCGCCCGATATGCAATGGCCCGCCGACACCATCACTTTGACGGGTAAGGCCATAGGCTACAACGGCGTGCCCATCCGCGAGGGACGTGTCACAGGAACCTATCAGTTCACCTATCCTTGGTGGTGGTGGAGCAACCGTCGCGATTCTGACCGAATGCCCATTGATACTTTGGAGACCGATGAGGACGGACGATTCAGTGTTCCCGTGCCTTTGAAAAGTCTCACTGACGAAACGCTTCGGGGGGGCTTGACGCTTAAACTGAATGTTGAAGTGCTGAGCGTAGCAGGCGAAACACACGAAGCGCAAACCAGCGTGATGATCTGCAAGAAACCGCTGCGCATCTATGTAAATGCCCCCTCACAACAAGACCGCGACCGTCTGCAGGACCTATCCATAGAGCTGATCTCTTCCACGGGCAAGGCGACAGCTGGCAGGGTGGAATGGGACATCTTTGCTGTCAGTGAGAAAATACGTTTAAACGAAGAACCCGTTATGAGCGGTACGGTGGTCAGCGAAGGCACGGACATCCGCTTCGACAAGGAGCAGCTGCGCAAGCTGCCCGCCGGACAATATGAATTCTATGTCAAGGGTTATGCAGGAGAACACACCGATACCACAAAGGCTTACTTCCTTATCTTTGGCATGGATGACACCAAGCTGCCGAAAGTCACGAAGGAATGGCTTTACTGTCCCGACGCCACCTTTAATGCTGAGCGACCTGCACGCATACAAGTAGGCACCAGCTTCGAAGACGTCAGTTTCTATTACTCCATCGTGGCTGAAAGTAAGATTGTACGCGACGAACTCATTACCCTTTCCGATGAGCTCAAGGTCATAGAAATCCCATATAATGAAGATCTTGGTGACGGAGCCACTTTCCACTATATCTTTGTTAAAGAGGGTAAGGTCTACAGAAATTCTCAGACGCTACGTCTGGCACAGCCCGACCGTACGCTCTCATGGGAATGGAAGACCTTCCGCGACCGTCTGCATCCTGGTGACAGCGAAACTTGGACACTTGCCTTGCGTCTTCCTGACGGCAAGCCCGCCTCTGCTCAGGTCATGGCGACCCTCTACGACGCTTCGCTCGAAGCCCTGCAGCACCACTCGTGGAGCCTGTTCGTCAATCGTCCGTACACTATCTCGTCACTGTCATGGGACTTCGTCGACTATTTCTCCCATTACGCCTCTGAGAATCTGCGCTTCCCCATGAAGCATTACAATGTCATAGACATGGACTTTGACGATTTCGACAGCGACAAATACGATGGTCTTGGCTTTGGACGCTATAGAATGTTAGGAGCTGGCCGTGGCGCGGTGGTATATGAGGCCATGCCCATGCCCGTGATGGCAGCCCAACCCGAAGTGAGGTTTGCGCAAGCCAAGGCTGCACAGCGATACAACAGCGATGACGACATGGCTGATGCTGCCGAGGCAGAGGAAGCAAATGCCACGGCACAGGAGGGTGAAGAAAAAGTGGGTGAGGCATCAGCCACCGTGCGTACCAACTTCAACGAGACGGCTGCTTTCCTGCCGCGCCTCATGACCAACGCCAAGGGCGAGGTGAACATCTCCTTCACGCTGCCCGAAAGCCTCACGACATGGAAGATGCTCGGACTGGCACACACCGAAGACATGATGACTACGACGTTTAACGGTGAGGTTATTGCCCGCAAGGAGATGATGGCTCGCCTCTATCTGCCGCGCTTCCTGCGCGTTGATGACAAGGCCAGTGTGCGTGCCGTCGTGCAAAACATGACGGAGGCAGAGATGAATGGCAACGCAACGCTTGAGATTTTCGACCCCGAAACCGAACGTATTATTCTCAAGCAGAAGCAGCCCTTCAGCGCTAAGGCCAACGGCGAGTGCCTGCTCGTCTTTGACTACACCCCGACCGACGACTATACAGTTGTGGCCGTGCGCCTGACTGCCGACAGCAAGACATTCAGCGACGGCGAGCAACACTATCTGCCCATACTGCCCAGCAAGACCTACGTCACTGAAAGCGTGGAGATACGTGCCGACAGCTTGGGCACCTTCACCACAGACCTCACCTCTTTATTTAATAAGAATAACCCCACGGCCACCAATCGTCGCCTGACCGTCGAATACACAACGCATCCCATCTGGCATGCCCTGCAGGCGCTGCCTTCGCTCATCGAACCGCAGTACGACGATATCATTTCCCTCGCCACTTCGCTTCAGGCACAGTCGCTGGCTACATACATTGCCAATAACACTCCGCGCCTGAAGGAACTCGTCGAGATATGGCAGCGTGAGCAGGCACAGGGACAGCCGGCACTCACCAGTCGTCTGGCCGAAGACGAAGAGCTCAAGCAGATTATCCTCGACGAGACACCCTGGTTGCGCGAAGCCGAAAACGAAGCCGACCGCAAGGCGCGCCTCATCCAGCTCTTCAACATCAGTCAGCAGGAACAAACCCTCGTCAACATCGCCGAACGCATGGAGAAGCGTCTCGAAGCAGACGGCGGTTTCTCGTGGTTCCCTGGAATGCGGTCCAGCGAGGTGATGACGCGTATCGTAGCCTCCGAGCTGGCACGTCTGCGTGTGATGACAAACGACATGACCACACTGCCTTCAGCCGTGAAGAGCGCTGTCAACCACATGCTTTCCCGCAACGTGGAATTTATCGCCAAATGGACTGCCCTTAGAGTCAGCGAAATGAAAGAAGCGGAGAAGGAAGGCGCAACCATCCACACGGCTTCGTTGTTCTATCTCGAATATGTCTACACGATACAACACGCTGGCGTGACGCTCACCAAAAGCCAGAAGGCTGATGTCAAATATCTGCTCGACCACATGAATGGCAGCGTAGCAGGTATGGACAACTGGGAGCGTGCCATAGCAGCCGTTGTCATGAAGGGAGACGGTCGCAACAAGGAGGCACGGCAATACTATGAGTCGCTGCTTGAGCATTTGACGACGACACCTGACCACGGCGCTTTCTTCGACTATGCCGGAGGCAGTTTCCGACCCACGAGCCACAAGATTATTCACCACGTGGCAGCCATGGAAGCCGTCAACGTCATGGAACCCGCCAACAAGAAGTTGCAGCGCGAGTTGCGACGCTGGCTGCTACAGCAGAAGCGTACGCAGATGTGGGAGTCCAATATCTGCACCGCCGACGCCATCTATGCGCTTGTCACGGGCAATACCGCCGAACTCAACGCCTCTTCGCCCGACGACATCACGCTGAATTACGCGGACCGTAATGTTGAGATCAGTCGTAAGGATGCCGACGAAGCTGTCTCGGGTCTGGGCTTCATCAAGAAGCAGTTCGCTGACGGCGAAGCACCGAAGAGCATCACTGTGGAGCGTCACACTGACAGTGAGGCCTGGGGAGCCGTCTTCGCCACCTACCTCACACCGATGGTTGATGCTTCAGCCTCTTCCACCGGCCTGAAAGTGCGCCGCGAGCTCAATACGACAAACGCTACCGTCGGGCAGCGCATGACGACACGTTATGTCATCACCGCCGACCGCGACTACGAGTATGTCTGCCTGCGTGCCGCTCGTGCTGCCTGCATGGAACCTGCCGAACAGCTCTCAGGCTACCGCTACCAAGGCGGACTCGGATACTATCGCGCCGTGCGTGATGCTCACACCGATTATTTCTTCGACAGTATGCCCAAGGGGACATACGTCCTCGAAGAGACCGCCTTCATTGATCGCGACGGCACCTATACGACTGGTCTTACTACCGTTCGCTGCCTCTATGCTCCAGAATATGGCGCCAACACCAGCGCACTCGAACTTAATGTAGCCAAGGAAAATCGGTAAAATAAATATTCCATTTATCACTTAAAGATTCCGTGCTCCCACTCATTCTCATCACCAATGACGACGGCTATCAGGCCAGCGGTATCCAAGCGCTGGCCTCCGCTGTCGCATCGTTTGCCGACGTCTATGTCGTAGCGCCCGACGGCCCTCGCTCCGGAACGGCCTGTGCCATCACTTGCACTGTGCCTGTCAGTTTCAGCCCGCTTGAATCCTGGCCTGACGGTTACCCAAGTGCTGACGCCTCACGTTTTCACCTTTTTGCCTGCTCTGGCACCCCCGTGGACTGCGTGAAGTTAGCACTTGAACAAATCCTGCCCCGGCGTCCCGACCTTATCCTCAGTGGTATAAACCACGGCGACAACGCCAGCGTCAGCGCTCACTATAGCGGCACGATAGGCGCCGTGCTCGAAGGCTGCATGAAGGGTATACCTTCCGTGGGTGTCTCGCTGTATCTCAAGCGCGGGCAGCGCTACGAAGATTATCCCGTAGGCAGCGACACGCTCATCGCCATCACTCGCCTCTGCCAGCGTATCATCAGCACGGGTCTGCCGTCGGATGTTTGTCTCAACATCAACCTGCCCACAGCCCATGCTTTCCGTGGTTGGCAGGTTTGTCGGCAAGCTCGTGGCCAATGGAGTGCCGAATGGGTCAGCGCTACACATCCTTTTGGTCAGCGTGCCTTCTGGCTCACCGGCACCTTCACAGACCTTGAACCCGAAGCTCCCGACACGGACTTTTCCGCCCTTCGTGCAGGCTATTGCTCCATTGTACCCCTTCACTTAGATCTCACCGCACATCAAGCCAAAGCCCAGATAGAATCATTACTCAACACAGCATCATGAAGTATTATCTCGTCGCAGGTGAAGCCAGTGGTGACCTCCACGCCTCCCATCTTATCGCCGCCTTAAAGGTCGCAGATCCTGAAGCCCGTTTCCGTGGATTCGGTGGCGAACTCATGGCGCGTGAAGGTATGACGCTCGTGCGCCATTATAGCAGTCTCGCCTATATGGCGGTCGTGCCTGTAATTCTACATGCCCGAACCATTTTGCGCGGCATGCAACAATGTAAGGATGATATCGTGGAATGGCGTCCGGACGTCGTCATCCTTGTTGACTACCCAGGCTTCAACCTCAAGATTGCTCGCTTCGTGCATGAATGGACTGACAGCGTAACAGGTCAGCACGGCCTCTGTCCTGTCTACTATTATATTGCACCGAAACTTTGGGCATGGAAGGAATGGCGTATGAAAAAAGTGCGTCGCTATGTTGACGAAATTTTCTCCATTCTACCCTTCGAAGTTGATTTCTTCGAGCGTAAGCATGGCTTTCCAATCCATTATGTCGGCAATCCGACGGTGGATGAGGTGGCGAAGTACAAAGCTGATGCCAGCTCAACACATTCTACTCCCTCCCTACAAGCGAGGGAGGGAGGTGGAGCTTCCATTGCGCTGCTTGCTGGCAGCCGCAAGCAAGAGGTCCGTGACAACTTACCACGTATGATAGCAGCTGCGCTTCCTTTCAGAGACAACTATCGCCTCGTCATCGCCGGTGCCCCCAATATAGATCGCGAATATTATCAGAAATACATCGGTGATGCTGACGTTGAGGTCGTTTACGGGAAGACCTATGACATTCTTTCGCAAGCTACCGCCGCTCTCGTTACCTCCGGCACCGCGACGCTCGAAACCGCACTCTTCCGTGTGCCGCAGGTCGTTTGCTATTTCATGCAATTCCGACAGCTCGTTACTTTATTGCGCAAGATTCTCTTAAAGGTGCCTTATGTCAGCCTTGTAAACCTTATCGCAGGACGTGAGGTTGTACCCGAACTGGTTGCAGAGCAGATGACCGTCAATGCCTGTCGCCAACACCTCAGTTCTATCCTACCCGGAGGTGCAGCACGCGAGGGACAGCTCCAGGGCTACGAAGAGATGGTGGAACGACTGGGCGAGCCTGGAGCACCACAGCGGGCGGCGAAGTTAATGGTCGAGTTGTTAAGTCAAAAATGAAATAAATATTCGTTTGTTCGTTTTATCTATAATTTCATAATCATCTAATATAAAACATTATGGCAAGATTTAAACGCATCCTCCTCAAACTCTCAGGCGAAAGTCTCATGGGCGAACAGCGCTATGGCATTGACGAGAAACGACTCGCCGAATATGCCGAGCAGATCAAAGAAATTCATGACCTTGGTGTGCAGATAGGCATCGTTATTGGCGGTGGAAACATTTTCCGTGGTCTCAGCGGAGCAGGCAAGGGCTTCGACCGCGTCAAGGGCGATCAGATGGGCATGTGCGCTACAGTCATCAACGCGCTTGGACTCAGCTCAGCACTTGGTGCCGTCGGTGTCAAGAGTCGTGTGCTCACAGCTATCCGTATGGAACCCATCGGTGAGTTCTACACGAAATGGAAGGCTATCGAGGCGATGGAAAATGGTGAGGTCGCCATTTTCAGTGCCGGCACAGGCAATCCCTATTTCACTACCGACACCGGCTCTTCGTTGCGTGGTATCGAGATTGAAGCTGATGTTATGCTCAAAGGTACGCGCGTTGATGGCGTCTACACAGCAGACCCCGAGAAAGACCCGACAGCCACTAAGTTCGATGAGATCACTTTCGACGAAATCTACAACCGCGGCCTCAAGGTCATGGATCTGACCGCCACAACGATGTGCAAGGAGAACAACCTGCCGATTTATGTCTTCAATATGGACGTGCGTGGCAACCTTCGCCGAGTCATCGACGGTGAGCCTATCGGTACGCTTGTACACCGCTAATGCGACTTTCACCCCGCCTAAGGTGGGAAGGATAGCAGAAACATATCAATTATTTGATAGCGTGTGATTTTTTTACGCGCTGAAAAGCTGTCTTCTCAGGAAAAAAGTGTACTTTTGCGGCCGATTTTGATTAATACAGATCGTCAAATAGCTTAATATAAATATATGATTCGTACAGCCAACGAGATTCGCGAGAGCTTCAAGCAGTTCTTCGCCCAAAAAGGACACACCATCGTGCCCTCTGCCCCCATGGTCATCAAAGATGATCCCACACTCATGTTTACCAACGCTGGTATGAACCAGTGGAAAGATATCATCCTCGGTACCAAAGACCCCGAACCTCGCCGTCGTGCCGACTCACAAAAGTGTCTGCGCGTCAGCGGTAAACACAACGATCTCGAAGAGGTGGGGCATGATACATACCATCACACCATGTTTGAGATGCTCGGCAACTGGTCGTTCGGCGACTATTTCAAAGAGGGCGCCATCGATATGGCGTGGGAATATCTCGTTGATGTTATTGGTCTTGATCCGAAAGATCTATATGTTACAGTTTTCGAGGGTTCTCCCGAAGAGAATATCCCCCGCGACGACGAAGCTGCCAGCTACTGGGCTAAGCATGTACCCGCAGATCATATCATCAATGGCAACAAGCACGACAACTTTTGGGAGATGGGTGATACGGGTCCCTGTGGCCCCTGCTCGGAGATCCATCTGGACAGCCGCACCCCCGAGGAAAAGGCCGCAGTGCCCGGACGTGAGCTCGTCAATAAGGATGATCCGCAAGTCATTGAGATCTGGAACCTGGTGTTCATGCAATTTGAGCGCAAAGCCGACGGCTCGTTGGTGAAGCTCGGCATGAACGTTATTGACACGGGTATGGGCTTTGAGCGTCTCGTCCGTGCCCTGCAAGGCAAGCACTCCAATTATGACACCGACGTTTTCCAGCCTGTCATCAAAGCCATTGAACAACTCTCTGGCAAGCAGTATGGCAAAGACGAAGATGTAGATGTGGCCATGCGCGTTATCGCCGACCACATCCGTGCCGTTGCTTTCTCCATCGCCGATGGACAGTTGCCCTCAAATGCCAAGGCCGGTTACGTGATTCGTCGCATCTTGCGTCGTGCCGTGCGTTATGCCTACACTTTCCTCGGTCAGAAACGCGCCTTCATGCACTTGTTGCTGCCGACGCTCACCGCTGAGATGGGCGAGGCTTATCCCGAGCTTGTGGCACAGAAAGAGCTTATCGCTAAGGTCATGAAGGAGGAAGAAGAGAGTTTCCTGCGTACGCTCGAGACTGGTATCAAGCTCCTTGACAAAGTGATGGCCGATACAAAGGCGGCTGGCAAAACCGAAATCAGCGGAGCGGAAGCGTTCACGCTCTTCGACACCTACGGTTTCCCTCTTGACCTCACAGAGCTTATCTGCCGCGAGAACAACCTTACTGTTGACGAGGCTGGCTTCAACGTAGAGATGCAGAAGCAGAAAGAGCGTGCTCGCAATGCTGCTGCCGTTGAGACGGACGACTGGCAAATGGTGGCCCCCCTTTCATTGCCCGAGGAGGCTGTAGGAGGAGCCACTGAATTTGTCGGTTGGGACTTCACTGAATACGAGTGTCATATCCTACGCTACCGCAAGGTTGTTCAGAAGAAGCTGACATATTATCAGATTGTACTCGACAAGACCCCATTCTATGCCGAAATGGGTGGACAGGTCGGCGACCAGGGTGTTCTCGTCAGCGAGTTTGAGACGATTGACATCATCGATACGAAGAGCGAGAACGGTCTGACCGTTCACATCGCCAAGAAGCTGCCGGAACATCCGGAATCCAACTTCATGGCTTGTGTGGACATTGACAAGCGCCACGCCAGCGAGGCTAACCACAGCGCTACACACCTTCTGGATCAAGCGCTCCGCGAAGTGCTCGGTACACACGTTGAGCAAAAGGGTTCGCTCGTGTCATCCGAAGGTCTGCGCTTTGACTTCAGCCATTTCCAAAAGGTCAATGCCGACGAGCTGCGTCAGGTGGAGAGAATCGTGAACCAGCGTATCCGCGAGAACATTCCGCTACAAGATCACCGCAACGTGCCCATCGAGCAAGCTAAGGAGCTTGGCGCTATCGCACTCTTTGGTGAGAAATACGGCGACCGTGTTCGCGTTGTGCAGTTCGGACAGAGCGTAGAATTCTGCGGAGGTTGCCATGTGAAAGCCACAGGTCAGATTGGCATGTTCAAAATCGTAGGTGAGAGCAGTGTTGCTGCTGGCATCCGTCGTATCGAAGCCGTCACTGGCGCCATGGTGGAGGAAGCACTCTATCAGCTGCAGGACACGATGGAAGCTCTGCGTCAGATGTTTAACGGTGCTCCCGACTTAAAGGCCGCCATCGAGCGTCTTGTCTGTGAGAACGCAGGCATGAAGAAGCAAGCCGAGGAGTTCATCCACGAGAAAGCTCAGGCATATAAGGCTGAGCTCTTGAAGAATGCCAAGGAACAAAACGGCGTCCGCGTTATCAGTGGCAGAACCCTGCTGCCTGCAGAGGCTGTCAAGGATATTGCTTTCCAGCTGCGCGCTGAGATAGAGAATGCCCTAATCTGCATTGGCTCCATCAACGACGGCAAGCCCCTGCTGACCAGTGCTGCCAGTGACATGCTGGTCAAAGAGCATGGCGTGAATGTGGGTAAATGTATTCGTGATGCAGCCAAACTTATACAAGGCGGCGGTGGTGGCCAGCCTCACTTCGCCACTGCTGGCGGTAAGAACCCTGAGGGTATCGGCGCTGCCATCGACAAGTTTATAGAAATCGCCCTCTCTTAAACAGGAGGTTGTGTCAAGAGGATAGATACATCCACCTTTTATTCTTTTTGGTCGTCGTCGAGTTGTCTTTCATACTCGGCGACGATCTTTTTGATGCTACGGAGAGCCTCATCGGCGCGTTGGGCACGAGTGAGTGAAGCAGATGGCGGGAGGTCTTTTTGGGCTACGATGGCTGCCTCGTGCTGATGGACGTATGAGAGTTGAGCACCGAAAAGACAGATCATCCAAGAAATCTGAATGAAGAGCATGAAGAACGGGATAGCCGCAAAGGAACCATAGACAGCGTTGTAACTTGAAAGGCTCATCTGCGAATTGATGTAGAACCATTGGAACGCCTGAAAGGCTGTACCGGCGAGGAGGCCAGGCATGAGGCAAGCACGCCAATGGACTTGCGTGTTAGGCATCATCTTATACAGCAGCACGAAAGCGAGCCAGGCGAGAACGTATGGCAGCAGTTGAAGGAGGAGCTGGAGACCGTGGCTGAAGAGCTCTACATCAGGCAGAAAACGTCCTATACCCGAAAGGAAGACCTGGAGGCCGGAGGTGAGGATGATGATAATGGGCAGGAGGAAGAATACGCTGAGGTAATAAATCGCACGACGATAGATATTCCGCGAGGTCTGCACCCGCCAGATCGTGTTGAAGGAAGTTTCGATGTTCGAGGTCAGGCTGAACAGCGTGTAGAACAGCAATAAGAGTCCCACTCCAATGAAAACGCCACCGCGTGCGTGCTCGAGATAGCCATTGACGAAGCCCATAATCGTCTCAATCATCTCTGGTGAGAAGTTGACATTGGCCTGTAACTTCTCCTCGATGAGCTGGCCAAAACCGAAACCGCGAGCAATGGCGAAGACGATGGCCAAAATAGGTACAGCGCCGAGGATGCTGGAGTAGGTCAAGGCGGCGGCGTGATTGGAGAGGTTTAGATCCAGAAAGAGGCGGCCGGTCGCGAGAAGGCGTCGGTACGCGCGGGAGAAGATGCGGGAGGTTGCGGCAAATATGTCGCACATCCAACGTTTCCACTTTGAACTTTGTGCTTTTGTCATTGAACGACACGGAGTTTAGGGGTCAGAAGTGATGGCGATTTGATTATCTTGCATACGTTGGTTGAGGCTCTGGAGGATTGCCTGCACCTGAAGTACCATCGCAGGTTCTTCGGCGGTCTGCCCGCTGAGGTCGTGCTGCATGAGTTGGTCGTGGCGATAATCATAGAAGCCAGTGACGCGTTGGCGGTCGTACTGTAGGACGTAATCGCCTCGGATTAGCTGTGGCACGTTGAAGTCGTTGTAAGCCCAAGTGTCTTCAGGAGCCGTGTGCAGGAGATCTTTGCCAAAAGCTACAAAAGGACGGTCGTAGCCAAGATAGGCGAGAACGGTGGGCATAATATCCGTCTGCTGTGCTATGCCGTCGATGCACTCCACAGGCATTTCTCCCGATGGGTCGAAGAAGAGGATGGGAACACGGAAGGCTCCGACCTCCGTTTTGTAGCGGTCGTGGGTAGTGCGACTGCTGGCATGGTCGGCGCAAAGCACGAAAAGCGTGTTCTGGTACCACGGCTGCTGACGGGCGCTCTCGAAGAAGAGGCGCAGGGCGTTGTCAGTATAGCGGATGCACTTGTGCAAGGGATAGATACCTTCGTCGAGAAAGACATCTTTGTACTTCTCAGGGATGGCGAAGGGATGATGCGAGGAGAGCGTGAACACGGCGGTGACAAACGGTTCGGGCATCTCGGTCATCTTCGTGCAGAAATACTGTAGGAAGGGTTCGTCCCACACACCCCAGGTGCCGTCGAAATCTGCCTTGCCGCCAAAGCGCGGGTCGGCGTAATATTCCTCACGTCCGTAGTACTCCTTGAAACCAGCCGCACGGGCGAAGGCATGGAAGCCCATGGAATAGTTCTCAGCGCCGTGGAAGAAAGCGGAATGGTAGCCCCAATGACCGCCTAACTCTGTGGCAAGGCTGTTGATGCGGTTCAGCGAGAAGGGCGAGAGCACGAAAGCATCGTGCATGCGTGGAATACCAGCCAGCACGGCAGGCATCGCATCTATGCTCGTCCATCCGTTGCAGAAGCTCTCGCGGAAGGTGAGGCTCTGTGCTAAAAGCGAATCGGCAAAGGGTGTGTAGCCGCGATAGGTGCCACCGTCAAGGTCTCTATTACGTGAGCCAATGAATTCATCGGCGAAGCTTTCTACAATGAGGACAACAACATTGCGGCGCCGCTCTACACGGTCAGCACGGGGTTGATGGACAGGCGTGAAGAGGCTGTCGAGCTCTGCACGGTCAGTGAAATAGACGGGCGTGACAATGCTCTTGTGGCGAATCGTGCGGAGGAGTGTAAAGGGGGTGTTGAGCACCACATTAGTCTCCAAGGGCCGGTTGACGTAACGGAAAGCGTCGTTGGGGGAGATGGGGCGTGTGGCCTTGCGGAACAGCGCGCCGCGCATACCGACAATCATGAGTACGAGTGCTAAGAGCAACGATACAGTCTGCGTGATGACAAAACGACGGCGGCTGACTCGCAGGTAGCTTTCGGAAGCGTGACGATAGCCCCAAACGAGCAATGTGATGAGCGCGATAGCGAGCAGGACGAAATACCAGTGGTGAAGCAGTTCTATGCCGATGATGCCTCCAAGGTTCTCCTCGTTCTGGAACTCAGCGAAGACATCCGCCGTCACGCGCTTGTTGGTGAACGAGAAATAGGCCGTGTCCATCAGGTTGATGATGACGGCGAGGGCGTTCGGAATGATGAACGTCCATTTTGTCAGGGCGCGCAACACACGATGACCTTGCCACAGGGGCAGAAGCGCTAGCACGACATAAAGGCAGTTGGTGTAGCAGATGGCTGCGGTATCAAAGAGCAGACCACCGCGCGTCATCGTCCAAAGCGAATCCCACGTCAGCGAGTTGCTGAACTGCGCGTAGTTCTCCAAAAGGAACGCCACGCGGCAAGCCCCGTAGCAGACGTAGGCTATGAGGATGTTGACAAGGATATGCAGCGGGAGACGGTTGAGGTGTTTCATCGTTCGCTCATGTCATGATAGAGGGTCTGAAGGATAGCTTTGCCAATGGCCTCGCGCCGCTGATTGGCTCCGCTGACGGGTGCTTTGGCCACATTGTCATAGACAGTACAGCCCGTGGAGTCACGATAGTTGAAGCCATTGTTGAAGGTGTTAAAACCGAAAGGCTTGCGATAGGTGTTGCCAAGGACATCGCGACTGAAGGTGAAATCATCGTGAGGGATGCCTAACTGTCCGAGTACGATGGCAGGCAGGTCGGTCTGGCTCATCAGCGTGTGGATGCGGCGCGGCTCCTTGACGGCACCGCCCGTCAGGAAGAAGGGTATGAAGGGGAACTTGGGCGAGTTCATCGGACGCCAATTGAAACCGTGGTCGGCTACGGTGACGATGAGCAGGTTATCCCAGGCGGGTGTCTCACGCAGGCGGTCGATGAAGTCAGCATAGCAGCTGTCGGTGTAGGCGAAGGCGTTGAACTTCACATTGTCGTCGTCGATATCCGTACCCGATGAGAGACGATGATAGGGCACATCGAATGGGTTGTGGGAACTGATGGTGAGGTAGGTTGTGTACCACGGATGGCGCTGTGCTGCCTGTTTTGCTTGGATGTCATCGAAAAGCCATTGGAAAGCGATATGGTCTGGTACACCCCATTTAGTTGTGCGCTGCGAAGCTGGGAAGTCATCTTGCGAGACGAGGCGGTCGTGACCTGCTGTCAGCAGGTATTCGCTCATGTTGAAAAAGGCAATATCGCCGCTGTAAAGTGCCTGCGTCTCGTAGCCATACTGTTTCAATGTCTTGGGCAGACCTGGCAAGTTCTTGATCTTATGGGCATAGCGCATGATGCTCGTTGTGGGTTGGCCAAGATAGCCGCTGACGGCACAAACAATACCGCGATCGGTGCGGAAACTGCCGCAGTAGCAGCTGTCGAAGCAGACGGTAGAAGGCAACAGACGTGTGATGTTGACGCCGACTTGTGTCACATCGCCGCCAAGACCTTCGATGAAGCAAGAACCGAAACCTTCGAGCACGATGACAAGGACGTCGGGACGCTGCGTTGTCAAGAGATTCTCCGTCGAATCGGCCGAGGTGGGGAACAGGCCATCCATGATTTGTGCCCGTTTTGTCTCGTCGAAGAAATCGAACTGACGGTAGTCGTCCTCGCGTTTCGTGAGGGTATAGAAAAGGTTGTAGATCGGATTCAGTGCGGCGTGGTTGTAATAGGTGGTCTTGGAATAGAAGGCACGGCCAGGCGTGTTGGGCCAGATGCGAAGACCGCGGATCGTGGCGAAGCAGGCTCCGGCAATCAGCAGGAACATCAGCCCGCGAAGAGCCGGGTGCCACGTGATCTTTGCATCGAAGCGCAGGCGGCGCCAAGGAAAGACCAACAGCGCGTAGAGGAGCAGCGCCAACACGAGCCATGTCAGCGCATGTCCCACAATATAAGCGGTGGAGACACTGGCAAAAGCGTTCTTCGGGTCATCGATATAGAAGAAAGCCATACGGTCGAGCTTGAATTCCCAAAACTCGTAGAGCGAAGCGTCAGCTAACGTTCCAAGGGTTAGTGCAACAGCCATCACGATGCAGTAGCCCAGCAGCCACCGACGTGGCGAGAAGCGGGGCTTCCACCAATGGATTCCGAAAAGAATCAAAGGAATGACGAGGAGGTAGGCCGAAGTAGCCAAGTCAAGCGCCAGGCCGTGATGGTAGATATCTTTCAGGTCTGCTGTGGTCATCACGGTACCGTCGAAGCCCCAGTTGTAGCCTATAAAAATGGGCTTCTGTATCACGAGGAAAAAGATGGTGAAGGCGCAGAAAAGCCATGAAAGAACGAATAAGTCTTTTTTCATTGTCTCAGGATGAGAAATTTAGAGTACTGTTGATTGAATATAGTCAATGATGGTCTTCGGTGGAAGGGCACGTGTACATTGCATGTGCTTGAGCGGACAGCGGGCAGAACCTGCGATAGAGCAGGGTTGACAGGACAGACCGGCGGAGAGGGCATCCTCGCGGCGCTGGCCGTAGCCAAGGAAACCACAAGCGGGGGTGGTTCCACCCCAGAGGCTGATGACACGTGTCCCGACGAGCGAAGCCAAGTGCATATTTGCAGAGTCCATAGATATCATGACATCAAGATGCGCCATGAGTGCCAGTTCTTCTTCGAGTTGCAGGCGTCCGGCCACGACGAAGACATTGGGCGTCTTGGCAGCCCATGTCTTCAGGGTCTTCTCTTCTTGCCCACGTGCACCGAAGAGAAAGACACAGCCGCGTGGACGTGCAGCAAGTTTGGTAACTACGTCCTGCATCTGTGCCGCATCATAAGTCTTGGAACGGTAACGTGCAAAAGGCGCTATGCCAACCCATTGCTCTGTGCCCTTGGATGGGATTCCGGCAGGCAAAGCGGGCAGACCATTGTTGAAAAGTGTAGTGAAATGCGGCTCTGTCTTCAAACCTAAGCGGGCGAAGACATCGAAGTAGCGCTGGGTGAAAGGCACGGCAACGCGGGTGTGGTCGTGCATGATGATGCGCCGTTCGCTGCGGTTCTTGTCGAGCATCGCCACCGGCTTGAGATGCAAACGAAAGTACGCATCGATGCACCACGAACGCAACACGTTGTGCATGTCGGCAACCGCATCAATGGGCAAACGGCGTAAGCGCTCTATGATGCGGAACACGGCCAGAGGCCCCTGACTCTCACGCTTGTCTAACGCCACAACGGTGATGTTTGACGGTGTATTGATGAACAGACGCGCAGGGAAGGCCGAAGTGACCACGTAGAAGCGGTGCTGCGGATAGGCACGTGCCACGCTGTAGACCGGAGGAATGGTCATCGCGACGTCACCGAGGGCCGAGAGACGAAGGACGAGGATATTCATAGACTACGTAAGTACGCCTCCACGCCGGCGATGTCCTTTGGCGTATCGACGGAAAGCGACTTGCAGTGGGCGTTGTAATAATATATAGGTACGTGGTTCTCGATGAAACGGAACGAATCGTTCTCTTCGATCTTCTCAATGGGGCCGCGCGGTGTGTTGTGGTAGAAATCGAGGGCCTCACGATTGAATGCCCCGACGCCCACGAACTTATGAAAGACATAATTCATAGCACCTTTGGGGTAGGGGATAGGTGAACGGGAGATGAAAAGGCAGCGATCGTCGGCAGCGGTGACAATCTTCAGGTTGGTGGCATCAACGACTTCTACGGGATTCTCAAAGTCTGTCATGAGGTTGGATACATAGAGTTCTCCCTCCTTGATCTCCTGCGGGATGCACTGGATGATGGCTTCACGTGTCAGCAGTGGCTCGTCGCCATTGACCATAACATATAAATCTGCTGGGATGCGGGTTGCGACTTCATACAGACGCTCTGTAGCGGTGTCATGGTCAGAGCGCGTCATGACAACTTCAGCGCCAAAGGCTTCAGCGGCTTCACGGATACGGTCGCTATCAGTTGCGACGTAAACCTCGCTGAATTCGGGTACAGCCTTACAATGTTCATAAACCCACTGAATCATGGGCTTGTCCAGAATCTTTGCCAATGGCTTCTCGAAGAAGCGGCTGCTACCGCCACGGGCGGGGATAACACAGATAATTTTCATGTCAGTTATTTATTTTTGTTATTCGTTCGTTGGTTTTTATTATCACGAATCAATCACCTGCAAGACGGGGATTTGAGGTCTTGGCCTGCTGTGCATTGTACTCCTCACGGCTGATGTACCAGCGGTTGTGCGACCATAGCCACAACTCAGGTTGACGGAGTATAGATTTTTCGAGCATCCGTAGATAGGAGATGGTGTAGGGGAACTGTTCACCCTCGGCAGGTTCGATACGCCGAACCGTTATGCGGTAGTGGCCACGGCGGGGTTGTGCAAAATCCATGAAGAGGAACCTGGCACCTATCTTGCGTCCGATTTCCTCAGCACCGGTTATGTAAGCTGAATCTTGTCCGAGGAACGTGGTCCAATGATCCATGACATCGCTGTTGGGGTGCTGGTCGGAATTGAAGGCCACAAGGAATGGCTTCCCTTCGTGTCGCAGACGCAACACAGTTCGAAGCACTTGCTTCTGCGGAATGCTGATGCTGTCGAAGCGCTTGCGCAGGTGCAGGATAAGATCGTCGAAAGCCTTGTCGCGAAGCGGACGGTAGACTTGACAGAACGTATTAGGCTCTGTACAATATTTATACATCTGCTCGGCCCATTCCCAGTTGCCGTTATGCCCGAAGAGAACGAAGCACGGCACGCCTTGACGTGCACACTCGTCGACGAGTTCTATCCCCTCAGCCTCCACTCGGCTGGCCATTTCCTCGTCGGAGATATGCAGGAGCTTGATGATTTCAAAGATGAGGTCGCAGAGGTGGTGGTAGAAAGCAACCTCGATTGCCAAACGCTCGGCATCGCTGCGGTCAGGAAAGACGCGCAGGAGATTCTTGCGGATGACGCGCCGACGGTAGTGAAGGACGTGGATCATCAACCAGCACAGCCCATCGCTAATCACGAAAAGACATGATAGGGGCAGACGAGCCAGCGCGCCGAAGAAGCAACGATAGAAATAATATAGAATCTTATCTTTCATAGTCTGAAATGGTTTGTACGATAGTGTCTGTAGCACCTTCATTGCTATGCATATAGTTCTTGGCCGTGCTGCTGATTTTATCAAGGCGTTGCGGATCGTGCTTCAAATCGGAGAACCATGCGTCCAGTTCTTCTGCGTTCTCCACGATGCGCCCAACGCCCAACTCGGCCAATTCCTGTGCCGTGGGCTTACGCTCGACACACGGACCGTAGGTCACTGGCAGACCGTAGGCAGTAGCCTCAATGATGCTATGCATATAAGGTGTGAAACCGCCGCCAACGTAAGCCCAACGAGCGAAGCGGTAGATGAAGGCCAAGGCACCCATAAAGTCAATGATGAGCACTTGGGTCTTCGAGAAGTCAGTGTCAGCCGTACAGTCGGAATAACGGAGCGCCTGACAGAAAAGACGCTTCTTGATCCGCATGATGCTCTCTGGACTAATCTCGTGAGGAACAAGGATAAAACGTGTGTCCTGATGGCGGTTAGCCAGCGTGGTGACCAATTCGAGGTCTTTCTTGTCGTGAATACTTCCAGCGATGAAGACATCTTGACCATTGACAAAGTGTTCGATGACAACATTCTCGTATGGCGTGCGGGCCACCTTGCGAGCATTGTCAAAGAGCGGGTCACCGGTGATGGTGACGTTGTCGAAGCCCAAGCCTTTCAAGCGTTTTTGAGAAGCTTCGTTCAAAACGAAGAAATGGGTATAGGTCTTTAGCTGACGTCTCCACAGACCGCCGTACCAGTGCATGAATGGAGCGCGTTCGGTGATGTTGGCCGAGATCAAGTAGGTCGGAATCTGCCGTTTACCGAGTTCGTGGAGGTAATTGACCCAGTATTCAGAGATAATGAACACGGTCTGTTGGGGGGCAACGATATCAAGAAAGCGACGCACGTTGCGCGGTGTGTCTAATGGCATCGGATAGACGGCATCAACATGCTGGCGATAGCGTTTTAAATAGTCTAACCCCGAGGGCGAGAACACCGTCAGCACAATGCGCCACTGCCCGGACTCATGGAGCCGTCGCACGATGGGTTTTGCGACGTTGTATTCACCCAACGACGAAGCATGAACCCATAGCGTAGGACGGTCGTCCCCCTTCGAGCACTCATTGGCCTTGATGTTTTTGATAAGGCCATGCTGTCCGCGGATGAAGCGTAGGAATTTTCTTCGCGGATGGGGCACAAGGAGTGCAATGATACGAAAGACGAAATCGATGAAATAGGCGCTCTGATTATAGAGAAAATGCATAGGTTTTGTCTTTTTCGGGTGCAAAGGTAATGGAAGTTCAGCGGAAAACAGCACGAAACGTCATAAAATGTGTGAAACGTTGCTGCACATTGGCAAAGTTTCACTATATTTGCACCCAAAGAAACGCTAAACCATGATTTATCTCACCCTTCCGGATGCCCAAGAACGTCGCCTGAGTTTTTATCTGGCGATGGAGGAGTATGCGGCGCGCCAGCTTAACGACGGCGACGACCTGTTCTTCCTATGGCAGGTGGAGCCCAGCGTTATCTTCGGGCGCAATCAGGTCATCGAGCGTGAGGTGAATCTCGACTACTGCCGCCAGCACGGCATCCAGTTCTATCGTCGCAAGAGCGGCGGCGGTTGTGTCTATGCCGACAAATCGAACGTGATGATGAGCTATATCACGCGCTCCGACGAGGTCACCACGACGTTCAGCCGCTATATGGCGATGGTCACGGCGGTGCTGCGCGACCTCGGTCTTGCGGCCACATCCACGGAACACAACGATGTGCTCATCGGCGGGCGCAAAGTCTCGGGCAATGCCTTCTATCACATCCCAGGACACAGCATCGTACATGGCACTCTGCTCTTCGACACGAATATGGAGCACATGCTCAATGCAATCACGCCACCGCAGACCAAGCTTGACAAGCACGGCGTGGAGAGCGTGCGGCAGCGAATTACGCTACTGAAAGAGCACACTGACCTGACCATCGATGCCTTCAAGACGTATATACGTGAACGCTTATGCGACCATTCGTTTGAGCTCACACGTATAGACGTTCAAGCCATAACGTCTATAGAAAAAGAATACCTTAACCCAAGTTTTATTTATGGAAAAGAAAACCTGTCTCTATGACCGCCATGTGAAACTCGGCGCACACATGTCGCCGTTCGGCGGTTTCATTATGCCTATTCAGTACACCAACATCACCGACGAACACAACGCCGTGCGCCAGCATTGCGGAGTCTTCGACGTATCACACATGGGAGAAGTGCGCATCACAGGCCCCGACGCGGAGCGCTACGTCCAGCACATCTTCACCAACGATGTCGCAGGCGCGCCCGTAGGACAAATTTATTATGGTATGATGTGCTACCCCAACGGCGGCACTGTGGACGACCTGCTCGTCTACAAGATGGGTGAAAACGACTTCTTCCTCGTTATCAACGCAGCCAATATCGACAAGGACGTTGCATGGATGCTTGAGCAAAAAGAGGGTTTTGATATCAATCTCGACCACCAGAGCGACTACTACGGACAGCTGGCCGTGCAAGGCCCTGAAGCAGAAGCTGTCGTTGAAGAGGTACTGGGATTGCCCTGCAAAGAGCTGAAGTTCTACACCGCAGCCCCCCTCCAACTCCCCCCATGGGGGGAGAGTAACTCCGCAAATCCCCTCCCCCTTGGGGGAGGACGGGAGGGGGCTCCCCTCATCATCTCCCGCACTGGCTATACCGGTGAGGACGGCTTTGAGATTTATGGCTCGCATGATTTCACTCAAAAAGCTTGGGACAAATTGATAGAAAGCGATAGATGCAAACCATGCGGCCTTGGCTGCCGCGACACCCTGCGTTTTGAAGTCGGCCTGCCCCTCTACGGCGACGAGCTCAGCGCCGACATCAGTCCCATCATGGCTGGCTTGGGCATCTTCGTGAAGCTCGACAAAGCCGAGTTCATCGGCAAGGAAGCCCTCGCTGAGCAGAAGGCTAACGGCGTCGCACAGAAACTCGTAGGCATTGAACTGGCCGACAAAGCCATCCCCCGCCACGGTTACGCCGTACTCACGCCCGAGGGTGAAGTCATCGGCGAAGTCACCACGGGCTACCACTGCCTCAGCGTCGACAAGAGCGTCTGCATGGCCCTCGTCAAGACAGAATATGCCAAGCTCGGCACCGAACTCGCCGTGCAGATCCGCAAGAAGGTGTTCCCTGGCACTGTGGTAAAAAAGAAATTCTACGATAAACATTACAAAAAATAGGACCCTCCCCCCTCCCTCCCTTGTTGGGAGGGAGGGGTCACCTTCTCCTACAGAGATTTAATTTAAAACAAACATCTAACTACAAACTTAAAAAATGACCCTATAAACCTCATAACAATGCGCCAGCCTACTCCCCTCCATTACGGGAGGGGTTGGGGGTGGGTCTGTTGGGAGGGGAGGGTCCGCTCTTTTATTTTATGGCAAACTTTGAATCAGGACTCTATTACAGCGAGTCACACGAGTACGTTCGCGTAGAAGGCGAATTTGGTTACATTGGTATCTCTGACTATGCTCAGCACGCACTGGGCAACGTCGTGTATGTGGACATGCCCGAAGTGGACGACGAAGTCACCGCAGGCGAAGAGTTCGGCGCCGTGGAGAGCGTCAAGGCCGCCAGCGACCTCATCGCTCCCGTCAGCGGCACTGTCGTCGAGGTCAACGAAGCCCTGGAGGACGAGCCCGAGCTCCTCAACAAGGACGCTTTCGCTAACTGGATCATCAAAGTCCAGCTCTCCGATCCCGCTGAGCTCGACAACTTGATGGACGTCGAAGCCTACAAGGCTCATTGCGCAGAGTAAAGACCCACCCCCGACCCCTCCCGTAAGGGAGGGGAGTGGGGAGCCAGTCTTCAAACTCGGTATAACATTTCGTTCAACATCTTTCATCAGCAAATTATATGAGCAATAACAATACTATGCGCCAGCCACTCCCCTCCCTTACGGGAGGGGTCGGGGGTTGGTCTTTTAAGTATTTCCCTCATACCGAAGAAGACCTACAGGAGATGCTGAATGCCTGTGGCGTCAGCTCTGTCCACGACCTCTTTGCCGATGTGCCCGAGGCAGCACGTTTCAAGCGTGAGTACAACCTTCCGCAGGCACTCTCTGAAACAGACCTCCGCCTCTTCTTCGAACAGTTGACGCACCCATTGAGCACCCAGCAGCTTATCTGCTTCGCCGGTGCCGGTTGCTATGACCACTACGCTCCCAGCGTGGTCCAGAACATCATCGAGCGTTCGGAGTTCCTGACATCCTACACGCCTTATCAAGCCGAGATATCGCAAGGCACGCTGCACTACATCTTTGAGTATCAGTCCATGATAGCCGAACTGACAGGCTTGGACATCTCCAATGCCTCTATGTACGATGGTGCTACAGCCACTGCCGAGGCGATGATGATGGCTTGGGGCAATGCTAAGAAAGCCACACGCGTGCTGGTCAGCGAAACCCTTGACCCGAAGGTTCGTCGTGTCGTCGATACATACGCCCACTTCCACGGCGTGCCCCTCCAGCTCATCCCCGCCAAGAACGGTGCGCTCGACCGCGAAGCCCTTGACAAGGAGCTTGCCGAAGGAGGCGTGGCAGGCGTCATCGTGCAGCAGCCCAACTACTTCGGCATCGTTGAG
This sequence comes from uncultured Prevotellaceae bacterium, assembly GCA_947307015.1. Taxonomy (GTDB): domain Bacteria; phylum Bacteroidota; class Bacteroidia; order Bacteroidales; family Bacteroidaceae; genus Physcousia. Next base: position 6,893 of record CAMZHV010000028.1, on the reverse strand, counting down.
GACTATACAGGCATTGCTGAAGTCGTGCATGAGCAGAAGGGTATCTTCGTCATCAATGCCAATCCCAGCGACCTCGCCATCCTGAAGACGCCGGGTGAATGGGGAGCTGACGTGGCTGTCGGTGAAGGCCAGAGCCTCGGCATTCCCATGACCTTTGGTGGTCCTGGCGTAGGCTTCATGGCTTGCACCGAGAAGCTTATCCGTAAGATGCCTGGCCGTATCGTAGGCCAAACACTCGACAACCGCGGCCAGCGTGCCTTCGTGCTGACACTCCAGGCTCGCGAACAGCATATCCGTCGCCAGAAAGCAACCTCTAATATCTGTTCCAACCAGAGTCTCATGGCGCTCTACGTGACCATCTACCTCAGCCTCATGGGCAAGGAAGGCCTGCGGGAAGTTGCCGAGATGAGCTATGCCGGTGCCCACAGCCTCTGCGACAAACTCCTCACTACAGGCAAGTTCCGACTCACCTTCCCCGGCCAGCCTTTCTTCAACGAGTTCTGTGTTGACTACGACGGTGACATCGATGCCCTGCTGGATGAAGCCACTGAATACGGCTACCTCGCCGGAGTAAAGGTCGGTGAGAAGACGCTCATGCTCGCCGTCACAGAGCAACGCACACCCGAGGAAATCGAGGAACTATGTGAGATCTTAGACAAAGCTAATCACTAAAAACATGGATGCTTTCATTTCTTTTGCAAAGAACAACTTCGATCTGATCACGCTCCTTGTCGCCGTCATTGGCGTAGTGATTAGCATCATTTCTGTGATTTACGAGACAAAGAAGCGAAAGAGCAAAAGCGAGAAACAATGAACAGAACATTATACGGAAACCTGATCTTCGAACTTTCGAAGAAAGGACGCAAAGGCTACTCACTGCCACAGGACTACGACCGCACCCACACCACAGCCGAGCTGCCCGAGGCGCTGCGCCGCAAGGACGCTGCTCGTCTGCCTGAATGCGATGAACTGACGGTAGTGCGTCATTATACGAATCTCAGCCACAACAACTTCGGCGTGAACGACGGTTTCTATCCACTCGGCTCCTGCACGATGAAGTACAACCCCGTCATCAACGAGGAGATAGCCGCCATGAAGGCTTTCGCCGGTCTGCATCCCCTGCAGCCTGCCGAGACCTGCCAAGGAGCCCTCGAGGTCTACTACAACTTACAACAATCCCTCGCCGAACTGGCTGGACTCTCTGAGTTCACCCTCAACCCCTGTGCCGGTGCTCATGGAGAGCTAACTGGCTTGATGGTCATCAGGGCGTATCATGAAAGCCTCACCCCCAGCCCCTCTCCCGTGGGCGAGGGGAGTGATGGCAGCGAGTCACCCCTCTCACACGGGAGAGGGGCTGGGGGAGAGGCCCGTTCCAAAGTCCTCATTCCCGATTCCGCCCACGGCACAAATCCCGCCTCTGCCGCCGTTTGCGGCCTCGAAGTCGTGGAGGTGAAGAGCCTGCCTGACGGCACTGTGGATGTCGATCACCTTCGCCAACTCCTTGCTGAGATAGGCGACCAAGTGGCAGCGATGATGATGACCAACCCGAACACCCTCGGCATCTTCGAGCCCCGCGTATTAGAGATCACCGAAATGGTTCACAAGGCCGGTGGTTTGATGTACTACGACGGCGCCAACCTCAACGCCCTCCTTGGCGAGTGCCGCCCTGGCGATATGGGCTTTGATGTCATGCACATCAATCTCCACAAGACCTTCTCCACGCCCCACGGTGGCGGTGGTCCCGGTAGCGGTCCTGTCGGTGTCCGCAAAGGCTTAGAGAAATTCCTACCGACGCCCCGCGTCAAATTAGTGGCCCCCCTGTCGTCCCCCGATGGGGACACAACACCTATGTTCTCGATAGACTGGGGTAAAGAAGCCCCCTCGGGGGCAGTAGGGGGGGCCAGCACTTCCGTAGGAAGTTTCTTCGGCAACTTTGGCGTCATGTTAAAAGCCTACGCTTACATCCTCACCCTCGGTCACGAGAACGTGAAGATGGTCGGGCCGCTGGCTACGCTGAACGCCAATTATATTAAGGAACGCCTGCGCGACGACTACCTCCTCCCCATCATCGGCCTCTGCAAACACGAAGTAGTGTTCGACGGCCTCGTGGATAAAAGCACGGGCGTCACCACCATGGATGTGGCCAAGCGCCTGCTCGACTACGGCTACCATGCTCCCACTATCTACTTCCCCCTCCTCTTCCATGAGTCCCTCATGATTGAGCCCACGGAGAACGAGAGCAAGGAGACCATCGATGCCTTCATTGATGTAATGCACAAGATTGCAGCTGAAGCCAAGAGTGATCCCGAACTCGTCAAGACCGCGCCTCATAACACACCCATCGGACGTGTCGATGATGTGCTCGCAGCCAAGCAACCCGTGACAACATTCTGGAGGACTCTTCCCTCATCCTCCCTATAAGGGAGGTGGTAATCACCTTTCATGAATAGATTATTTATGGAGACTACTAGTCACATTCATCCTGCTCCCTCCCTCACGGGAGGGACTGAGGGTGGGTCTTTACTTATTATCGGCGCAGGCCCTGGCGGCTACAAGACAGCCCTCCATGCCGCCAAGCACGGCCTCAAGGTGACGATCTTTGAGGCTGGACACGTTGGCGGTACTTGCCTTAATGTAGGTTGTATCCCAACCAAAACGTACGTTCATGCAGCTTCCTTTGCTGAGGCCATTGAGCGCCAACCTCAAGTAGTGGAACAGTTGCGCGGGGGCATAGAGACCTTGCTCTCTCACCCCAATATCACCCTCGTTCGCGAACGTGCATCGTTTGTAGATGCCAATACAATCCAAGCCTTCCCCTCGGGGAAGGTGTGGAAAGGGGATAATATCATCATCGCCACTGGCAGCTCAGCCAAGATGCTGCCCATTTCTGGTGCTGACCTCGCCATCAGCTCCACCGAGCTGCTCCAACTCAAGGAACTGCCTCGCCGCCTGTGTATCATCGGTGCTGGTGTCATCGGTATGGAGTTCGCTAGCGTTTTCAACCGCTTCGGCTCGGAAGTGACAGTCATTGAATACCTCAAGGAATGTCTGCCGATGGTGGACAGCGATATTGCCAAGCGTCTGCGCAAGCTGATGGAGAAGCGCGGTGTGAAGTTTTATATGGGAGCGGGGGTTAAAAGGTTAGCCCCCCTGTCGTCCCCCGTGGGGGACACGGATGCCCCCAATGCTGTCATCAAAGCAACTGAAGCCCCCTCGGGGGCAGTAGGGGGGGCCACTGTCCTTTTTGAACAGAAAGGAAAGGAATTGGCTGTTGAGGCTGATGTCGTGTTGATGGCTACCGGCCGCAAGGCCAATACCGAAGGCCTGAACCTCGAAGCTGCCGGCATCACCCTCGCTCCCAACGGCACCATTCCCGTCGATGAACATTTTGAAGTAGCCCCCTCCAACCTCACTGATGGGAGGCTTGCGGAGAGAACAGTGTCCCCCTCGGGGGACGACAGGGGGGCTATCTATGCCATCGGCGATGTCAACGGTCGTCAGATGCTGGCTCATGCCGCTGAGATGCAAGGTATTCATGTCGTCAATCACATCCTCGGCATCGAAGACCATATTCGTTTCGAGGTCATGCCTGCCGCCATCTTCACCGAGCCCGAGGCTGCCTGCGTAGGTCCTTCCGAGGATCAGCTCAAGGAAGCCGGTACGCCTTACGAATGTCACAAGGCATTCTATCGCGCCAATGGTAAGGCGCTGGCTATGAATCAGTCAGAAGGTATGGTCAAAATCTGCACCGAACCTGGTGAAGGCCGCATCCTCAGCTGTCACGCCTTTGGGGCTCATGCCGCCGACCTCGTGCAGGAGGTCACGGCCTACATCACCCTCGGTGCCACGCTCCAGCAGCTTCGTGACACCGTTCATATACATCCCACGCTTTCCGAAATACTTATAGAAGTGAACTAAAAAAATCCCGCAGCTTCACAATGGTGCTGCGGGATTTTTAGTTATTTCAGGTGTCAGTCGATGACGGCAAAGCCTGTATAGGGCTGTAAGGCAGCGGGGATGTGAATACCGTCGGCCTGCTGGTTGTTTTCAAGCAGAGCGGCTACGATGCGGGGCAGGGCGAGGGCAGACCCGTTGAGCGTATGGCAGAGCTCAGGCTTCTTGGAGGCTTCCGGACGATAACGGCACTTGAGGCGGTTGGCCTGATAGGTGTCGAAATTCGAGACGGAGCTGACCTCCAACCATCGCTGCTGGGCTTCGCTATAGACCTCGAAGTCGTAGCAGATGGCGCTGGTGAAGCTCTGGTCGCCGCCGCACAAACGTAGGATGCGATAGGGCAGTTCGAGCTTGATGAGCAGGCCCTCGACGTGTGCCAGCATCTCCTTGTGGCTCTCGCGGCTGTGCTCAGGCGTGTCGATGCGCACGATCTCCACCTTTGAGAACTCATGCAGGCGGTTCAGACCGCGTACGTCCTTGCCATAGCTACCTGCCTCGCGACGGAAACATTGAGTGTAGGCGCAGTTCTTGATGGGCAGCTGCTTTTCGTCAAGGATCACGTCGCGATAGATATTCGTCACGGGAACTTCGGCCGTAGGAATGAGGTAGAAATCATCTACTTCGGCGTGGTACATCTGACCTTCCTTGTCGGGCAGTTGTCCTGTGCCGTAACCCGAGGCGGTGTTGACGACAGTGGGCGGCATAATCTCGGTGTAACCAGCCTTACGTGCCTCATCGAGGAAGAAGTTGATGAGCGCGCGCTGCAACTGGGCGCCCTTGCCGATATATACGGGGAAGCCGGCACCTGTGATCTTCACGCCGAGGTCGAAGTCGATGAGGTTGTATTTCTTAGCGAGCTCCCAGTGGGGTAAAGACGGCCTCTTCCCCGACCCCTCCCCCGTGAGGGAGGGGAGAAGAGAGCTGTAATCTTTGTCAAATTCTGCAACGGTGAGGTTCACTTCTGAACTCCCCTCCCTCACGGGGGAGGGGTTGGGGGAGAGGCTACTCTTTACAACAAGGTTATCCTCTGCTGCTCGTCCCTCGGGCACTTCGTCGTAAGGGATGTTGGGAATCTGGCAGAGCTGCTCGTTGACGCTGCGCTGTGCCTCGTCCATAGCAGCCTCGAGTTCCTTAGCGCGCTCTTTCATGGCGGCCACGGCCTCCTTGGCTTTCTCGGCCTCGTCGCGCAGTCCCTGCTTCATGAGGGCTCCGATTTCAGCAGCTTTCTTCTTGCTCTCGGAGAGCAGGTTGTCGAGCTGCTGCTGTGCCTCGCGGCGCTTCCTGTCTGTGGCCTGCACGGCGGCAATAGCCTCGGCAGCACCTTGGAAATGTTTCTTCTCGAGACCACGGATGACGCGCTCGGTCTCTTCGTTGATAAGCTTAAGTGTTAACATAGAATTGCTTTTTAATGGACTCTCCCCCCGTCCTCCGTTGTAGGGAGGGAGCGGTTACTTTTGCTATTTGAGCGTTTCCGCCTTCAAAGCATTTCGCTCCCTCCTTTTTAGGGAGGGCGGGGGGAGAGTCTTGAGTTAATGTTGACCTTATGCCTCTGCCACGGGCTCTACAGACACCGTGCTACGGTCGAGACGTCCCTTTTTGAAGGTGACGATACCGTCTGTGAGGGCATAGAGGGTGTGGTCGCTGCCCATGCCGACGTTCTTGCCGGGATAGTGCTGCGTGCCACGCTGACGAACGATGATGTTGCCAGCCACGCACTGCTGACCACCAAAAATCTTCACACCGAGTCTTTGTGCTGCGGACTCGCGGCCGTTCTTAGAACTACCTACACCTTTTTTATGTGCCATGTTCGTTTGGGGTTTTAGTGGTTAAGCAATAACTTCCTTGATATTCAACTCGGTGAACTGCTGACGATGACCGTTCAGCTTGCGATAGCCCTTGCGACGCTTCTTGTGGAAGACGAGGACTTTGTCGCCCTTAACCAGGGGTGAAACAACTTCGCAGACCACCTTGGCACCTTCGATAGTGGGAGCACCCACAGAGATGGCGCCGTCGTTGTCTACCAACAACACTCTCTCAAATTCAACAGTCTGCTGAGCCTCGGCACCCTGAATGTGGTACACGAAGAGCTTCTTGCCAGCTTCGGCCTTGAACTGTTGACCGTTAATCTCTACGATTGCGTACATGTTTGATAATAATGTATTTAACGGGTTTTACCGGGAGGCGTCCATCCATCGTGGAGGCACTTCACTAAGCCCCTTCGGTCTCAAATCGGCCGCAAAGATACTACTTTTTAATGGATTATGGGCTATGAATCAATGTTTATTTTAGCGAAAGACGCGTTTTTAACAATGTTTAAAGAACTTTACGAGGGAAATACGGCCTTGGACGCTTCACGTTTGAAGCATTGGAGCTTGCCCTTCTCGTTGACTTCGTCTTCGTTCCTCACGCTCGGCAATCGAAGCGAGCTTCATTGCACTCGCTTAATCGGAACGTTCTCGGCTTAGTAGCTCTTCAGCTGCTCGAGTGTGTTGTCGAAAAAGCGATACGCTGTGAAAAAATTAGGATTGTTCCATCTATGAAGCTCATGTCACATCAGCGCAAAGGCCTCACCCAAACAAAACTTCGAGGCAATGGGGAGGTCAGACCCAGCGGACAACTACATAGCAGCTACTTCGCCAACAGAGAAAGGAAAGATGTTCTTTCTCCAAAAAACTATCCATTTTTATGACGTTTAAGATAGTTTAGGATGAATTTCGCTTCAAGCCTCACAAATAATGATTACTTTTGCACCGCAAAAGGAATCTGGGCTGCTTCGCTCCCGGCTCCGTCTCCGCTTTACGGCGCTTAATAAAACGCCAAATATTTAGTATTATACTGAAAATTTTTTATATTTGAACTTAAATTTACGGCCGCATCATGGACCACAAAGAACTACAAAAGACAGTAAACCCCATTTATTTGACCGCAAAAGCGACTTT
>CAMZHV010000027.1 GCA_947307015.1 uncultured Prevotellaceae bacterium | reverse complement strand
CAACCTATGGCAGGGTTAAAGTAAAAACCATTCAACTTTTTCTAGGGTAGTACAATGGGTTTCGCGGTCATTTGGTCAAGGTCATTTTGGTCAAAATCGAAAACGGATGTTGTCAAAACCGCCACTATAATATAAATATTCTATTTATATATAGTGAGCAAATGACCGCGTTTCCGAAATCGAAAATGACCAAAATGACCTTGACCAAAATGACCACGTTTCGCGTTACATATAATAATTTCTTCGTAGAAACTGCAAAACTGCCACCTGTGCGATGTAAGACATTGATTTGCTTGCTGTCGTATGGGTGGCAGTTTTGGTGGCAGTTGGTCAAAAAGGTGTAGGTTTTATGAAGAAATGGAGGGCTTGGTGCGAAATACACGTATAGACGTAATCGCGAATACATATAGACGTATCGCCGTGTCCCATTAGTGGGACACGCGAACCCTCCTAGGAGACTACGCGTAGACTCCGTAGTGTCTACTCTCAAACACCTTAGAGGGTTGGCTCGGTCTCTTCCCTTCTGCCGCTGCAAGTGAAGTGCAAGACGAACGCAGAGCCGAGCTCGCTCGAGCTATGCTGAGCCGCAGCCTTCACTCGCGATGCATCTCAAATGCAGCGCAAAGGTACGACATCACCATTGCGGTTCACAATGTAGACGGAGGAGGTGCGGAAAGGCACAAGGCGAATAAATGATTCCTTGAGCCGTAAGACAGACGATTTAGAGTGATTAAAAAATCTAAATCAAGTTTAAAAAGTGGTGTTTTTGCGAATTTCTTTGGCTGTGTCATAAATCTTTCTTACCTTTGTCGGCAATTTGTGAAACACGCCATGCAGGAGTACACTATAGATGAGCTGATTCCGCAGCGTCCGCCTTTCGTAATGGTGGACAGATTGCTGCATTGCGGCACCAAAGATGCGTTGACGGAACTCGTTGTACGCGAAGATAATATCTTCGTGGATGGCAATGAGTTGTCGGCAGCGGGCGTGATGGAGAATATGGCGCAGTCGTGTGCGGCACGCATCGGATATATCAATAGGATGCGAGCGGTTGAAGAGGCTGCGACAAAGACGGCGGCTGAGGTGCGGACGGCGGGTGAAACGATTGGCGTGATCGGCGACCTACGCGAGTGCGTGTTCCTGCGTCTCCCCCACCCTGGCGAAACGCTCCGCACGCATATCGAGGTCATCGAACAGATGATGAACCTCACGTTGGCCGAATTGACTACTCGCGTCGGCGACGAAACGATTGCTACGGCACGAATGAAAATTGCGCTGGCGGAAAAAAAAGAATGATTAGGCCCTGTAGGCCCACTATAGGGAAGCCTGAAAAGAAGCCGCTGTGGCCCACTAAGGGGCAGAATCATAAGCCCCTATAACCCTCTAAAAGGGGGAAGAATGACGAAACAACGAATAAGATAAACGAATAAGATATAAGATAATAGAAGTAAAAGAAAAGATGTTAGGACGGCTACTACCGATATCCATTATACAGAGCCTGCTGCTCACGGGTGGTCAGGTGCTGATGAAAATTGGTCTGACGGAGGTGGGCGACTTCTCGTTCACGTGGCGCTACTTCGGTCGCCTCTTCACGAATTGGCAGTTCGCTTGTTGCGGCATCTGCTTTGCTGTGGGTTCGGTGTTGTGGATGTACATCATCAAGACCTTCCCGTTCAGCATGGCTTATCCTATGGTGAGCCTGAGCTACGTGATGGGTATGTTTGCAGCCATGTTCTTCTTCCACGAACAGATTCCGCTTATCCGCTGGGTCGGCGTGCTGCTCATCCTGACGGGATGTGTGATGATAGCGAGGTAAAGCCCCCTGTAGCCCCCAAGGGGGCAAATGGCAAGCCACTATAGTCCTCTGAAGGGGGCGGAAAGAGAAACTTCAATTGTCCAAAAAATGGGACAAAATGACAACGAAAGGGTTATATTACATTTGGAAAGAATAAGATACATTATGAATAGAATAGGATACAACAACACAAAAATGATGGAAAGGGTGTGGAAGGGAATAGCGAAGAGCGAGCGTTATATTGCGTTTTTCATGCTTTCGCTTTTCATTTCCCTGCCGCTCACGACGGTAGCTCAGACGCAGTTGACTGCGGAGCAGCAGAAGCAGATCCTGGAACGCATCGACAAGGCGGCTTCGGAGATGGCTAGTATGCAATGCGAGTTCACGCAGACGAAGACTATGGAGCTACTGAGCACGGATATGAAGTCCCACGGCAAGATGTATTTCCAACGTCCGTCGAAGCTGCGCTGGCAGTACTTAGCGCCCTACGACTACACCTTCATTCTCAATGACGACAAGGTGCAGTTGAAGTCCGCCAAGTCGACGAAAAGTATTGACGTGAAGGGCAATAAGATGTTCCGCCAAATCACGGACATCATCCTGGGCTGCATCACGGGGGCCGGTCTGCGGAACACATCCGATTTCACATTGGAGCTCTACCAAACGGGCTCGACATACTTTGCCAAGATGTACCCCAAAAAGAAGGAGCTGAAGCAACTCTATGAGGTCATCGAGGTGCAGTTCAATCCCGAGCTGACGATGGTGAGTAGCGTGAAGATGCTGGAGAAAAAGGGCGACGCAACGACGGTGACACTCACCAACGTCAAGACTAACGGCGCCATAGACAGCCACTTATTCGACATCACGAAATGAAACTCTTAGGCGATTTCTTCTACCTCGCGGGCACGGAAAAAACGGATGCAGACCTCGTCTTTGAGGTGCGTCTGAACCCCGACCATTACATCTTCCGTGCCCATTTCCCAGGCAACCCCATGACGCCCGGCGTCTGCCTCATGCAGATGGCGACGGAGCTGCTGGAGGAATACTTCCAGCGAGCCTTCCGCTTAAAGACCGCCGTGAACATCCGCTTCAAGAAGCCTATCGGCAACGACCAGCTGCTGACGTTCCGCTTCACGAAGGTGGCCTTCGACAGCGAACAGGTGCAGGTGGGCTTGAGCATTGAGGACGAAGGGACGCAGTGTGTGAAGATGAGCCTAAGGTATGATAATCAATAAAAAAGGGACGAGGAAAATGAAGACAGCTATATTTTATTATTCACAGAGCGGTCAGGCCCATAACGTGGCTCTGCGCATATCCGTACCGATGGATACGGTCGTGTTTAAGGAGATCGTGCCCAAGGAGAAATATCCGTTCCCATGGAGCAGTGATATCTTCTACGACACTTTCCCCGAAACGCGCCTCGGTATGCCGCCTTCGGGTATCGAACCCATAGATTTCTCGGACATCGCCGATGCCGACATGGTGATCGTGGTGGGACAGTCGTGGTTCCTGTCGCCGTCGCTGCCCTTGCAGTCGTTCTTCGCGGATGCGCAGGTCAGGTCGTACCTCAACGGTCGCCCTGTGGTTTTCGTGAACGCCTGCCGAAATATGTGGCTGATGACGAGCCGCAAGATCAAGGAATACCTCGCAGACATCGGTGCCCGCTTCGTGGGTCATATCGTGCTACAGGACGAGACGCCTAACCTCATCAGCGTCATCACCATCATCCGCTGGCTCGTCTATGGCAAGAAGGAGCCGACGCGTCTGCTGCCACCTGCCGGCATCGCCGACAAGGACATCTACAATGCCACACGCTTCGGCGAAATCATCGAGCGAACAGCCACGGAGGGCAACCTCAACGAGCTGCAAGACCGTCTGTTGGAGGCTGGAGCCATTCATTACAAGCCCTCAGTGCTCTACGTGGAGAAGGTTGGGCATCGAATGTTTGGCCTCTGGGCGAAGTTCATCCGCAAGAAAGGCGGTTTCCGTGACCCGCGCCGCCTGCGCCGCATCAAACTGTTCAACATCTATCTGATGACGGTGCTCTTCGTGGTTTCGCCCTTCGGCGTCCTCTTCTTCTACCTCACGTACCCGCTGCATCATGTTGGGCGGGACAAGCAGATTGACGTGAAGGTGTCGTGAAGAAAGCATAAATGAGATTTTAACATGTTAATTGTCAAAGATAAACAATGAACGTATATATTACTAAGGCTGCTAAGTTCCTGCCGAATGAGGCGGTGAGCAACGACGAGATGGAGGACTATCTCGGCATGGTCGACGGTCAGCCATCACGCGCTAAGCCGCTGATACTCTTTCGTAATGGCATCAAGCAGCGCTATTACGCTTTAGACAAGGAAGGCCATGTGACACACACGAGCGTGGAGATGTGTGCCGAGGCCATCCGTGGGCTGTTTGACGAGCGCCTCGGATTGGACGACATCGATGTGCTGGCCTGCGGTACTGCTTCGCCCGAGCAGGTCATGCCCTCGCACGGTGTCATGGTACACGGCGAGCTGGGCGGTCAGCGCAATATCGAAGTCGTCTCGTTTGCAGGTTCCTGCTGCGCTGGTGCCGACGCGCTAAAATATGCTTGTATGTCCGTAGAGCTCGACCCCACGGTCAACGCGGTGGCCGCGGCTTCCGAGCGGATGTCTGCGTGGATGCGCGCCTCCTATTTCCAGAAAGAATCCGAGCACTTGGCACAGCTTAAGGATCAGCCCATGCTCGCCTTCGAGAAGGAGTTCCTGCGCTGGATGCTGTCCGACGGCGCTTACGCCCTGCTGCTGCAAGGTAAGCCCGCCGCCGATGACATTTCCCTTCGCGTCGACTGGATCGAGATAACCTCGTTCGCCAACACCAAGCCTACTTGTATGTACGCTGGCGGTGAGAAAGGCGACGACGGCAAGCTGCACGGATGGTCCTTGTTCCCTGAGAACGAATGGCTTACGCGCTCCCTCTTCGCTCTGAAGCAGGACACCCGCATCTTAGCCGACAACATTGTGCCCCTCGGCGTGGACTTCCTCGTGGGGCTGTTCGAGAAGCACAACTTCAAGGCTGATGACGTCGACTGGTTCCTGCCGCATCTCTCATCGATGTTCTTTTGGGACAAGATACAGGAAGAATGTGGCAAGAGAGGTTTCCAGTTTGACGACAGCAAATGGTTCGTCAACCTGCCGCGCGTCGGCAATCTCGCTTCTGCCTCGGCCTTCTCGCTCATCGAGGAACTGATGCACTCCGGCAAACTGCAACGCGGGCAGAAAGTCCTCGTCATGGTACCCGAAAGCGCCCGCTTCTCCTATTGTTATTGTATGCTTACTGCCGTGTAGATCATGAAGATAGAAGACGTACCACAAGACCTGAAATACATGAAGGGGACGGTGATCCGCGACACCGACTACGCCGTCGACAGCGAGGGTCGCTACCAGCGCGTGATGAGCTCAGGATGGGAGCCTAAGAACCTGGCACTCGACATCATCATGGAGGACATCGACGAGCAGTGTCAGGAGATCCTCGCCGACGTGCGCGCCGGCAAGAGCAGCCCGCTGGCCTACCACGCCGCCCGCAACCTGATGGACCTGGATCTGCTGGCCGACTACGCCGATATTCCCAAGCGCACCGTGCGCAAGCATTTCCTCCCTGAATACTTCGCCCAGCTCGACGAAGCGACACTCGCTAAATACGCCGACGTGCTGCGCATCACTGTCGACGAACTGAAAAGCATTCCAGCATAAACACATGGAACTCAACTTAGAACATCGTCCCAATGCCCACTGCGAGAACGGCGCCATCTCCACACTGCTGCGCTACCACGGCTTAGACCTGTCGGAGCCGATGATCTTCGGCCTTGCCTACGGTATCTTCTTCACGCACATACCCTTCCTCAAGATGGGCGGTATGCCCGTGACCTCATTCCGCACCTTCCCCGGTGTGCTTTTCACGCGCATCATGAAAATGCTCGGCGTGAAGACCGCTACACGCCGTTTCTTCAGTCAGGAGAGCGCCATGCGCGCTTTAGACAAGATCCTCCTCGAAGACCATGAGCCTGTAGGGTGCGTCGTGGGGATGTACTACCTGCCTTATATGCCGCTGGAGTACCGCTTTCACTTCAACGGCCACAATATTGCCATCACTGGTAAGGACGAGAAAACGGGCGACTACACGGTTTTAGACGCCAACGCGGTGGAGAAGGTCACCATCTCCCGCAAGGACCTCATGCGCGCACGCTTCCCCAAAGGCGGTGTCTATCCGCTCATGGGTCAGATGTATTGGATCAAGCGTATGCCGAAAGAACTTCCCGACCTGAATAAGCTGATTATCAAGAGTATCAAGAAAGCGTGCTGGTTCATGACCTCTGAGCCGAGCTTCATCAAGCCCGTGGGTGTCAACGGCATCACCTATCTTTCCCAGCGCATCCGCACGTGGGAGAAGACGATGGGGCCGCGACGCGCCAAGCTCAACCTGGCACAGATTATCCGTATGCTCGAAGAGATCGGCACGGGCGGTGCCGGCTTCCGCTTCCTCTACGGTGCCTTCCTGCAGGAGGCCGCCGAGCGCACGGGACTGACCGTCCTCAACGACTTCTCGCGACGCATCACCGAGATTGGCGACCTTTGGCGCGAATTTGCCTATACGGCTGCGCGCATCTTCAAGCAGCGCAGCGATAACCAGAAGAACTACGACGACCTGGGCGATATCTTGCAGAAAATCGGTCAGTTGGAACGCCAGTTCTTCCTCGACCTCAACGAAGCCGTGCAATGAACACCTTCTTCCTCCGCATATACGATTTCTTCCAGCGCCGCCGTCGCCTCTGCCTCGGCCTGATTGTCGCGTCGATGGGTGTGCTCGTGGCAATGATGGCCTCGCTGACCTACAACGAGAATATCTACGACTTCCTGCCCATCAGCGGCGACGAGCAGAAAGCCATCACCCTTTATCAGGACATTTCTGGCGGACAGAGCATCTTCGCGCTGTTCGAGATGAAGGAAGGGGATGGCGAGGCCGACACCGAACGGCTGACAGCTGCCGTCGACAGCTTTGCCGCACGCATTGAGGCGGGCGACGGACGCAGGCACGTCAGCGAGATGATGACACAGGTTGACTTTGACAAGGTGTTGGGCATCACGGACTTCATCTACAGGAACATCCCTGTCATGCTCGCCGACTCCGACTATGTGCGCATGGAGCGTCTGCTTGCCGATCCCGACTATGCCGACCGCCAGCTGGCTGCCGATGTGCAGATGCTGATGATGCCGGCCACGGGCATCCTCACGCCGAGCATCGCCTACGACCCGCTGGAGCTCTTCACGCCTGCCATGGAAAGGCTGCAAGCCAGACAGCGCGACCTACCCGTGGAGATTGATGACGGCTACCTCTTCACACCAGGAAAGCGCTTTGCCGTGGCTGTGCTCAAATCGCCTTATGGCGCCATGGAATCCGCACAAAACAGCCAACTTGTCAGCTACGTGGACAGCGCCGCACAACAGACGATGCAGGCCGTGCCCGACGTGAAGGTCGGCATCACCGGCTCGCCGGTCATCGCCGTCGGCAACGCCGCACAGATCAAGGCCGACAGCCAATGGGCCATCTCCATCGCCGTGACGCTCATCCTGCTGCTGTTAGTCTTCGCCTTCCGCAAGGTCAAGCATCTGCTGCTCATCGGCTTAGCCATCGTCTTCGGCTGGCTGTTTGCCATGGGCTTCATGGCTGTCATCCGTAGCGATGTCTCGCTCATCGTGCTTGGTATTGGCTCTATCATCATCGGCATCGCTGTCAATTATCCTCTCCATTTCATCGCCCACACCGACCATGGCGGCACGGTGCGCGAAGTGCTGAAAGATATGGTGGCGCCGCTGCTCATCGGCAATATCACCACCGTAGGCGCCTTCGCCAGCTTGATACCGCTCAACGCCCCAGCTTTGCGCGACTTGGGTCTGTTTGCCGCCTTCATGCTCGTCGGCACCATCCTTTTTGTGCTGCTCTTCCTGCCCCATCTTGTCAAGGCCAAGACGACGCACACCGAAGAGCGCTTGCTCTTCGGCAAACTCCTTGCATTCAAGTCGCCGGTCAAGTTGCCCAAGGGTGTCATCCCCGCTCTCGTCGTGGTACTCACTTTAGTCTTCGGCTATTTCAGTCTCGACACCTCCTTCGACACCAATATGCAGCATATCAACTATATGACTGCAGAGCAGAAGGAACTCTTGGGCGGTCTACATGCTTCGGCGGGCATTAACGACACGGCCAACGTCTACGTCGTCACTGAAGGCGACACTTGGGAGAGCGCCCTCAGTCAGCGCACCCGCATTACCCCTCACCTCGACAGCTTGCAGCGTGCCCACGCCATCAACGGCTACTCCGACGTCACCACCTTCATCTGTTCCACCGACGAACAGCAACGGAGGATTGAGCGTTGGAACACGTTCTGGACAGCCCACCGTGATGAAGTGCTCGCCCTGCTCGCCGCCAAGGCACCGCAGTACGGTTTCAGCGCCAACGCCTTCCACGGCTTTGCGGAGATCGTCAACGCCACTTACACGCCCCAACCCTTTGATTACTTTGAGCCCGTACGCTCCGTGCTCCTCAGCAACTCCTTCAGCACCAGTACAGGTACGTGTGCCGTTGTTGACGTCGTCAGTCCCTCGTCGTCGCGTCATGAGCTCGAAGAATCGCTCAACAATGCGCTCGGCAGCCACGGCTATGCCTTCGACTTCACGGGCATGAACAGCGCCGTCGCTGAATCGCTCTCCGCTGATTTCAACTATATCGGTTTTGCTTGCGGATTCATCGTCTTTCTCTTCCTGTGGCTCTCTTTCGGCAGGCTGGAGCTCAGCCTCTTAGCCTTCCTTCCTATGGCCGTAGGCTGGATATGGATTCTCGGCATCATGCGAGTTTTCGGCATACAGTTCAATATTGTTAACGTCATCCTCGCCACCTTCATCTTCGGTCAGGGCGACGACTACACCATTTTTATGACCGAAGGACTCATCAACGAGTATGCGTACAAGAAGAAACTGCTGCCGTCGTTCAAGAACAGCATCGTCATCTCTGCCCTCATCATGTTCATCGGCATGGGCTCGCTCATCATTGCCCGTCATCCGGCATTGCACTCCTTGGCAGAAGTGACGATCGTCGGTATGTTCACCGTTGTCCTGATGGCCTTCTATCTCCCCCCCTACGTCTTCCACTGGCTCACCTACACCAACGGCAAGCCGCGCCGCGTGCCTGTGACCATCGAACAGGTCATCCGCATCACCTACTGCGCCTGCGTCTACCTCTTCCAGGTGGGCTACGGAACCATTTGCGGACTCATCGCCGCTCCTGGCGGTTGGCGCAAGCAGCAGCGCGAACTCTGGATGCACCGCATCATCCAGCGTTCTATGTATGCCGACATCACCCATATCTGGGGTGTCCCTGCCTATATCCACGGTCAGGAGAATGCCGACTTCTCGCGGCCTAGTATCATGCTCTGCAACCATCAGTCGCTGCTCGATCCCATCTACATCCTTTCCCTCGACCCGCGCATTGTCATCGTCATCGGTAAACGGGTCTATAGCAATCCCATCGTCCATCATTTCTTCCGCTTGGCAGGCTATCTCACCGTGAGCCAACCCTACGACCAATTGAAGGCGCAAGTCTCCACGGCTTTGTCCAAGGGCTACAGCGTCTGCATCTTCCCCGAAGGACTGCGCACCTACGGCGACCACATCTCCCGTTTCCATAAAGGAGCCTTCAACCTGGCCCGCGAGCTCAAGGCCGACATCCAACCTATCTTCCTGCACGGCACGGCGCACATCATGACCCGTGGCAGCGCCTTCCCACCACGCGGACGCATTGACGTAGAAGTTGGACGGCGCGTTACATCCTTGGAATTAGACCATTACGGCGACAGCGAGCGCGTCATCACCAACACCTTCCGACATATCTATCAAGACCACTTCCGCCAAATGTGCCGCGAGATCGAGACGACCCACTACTTCCACGAGTATGTCATATATAAATATATGTATAAAGGCATCGAGGTGGAACGTGAGACACGACGGCTGCTGAAACGCTACGACGACTTCAGCCAGTGGATAGACCCATTCACGAAAGCCAAGGATAAGGCTAAGGACAAGGCAAAAGATAAGGCAAGGGTGAATGTCATCAGTGCCGGACGCGGACAGTTCTCGCTCCTCTTCGCCCTCGTGCATCCTGAAGTGCAAGTCCACTCCTACGCCTTCGACCATGACGACGTAGCACTTGCAGCAGCCTGCGAGCCCATGCCCTCCAACCTCCACGTCCACTACAGCCGCAACGAACACGAGGCCAGAGCTACGGCTAACGATGGCTACACCATCGACCTCTCCACGATTATCAAGGCGTGAAGACTGCGCCAAATGTTTAGAACGCCCCATCAATGTTTCGAGCCCTCCGACTGCCGTATGAAGCAATCGGAGGGCTCGAGGTTTTGTGTGTTGATGTGACGTGCTCAGAAGGGCAGGTCGTCGGTGCTCTCGCCGTCGAAGGCTGGTGCTGCAGGAGCTGCGGGAGCGGGAGCTGCCTCGGACTGTGCGGGCGGGAAGGGTGCATCGGCAACGGGCTGTGTGATGGCTGCGGCGGGGTCGGCAGCAGGCGTAGCCACGGCGTTGGGGTCGTAGGGAGCAACTTTCCATGCACGAATCTGGTTGTACCAACGACCATTGTACTCATGAGCGTCGATGTCGAGGCTCACGGTGACCATCTGACCAACCTGGACGTTGAACTGCGCAATGCGGTCGCTACCGAAGATTTCAAAACAGCACTTCTTGGGATACTGCTCCAAGGTCTCAAGGACATACGATGCAACTTTCCATTCTGCGCCCGAGCGCTGCGATACACCGCCACGTTCAGGGAGCACGAGAATAATCTTACCTGAGATTTCCATTTCTTTTTATATTTTAATAAGGTGAATTTATGCACTATTTAGGGATGCAGAAAGGCCTATCAGAGGCTTTTGCGTTGCAAATATAGGCCTTTCTTGGCACTTTAGCTAATTTTAAGGCGTTTTTTTTGCACGCCTGCACGAAAATGGCTATCTTTGCTCGGTTTTAAGCACATTTACCACCTCTGACGACACGTCAAATCAACTAAAATAACACATAAGACATGAAAATCAAAGTCTCCAGTGCGGCTCTTTTCAGCCGCCTCACTTCCATCAACCGCGTGCTCAACAGCAAGAACTCACTGCCCATCCTGGACTGCTACCTCTTCGAGATCGTGGGCAAGACGATGTCCATCACGGCATCCGACAGCGAGTCGACACTCGTCACCACCGTTGAGTTGAACGATGCCGACCAAGATGCCCGTTTCTGCATCAAGGCCAAGACCATACAGGATTCCTTGAAGGAAATCTCCGACCAGCCCATCACCCTCGACGTGAACTTGGACACCATGGAGATTCGCGGTGAATATCAGAATGGTAAGTTCAATATCGTTGGTGAACACGCCGACGAATATCCCACACCTCATCAGATGGACGGTGAGGCTCAGCGCTTCGAGATTCGTCAGAGTGCCCTGCTCTCAGGCATCACACACAGCCTCTTTGCCACTGCCGACGACGAGATTCGTCCCGTCATGACCGGTGTCTTCTTCGACTTCACCCCCGAGTGCCTGATCTTCGTCGGTACCGACGGTCGTAAGCTGGTGCGCAACAAGGATTTCAGCATCAAATGCGAGACACAGACGGGCTTTATTCTGCCCAAGAAGCCGGCCAATATCCTCAAGGCCTTGCTTCAGAAGGGTGATGCCATGGCCACGCTGGAGTTCAGCGACAAGATGGCTGTCATCACAACCAGTGAGTTCACGCTCACCTGCCGTCTCATTGATGGTCGCTACCCCAACTACAACAGCGTTATCCCGCAGAACAATCCCTTCAAGGCCACCATCGACCGTGCAGCCCTTGTCTCGACGCTGAAACGCGTGCTCGTGTTCAGCAGCCAGAGCAGCGCACAGATCAAGCTGGCCTTCAAGAAAAACTTGCTCACCGTGAGCGGTCAGGATGTGGACTTCAGCACCAGCGCTGAGGAGCGTCTGATTTGCGAATATGACTCGCCGTCCATCAATATCGGTTTCAAGGGAACCCTGCTGCTCGACATCTTAGGCAATCTGGATAGCAATGAGATTGTCGTGGAGCTGGCAGACCCCGGACGCGCCGGTATCATCAAGCCTGCTGAGCAGAAGGAAGGTGAAGAGATTCTGATGTTGTTGATGCCCATGATGTTAAACGACTGAATGTGAGATGAAGCTCAACTTAGAAAGACCCATCGTATTCTTTGACCTCGAGACAACAGGCGTAGACATCGTCAAAGATCGCATCGTGGAAATCTGCCTTCTCAAGGTGTTCCCCAACGGCAACGAGGAAGCCAAGACGATGCGCATCAATCCAGGCATTCACATCCCTGAAGAAGCCTCGAAAATCAATGGAATCTACGATAGCGATGTCGCCGACAGCCCGCGTTTCGCCGACGTGGCTAAGGATATTGCAGCTTTCCTCGAAGGCTGTGACCTCGGAGGCTTCAATTCCAACAACTTCGACATCCCACTCCTCGCCGAGGAACTGCTGCGTGCAGGCGTCAAGGCAGACCTCAAGGCCTGCCGCAGCATCGACGTGTCGAACATCTACCGCAAGCTCGAACGCCGCACGCTCATCGCTGCCTATAAGTTCTACTGCCAAAAAGACCTCACCGACGCCCACACCGCGCTGGCCGACACACGAGCCACCTACGAAGTACTGTGCGCGCAGCTCGACCACTACCCTGATGACCTTCAGAACGATGTGGACTTCCTTGCCACTTATTCGAGGGCGAACCGCAATGTGGACTACGCCGGACGAATCGTCTATGATGCAAACGGGGTTGAGACGTTCAACTTCGGCAAGTACAAAGGACAGCCTGTTGTTGCCGTGCTCGGACGCGACCCGGGCTATTACAGCTGGATCATGCAGGGCGAGTTCACGCTCAATACCAAGCAGGTGCTGACGGAAATCGCGCTGAAGAGCAAGAATACAAAACAATGAACATCGTCTTAGGTATCACAGGAAGCATCGCGGCTTACAAGGCATGTACGCTCATCCGCCAGTTCGTCAAGCAGGGACATGAGGTGCAAGTTGTCATCACGCCCGCCGGCAAGGAGTTCATCACGCCCGTCACGCTGTCGGCACTAACGTCGAAGCCAGTCATCAGCGATTTCTTCGCACAGCGTGACGGCACGTGGCACAGTCATGTCAGCCTCGGCCTCTGGGCAGACGCCATGGTAATCGCTCCCGCCACGGCCTCGACGATTGGCAAAATGGCACACGGCATAGCCGACAATATGCTCATCACGACCTATTTGTCGATGAAGGCACCCGTGTTCATCGCGCCAGCTATGGATCTTGACATGTGGGCTCATGCTTCAACGCAAGACAACCTCGCGTTGCTGCGTCAGCGCGGCGTCACCGTCATCGAGCCCGCTGCCGGAGAGCTTGCCAGCCACCTCATCGGCAAGGGGCGCATGGAGGAACCGGAGCGTATCGCCGAAGTCGTCCTTGCTGCCCTCAACGCACAAAGCTCCCTCCGTGGCCGCCGCGTGCTTATCACAGCTGGGCCCACCTACGAACGCATCGATCCTGTCCGCTTCATCGGCAACTACTCCAGCGGCAAGATGGGCTATGCCCTTGCCGAGGAGTGTGCTCGCCGAGGTGCAGACGTCCAGCTTATCAGTGGTCCCGTGTCATGCACGACAGCCGTTGCAGGCATCACGGTGACGCCCGTCGAGAGCGCCCAACAGATGTGGGAGGCATCCAGCAGTCTTTTCCCGACCGCCGACGCTGCCATCCTCTGCGCCGCAGTGGCCGATTTTACGCCAGACAGCGTGGCCGAAACAAAGATCAAACGCGAAGGCGACGACCTCGTGCTGCGTCTGAAGCCTACACGTGATATTGCCGCTGGTCTCGGACAGATGAAACGCGATGGACAACGTCTCGTGGGTTTTGCCTTAGAAACCAACGACGAGGAGGCCCATGCCCGTGAGAAACTTGCCCGCAAGAACTTTGATTTCATTGTCCTCAACTCGCTGAACGACGAGGGCGCTGGTTTTCGTCATGACACGAACAAGGTGACAATTATCACTCGCGACGAGGCAATCCCCTACCCGCTCAAAAGCAAGCGGGAGGTGGCACGCGATATCATCGACCAATTAGAAAAAATGATGAATAACGAATGATGAAGCGCCTTATTATCATACTATTGACAACTGCTTTGCTACCTTTGGCAGCGGCGGCACAAGAGTTGAACGCCAAGGTCATCATTAACCGCGAACAGGTGTCGAACACCAAGTCAGGTGTCTTCGATGCGTTGGAACGATCGCTGACGCAATTACTCAACGAACATGCGTGGACAAACCTCACGTTTCGCGAGGTCGAACGCATCCAATGCACGTTCAACATCACCATCGACACGTACAGCGAAACCGATAATTCGTTCAAAGGCAGCCTCCTCGTAGCCAGCATACGACCCGTGTACAACTCGGCCTACACGACGACAGTGTGGAATATCAACGACAAAGACTTCGACTTCATTTTTCAGGAATTCGACCAGCTGGAGTGGCGACCAGAACAGGTGGACAACAACCTCACGGCGGTCATAGCTTACTGGGCTTACATGATCATCGGTCTCGACCTCGACACCATGGCGCCTATGGGCGGTACCGAGGTGCTGCGCATGGCTCAGGACGTCTGCAACAACGCTGAGAGTTTAGGCTATAAAGGCTGGAAAGCTTTTGACGACACGAAGAATCGCTATGCTATCGTCAACGACTACCTAGACGGTTCCATGGAGAAGTTCCGTCAGATGCAATACATCTACTATCGCAACGGCCTCGACCACATGGCTGAAAACACCGACTCGGCGCGTGCGGCCATCTCTGAAGCCATGACACTACTCAAGGAATCGCACGAAGACAAGTCGCTGAGCCAGCTGCCGCAGATCTTCACGGACTTCAAGCGCGACGAACTCGTCAGCATTTTTAACGGCAAAGGAACGTCACAGGAGCGTGAAGTTATCTATGATATCCTTTTCCGCCTCAATCCCTCACAGAACAATTATTGGGAGAAACTCAAACAGTGATACGTTCCCTTTCCATACAGAACTACGCCCTCATCGCTGCCTTGGACATCCGTTTCCATAGCGGCTTCTCGGTCATCACGGGAGAGACGGGTGCCGGCAAGAGCATCCTCTTGGGCGCCATCGGACTACTCCTCGGACAACGTGCTGAGACGCGTATGATTAAGGCTGGTGCCAGCCGCTGCGTCATCGAAGCAGAGTTCGACCTCACAGGCTACGGTATGGAGCCCTTCTTCGAGCGCCATGAACTCGATTTCGACGGCCATGCCTGCATCATCCGCCGCGAGCTCACCGCCACGGGTAAGAGCCGTGCCTTCATCAACGACACACCGGCACAGGTGTCGCAGCTGCGCGAACTGGGCGACCAGCTCATTGATATTCATTCCCAGCACCAGAACCTCCTGTTGGCCAACGAAGATTTCCAGCTCTCTGTACTTGACATCATCGCACACAATGACAGCGAACGTACTGCTTACGCCAAAGCGTTCGACAACTACCAACAGGTATGCCGCCAATTGAAGGAGGCCGAGCAGCAGATTGCCCGCATCCACGACGACGAGGATTTCATTCGTTTCCAGCTACAGCAACTCCAAGAACTTGATTTGGAAGAAGGACGTCAGGAGGAGTTGGAACAGGAGGCGCAACTACTCGAACATGCCGAGGACATCCATTCGGCACTTTGGTCGGCTTCGAACCTCATGCAGGGCGACGATCGGACATCGATGGGCGTCGTGTCTGCGTTACACGAAGCACAGCGTCAATTAGATAGCATAGCCTCTCTGCTTCCATCGGCAGAAGAGCTCTCGGCACGTTTGGACAGTTGCATCATCGAGTTGAAGGACATTCAAAGCGAACTGGACAGCGAGGTAGACTGCGTGGATGATGACCCTGACCGCCTCGAGAAAATCAATGAATGGCTAAGTGCGTTCTATGCAGCACTCAAGAAACATCATGTCAGCGACGAGGCGGCGCTCATGGATCTTGAACGTCAGTATGGCGAGCAGCTGGAACAGATAGACAACAGCGATGACCAACTGCAACAATTGCAGCAGCAGCGGAAACAAGCCTACGACACGGTCATGACACACGCCCGCAAGCTCTCGAAGCAGCGCCAACAGGCGGCACGTCAGGTGGAGAGTCAACTGCGTGAACGACTTGCTCCCCTTGGCATCCCTAACGTACAGTTCAGCGTAGAAGTCAGCCAGCGCAAAGAGCCGACGGCCAATGGACTCGATCAAGTGAACTTCCTCTTCAGTGCCAACAAGAATTCGCCCCTGCAACGCATTGCCGATGTCGCCTCTGGCGGTGAGATTGCCCGTGTGATGCTCTCCCTGAAAGCGATGATCAGCGGCGCCGTGCAGCTGCCCACGATTATCTTCGACGAGATTGACACCGGAGTCAGCGGGCAGATTGCCGAACGCATGGCGTTGATGATGCGCGAAATGGGCGACGGTGGCCGTCAGGTCATATCCATCACGCACCTGCCACAAATCGCTGCCATCGGCCAACATCACTATCGCGTGTACAAACAGGATGATGCAGAAGGCACGACAAGTCATATCGAAGAACTCGACACGGAGCAACGCGTCAATGAGCTGGCACACATGCTCAGCGGTGCAGCCCTCACCGAAGCTGCCATACAGAACGCCCGTGCCTTGCTCCAAACCCCAACCAAGCTATAATCCAAAAGAATGAAATTCCATATCATACATTATTTCTTCGCGCTCTGCGGCTTATTGCTCTTAGCCACTGCCACAGATGCACAGTCGACGAAATGGTTCAAGAAAGCCCGCAAGGCACAGTTGAATATCGTCACCTATGGTGCCGACGGTAATATCCTCGTCTCCACCAACGGTTTCTTCATCGACACCAACGGCACAGCGCTCTCAGATTATTCCTCTTTTAAAGGTGCCGCACGAGCCGTGGCCATCGACGAGGACGGCAAAGAATGGGCTGTGCGATGTATTGCCGGAGCCAGCGCCCTCTACGATGTGGTTAAACTACGCATCGACATCAAGAAATCAACACCATTGACTGTGGCGACCATTAACAGCGCGAAAGGTTTTCCGGCATACATCATGCCTTACCTCTCCAGCAAGGCGAACGTACCCACTATCACGAAGATTGAAAAAGCAGAAACTTTCAATGAGCGTTTCGCCTACTACACGCTGCCTGTAGAGGTGACGGAGAAAGCGATGTCATGCCCCGTGATGAACGATGACGGCGAGGTCGTCGGCCTGCTGCAACTTGCAGCCGGCGAGGACAAAGGCAAGTGCTTCGCCATTTCTGCCGACTACGCCCGCAGCCTAACGACCACGGCCATGTCAGCCACACAAGATGACTACCGAGAAATTCTCATTCGCAAGGAACTACCCGCGGATGCCGAGCAGGCCAACAGCTTCATCTATTTAATTGGAACGCGCGACACAGCCACCTATCTGGCTTATGTCGATGACTTTATCACCACCTTCCCTAAGCAGGAAAACGGTTACACGATGAAGGCAGAGATGCTCGCAGCCAAAGGTGATCTCAGCGCTGCCGAGGAGACTTGGGAAGCTGGTCTGAAGTCCGTAGAGAAGAAGGATGAAATTCTCTACTCGCGTGCCCGTTCCATTTTTGCCAAGGTGCAAGCTGGCGGCGAGCTGCCCGAAGGCTGGACGCTCGACCGCGCTGTCGAAGACATCGATGCGGCATACGCCCAGTCGCCCGAAGCCGTCTACAAGACATTGAAGGCACATATCCTCTACGGCCAGAAGCGCTATGCCGACGCCTGCCAGCTGTTCCTCGACGTCAACAAGTCCAACCTGCGGGCTTCTAGCAACTATCTCTACGCCGCTCAGTGCCAGCAGATGCTGGGTGATACCGCTGCCGTACTCGCCCTTCAGGACAGTGCTGTGGCCTGCTACACCAAGCCTTATGTCGCCGACGCAGCCCCCGCACTTCTCATGCGAGCTCAGACGCTGCTGTCGATGAATAAATACCGCGAGGCCGTCGTCGATCTCAACGACTACGAGCACCTCATGTCCAATAGTCTCAACGCCAACTTCTACTACCAGCGCGAACAAGCAGAGATGCGCTGCCGGATGTACCCGCAGGCACTCAGCGATATCGAACGAGCCGTCAAGATGCAGCCCGAAGAACCGCTCTTCCAGGCCGAACTCGCCGCCGTCAACTACCGCTTCAGCCAATTCGAGGAAGCTGCCGCAGCAGCCCATGCTGCCATAGCACTTGACGATGAATTTGCTGACGCCTACCGCATCCTCGGCGTCACACTCCGACAGCAAGGTAAGGAAAAGGAAGCCAAGGAAGCACTCCAACGCGCTGCTGAACTCGGCGACGAGACAGCAGCGAAGCTGTTAAATGAAAAGTGACCCCATTATTCATTATCCAAGTTTCACATGAAATGGAAGTTAAAGAAGTTAACGACGACACCTATGCTACTTGCAAGAAATCTGCATACAGAACTATTGTCTCTAACTTCTGTGGCCAAGGCCACATCGCTCGACCTCTGGTCGCTTCATACTTGAAGAACTTCCTTAACTTCGCTAACTTCAAAAACAAGCGGAGCTTGCAAAAATTTTATTAATTAGTTGAAACTCATCCTCCTCGTCATCGGCAAGACCACAGACCGCCACGTGCAAGTCCTCATCGACGACTATGCCAGTCGTCTGAGTCACTACGCGCCCTTTGCCATAGAGGTCATCCCCGAACTGAAATCCACGAAGGCGCTGACGCCTGACCAGCAGAAGACGATGGAGGCCGAAATGATCAAGAAGCAGCTACATGCCGATGACTATCTCGTGCTCCTCGACGAACACGGCATGGAGCGGCGCTCCGTGGACTTCGCGTCTTGGCTACAGAAACGCATGAACACGGGCGCTCGACGCATCATTTTCGTGGTCGGAGGCCCCTACGGCTTTGACGCTTCCATTCATGCGCTGGCCAAGGAAGAGATCTCACTATCGCAGATGACCTTCTCTCACCAGCTCATCCGACTGCTCTTCGTCGAACAACTCTACCGTGCACATACCATTCTGCGCGGCGAACCCTATCATCATGAATAATTATACTTATGAAGAATAAGACTGGTGCAGAATATGCCGCATCGAAATATAATGAGCTCATCGTACGCGAGGAGACAACACTTTTAGAGTTCCTCATTCAGTCAATGAGCCTCTCACGCAACCGGGCAAAGGACATCCTTGCAGGCCACGGTGTCACCGTCAACCGCCGTAACACCACGCGCTACGATGAGCCGCTGCGCCCAGGACAGGTCGTGCGGGTGAGCAAGCACAAGGGCTCTACCCAACTCCTCAACAGCTATGTGAAGATTGTCTACGAGGACAAAGACCTCATCGTCATTGAGAAAGCACCGGGCATCCTTTCTATGCCGGCTACAGCAAAACAATATTCTGTAAAACAGGTCCTTGACGAGTATTTCGCAAAGCGTCATTTCAAGTGTACGGCTCACACGGTCCACCGCCTTGACCGAGAGACCAGCGGTCTCATGATGTACGCCAAGAGCATTGAGATTGCCAAGATCCTCGAGGACAATTGGCATGACATTGTCTTCGACCGTCGCTACATCGCCGTCGTCAGCGGTGAGATGGAGCATGAGGGTGGCACCATCGAGTCGTGGCTCAAGGACAACAAAGCATACATCACCTACTCCTCAGACACCGACCCAGGTGGCGGGAAGTACGCCGTCACACATTACCATACGCTCCAAAAGACACCGAGCTGTTCGCTGGTGGAACTCAAATTAGAGACAGGCCGCAAGAATCAGATTCGTGTTCACATGCAGGACATTGGCCATCCCGTGCTCGGCGACCAGAAATATGGCAATGGTCGCGACCCCATCGGACGCCTCTGCCTCCACGCTTATCGTTTAGACTTCTACCATCCCCGTACAGGCGAGGTGATGAACTTCGAAACGCCCTACCCCTCTAACTTCATGAAACTTCTCAAAACACAACAAGACTAAGAATCATATAATATGATGAAAATCAGTATCAAGGCAACTATCTTCGCCACCATCCTTACCCTCAGCGGTTGTACCACCCTCGGCACAGGAACTACGACAGGAACAACAGGTTCAAGTGCAGGCACAGACATCGTTTCCGCTGGCGCAGCCATTCTCGAGAACCTCCTCGGTGGCCTGCTCTCCAACACGCTCACCGAACAAAGTTTCGTCGGCACATGGACCTATCAGGAGCCCCAGGTGCGTTTCGAGAGCGAGAACCTCCTCACCAAAGCCGGTGGTGCTGTCGTAGCACAGTCCATCGAGAAGAAGCTTGACAAGTACCTCTCAAAGGTCGGCATCACCAAAGGTGCCACGACCTACACCTTTAACTCTGACAAGACATTCACCATCTCGACCAAGGGACGCACCATCTCGTCTGGCACCTACAGCTACGACCGCACGAACAAAATCTTGAATCTCAACGGCTCATTAGGCATCCTGAACCAGAAGTGTACAGTAGGTCTCGACGGCACCAACCTCTGCTTGCTCTACGATGCCGACAAGCTCCTCACCGTCTTCAATGGCGTCGGTCAACTCCTCGGCAAGAACAGCACCCTCGGCACTGTGGCCAGCGTATTCGGTGAGAACTACGACGGTATGAAAGTAGGTTTCAGCCTTAGCAAGTAACTTTAACTAACAAATATTACATCTATGAAGATTAAATTATTATCCATTATTATTGCGCTGTTTGCTTTAGCTCCATTGAGCTTTGCACAGGATCTTCGCAACAGCAGCAATTCCTGCATTGGCAGGATTGATTCCGACGGCACAGTCCGCAACTCCAGCAACTCCACCATCGGCAAGATATGCAGCAACGGAGATATCCGCAACAGCAGCAATGCCCTCATCGGCAGGTTAGAGAGCAATGGCACGATCCGCAACGGCAGCAATTCCACTATCGGCAGAGTGGAAAGCAACGGCACCGTACGTAACGGCAGCAACTCCACCATCGGCAGAATCGACAGCGACGGTACTGTGCGCAACGGTTCCAATGCCTGCATTGGCTATGCCAAGGGTGTGAAAAAAGAGTACGCCGCAGTTTTCTTCTTCTTTAATTTCTTCAAGAAATGAACATACGTCATCTTCTTATGACCCTCTGCCTCTGTGCTGTTACAGTCACCACGGCTACGGCACAGAGTGCGCGCACCGTACTCGACCGCACAGCGGCTCGTATGACGCAATCCGGTGATGTCAAGGCACAGTTCAAAGCCACTCAGTTCAATGGTTCCACACCACAAGGCGAATCCAAGGGCACATTGTTCCTCAGCGGGAGCAAGTTCAAGATGACCACCGACGAGATGACATCATGGTATAACGGCATCACAGAATGGACCATGATGACAGGCAGCGATGAAGTCAACGTGACAGTACCCACCGAGGAGGAACAGGCCGCCATCAACCCCGCGACGCTCGTAAGCATCTACAAGAAAGGCTATCGCTTCACGCTCGCTGAGTCTACATTGCGCGGAAAAGCCACGTATGTCGTGTACCTCAAAGCCAAAAACAAGAAGGCTGCGTTCACGGACATCGTCGTCGATGTGGACAAAGCGACGTACGACCCACTATGTTTCCGCGCCAAGAAGGACGGCAACTGGATGCGCCTCGCCGTACTCTCCTTCCAAAACGGTCTCTCCCTCCCCCCCTCTACATTTATTTTCCCCGCCAAAGACTATCCTGATGTGGAAATCATCGATTTGAGATAGTTAATCGTAAAATTGTAAATTGTCCAATACGAAGGATTGTCTAATTGTAAATTGTCAAATCGTCTATTTGTCCAATTAAATCATGGAGCATATCAAACTGCTTATCCTCGGTAGCGGCCCTGCAGGCTACACGGCTGCCATCTATGCAGGTCGTTCCGGCCTCACACCCATTCTCTACGAAGGCCTCCAGCCCGGTGGCCAACTCACCACGACCACCGAAGTGGAGAACTTCCCCGGCTTCCCCGAAGGCATAGATGCCAACGAGCTCATGGACAACATGCGCAGCCAGGCCGAGCGCTTCGGCTGCGAAATACGCTCCGCATCGGCTGTCAAAACAGACCTCTCCGCAGCGCCCTACCACGTCTGGTTCGACGATGAAAGCGAAGTGACTTGTGATAGCCTCATCATCTGCACGGGTGCCTCTGCCAAATACCTCGGCCTCGCTGACGAAGAGACCTATCGTGGCCAGGGTGTCTCTGCCTGTGCCACCTGCGACGGCTTTTTCTACCGCAAGAAAACAGTGGCAGTCGTCGGCGGCGGTGATACGGCCTGCGAAGAAGCGTCCTACCTCGCAGGACTTGCCTCAAAAGTCTACCTCATCGTACGCAAGCCCTATCTTCGTGCCACCCAGATTATGCAGGAACGTGTGTTGAACAACCCGAAGATTGAG
Organism: uncultured Prevotellaceae bacterium; assembly: GCA_947307015.1. Lineage (GTDB taxonomy): Bacteria > Bacteroidota > Bacteroidia > Bacteroidales > Bacteroidaceae > Physcousia. Next base: position 13,711 of record CAMZHV010000027.1, on the reverse strand, counting down.
GTGCTCTTTGAGCACAACACCGTCGGCCTCTACGGCGACAACGGCGTTGAAGGCGCCCATGTCGTTTTCCGCAAGGGCGAAGCCGACGAACGTCGCTACGACCTGCCCATCGACGGCTTTTTCCTCGCCATCGGCCACAAACCCAACAGCGACATTTTCCTTCCATGGGTGAAGACTGACGAGACAGGCTATATCCTCACCGAAGGCGACTCACCCCGCACTGGCATCCCCGGTGTCTTCGCCGCAGGTGATGTGGCCGACCCACACTACCGCCAAGGTGTTGTCGCCGCAGGCTCAGGAGCCAAAGCCGCCATCGAAGCTGAGCGCTACCTCGCAGCGCTGTAGCTTTTATAGAAGCTATAGTCTCTATCGTATCTATCTATAGACTCTATAGCTTCTATTGATTCTATTGCATCTATTGCCTCTATAGACTCTATAGCTTCTATCCCCCCAATCGCAAACACAAATCCCCCGCACACAATGAAACACTTTCGCCTTTTTGCCGCCCTCCTCTTCTCCGTAAGCTGCGTCACCGCCGCAGCCCAAACACCTATCCCCTCCCCCACAGGTTTCGGCGATGCCCGCCCCCTCAATGACGGCTGGCGCTTCCAGCTCGCTGATGACTCTGCAGCCATCACACCCACCTTCGACGACAGTCGCTGGCAGCGCGTCAGCATTCCTCACGATTGGAGTGTGCGTCAACCCATGTCCCCCGACTGCGGCTCGTGCCAAGGCTACCTGCCCGGAGGCATAGCCTGGTACCGTCGCCACCTGAATGTCAGCGCCGACGAGCTGGCCGATGGTCGCCGCCTGTACATCTATTTCGAAGGCGTGTACAACCGTTCCACCGTTTACATCAACGGCCAGCGCCTCGGCTACCGCCCCAGCGGCTTCGCCTCCTTCCTCTACGAACTCACACCCCACCTCCGTGCTGGCGAAGATAACGTCTTAGCCGTGCGCGTCGATCACTCGCGGCAGAACGACTCGCGCTGGTACACAGGCTCCGGCATCTATCGTCCCGTCTACCTCATCTCCGCCGCCCCCGTCCACTTCGCCCTCTGGGGCACGACGTGGAAAGTGAAGAGCTTAACGGAAAAGAAGGCGGTGGTTGAAATAGGCCTCACCCTCTCCCCCGCCCCCAGCCTCTCCCCCGCCCCCTCTCCTGTGGAAGAGGGGAGCCTTAGGGAGGGAGCATATACCTATAGCATTGAGATCTTGGATTCAGAAGGAAAGATTGTTGCCAGTAGCAAAAGTAATCGCCCCCTCCCTAAGGCTCCCCTCTCCCACGGGAGAGGGGGCGGGGGAGAGGCTGAGGGCGGGGGGAGAGTCCCCTTCTCCCTTTCTCTCCCCTCCCCCCACCTCTGGACCCTCTCCTCTCCCTACCTTTATAAGATTCGCGCGCGCCTATACGAGAACGGCCGCGAGATTGATCGCTCCGAAGTGCCAATGGGTCTGCGCACCTTCACCTTCTCGCCTGATCACGGCTTTGCCCTGAACGGTCAGTGGATGAAGGTCAAGGGCGTATGCATTCACGACGATGCAGGCACACTCGGTACAGCCGTGCCGCCTGCCGTCTGGCGTAAACGACTGTTGAATCTCAAAGCACTCGGTGTCAACGCTATACGCATGAGCCATAATCCTCATGCCCCTGCCCTCTACAGCCTCTGCGACTCGCTCGGACTGCTTGTCATGGACGAGGCCAGCGACGAATGGGAGTTCCCCAAACGCAAGTGGCTCAAGGGCTGGAACCAAGGCAAGCCCGGCTTCGAGGGCACGTATGACTATTTCGAGGAGTGGATTGACCGCGATGTGGCCGATATGGTGCGCCGCGACCGCTGCCACCCCAGCATCTTCCTCTGGAGCATCGGCAATGAGGTAGACTATCCCAACGATCCCTATTCGCATCCCGTTCTCGACGGCAATGGCGTTGACTTCACACAGCCTGCCTACGGCGGCTACAAGCCCGAACAGCCTAATGCAGAACGTATTGGCCTTATCGCACAACGCCTGGCTAAGATTGTCCGCGACAATGATGACTCGCGCGCCGTCACGGGTGCCCTCGCAGGTGTTGTCATGAGCAACCAGACCGCCTATCCTGAAGCTGTGGATGTGGTGGGCTATAACTACACCGAAAGTCGCTACACTGAGGATCATCAGCGCTACCCCAAGCGCGTCATCTATGGTTCCGAGAACCGTCACGACCTACCCGCGTGGCTCGCCGTGCGCGACAATGAGCACATCTTCGGGCAGTTCCTATGGACGGGCATCGACTACCTGGGCGAGAGCGGACCGTGGCCGGCACGCGGCTCGACAGCAGGACTGCTCGACCTGGCAGGAAACATCAAGCCAAATGGCCACTATCGCGCCTCGCTATGGGCTGAGCATCCTGTCTGTTATATAGGCACTTACGCAATGATGAACCGAGGCAACGGTCGCCGTGGTCGCGACAACCGTCAGTTCATCTCCACCTACGCTCCAGCACTATGGAACTACGACGAAGGTCAGCGCGTCCGTGTCGTTTGTTACACGAACGCTCCCAGCGCGCGCCTCTTCCTGAACGATGAAGCCATTGGCGGCGAACCGACACGCGACGAAGCCACCAGCGTCCTCTATTGGGACATCACCTACAGGCCCGGCACGCTGCGCTGCGAAGCCACCAACGGCGCCACAGCCTCCGTCGTCACCTGCGGTCGCCCCTTCGCCCTGCGCGCTACGGCGGACAAGAGCATCCTCGCCGCTGCCGACGATGTCATTCAAGTCACGGTTGAAGTCGTTGATGAAGAAGGCCGTCTCGTGCCGCTGGCCGACAACGAGATCACCTGCATGACACAAGGCCCGGCACGTCTGCTCGGTCTCGAGAACGGCGACGCCCGCGACATCAGCGACAAGACCGACAACCGCTGCCGTGTCCTCGGCGGACGCCTCGTCGCCTTCATCGCACGCAGCGAAGCGCGCCAGCCCAGTAGCTGGCAAAACGCCCCCTGGCCGTCCAATGCTGACACACCCTCCACCTCGCAAGCCACCATCCGCTTCTCCTCCCCGCTCTTGCAAAGCACAGCGCTCACCATCGAAACGCAATAATTTGATAAAGAAAAAAACATAAAAAATTGTCCTACAATCATCATTTTTAAATTAAATCAGAGGCAGTTACGTGGAATAAGTTTCCCAAATCAAGTTCAAGAGGACAAGCTCCAGAGGACATGTTTTTTATGTTTTTGCCTCTGCTGATGTCTGTGTTTCGGGACGAAATGAGTGATGATGACAGGGCGTGCGCGCAAGCTTGCTTGTAGGCGCATCGCCACAACAGCAGCACGTAAGTCTGAAAGACTCAGACATCAGCAGAGGTGTTTTTATTGTTTTTTTCGACAACCAAAGTTTAGTCACCTACAATTGGCCAAAGGCAACAATTTTCACGCAAAAGAACAAGTCACGGCAAAATATTTGCATATTATAAAGAAAAGCTGTATTTTCGCGCCCGATTTGCGGTCAAAAGGCCATAAACGCCATCATAACCGCTCAATCGTGCGCTCTTTGACACACTGTGCACTACGAAGAACTTGTTCTTTGGAACGTAAATCTAACGTAAATCTATACATAAATCTTTGGTGCTTCGCACCCTTTGACCGCCAATCGTTGGATCATGTTTCATTTGCAAAGTCGTAAGTGAGGCTCTAACGCAAAGACGCTAAGAAGGGGAAGTCTTGAGTTTTATGCATTGCTGTTGGCGACTGACGCGAACGCGGAGCCCATCGAAACGCTTCGCGGGTTTCGATGTAGGCAAAGCTCGCAAAGATTTTCTCTGAAGTGAGAATGTCAATTACAGCCATAGGCCTTTGCGTACTCTGCAAAGACAAAAGCCTGCATGAAATGCATTTTGTCGCCTCTGCTACCTCAAGAGACCCAACTAAAGGATATGCTTTGCTCCCTCAATCTATGCAGAGTCTTCGCGTCCTTCGCGCCTCTGCGTTGAAACCATGAGAATACTATCATAAATCCGATACTTCAACATTAAACTTGACACTAAATTACTTTCGGAGATGATTTTATGGAACATAAATCTAACGTAAATCTATACTTAAATCTCTGGTGCTTCGCACCCTTTGACCGCCAATCGTTGGATCATGTTTCATTTGCAAAGTCGTAAGTGAGGCTCTAACGCAAAGACGCTAAGAAGGGGAAGTCTTGAGTTTTATGCATTGCTGTTGGCGACTGACGCGAACGCGGAGCCCATCGAAACGCTTCGCGGGTTTCGATGTAGGCAAAGCTCGCAAAGATTTTCTCTGAAGTGAGAATGTCAATTACAGCCATAGGCCTTTGCGTACTCTGCAAAGACAAAAGCCTGCATGAAATGCATTTTGTCGCCTCTGCTACCTCAAGAGACCCAACTAAAGGATATGCTTTGCTCCCTCAATCTATGCAGAGTCTTCGCGTCCTTCGCGCCTCTGCGTTGAAACCATGAGAATACTATCATAAATCCGATACTTCAACATTAAACTTGACACTAAATTACTTTCGGAGATGATTTTATGGAACATAAATCTAACGTAAATCCAAACTTAAATCTTTGGTGCTTCGCACGCTTTGACCGCCAATCGGCGGATCAAAGATGCTACGGCTCCATCGAGCCTACGCGCAGAAGGCGAGGCGGAAAGACAACAGGACACTCAAGTGTAGGTCGTATTCGACCGTAACCTTTGCGCCACCGATGAGGTGCGCAAAGCGTAAAAGAGATTTCTGTCAGATTTAAGTGGGATTTAAGGTCTGAATCCAATCCATTCGTGTGCACAGGACAACCATAACGCCGCAAGGCGTCCCAATTATCCACTATCCATTTACAATATATATTCGACTTTACATACAACATTTACATACAACATTAAATTCTTAACAACATTATCATACCCCTAGCGGACGAATGTTAAATGAATGACATTACGACCATACATGACCTCATCTTCACGCTGAAAACGACTGAGTTTCAGGAAGTGGTCACAAATTGTGACCGGTTCGCTTAAAACGTCTGAGCATTAGGAGGTAGTCGCAAATTGCGACCGGTTCGCAGGACTTCTTTAATATACAACATTTACATACATCATTAAATTCTTAACAACATTATCAAACAATGAAACAAAAATTTTTACTCAGAACATTGCTCCTGCTATGCGCCCTAGTAGCAGGGAGTGGCACGATGTGGGGTGATGATACGGTAGGCACCATAATTTTTGGTAGTTCTAACGGGTATACCAACGTGAATGCTGCTTCTGTAACAGGCAGTGACAGTCAAGGTAAGACTTGGACTGTCACAACAGCTGGTACAACTTCATTTACACCTAATCAATCCTACGCTCAGATCGGATCTGCAAAAAAACCAGCATCAAGTATTACATTTACCGCGACGATAGCAGCAACCGATGTCATAATAAAATCATTTAGTGCAAAGTTTGGCGGTTTTGGCGAAACCGCAGGAACTGTAACCCTTAAAGTCGGCGACACGACAGTAGGAACAGGCTCTTTGAACGAGGGTAGCGATGTTACTGTTTCTAACTCAACAACTGGAACTGGAAAAGTTCTTACTGTAACTGTTACTGGAATTTCTAAGGGTGTTAAGGCTTATAATATCAGTTATTCTTACACAACAGTCTCTTCTGGTGAGGAAACTACGACAACTATTAATGCATCCGGCATCACAAACACTAACGTGTTTGAGGGTACAGCAGCCGGTTCTCTGAGTGCCTCAGTTACATATGGTTCTCCCGCTTCTGCAGTTCCTGAAGCTTCTGTGACTTGGAGCGGCGACAACGATGATGTAGCAACAATTAATGCCTCAACAGGTGTTGTTACCCTCGTAGGTGCCGGTACTGTTATTTTCACGGCAACCTATGATGGTGTGGAAGACGAATTTTCGTCAAGCTCTGACACATACGAAATGACAGTTACCAATGAAGACCCAAACATAGAAACTATTTGGAGCGAGGATTTCTCCGAAGAAGGTTATAATACAAGAAAATCAACTTATGGTTATACACTTTCAAGTGGTTCTTACGTTGCAAGTAATGCATATGCTGGTGGAAATAGTCCAGAAATGATGGTAGCGAAGAATAATGGTACATTCTCTGCAACGATTCCCCTAAATTATGGTTACACTGGTGACTTAACAATGACGTATAAGACCAATGCTAAAGCGTTGGCAATTTCTTCAACGACTACTGGTGTTAGTATGAAGGGAACTTCATCATTCAATACAGAAGGAACACATACAGTGACCTTCCAAGGAGTAACGTCTAGCATGGCTTCTTTAACTATCATCTTTACGGCCACGACTTCGGAAAATGTTCGTCTTGACGATATCGTTCTTAAAGGTACACGAGCCCCCAGCTATAACATTACAGCAACAAGAAATGACAACAGCTATGGAACCGTCAATGTTTCTGGTATAACCATCACAGCCACACCTGCCACTGGTTATCGCGTAATAGCGGGTGATGGCGGTTTTACCTTAATTGGAGGTACTGCTTCTGTCACCAATAACGGAGATAACACATTTACAGTAGTGGCTTCGACAGACTGTACTGTCCAAATCAACTTTGAGGAGATTCCTAAATATACTGTAACCTTTAATGCGGAAGGCGGTTCTTGCGCTACGTCCAGTCTGACTGAAAGTGTTGGAGGTGAAGGCGTGACACTTCCCACACCTACCATAAGCGTAGCTGGCTGGGAATTTGTTGGTTGGGCTGAATCGAAAGTTTCTAATACAACAACAATGCCAACGCTCTTTGCCGCCGGAGCAACTTTTTATCCATCAAATAATACCACAACTCTACATGCTGTTTATACTTTGGCAGAAACGACTTCAACCTTTGTTAGAGTAACCTCAGCATCTCAGATTGAATTTGCCAAAAAGATTGTTATTGTTAAAAACAGCGATAACTATGTTTTGAATCACAACCTAACCACTAATGTTGCAGCTCCAAGTGAGACCTTAGGCGAAATCACAGCACCCGCAAATACCATATTCACATTATCGGGTAATAACACAGCTGGCTTTGTTTTAACTGGAGCAAATGGAACCTTAAGCCAAACGACCTTGGCGACTAGTGGATCAGATCAGAATGTCGATTGGAGCGGGAATAACAACCACTGGACAGTTGTGTCAAATGCATATGCTTCTGAGCTCTTCTCTCTCTGCAATGCGACAAACGTAGCGCTTGAATACTGGAGTGGTTGGAAGACAGAATATACTACATCATACACTAACAGGTCATATACTGCGATGAAGTTGTATATACCCAAGACTGCATACGATTCCAATCCTTCTGCCATCATCAATCCGACAGTTGCGTTCACAAAAGCTGGTAACAAGAGCCTGTATGTGAAAGATGAGAGCTCGTACACCAATGCTGCCACAGTAAATGTTAGCAAGACCGTCACTTACTCGTCCAGCGATGCGACAGTTGCTACCGTTTCCGATGCTGGCGTAGTCACGGCACTGAAATCCGGTTCCGCTACTATCACTGCGACTGTAGCGGCAGAAGTTGGTGTCAGTACAGAAGCATCCGCAAGCTATGTGGTCACAGTGAAGGACGCTAAGACCATCGCAGGACTGAAAGCTATCACAAGCTCTTCCAGCACTGTATCTTTCACTGCTGATTTGACGGATGCCATTGTGACATACGTTAATGGCGACTATGCATACATTCAGGACGCCTCTGGAGCAGTCTATGCATCATGTGGCTCCAGTCTCACGGCTGGAAAGAAAATTAATGGCGCTGTGAGTGGAAGCATCAAGGCCGCTAATCAGATTGATGAAATCACGGCCATCGACCTCTCCGAAGCAACCGTCACCGATAGTGATATTCCTGCTGCTACGGTAATTACAGCCGTAACCCTTGCTGCAAACAAAGCAGACTATGAAGGCAAACTGGTGCGCATCACAGACGCTACAATTACTGCAAGCCTAACAAGCGGCAGTGCAAGCGGAGGTAAGATTAGTGATGATAATAAGACCACAGAGATCAACCTGTACGCGCCCAAATCGAACATTGAGGCCCTGAAGGATGCCGAGGGAACCTTCAATGGTTATATTTCCTTGTTTAATGGAAACACGCTTCGCTTCAATATCTACGAGCAGAGCCAGATCTCTCTTACAAAGAACGCTCCTACAGCTCAGACGCTGACCTTCGCAAATGATGCTGTTGAGCTGGATGAGGGTACTGATGATTTCAACGACTTCGCAGGTCAGACCGTTAGCGGAGCTCGTGGTACTGTAACCTATGCTCTCACAGGTGATGCCATTGGAACAGTCAATGAGAATTCTGGCGCTTTCACACTGAATGGCACTTATGGAACAGCAACAATCACTGCAACCGCAGCTGCTGCCGAAGTAACCGAGGCTGGTGTTACTACGCCTTATACTGCTACCTCAGAGAGCTATACCGTAACCGTATATCCTCGCTATACAGTAACATTTAACATTAATGGTACTGCAGACGCACGCCAGACTATTCATGGCACTTTGATTGAGATTCCATCTCCTGCTGCCGTTGGTGACTACGTCTTCAGAGGCTGGAGTACAACAACAGTAGCTGCTGCCGATGATGAACCTTCTATGACAGAGGTTACGAATGCACCTACAGCCAATGCCACTTATTATGCTGTGTATGCACTTGCAGCTATTGGGGATCCAGTAGAGCACACATCAACGCTGACAGTAGCGCGATCTTCTGCCCCCACCAGTCCGTACGTATCAGATGGCTCTTCCTGGACCTGGAGCAATCTTACATTTACAACTACAAATAATGGTGCTTGTATTAATAAAAACAATGGTAGTGTAACATTCACTCTCCCCTCAGGCGGAAAGGCAAAATCCCTCACTATCACTAAGACTGGAAATTCATGGGCTACAGCTGCATCTGTGGTGTTGAAAGACGCAAGTTCAAATACAGTTAATACATTTACAGGCAGTAGTCTTTCATTCACTTTCACAGCAGGAACATACGACCAGTCCACTTCTTATACATTGACAAATACGACTGGCAGCAATGCATGGGTAGATCATATCACCTTTGTATACACAGTTGATGGTATAAACTATTCAAACTACTGTACCTCTCTGCCTGAGGTAGAGGTAACAATACCTTCTTCTAAGTTCCTCTCGTTCTGCTATGGCCGTGCCCTTGATTTTAGCGATACTGACGTGAAGGCATACAAGGCTGCCGTTAGCGATGATAAGGTGACACTGACTAAGGTTGATGTTGTACCTGCCAACGAGGGTGTCATACTCTACTGCGAGAATCCTGATACCTATACTATTAATGTAACAGACAAGACCGTTTCTGATGTTACTGGTAACGAGATGGTAGGCGTTCTGAGACGCACGCAGGTGTATTGGACTTCGGATGACAAGTACAACTACATTCTTCAGAGCGGTGTGTTTAATATGGCCAATGGCGGATACCTCAAGGGCAATCGAGCTTATCTGCACACTACCTACGATGTATCATCAAGTGATGTCCGCACATTCACCATCGTGTTTGATGATGACGAAACAGGTATCAATGCGATCAAGGATGAGCAAGTGAACGGCGCCATCTATAACCTTGCTGGCCAGCGTCTGAACAAGCCTCAGAAGGGCATCAATATCATCAACGGTAAGAAGGTGCTTGTGAAATAAAGAGATTTAGCCCCGTCAATCTACGTCAATCAAATCATCAATCTTTCAAAATAGATTTTCGATAAGATTCACGTAGATTTACGGATAATAAAAAAGAATCACATTAAAAGTTTATACGAAAATGAAAAAGACATATAATTATCCCACAACTGATATTATCACGCTCTCCAGCAATGACGGCATTCTCCAAGATCCCACATCACTCCAATTTGGTACCACTGCAAATGTGGATGGCGATGAGTATACAGATGTCAAATCCAATTCTCACGCCTACAACGTCTGGAACGACGATTGGAGCAACAATTGATTGCGGGAATCACGGAACCAAGGATTTACGGATCTAAGGAACCACGGAAGTTCCAATAGCATCAGAAGGAACGTAAGCATCCGAATAAGTACCGATAGTAGTACCTATATCTTATAGTGACAGCAGCTACACACAGAAAAAGGTGTAGTTGCTGTCACTGTTATGGTACTAATGTAAGCATTCGATAAATCCCCCGTTGTAGCAGTTGTATTTTTGTTGTACCTTTCTTGAAGTGTCAAGCGTCGCAAGCGCCGAGCGGCATCGTCATCCGTGAGAGACCAAGCCAATACGCTAAGAAGTCCAAGTGAAGATTCTACGGAGTCTAAGCGTAGACTCTTAGGAGGGTAAGGCTACCCTCCTAAGAGGGTACGCGAACACTCCTAAGAGGGGTCACGACAGAGGACGGAAGAGGGGTTCGGCGCGCAAACCCGGATGACGGAAGGGCTCAGTTTTATAAATAACGATTCTTGACAAAAATATATTCATAAGTAGGTATTCAAAATAAGTTTACATGATCATTCGTAGGTGCGTTTCAAGTCTTTTAGCTTCTCTTTGGCGCATATTTTCCTCTTATCCTCAGTCACATAGCCCGCTATGCTCCTTCGGCTAAAAGAAAAATCTGCATCCAAATAGAAACCAAAATACATAAAACTAATTTTGAACACCTACTTATCAGAGATAAAATCCAGCCATTTACAAAAAAGGTTTCAGCTTTCAGATTTGCTTGTATCACACTCACAATCAGAAGCTTTCAGGCTGAACCTTCGTCAGCGAGGTTTCAGCAGGTTTCAGCAAGCTTCAGCCAACCCTCTCTTTGGGCATCTCAAAAACCAAAATTGCCTCAAATAATATAAGGTATTCCAGCCTTTCTGAACCTTGCTGAAACCTGCTGAAACTTCAAAAGCAAAGGTTCAGCTTGTATAAACCTGTACACCAACAGGTTAACCCCCTAAGCTGAAACCTGAAACCTTTTTTGCAAATGGCTGGATTTTCCAGAATCACAACACACGTACAGTCGTACATCGCCACACGTATAGTCGAATGAAGCTCCACGTATATACGTATGAAGCTCCACGTATATACGTATGAGGCAAAACGTCTATACCCCTATCACTACCCTAAGGGTTTTGGCTAATTGTCTTAGGCGTTTTAGCCAAAACCCTTAGGCGTTTTTGGTGATAAGCCTATAGGTTTCAGTCTAATCTCTTCCTAGCATCCTCCGCATCGCTTACATCGGATGCAAGAAAAAACTTATCTTCAAGTATCTACATCCATGCAACGGGATGGTGCAGTTGAGGTCGCTGGGCGAGGTTTCTTCATAGGTTAGTTATGGTTTATAAAGGATAGAACTATCGTAAAGGAAAGAGGCTGTACCCATCGTAAGGGGCACAGCCTCTATTTCATCTCAATGGGAAGTAGCGGCGGATAGGTAGGGATGCGCTCAGAGCCCAAAGACCTGAGCCAAGCCGTTGTCAACGCCACCGAAGCCCATGAAGGCCATAGCCAACAGACCAGCTACGACGAGGGCGATGGGCATACCCTGCATACCCTTGGGAACTTCCATCATGGCCAACTGCTCGCGGATGGCCGCGAAGATGGTCAGTGCCAAACCGAAGCCGAGCGCCGTGGAGACAGCGAAGATAACGCCAGTGAGGAGGTTGGGCTCCAGGCCTTGCGTGTTGTAGGTGTTCTGCGCCACGAGGATGGCTACGCCGAGGATGGCGCAGTTGGTGGTGATGAGGGGCAAGAAGACGCCAAGGGCCTGATACAACGCAGGCGACACCTTCTTCAAGATGATCTCCACCATCTGCACGAGGGCGGCAATGACGAGGATGAAGGCAATGGTCTGCAAGTAGACGAGGTCGTACTTAACGAGTAGAATCTGAATGAGGTAAGTAACTATCGTGGCGATGGTGAGCACGAAAGCTACAGCAGCGGACATACCGAGCGCGGTATCCACTTTCTTCGACACACCGAGGAACGGGCAGATCCCGAGGAACTGCGAGAAAACGATGTTGTTGACGAAGATGGCTGAGAAAAATATTAATAAGTATGCCATAATATCAGACCCACCCCCCCTGCCCCTCCCTTGTAGGGAGGGGAGTAGAATGCAATGACTACTGGAGGGTTGTTAGGGTCATTCTTTTAATTATTTTTATATGATTATAAATCTTGACTGGTGACCACCCTCCCCCTGCAAGGGGGAGTGAGGAGGGGGTCTATATCTTCGCCGTCTTCTTGACGATGGCAATCAGGTAACCCAAAGCGATGAAGGCACCGGGGGCGAGGACGAAGAGGAGCATACCGTAGTTCTCGCTGTAGATGGTGACGTTGAAGAGCTTGCCCGTGCCTAAGAGCTCACGAATGCCGCCGAGGAGCGTCAGGGCGATGGTGAAGCCAAGGCCAATGCCGATGCCGTCGAAGAGGCTCTCGATAGGACCATTCTTGGCGGCGAAAGCTTCAGCACGACCGAGGATGATGCAGTTCACGACGATGAGGGGGATGAACAGACCCAGGGTCTTGTACACCTCCGGCGTGAAGGCTTGCATGATCATCTGCAACGCGGTGACGAGGCTGGCAATCACGACGATATACGAAGGGATGCGAACCTGGTCGGGGATGAGGTTCTTGATGCACGAGATGATGAGGTTAGAGAAGATGAGGACTGCCATAGTGGCAAGACCCATCGACATACCGTTGATGGCGCTGGAAGTGGTTCCCAGCGTGGGGCACATACCCAGGAGAAGTACGAAGGTCGGGTTCTCCTTGAGGATGCCGTTCCAAAGGATCTTAATGTATTTCATAAGAAAGACCGGACTTTCCCCCCGCCCTCCCCATCAGGGAGGGAGCAAAATGTTTTGCTATTGAGTAGGAATGAGTCATATTTAAAATGATTATTTGCAACAATTACAAGTCTTGAACGGTGACCGCTCCCTCCCTTATAGGGAGGGCGGGGGGAGAGTCTGTTGCTGTTTTGATGCTCCGCTCTCAGCATCCGTTGCCGAGGCTCCAGCGTATGCTTGGAATGCCATGTTGACGGCACGGAGGAAGGCACGGGAGGTGATGGTGGAAGCGGTGATGGCATCCACGTCGCCGCCGTCCTTGGAGACGGTCAGCGCTTTCTCGCCAGGATTCTTGCCGATGATGTCGCCTTTCTCGCCTTTCTGGAACCAGAAGCCTGCCTTGGCGCCAAGGCCTGGTGTCTCGGCATGTTCGAGGACGGTGTAACCCTTGATGGAACCTTCGTCAGCAAAACCGACGAGCACGCTCAGCTTGCCGCCGAAACCGTTGGGGTCGATGGCTTGTACGGCTACACCCTTGTCGGTGGCATAGATGACGACATCGTTGCCGTTAACATCTTGCACGGTCTTGGTTTCCTGCACCTGAGCGTCGGAAACGCCAAGCACGCTGTTGATACCTTCGGCGAGGGTACGCGCTTTATTCTCTTCGATAGGGCCTGCTGTGATCTGATTCACATAGGCCAATGCTGCAGCGGCGATGACCGAGATGAGGGTCAGCACACAGAGCATATTGGGAAGTGTAGATGGTAACTTTTTCATATTCAAAATAGACCCACCCCCAACCCCTCCCCTAACGGAGGGGAGCGGACTCTCCCCCCGCCCTCCCTGTTAGGGAGGGGGCAGGATGTTTTGCTATTGGAGGACTTTTAGGGTCACTTTATTAATGATATTATTATTATCTCTTCTTGATTGGTAATCGCCCCCTCCCTAACA
>CAMZHV010000026.1 GCA_947307015.1 uncultured Prevotellaceae bacterium | reverse complement strand
CTTTGCCTAATCCAAAGCCCCGCGTAGCGCTTTGGATGCCTCTGCTACCTCTTGACGAACTTTAAGCATTTGAAATGGGCAAAGATTGGCGTCCTTTGAGTCTTTGCGTTGAAAGATGATGGTCTGTTCATCAACCAAATAACTCCCGAAGAGTAAATAGGATTTATGTTTAAATTTATGTTAGATTTAAGTTCCATGAAAAAACTCTTCCGAAACTTAGAGTTTTTCCTGTTTTTTTCTTTCTGAAAGATTTAAGGTCAGATTTTTGTTAGATTTATGTTCCGTGAAAGACTCTTCCGAAAGTAATTTTGATTATATTTTATAGCCAATTGATTATATTTTTGTTTAATAGTGCTTGGTTTCAGAAATTTGTTGTATATTTGCAACCGGAAATTCTAAATGACGAGAATTATGGAATCAAGAGTACTTACAATTGAAGCCAACAAGAGGCGGATTGCAAGAAGAAAAGAATGGCTGAGAACCCACAAGGGCATGATCTATGAAGTGACTGACCCCGAACTGAGGTCGCAGCTCTGCTATTACAGAAAAAGAGAAAAGCAGGAGGCATGAAACGGCTATTGCTTGACACATGCGTCGTCATCGACCTGCTGCTTGACGACGATGACCTGTACGATAGCGTGATGGATATCATCGATGATCCTGAGTACACGCTCTGCGCCAGTTTCGAGACGATGCGCGAGATAGTGGTAAACTTCAACAACAAGAAGCTGCTCTCGAAGCACTGGAAGACAGCCGACGATGTCATTCGCGCCGTGGAGAACGACCTTGAGATTGAGTTCCTGCCCCTGCGCCCGCAAGTGGGCCACACCTACGCCAACCTGAGGCTGAACACGGGGCAGGATCACCGTGACCCGAGTGACCACATTATCATCGCACACGCCATCACCGACCACTTGCCGCTCCTGTCGAGCGACACCCGCTTCTGGTACTATTGTGACCAAGGGTTGGAGCTCATCGAGTACTGAAACTTCCCGCACATAGAAAATATCCACCGAGACATTCGCACAGTATGGCTCGGTGATTTTTTTTGTTTTAGGAAGGGGTGGAGGGATTAGCGGCTGGTGGTTAGGGAGCTGCGCTTATCGCGGTTGTAGCTGCGATAGTCGTCGAGGGGAATGTCGACCTCGGGTTCAACGAGCGTGCCCGTGGCGGGAAGGTGGAAGCGGAGGTACTTGATGGTGATGCCACGGGCGAGCCACTGCTGCTCGTAGTAGGTGCGGATGGATAAATCAAGAGAAGAATGGGCAATGGACAATGGACAGTGGACAATTGGGCTGGCGCTTGGTGATATTTCATTATCCATTGTCCTTTGTTCATTCTTCATTGTGCATTGTCTATTGTCCATTGTCCTTTGTTCATTCCTCATTGTCAATTGTCCATTGTCCATTGTCCATTGTTCCTTATACAAGTCCTCCGTGCAGACATCGACGGGGAGGTGGTTGATGTCTGTGACGTAGCGGGTGTAGGTGAAGAGGAAGTTGGAGTCGGTCTTGAGGTGTATGATGCCATTGTCGCAGAGGAAATGGCGGTAGCGGTTGAGGAAATAGGTGGAGGTGAGGCGCTTCGTTGCTTTCTTCATCTGCGGGTCGGAGAAGGTGAGCCATATCTCTTGTACCTCGCCAGGGGCGAAGAAGCGATCAATAATCTCGATATTGGTGCGCAGGAAGGCGACATTCTTCAAGCCTTCGCGCAGCGAATCGGTGGCACCGCTCCACATACGAGCACCCTTGATGTCGACACCGATGAAGTTGCGGTCGGGGTAGCGGCGCGCCAACCCTACAGCATATTCGCCACGACCACAGCCGAGCTCGAGGACAATGGGGTTGTCGTTCTTGAAGAACTGCTCACGCCAATGGCCACGCATCTCAAACGGCACATCTTCGACTACCGAATAGGGGTACTCGAAGACGTGCGGATAACTCGCCATGTCAGCGAACTTTGCCAGCTTACCTTTGGACATACAATTTCTTTTTTTCTTGACAACGAATTATACTAATTAAACGAATTTGCGTTGCGGATGTGGGATTTTTTCAGAACCTAAATCTTACTTAAATCGAACCTTAAATCTTGAAATGTTGGTATTCAGACAAAAACATCGCGCTTTGCGCTAAAAAACAGAGCTACTGGCGATATAATGAGGTGGCATCAATGAAAAGATTGAATATCATTTCAGCAGATGACTTCCCCGCGCTCCACGAATGCAAGATAGGTTTACCTCGCGGATTCTGTGTAAGAGGACATGCTTTTTTATGTTTTTTCTTTATCCAACTACTTCCGAAAGTGGAATTGGGAATTCGTGTAATTAGTGAAATTCGTTGTACTAAAGAAAAGTTACTCGATAACGACACGGGTCCAGTTGTGGATGTCGGGTTCGATGCCGTACTGGATGTCGACGAGCTTGTGGTAGAGCTTGTTGGAGATGGGGCCGGGCTGGCCGTCCTTGGCGAAGACATAGCTCTTGCCGGTCATGGGGTCGTCGATACGCTCGATGGGGCTGATGACGGCTGCTGTGCCGCAGGCGCCGGCCTCCTCGAAGGTCTCGAGCTCCTCAAGGGGAATCTGACGACGCTCGACGCGGAGGCCGAGATCCTGTGCCAGCTGCATCAAGCTCATGTTGGTGACGGACGGCAGAATGCTGTTGCTGAGCGGGGTGACATAGGTGTTCTCCTTGATGCCGAAGAAGTTAGCGGCACCGCACTCGTCGATGTACTTCTTCTCCTTGGCATCGAGATAGAACTCGCAGGAGTAACCGAGCTCGTGCGCCCACTTGTTGGCACGGAGGCTGGCAGCGTAGTTGCCGCCGACTTTGTAGCAGCCCGTGCCGAGGGGGGCAGAGCGGTCGTAGTCGCGCGTGATGACGTAGGGATTGGTGGCGAAACCGCCCTTGAAGTAGGGGCCTACGGGTGTGACGAAGATCATGAAGAGGTAGTCGCTGGCGGGGTGAACACCGACCTGTGCCGTAGTGCCGATGAGCAGGGGACGGATGTAGAGGGTGGCGCCGCTCTCGTAGGGCGGGATGAAACGCTCGTTGAGGCGTACGACGCGCTCGACCATCTCGATAAAACGCTCTGTGGGGAGCTCGGGCATGACGAGTCCGCGGCAGGTGGCCTGCAGGCGTGCAGCGTTCTCCTCGGGGCGGAAGATGCGCACCTTGCCGTCGGGGCAACGGTAGGCTTTCAGTCCCTCGAAGGCTTCCTGTCCGTAGTGGAGGCAGGTGGCGGCCATGCTGAGGTTGATGGTGGTTTCTGAGGTTACTTCGATTTCGCCCCACTTGCCGTTGTGGAAGTAGCAACGGACGTTATAATCTGTCGGCATATAGCCGAAAGAGAGGTTACTCCAGTCAATCATGACATTTTACTATTTGACAATTTGACAATTTACAATTTTAGCAATTTCGGCTGCAAAAGTATACAAAAAGTTCGGAACGGGCTAACATTTTCGCAGGAAATGTCGCTCCCGTCGTCATTTCTTGACACAGAAGAAGACTTGAACCCCAATCGGTCATGAGGCCAGCAGATATATCATTCGGTCTCATGACCGATTGGGGTTGAAATGGAGATGTGATGAGCGGTCAGGATTCGTTTTCTTCCAGCAGCTTCTGCACCTCTTCGTCGGCGCGCGTCAGCTTGGCCTTGCAGAAGGCGAGCATCTGCTGGGCCTCCTTGAGCTTGGCAGCCAGGCGGTCGATAGGCACGTCGCCAGCCTCCATCTCACGAGCCAGCGCTTCGAGTCGCGTCATGGCGCTCTCGTAAGTCATCTCTGTCTGTTCCATTTATTTTCTATTTACGTTTCGTCGGTTACGTTTGTGGAAGTTAAAGAAGTGATGTGGCCTTTGGCCACGGAAGTTATGTCGCTTTGCGACGGAAGTTCTTGAAGTGTCGAGCGACCAAGGTCGAGCGAACGACGAATGTCTTGCTTTTGGCTATTGTTCTACACTACATGATTACAGCTTGTAATGCTATCGTCTTTCATTTCTGCGCCGCAGGCGCATAACTTCATTTAAAATCCGCTGCGAAGCAGCATAACTTCCATGTGAGTAAACTGTGCTGTCTATTCTGGGCCATTTACGATGGTGACACGCTTAATGTAGACATTCTGGCGGGGGTGTTCGTTGGCGTCGACGGGCGTGCGGCCGATGCGCAGTGCCACGGGCATACCCTCGATGACTTCGCCGAACACCGTGTATTCACCGTCGAGATGCGGGGCGCCACCGATGCGGGCATAGGTCTCGCGCTGGATATGGCTGTAGCGTTGGGGCGGGTTCTTGACCATCGTCTCCTCAGCCTCCACTTGCAGCTTGTTGAGCATTTCCTGATAGGCTTCGTGGTCTTTCTCCTTGAGCCGCGAGAGCTCGAAGGCATATTCGCTGCAGAGGTGCTCGTAGAGGGTGTTGGTGCGTGCCTCGTACATCAGCACCTGTAGCTCAGAGAGTTCAGCCGACGTGTAGGTCTTGCCGGTCACGATGTACCACTGCAAGGCGCTGGAGCGGCGGTCGGGATTGATGCTGTCGGGTTCGCGCGCAGCAGCGAGGGCGCCCTGACGATGGAAGTGAGGTGGGCAGAGGATCTCAGCCGGGATGGTAGGCTGCACCTCGGAGGTGTCCGATTCAGCGGCACCAGCCTGAATGACCATGTCGGGGACGATACGGTGGAAGGGGCGATTGTCGTAGGCGTGAGCCTGGACGTTGCGTATGAAGTTGTCGCGGTGGAGCGGCGTGTCGTCGTAGAGGCGCACGACGATGTCGCCTTCCGACGTCTCGATGAGGACTTCTGTGGTGTCCTTCTGGTTGCCATCATGAGGAGTAAAATGGTAGATGAGCAGCACGACGACAATGATGGCACATACGACGCCGATGCCAAAGATAATCCATTCTTTAGGGTTTTTCATTGTGTGGAAAAAATTGAAGGTTGATTCTTTTAATTTGACAATTTGACAATTTACTATTTGACTATGTAATTTTACAATTTGACAATTTAGATACGATGGGTATTAGGAAGTTGAGTTAGTGGAATGGACTATGGGCTGTTGTCGGTGACGAGGGAGGTGAGCGTGCCATCGGACAGGCGCGTGGTGATGCGGTCGCCATGACGAAGTTCGGCGATGGAACGCAGGAGGCTGCCGTCGGGCGCGAAAGTCAGGGAATAGCCGCGGCGCAGCTGCAGGACGGGGTCGAGGGCTGCGAGGCGCGCAGCAAGGGCATCTACTTGCAGCTGAGCGTGTTGTATATACTGCGTGGCAGCCTGTGCCAGACGCGGGCTGATGTGCTGGAGGTAAATGCGGGCGTTCTGCACGCGGAAGCGGGCGCTCTGCGTGAAGCGGGTGTTGAGGAGCGCCATGCGGTGGTGCTCATCGAGGAGGCGGTGGCGAGGCATCGTGGCGAGGCGCAGGGCGAGGGTGTCGATGCGGCTCTTGGCGTTCTGCACGCGCAGCCGTGCATGCTGTGTGATGCGGTCGTGCAGGTCGTCGAGGCGGGCGAGCTGGGCGGCACCGTGGTCGATGAGGAAGGCGGCGGCGGCCGTCGGCGTCTTGACGCGCGTGTGTGCCACGAAGTCAAGAACGGTCTCGTCGCGCTCATGCCCTATGCCCACGATGACGGGGAGGGGCATCTGTGCCACAGCGGCGGCGAGGGCGTAGGAGTCGAAATCAGCGAGATCGGTGGTGGCACCACCGCCGCGTATAATGACGACGCAGTCCCAGCGGTCGGCCTCATCGGCGATAGCAGCGAGGGCTGCCAGCACGCTCTCCTCGACATTCTGTCCCTGCATGACAGCGGGGAAGAGCTGCACGCGGAAAGCCAGGCCGTAGTCGTTGCGGCGCAACTGATCGCAGAAGTCGCCATAGCCCGCAGCACCTGCCGACGACACAACGGCGATGTGCCGTAGCAAGGCGGGCAGCGTAAGGGAACGGTTGTCATCGCGTATGCCGTCGGCTTCAAGCTGAGCCAGGATCTCGCGACGACGCCGCAAGAGGTCGCCCATCGTGTAGGACGGGTCTATATCGCTGATATTAAGCGTGTAGCCGTAAAGCTCGTGGAACTCAACAGAGACTTGCACGCGCACCTTGATGCCCGCGCGTAAGCGTTCGCCCGTGGCGCGTTCGAAGAGCGGTGACAATAGATTATAGGTACGCGCCCACATCACCGCGCGCGCACGTGCAAAGACGTTGCGCCCTTCGGCATCCTTCTGCACGAACTCGAGGTAGAAGTGTCCGTTCTGTGCTAGGCGAGCCTCGGCGATTTCGGCTTCCACCCAATAGTCGTCGTCAAGCGTCTGTTCGAGCACGCTGCGAACGAGGTTGTTGAGTTCGAAAAGTGAGAGGGGGGTCATTTTACCAACTGGTAAAAAAGATGCGGGGATTGATGTTGAGCGAGAGCCAAGCCCAGTCCTGCCAAGCGTCGGTGCTGCCCGTTCCCTTCAGCGCAATGGTCGTGCGCGTGGGGAAGAGGAAAGCAGAATAGCCGGCCTGCAACGTGACGTCCTTAAAGATGTTGGCTGTGAGACGCACGTCAACTTCATGACCGAGCCCCTTGGGGAGGTCGAGGAAGCGGTTTTGCTCAGCCAACTGCAAATAGTGGTAGTCGACATCAAGGGTGAGCTTGGGGTGGATGTAAGCCGTCACGCTGCCGATGGCATCTTGAATGCCATATAGCTGGCGCCCTGTAAAATAATCCATCGCACCGAAAAACTTATGATGGGTGCCGAAGAGAGGATTGAAAGCGTGTTGGTTGACATTGAGGCCGTCGTTGCCACTGAGGTAGTCGTAGCCTGCGCTCAGCTTCACAGCATGAGCGATGGTGTAGCCTGCACGTCCGCTGGCCATGAAAGCGGAAACGGGTGTGGAGTCCGTTGTCTTACCGAACTGATAATAGAAGGAAGCGGCGATGTCGAAATCGCCAGGTTGGAAGGTAAGGTGCGTGCCGACGGTCTGCATGTAGATGGTCTTGCCGATGAGATCCTCAGTGGAGCCGTCCTCATAACCGACGTTAAGGCCCAAGACGGATATGCCCAAGGGCATTTCGGGCAGCACCTGCAGATGGTACCAGAAGCCCTGCATCTGCTTGTAGGGCATGACTTGATCGTAGTAGCCGCCGTGAATGGCGGGAGCGTTCTGCAGATAGGTGGCGAAGAGGTGCGCCTGATGGGTTTCATTCTCAAAACCTACGCGCAGGGCATCGTGCCAGTTGCCGGCGACATTCCAGTCGGAAGCGCCCAACAGGCGTTCGTCGTCGTAGGAAAGAGGCATACGCCCCACCTGCACGAAAAAGCCGGGATTGAAACGCAACTTACCCCAAGCCTCGTTGAGGGTGAAGTTGCCATAGTTCTTGTTGATATTGTCCTGTCCCCAGACACCCGTATGCTGACCCGACAGCTTGAACTCCAAGTTCTTGCGCTGGTAGCCGAGCGTCAGACGTGTGCGGTTGTTAACAAAGAGGGCAGGCTGGTCACCAGTATTGCGGGGATCAACGGCACCATTGTCGTATTCGAGGCGTGGACGCACCTGAGCATCAATAGTGAACTGATTCTCGCGCTGAGCCTGTACCGCGACAGACACGAAGGAGACAAACAGAAACAATTTGATTCTCATGGATGAATCAGGTAAATGGACGTTTTAAAGATCTTACAATTAATGTTTTTTAGTATTGACGCTATAGGCGAGAATGGAGAGAAGGAGATACCAGAGGATGATGAGCGGCAGGGCCGTGAGGCCGAGGGGCGTGAGGAAGGCTGCCAGGATAAGCAGCAAGGCACCGCACAGGAAAACGTACTTGATGCGGTTGTCTGCCCACGACAAGTTTTTAAACTTCAGCGCGAAAAGCGGAAGCTCGGACGTCAGCAGGAAGCTGGCTGCAAGCATGAAGAGGAAGAGCCAAACGGCACTGAAGCGCGGCGAAGCCAACCAAGGCAGGTCGGCCACGATGAGCGACGACCAGAAGAGGGCGTTGGCAGGCGTGGGAAGACCGATGAAACTCGTCGTCTGACGGTCGTCGAGGTTGAACTTGGCCAGGCGCAGCGCCGAGAAAGCTGCCATGAGGAACGACGTGTAGGGTAGCCACGAGGCAGCTGGAGCCAGCCATTCGGGGTACTGCACGATGCCAAAGAGCTGGAAGAGCATGGCAGAGGGCGCCACGCCAAAGGTGACGATGTCGGCCAGCGAATCGAGTTCCTTGCCGATGGGCGAACTGATATGGAGGGCACGTGCGGCCATACCGTCGAAGAAATCGAATACGGCACCCGCAATAATCAGGGCGAAGGCCCAGGTGAAATGGCCATGAAAAGCAGCGCCTGTAGCCATACAGCCACAGACGAGATTGCAGCACGTCAGGATATTAGGGAAAGAGAAAAGTTTCATAGCGTTGCGATGATAGTCTGGTTGCCCGTGGTCTTATCTCCCACCTCCACCTGAACCTTGGAAGTGAGGGGCAGATAGAGGTCGACGCGCGAGCCGAACTTGATGAAGCCAAGATGCTCGTCGATGAAGCACTCCTCGCCTTCGGCAGAATAAGTGACGATGCGTCGTGCCATAGCACCGGCCACCTGACGCACGAGAATCTCTTCGCCTTCCGGCGTCTCGATGACGATGGTGCTGCGCTCATTGTCGGTGCTGGCCTTGGGGAGCCAGGCAGCCTGGAAGCGTCCGTTCTGGTGTTCCACCTTCTTGACGACACCGTCCACAGGCACCCAGTTGGCGTGGACGTTGAAGAGGCTCATGAAGATGCTCACCTGGCGGCGCCGGTCGTGGAAGTATTCGTTCTCGTCGACGTCCTCGACGACGACGACCTTGCCGTCGCAGGGTGCGATGACAATGCCCTCCGTGTCTCCGTCAAAGAGACGGATGGGACATCGGAAAAAGTTGACGACAACCATGTACACCACCACCGAAGCGATGAATACAACAAGGAATGCAGGGCTCTCAAGGCCGAAGGCATAGCCAAAGACTGCACAGAGAAGCGCCAACACGATGCCTCCCCAAAGGAGGGTACTGTTGCCTTCGCTGTGTAACCGTATTTTCTTCTTAAGTCTGTTCAGACGACGTACCATAATGACCAAAAACGGTGTTTTTTGTCCGTTTTACGTCACAAAAGTACTCATTATTTGTTTATGAGCAAAAAAAAGTGCAGCTTTTTTGGCAGTTTGGCAAAAGAAACGTACTTTTGAGCCCGTTTTTGGAGCTCTATGGAAAATTTCATTCACCTACACGTCCATTCTCAGTACTCTCTGCTCGATGGTCAGGCCAGTATTCCCAAGTTGGTCGAAAAAGCCATCGCAGATGGTATGCCCGGCATGGCCCTCACCGACCACGGAAACATGATGGGCGTGAAGGAGCTCTTCAATTATGTCAACAAACGAAACAAGGCGCTGAAGGAGGCAGGCAAGGAGCCTTTCAAACCGATTTTCGGCTGTGAGATGTATGTCGCCGAACGCACGCTCTACGACAAGGACAAGGAACGTGACTCGTCGCGCTACCACCTCATCGTGCTGGCCAAGAACGAGCGTGGCTACCACAACCTGGTGAAGCTGGTGTCGAAGGCCTGGGTGGACGGCTTCTACAACCGTCCCCGCACCGACCACGACGAACTGGAGCGCCACGCCGAGGGCCTCATCGTCTGCTCGGCGTGCATCGCGGGTGAGGTGCCCCGTCTGGTGCTGAAAGGCGACATCAAGGGTGCCGAGGAACGCATACAGTGGTACAAGCGCGTCTTCGGCGACGACTACTACCTCGAACTACAGCGCCACGAGGTGCGCGATCCCAACCAACGCGCCAACCGCGAGACCTATCCAATGCAGCAGCAGGCTAATGCCGTCCTCATAGAGTTAGCGAAGAAATATGGCATCAAGGTCGTGTGTACCAATGATGTACATTTCGTTGACGAGGACAACGCCGAGGCGCACGACCGCCTCATCTGTCTGGGCACGGCCAAGGACCTCGACGACCCCAAGCGTATGCTCTACTCCAAGCAGGAATGGTTCAAGACGCAGGCCGAGATGAACGCCATCTTTGCCGACATCCCCGAGGCACTGGCCAACACCATCGAGGTGCTCAACAAGGTGGAGGTGTACACCATTGACCACCCGCCCATCATGCCTAACTTCCCCATTCCGAAGAGCTTTGCCACGGAGGATGACTACCGGACACGCTTCACCGACGAGGCACTCTTCGAGGAGTTCACCCGCGACGAAAACGGCAACGAGGTATGCTCGCATGAGGAGGCGGAGAAGAAAGTCAAGCGCCTCGGCGGCATCGACAAACTCTACCGTCTGAAGCTCGAAGCCGACTACCTCGAACTGCTCACGCGCGCGGGCGCAAAAAAAATTTATGGTACTCCCCTACCCACTGAGGTAGACACACGTATACGCTTCGAGCTGCATGTGATGAAGACGATGGGCTTTCCCGGCTACTTCCTCATCGTGCAGGACTACATCAACGCCGCACGCCATGAGTTAGGCGTCAGCGTCGGCCCCGGACGTGGATCAGCAGCGGGTAGCGTCGTTGCTTACTGCTTAGGTATCACCAAAGTAGACCCCATCAAGTACGACCTGCTTTTCGAGCGTTTTCTCAACCCCGACCGTATCTCGTTGCCTGATATCGACGTGGACTTCGACGACGACGGGCGTGGCAAGGTGCTCTCGTGGGTCACGCAGAAATACGGCGAGGCCAACGTGGCACACATCATCACCTACGGCACGATGGCGACGAAATCAGCCATCAAGGACGTGGCACGCGTGGAGAAGCTGCCCCTCGATGTGAGCAACGCCCTCGCGAAAGCCATCCCCGACCGCTTGCCCGACGACCCGACAGGCAAACCGCGTAAGATGAACCTGACCAACGCAGTCGCCTGCGTGCCGGAACTGCAACAGGCCGCCGTGTCGCCTAACGAGTTGCTGCGCGACACCATCCGCTATGCGCAGATGCTCGAAGGCAACGTCCGCAATACCGGCGTCCACGCCTGCGGCGTCATCATCTGCCGCGACGATGTCAGCGACTGGGTGCCCGTGAGCACGGCCGACGACAAAGAGACGGGCGAGAAGCTGCGTTGCACACAGTACGAAGGTTCCGTCATCGAGGAGACGGGACTCATTAAGATGGACTTCCTCGGCCTCAAGACCCTGAGCATCATCAACGAAGCGCTGGCCAACATCAAGGACAGCCTCGGCATAGACATCAATATCGACAACATTGACATCGAAGACCCTGCAACCTACCAGCTCTACTGCGACGGCCGCACCGTAGGAACGTTCCAGTTTGAATCAGCAGGTATGCAGAAATACCTGCGCGAACTGCAGCCCTCAACCTTCGAGGACCTCATCGCCATGAACGCCCTCTACCGTCCGGGTCCCATGGATTATATCCCTGACTTCATCGACCGCAAGCAGGGACGCAAGGCCGTGGAGTACGACCTCCCGTGCATGGAGAAATACCTGAAGGACACCTACGGCATCACCGTCTACCAAGAGCAGGTCATGCTGCTGTCTCGCCAGTTAGCTAACTTCACGCGCGGCGAGAGCGACACGCTGCGCAAGGCCATGGGTAAGAAGCTCAAGGACAAGCTGGATCACATGAAGCCCCAGTTCATTGAGCAAGGACAGGCCAACGGCCACGATCCGAAGATCCTGGAGAAAATATGGGCCGACTGGGAGAAGTTTGCATCTTACGCTTTCAACAAGAGTCATGCCACCTGCTACTCGTGGGTGTCCTATCAGACCGCCTGGCTCAAGGCCAATTTCCCCGCTGAATACATGGCGGCTGTCATGAGCCGAAGCCTCGACAACATCACGGAAATCACCAAGCTCATGAGCGAATGCAAGGCGCTGGGCATCAGCACCCTCGGTCCCGACATCAACCAGAGCCGCCACAAGTTCAGCGTCGACGAGGACGGCAACGTGCGCTTCGGCCTCGCTGCCATCAAGGGCCTCGGGGAAAGCGCAGTGGACGCCATCATGGAAGAGCGAGAACGCGGCGGCGCCTTCAAGAGCATCTTCGACTTCGTGCAGCGCGTAAATATCTCTGCCGTGAAGCGCAGCGGCATGGAAAGCCTGATTCTCAGCGGTGCCCTCGACACTTTCCGCGAGGTGCGTCGCGAACAGTATTTTGCACCCAATCCGCGCGGTGACATATACCTCGACGTCCTCGTGCGCTATGGTATACAATATCAGGAAGCCAAACAGTCGGCTGAAAATTCGCTCTTCGGCGATTTCGATATGGTGGAGGTGGCCACGCCAATGCCACCTGCACAATATGAGGAATGGACGAACCTCGAACGCCTCAACAAGGAACGAGACCTCGTCGGCATCTACCTCTCGGCACACCCTCTCGACGACTTCTCCGTCATCCTGCAAAACGTCTGCACAACGCACGTCACGGAGCTGAAAGACAAAGAGAAACTGCTCAACCGCGACATCACTTTCGGCGGCATCGTCACGGGTGTGCGCAAAGGTGTAGGCAAGAGCGGACAGCCTTACGGCATCGTCGCTATCGAGGACTACTCGGGCACTGGCGAGCTGCCGCTGTGGGGCTACGACTGGGCCAACTGGGGCTCGTATATGGACATCGGCAACTCAGTGTTCGTAACGGCACGCGTACAACCCGGACGCTACAACCCCAACCGCATAGACCTCACGGTGGGCAAAGTGGAATTTTTGGGCGAGATCAAGGAGAAGATCATCGAGAGCATCACCGTCATCATGTCGCTCAGCGACCTCGACGAAGACACTGTGCTCTCGCTCTCGGCGTTCATCAACGAGAGTCCGGGCACTGCCGACCTCTACTTCCGCATCCTCGACCCCGAGGGACGTATGCACCTGACGCTACACAGTCGCACGCACCGCGTGACAGTGCGCCGCGAACTCATCGAGTTCATCGAGAGCAAGCCAGCGCTGTCCTACAAAATCAACGAAGAATAATTCTTTAAACTATAAACTTTAAACATTAAACTATTCTATGGCATTAGCAATCACAGATTCCAATTTCGACGCACTCCTTGCCGAGGGCAAGCCGATGGTCGTAGATTTCTGGGCTACCTGGTGTGGCCCTTGTAAGAAGATTGGCCCATACATCGAAGAACTCGCTGAGACCTACGGCGACCGCGCCATCATCGGCAAGGTTGACGTCGACGAGAACGACCAGCTGGCCATCCGCTTCGGTATCCGCAACATCCCAACAATCCTCTTCCTGCGCAACGGCGAGATCGTAGACAAGCAGGTCGGCGCAGCCCCCAAGGCCGCTCTCGAAGCCAAGTTGCAGAGCATCCTCAAATAAGTGGCAACGATGGAAGAAGACTTCATGGCCATGGCCGAAGATGACCTTCGCACCGTGGAGTTCATCAAGAACTATCTCCCCCAGGACGTTAAGGAAAAGTTCACGGAGGACGACCTCTTCTACTTCCTCGACCTCCTCGCCGACTACTACGTCGACAGCGGCCTTCTCGACAGCGAACCCGATGCCGACGGCTTCGTGGACATCGATACGGAAGCCGTTGCCAAGGCGCTGGCCGAGCGTGCCAAGAAGGAAAAATACGGCACCTTCTCACCCGACGACCTCATCTGGGTCGTGCAGGCAGAACTCGAATTCGGCGAAGAGGAAGAATAAGCGCACAGACTACACCCTCACTTCAACCGCCAGCGGAGTTGGATTCCCAGCTCCGCTGGTCGTGTGTATTGGGCAAAGGCACGTTGCATCGTTTCAAAATAGAAGGTCTGATGGCGGGTGCCGAGGATGTTGCGGGCATACAAGGCCAGCTCCATCGTCGCCGTGCCATGCATCTCGTAGGCGAGGCGGGCGTTGAGCGTGCCGGCAAAGTTTTGCCACACGGTGTTAGCCTCAGTCCAGTAGATGCGACCGGCCCCCCGATAGTCCGCGTGGAGGCTAATGACATCATGGCGCGGCGCCTTGAGCGTCCACGACTGCGTGGCCCCCACGGAAAAGGTGTGACGCGGCACGAAAGGCACGTAACCGCCGTCGCGGAAACGGGCATCGGTGAAACCGTAGGCTGCCTGAGCCTGCAAGCCGTCTGTGATGGTCCATCGGAGCGAAGCCTCGCCGCCCAGGCTGCGGCTGCGCCCTGAGTTGACCGTCACACGTCCCAGTCCGCCAGCCGACATCTTCGAGACCTGCTGGTCGCGCGTGTCCATATAAAATAAAGAGGCATCTGCCTGCAGGCGGTTGGCGAAGAGATTGAGGTGAGTGCCTACCTCGTAGTTCCAAGACACTTCGGGCTTGTACCAAGTAGCCGCCTCGACATCAGCGGGTTCAGCTGTACCCATAGAGATGAGCATATCACGTACCTTCGTCTTCACGTCGGCAGGAATCATCGCTACACCATCGACAACGGGCACAGTGGCCTCAGCTACGTTGTGCATAATGGCCGTCTGCATCTGCGTTTGCAGCAGGTCGCTGAACATCTGCATATTGTAACCGCCTGAACGATAGCCGCGCGAGACGGTGGCATAGACATTGGAGCGCGTGTTGTCGCAACCAATGGCGAAGGCGTGCTGCAACGTCACACGAGGCAGCAGCTTCAAGTAGTCCTTTGTCAGCGAACCCTTCAAACCGTCCTCTACTTGGAATGTCCTCGTGGGCACGAGCATCATGCCCTCGCGCACGCTGCCGTCGGGATAGGTGAGGCGACCGTCAAGGCCATAGAGTTGCGTGAAGGCGAAGCGGGCATCATGGTCGAGGGCAAAATGCTCGTAGTCTAAGCGCAGGCCCGCCGTCAGCGTGAACCCTTCGACGCCGAAGAGCCGTTGCAGCGTGCTCTCATGGAAGAGCGCAAGATTGGTGGCAGGTGTCGAATAGGTACCGGGAAAGTCGAGCTCATCACCAAGTATTTCGTTGTGGAACAGGAAGTTCATCGTGTACGCTTCGTTGCCGTTTTCGTCGTGGCTCACGACGGTTGGCAGGTGGGCGTTGCCCTGCTGGTTGACAAGTCCGTTCAGCCACGCAAGACCGTCGTCGTGGAAGGTCACCGGTCCATCAGTCGATGCCCATTGACGCAGGAAATTCGCGCCAAATAACCATGTGTATTGACATCTTGACAGCACAAGATTGACGATTTCATCGAGCGGCTTCTCTCTCTTCTTCAAGATAACCTCCTCCGACAATGTATTGATGCGCTGGCGCTGCATAAGCGTGTAGAGGTTGTTATCTGTAAAATCCTGATCAAGATCCATGCGGTCGCGCAGGTGTTGGTAACCCGTGACGCTGGTGAGGATGACACGCGGCCATACCTTCTCCGCCGTAACTCCCACGTTGGTCAAGTTGCGCTGATAGCCGCTGCGGTTGTCATAGGCGATATGTCCAATTGGCGTCTGCGGTTCGGGTGTCGATGGCGTGCCCACAACACCACTATATTCATAGGGGTAACCGCCCTGCCGCAGCCATTCATGTCCTACGGTGAAATCAAAATGCAGGTCGTTCTTAGGTTTGAAGATGAGGCGCATACGCGCACCGAGATCTACCTGTGGATCAATCAGTTCGTCATCGCGCGCCTCATTGCGAAAATAGCCATTGTCATACTCGCCAAAGATATGACCGCTGAAGGCCAAACGTTCGTTGATGCGGTGGTAATGTGTCAAGTTTAGGCGATAGCGCCCCACCCCATCGCCGTCGCTGCGTCCCGCCGGCGCACTCCCCACGGTATGACCACCTTCGAGAGAAATGTCCGTACCCTGATAATTCATCGGGTTCTTGGTGAACACACGGATGACGCCGCCCATCGAGTTGCGTCCGTAGAGCGTCGATTGCGGGCCATGCAGAACGTCAATGCGATCCACATTTGAGAAGTTGAAGTCGTAGCTGGCTGGCGACACCTGCGGCACACCGTCAACATAGAGTGCCACGGCGGGCGTTCCCGTGCGCGAACCGACACCACGGATATAGACGCTCGTGGTCAAGCGCGAACCGTAGGCGGGGATGAACAGGTTGGGTGTCTCTGCCGTCAGGTCAGTGATGCCGTTAATGCCCGTCTCGCGCATCTCCGATTGCGAGAACGACGTCGACGAGAGCGACTGTTGACGCAGGCGCAGCGACTCCTTGGGCGTAGACACTACGACCACTTCCTCAATGTCCGTCGTGCGCAGCGAGTCGGTTTCTTCAGGCGCCGACAAAGCTAAAAGGGCAATAAGAAGAAGGTGCATAAAAGCGTGTTTCTTTTGTTTTGGCTGCAAAAATACAACAAAAAACGCAAGTAGTCATCATAAAAAACAAGTTTTTTAACCTTCCATAGCAGAATACCTAAATTAAATGACGCTTAAATGAAAGAAAAAATGTATCTTTGCGCCGCAAAAAGCGATATATTCACACAACACACATTATTTTTATGAGAAACAAGACTATTTTTTTCCTGTCGGCAGCCATCATTATGGCCGCAGGATTCATCGCGGGCTGCAGTAAAGATAACGACAACGACACACCCGTGACACCTCCCGTTCAGGAGGATGCGCTCGACCTCAAATTAGTCGGCTGGACTTGGGGCAGCAACAAATACGCGCCCTACATACCCTCCGATGGAGACTCACTGACCATTTTCGCCACCAACACGGCCAACACCCGTTGCATCCTCGTTTATGCCAGTCCCACCTGGGGAGTTGCCACCCTCGTGGACGTCAACGTAGAGAAGAACGACACAGCCTACATCTTCAGCAAGCCCATCACGGCCACCATCCGCGAAGACCACTCCGCCTGGGACTTCTCGGCTAAGACCGACACCATCTATATGCCCAATCGCAATCCAAGTACCGACGAGATCACGGTGAAGCCCTATCCCATCGTCCTCAGCTCCGGTTACATGACGATCGAGAAGCCGCGCAGGTGGCAATTCGATTTTGACGCTTATCTCGTGCCCAAATCAGAGCACACGATGAAGGTCAGCTTCCGAAGCGGAAAGATTCCTGCAATGAAGTAACTAATCATTTAAAAACATAAAATCAAATCTATGGCAAAGAAAGCACTGCTGATGATCCTCGACGGCTGGGGCATCGGCAACAAAGGCAAGGGTGACGTCATCTATCAGACGCCGACACCCTACATGGACTATCTCAACGCAACCTATCCCCACAGCCAGTTGCTCGCCAGCGGCGAAAACGTCGGTCTGCCCGACGGCCAGATGGGCAACTCCGAGGTCGGACATCTGAACATCGGCGGCGGACGCGTCGTCTATCAGGATCTCGTGAAGATCAACCGCGCATGCCGCGACAACAGCATCATGGACAACCCCGAGATTCAGGACGCCTTTGGCTATGCCGTACGCGAAGGCAAAGCCGTCCACTTCATGGGTCTTACCTCCGACGGCGGCGTACACAGCTCGCTGGAACACCTCTTCAAGCTCTGTGACATCGCCAAGGAATACAAGGTTCGCGAAACGTTTGTCCACTGCTTCATGGACGGCCGCGACACAGATCCGCACTCCGGCGTTGGCTTCATCCGCCAACTGCAGGAGAAGTGCGACGAGACAGGCGCTCACATCGCCAGCATCATCGGACGTTTCTATGCCATGGATCGCGACAAGCGTTGGGAGCGCGTCAAGATCGCCTACGACCTCCTCATTAGCGGCGAAGGTTTCCAGGCCAAGGATATGGCTGAAGCCATGGAACTCTCCTACGCCGACGGCGTCACCGACGAGTTCATCAAGCCTATCAACAACGCCAACATCGACGGCACCATCAAGGAAGGTGACGTCATCATCTTCTTCAACTATCGCAACGACCGCGCCAAGGAGCTCACCATCGTGCTCACCCAGCAGGATATGCCAGAGCAGGGTATGAAGACCATCCCCGGCCTCCAGTACTACTGCATGACGCCTTACGATGCCTCGTTCACTGGCGTACACATCCTCTTCCCCAAAGAAAACGTGGAGAACACCCTCGGCGAGTACATCAGCCGTCAGGGCCTCAAGCAGCTCCACACCGCCGAAACGGAGAAATACGCCCACGTCACCTTCTTCTTCAACGGCGGACGCGAACAGCCCTACGAAGGCGAAGACCGCATCCTCGTAGCCTCGCCCAAGGTAGCCACCTACGACCTCAAGCCTGAGATGAGCGTCTACGAGGTCAAGGACAAGCTCGTGGCTGCCATCAAAGAGGACAAATATGACTTCATCGTTGTCAACTATGCCAACGGCGACATGGTCGGTCACACTGGTGTCTACGAAGCCATCGAGAAAGCCGTCGTAGCTGTCGACGCCTGCGTCAAAGAGGTCGTCGAGACGGCCAAGGCCATGGGTGACTACGAAGTCATCATCATTGCCGACCACGGCAACGCTGACAACGCCATCAACGCCGACGGCACGCCCAACACGGCACACTCGCTGAACCCCGTGCCCTTCATCTATATTACGGAGAACAAGGCTGCCCGCACCGAGGACGGCATCCTCGCCGACGTGGCTCCCTCCATCCTCCACATCATGGGCCTTCCCCACCCCAAGGAGATGACTGGGCGTTGCCTTATCCAGGATTAAGCCACATCGGCACTGCAAGAAGCACCTATCCCATTTTGATCTAACATACAAAAAACATTATATAACCCCTTTTTGCAATGAGCAAACAGACAGAAAAGATTCAGGAGCTCATCGAGCTCCGCGCCAAGGCCCGTCTGGGCGGCGGCGAAAAAGCCATTGAGAAGCAGCACGAACGCGGAAAATATACAGCCCGCGAGCGCATCGCCATGTTACTGGACGAGGGCAGCTTCGAAGAGATGGACATGTTCGTAACACACCGCTGCCACAATTTCGGCATGGAGAAGAAGCAGTACATGGGCGATGGCGTCGTCACCGGCTACGGCACGGTCAACGGCCGCCTCGTGTATGTCTTCGCACAAGACTTCACAGTTAATGCTGGTTCACTCTCCGAGACCATGGCACTGAAGATTTGCAAGGTGATGGACGCCGCCATGAAGGTCGGCGCTCCCGTCATCGGTTTGAACGACTCGGGTGGTGCCCGCATCCAGGAAGGTATCAACGCTCTGGCAGGCTACTCCGAAATCTTCGAGCGTAACATTCTCGCCAGCGGTGTTGTTCCTCAGATCAGCGGTATCTTCGGCCCCTGCGCCGGTGGTGCTGTCTATAGCCCCGCGCTCACGGACTTCACCCTGATGATGGAAGGCACCAGCTATATGTTCCTCACCGGTCCCGCCGTGGTGAAGACTGTGCTCGGCGAAGTGGTAACACAGGAGGAGCTCGGTGGCGCCAGCGTTCACTCCACCAAGAGCGGTGTGACACACTTCACCGCTTCAACGGAGGAAGAGGCCATGGCTATGATCAAGCAGCTCCTGAGCTATATTCCGCAGAACAATCTTGAAAAGACCCCGCGCGTGGAGTGCACAGACCCCATCGACCGCAAGGACGATTTCCTCAACGAGATCATCCCCGACAACCCCAACATGCCTTACGACATGTACGAGGTCATCGCTTCGATCGTCGACAATGGTGAGTTCTTCGAGGTGCAACCCAACTACGCCAAGAACATCATCGTCGGCTTCGCCCGCTTCAACGGCGAGAGCGTCGGCATCGTGGCCAACCAGCCCAAGCAGCTGGCCGGTGTGCTCGACTGCAACGCCAGCCGCAAGGGTGCCCGCTTCGTCCGTTTCTGCGACGCTTTCAATATTCCTCTCGTCACGTTGGTTGACGTCCCCGGCTTCCTGCCCGGCACAGGTCAGGAGTACAACGCCGTCATCCTGCACGGTGCCAAGTTGCTCTACGCCTTCGGCGAGTGCACAGTGCCCAAGGTGACCGTTACGCTGCGTAAGAGCTATGGTGGTTCACACATCGTGATGAGCTGCAAGCAGCTGCGCGGCGACATGAACTACGCATGGCCTTCTGCAGAGATCGCTGTCATGGGTGCTGCCGGTGCTGCCGCCGTTCTCTATGCCAAAGAGGCCAAGGCCATCAAGGAGGAAAAGGGTCCCGAGGCTGCCAAGGAGTTCATCGCCGAGAAGGAGGCCGAGTACACGAAGCTCTTCGCCAATCCTTACAACGCCGCCAAGTACGGCTACATCGATGATGTCATCGAGCCGCGCAACACACGCTTCCGCATCATCCGTGCCCTCGACCAGCTGGCCGACAAGCGCATGACCAATCCTGCTAAGAAGCACGGGAATATTCCTCTTTAATGCGTGAAGCGCACGGTTTAAAGTTTAAAGTTTAAGGTTTAATGTCATAACCTTTGAAGGCTGATAACACCAGCAGGAAGGCACAAAACATTTTTCATTAAACTTTAAACTTTAAGCCATAAAACAACTTTAAACTTTAAACATTAAACATTAAACTAAAGAATGATAATTCTAAGTACCGATTGGGGCATGGCGTGGAGCATGGCTGGCATCAGTGTTGGCGTGGTGTTTTCCATCCTGATCCTTCTGGTGTTGGTGCTGTACATCTTCAGCGCCATAGCTTCCGGCGAGGCCGCCAAGGCAGAGGAAGCTGCCAAGCCAAAGGTGCTGACGGGTGCCGAATACATCAAATCCCAACAAGCCGACATCGCCTCCGCCTCTGATCTCGACCAAGTGGCCATCGCCACAGCCGTCTACCTCTACATGGGCAACCAGCACGATGAGGAAAGCGGCATTCTCACCATTCATCACACTGACCATCCCGCTTGGCACGCCGAGCTGAATAAACACCTGTAGGAAGCTCGCGCTGCGCGCGGAGTTTAAAGTTTAAGGTTTAAAGTTTAATTTAAACACCTTTAGACGAAAGACTTCGCAAGCAGCAAGACTAACTTCATTAAACTTTAAACATTAAACTTTAAACTGCGGACAAAGTCCGCTAACAAGATGAAAGAATTCAAGTTTAAGATAAACGGCAAGGATTACGACGCACAGGTGTCCGAACAGGACAATGGTGTCCTCGCCGTAACGCTCAACGGCAGCACATACGCCGTCGAAGTGCCCGAACTGGCACACAATGTCACACGTCCCGTCGTGCATCACGCTGCCCCTGCTGCTGCAGCCCCCGCTGCCAAGCCTGCAACAGGAGCCACTCCCGCAGCCGGAGCCGTCACAGCTCCCCTGCCCGGCACCATCAAGCAGATTCTCGTTTCCGAGGGTCAGCAGGTCAAGAAGGGTGACACGATCATCACCATGGAAGCCATGAAGATGGAGAATGCGATTACTGCCGAGGCCGACGGCACCGTCCTGAAGATCCGCACCAGCGTAGGTGCCAGCGTCAATCAGGGCGACGCGCTCATCGACTTCCAGGCAGCAGGTGCTCCTGCTGCTGCACCCGAGGCCCCCCATTCAGCCCCCGTGGGGGCTACGGCACCTGTAGCTGCTGCTCCCAAAGCAACCGAAGCCCCCTCGGGGGCCGTAGGGGGGGCTTCCAAAAATGTTGAAGCTCCGCTGCCCGGCACTATCAAGCAGGTGCTTGTGGCCGTAGGTCAGGAAGTGGCTGCCGGCGAGACCGTCGTCATCATGGAAGCCATGAAGATGGAGAACAATATCACCGCAGAATTCGCTGGCAAGGTCACTGCTGTTAAGGTCGCCGTAGGCGATCAGGTGCAGAGCGGACAAGCACTGGTGGAAATTGGGTAAAGAGGACTCTCCCCCCGCCCTCCCTATGAGGGAGGGGGCAGTCACTTAACAAGAATTGTAAACAAAAGGAAAATGAATAAAATCATTAATTATTTCAAGGGCGAAGGTAATCGTTCCCTCCCTTTTAGGGAGGGCGGGGGGAGAGTATTCCTATTCTTCGCACTATTATTTATTCCTCTGATGGCCTCCGCCCAAAGCTTCGACTTCGGTTCTGCCATGGGCAAGTTCTTCGGCGAGATGGGCTTCACAAGCTTCTTCATCGGCGAAGGCTGGAAGAATGCGGTGATGATCTGCATCGCCTGCCTGCTGCTCTATCTGGCCATCAAGAAGCAGTACGAGCCGCTGCTGTTGCTGCCCATCGCCTTCGGTATGCTGCTGTCCAACATCCCCGGCGGCGGTCTCTTCCACACGACCCTGTGGAACGATGAGTTCCTGAACCCCAGCAGCCCGTTCTACCACTCCTACCGTCACATTATGGCTGAGGGTGGCCTCTTGGACGTCCTCTATATCGGCGTTAAGGCTGGCGTTTATCCGTGTCTGATCTTCCTCGGTGTGGGAGCCATGACCGACTTCGGACCGCTCATCGCCAACCCCAAGAGCCTGCTCTTAGGCGCTGCCGCACAGCTCGGTATCTTCGCCACCTTCCTTTTCATGCAGATTGATTGGATGGGCTTCAACATGCAGGAAGCTGCCAGCATCGGCATTATTGGTGGTGCCGACGGTCCAACGGCCATCTTCCTTACCTCGAAGCTGGCGCCTCACCTCCTCGGCCCCATCGCCGTAGCTGCCTACTCTTATATGGCACTCGTGCCGGTCATCCAGCCGCCCATCATGCGCGCCCTGACCACCGAGAAGGAGCGCAAGATCCGCATGTCACAGCTGCGCACCGTGTCGAAGAAGGAGAAGATCCTCTTCCCCATCTGCGTCGCCATCATCGTCAGCTTGATTCTGCCAAGCGCTGCTACGCTCATCGGATGCCTCATGCTGGGTAACTTGATGAAGGAGAGCGGCGTTGTGGAACGCCTGAGCAAGGCCGCACAGAACGAGCTGAATAATATTGTGGTCATCTTCCTCGGCACCACCGTTGGCGCCACCGCTACCGCTGAAGCCTTCCTCAACTGGCAAACGCTCAAAATCCTCATCTTCGGCATCATAGCCTTTGGTGTAGGTACTGCTGGTGGTGTGCTTTTGGCCAAACTGATGAACTTGTTCCTGAAGGAGAAGATCAACCCGCTCATCGGCTCTGCTGGTGTCAGCGCCGTGCCTATGGCTGCCCGCGTCTCGCAGACCGAAGGTGCTAAAGCTGACCCGCGCAACTTCCTGCTCATGCACGCCATGGGTCCGAACGTGGCTGGTGTCATCGGTTCTGCCGTTGCTGCAGGTATCCTCCTCAGCTTCCTCGGCTAATCGCCATATTATACCAAGAAAAGATGCTTTGCTCCCGCAATGGAAGCAAAGCATCTTTTCATTTTTACTCACTTCCTGACCCCAAACCCATGTAAAGCTATCCGAAGAGGGCCCGGAAAGCATCTTCGACACGACGGCAGGGCGCTATCTCGATGTCGAAGTTGTGGGGATTAATGGCCTTGAGATTGGCGGCGGGGATGAGGATGCGATGGAAGCCGAGCTTCTGGGCTTCGGCGATGCGCTGTTCGATGCGGCTCACAGGGCGAATCTCGCCCGAAAGTCCAACTTCGCCGCAGAGGCAAACATCGGAGTCAATGGCAGTGTCAACATTTGAACTGAGGATGGCCGCAATGACAGCGAGGTCGATGGCCGTATCCGTCACACGCAATCCTCCAGCGATATTCAAGAAAACGTCCTTCTGTGCGAGCTTGAAACCTACACGCTTTTCAAGGACGGCAAGGAGCATATTCAGGCGGCGGTAGTCGAAACCATTGGCAGAGCGTTGGGCAGTGCCATAGGCAGCAGTGGACACCAGTGCCTGCGTCTCGATGAGAAAGGGTCGTACACCCTCGATGGCAGCAGCGATGGCGATGCCCGAGAGACCTTCCTGATTGTCGGTGAGCAGGAGTTCCGAGGGATTGGCCACAGGGCGCAGACCGTCCTGCCTCATCTCATAGATGCCAAGCTCGGACGTAGAGCCGAAGCGGTTCTTCTGCGAGCGTAGGATGCGATAGAGGTAATGTTGGTCGCCCTCGAACTGAAGCACAGTATCTACAATATGTTCCAAGACTTTAGGCCCTGCCAACGTGCCCTCCTTGGTGATATGACCAATGAGGATGATGGAAGGAAGGGCCTCTCCCCCAGCTTCTCCCCCGGGAGGGATGGGAGTGCTACCGCCTTTGACGTATTTCAGGAGGGCGGCGGCACACTCGCGGATTTGCGAGAGGCTGCCAGGCGAGGACTCTACGGTTTCGGTGGAGATGGTTTGGATGGAGTCGATGATAACAAGATCAGGACGCTCTGTCTCAATGTGTTTAAAGATGGCTTCGAGAGAGGTGTCGCATACTACCATCAAATCAGCTTCGCGCTGCCCACTCCCTTCCCTGACGTGAGGCGTTTGGGAGTGAGTCTGTAGTCTGTCTGCCCTGAGTTTCAACTGACGAGCGCTCTCCTCGCCGCTGACATACAGCACCTTCTTGTCGGTGAGGCGAAGGATGGTTTGCAGCACGAGCGTCGATTTGCCGATACCGGGCTCACCGCCAAGAAGCACGAGGCTGCCGGGCACGAGACCACCTCCGAGCACACGATTGAGCTCGTTGTCGTGCAGATCCATGCGCGGCTCCTCGGTAGCATCAATCTGAGAGAGAGGCACGGGAGAAGCCCCCCTCCCGACCTCCCCCGTCAGGGGGAGGCGTTCCCCTCCCCTACGGGAGGGGTTAGAAGCGGGTCGTACGCGGAACTCCTTGAAGGTGTTCCATTGTCCGCAAGACGGGCACTTGCCTATCCATTTCGCACTCTCCTGTCCGCAGTTGTCGCAGACATACATGATCTTGTCCTTCGCCATAGAAAACCTTAAACAATTCCTTGTGCCATCATCGCTTTGGCCACTTTCATGAAGCCAGCGATGTTGGCGCCTTTGACGTAATTGACATAGCCGTCGGGTTCAGTGCCATACTTGACACACTGCGCGTGGATGGCGTGCATAATCCCGTGCAGACGTTGATCCACTTCTTCAGCGCTCCAGCTGATGTGCATGGCGTTCTGGCTCATCTCTAATCCGCTGGTTGCCACGCCACCCGCGTTGACAGCCTTGCCAGGAGCGAAGATCATCTTGGCTTCGATGAAAGCGTCGATAGCTTCGGGCGTGCAACCCATATTCGAGATCTCTCCGACACACTGCACGCCATTGGCAATAAGCTGCTTGGCATCCTCGCCGTTGAGTTCGTTCTGCGTAGCACATGGCAGCGCAATGTCACACTTGACCTCCCACGGTTTCTTGTTTGGGAAGAACTTGGCTTCGGGGAATTCATCGGCGTATGGCTCGCAAATGTCGTTGCCCGAATTACGGAGCTCCAGCAAGTAGTCGATTTTCTCGCCGCTGATGCCCGTAGGATCGTAGATATAACCGTCGGGACCGCTGATGGTGACGACCTTAGCACCAAGCTGTGTGGCCTTCGTGGCGGCGCCCCAGGCAACATTACCAAAGCCACTGATGGCCACCGTCTTACCCTCGATGCTCTTGCCGTGGGTGTTGAGCATCTCATTGACAAAGTAAAGACCGCCGAAGCCCGTTGCTTCGGGACGCACCAGCGAGCCGCCATACTCGAGACCCTTGCCGGTGAGCACGCCGCTCCAGTCGCGTGTCAGCTTCTTATACTGTCCGAAGAGGTAGCCAATCTCACGGGCTCCGACACCGATGTCACCTGCTGGCACGTCAACCTCGGGGCCGATATAGCGGAACAGCTCGCTCATGAAGGCCTGGCAGAAGCGCATGATCTCTGCGTCGCTCTTGCCACGCGGGCTGAAGTCCGATCCACCCTTGCCGCCGCCCATAGGCAGCGTGGTGAGCGCATTCTTGAACGTCTGCTCGAAACCGAGGAACTTTAATATACTAAGGTTCACGCTCGCGTGGAAACGTAAGCCGCCCTTGTAGGGACCGATGGCTGAATTGAACTGCACGCGGTAGCCGAGATTCACCTGCACCTCGCCCTTGTCGTCCACCCAGGGCACGCGGAAAGTGATGATACGCTCAGGCTCCACAAGGCGTTCAATGAGTTTGGCGCGCTCGAACTCGGGGTGCTGGTTGTAGACCTCCTCGATGCTCATGAGCACTTCGCGCACGGCCTGCAAATACTCCTTCTCGCCCGGATGTTTGGCCTCCAGGTTAGCCATGATGGTTTCAATCTTCATAGTAAGTTAATTTTAAGCGTTTGTATAGGTAAAATTAGTCTTTCGTGATGTCTTTATTCTATTATGACAGCACAAAAATACTGCTTTTCTCGTTTCCTACAAAAGTTTTTCGCAGAAAAACGAAGCAAGAGACGAGAAAATTTGGAGGCACGGGAAACATTTGTTACCTTTGTGGCACAAAAAACGACTAAACACCTCATCACGATGAAGAAAATACTGCTACTCGCTACAGCCTTTATGATGGCTGTCCTCACCCCGACAATGGCCGGCGGCTTCGTGCTCGAAGATCTCGTTCGCGGACAATATAGCGCGCGCAACGTCAGCGGCGTACGCCCCCTGAACGACGGCGAACGCTACAGTCAGATTGTCGATGGCAAGATTGTGGCCCGCTCGTTCCACACGGGCGAGCAGACCGACGTCCTCTTTGACCCCGCCACGGCGCGCGGCGATGTGCGCATCAATAGCTTCAGCGGCTACATCATGAGTCCCGATGAGCAGACCATCCTTATCGAAACGGATCGCAAGAACATCTATCGCCACTCCTACACGGCCGTTTACTACATCTATAATGTCCGCAACCAAACCCTTGTGCCGCTGAGCGACGGCGGCCCGCAAGAACAGCCTGCCTTCTCACAGGACGGCACCATGATAGCCTTCGTGCGCCAGAACAACCTTTTCCTCGTCAAGCTCCTGTTCAACAACGCCGAGAGTCAGGTGACGAAGGACGGCGAATTCAACAAGATTATCAACGGCAAACCCGACTGGGTCAACGAGGAAGAGTTCTCCTTCGCACGCGCCTTCACCTTCAATGCCGATGGCACCATGCTCGTGTGGATCCGCTACGACGAGACCGCCGTGCCCGAGTTCTCCTTCCCCCTCTATCGTGGCACACATCCTTCTCGCGACGAGTTTGCAGCCTACCCGGGTGCCTACACCTATAAATATCCCATGGCAGGCGAGACGAACGCCACCGTCAGCGTCCAATCCTTCGACATCAAGAGCCACCGTATCCAGCAAATGAAGCTGCCGCTCGATGCCGACGGCTACGTGCCTCGCATCTTCGCCACCGACAACCCCGAGCGCATCCTCGTGCTGACGCAGAACCGCCACCAGGACCGCCTCGACATCTATGCCGCCAACCCACGCTCCACAGAATGTAAGCTCCTCGTGCGCGACCAAGTAGAGAAATATATCACCGAGGATCCCTACAAGAACCTGCAAGTCCTCGCTGACGGTTTCGTGCTGATGAGCGAGCGCAGTGGTTTTAACCACCTCTATCTCTACGACTTCAACGGCTCGCTTAAGCGGACGCTGACCAATGGCGATTATGTCGTCAAGGCGTTCTACGGCTATAACCCTCAGACGGGCGAATGTTTCTTCGCCGGCAATCAGGAAGGGCCTCAGTATCAAGCCGTCTACCGCGCCGATGCCAAGGGCGCTGTAACTAAGCTCAGCCAGCAGCAGGGCACAAACAGCGCCACGTTCTCCAAGAATTTCAAATATTTCATGAATGTCTATTCCAACATCACCACACCGCCCGTGACGACGCTCAATGACGCCAAGGGCAAGGTGTTGAAGACTTTGGAGGACAACGCGGCCTTGAAGTCGAAGGTTGCGGGCTTGGGACTGAAGGCTCCTGAGTTCTTCACTTTCAAAACCAGCGAAGGCGTGGAGCTCAACGGCTATATGGTGAAGCCCGCGAATTTCGATGAATCAAAGCGTTATCCCGTCGTCATGTACCAATACAGCGGCCCTGGCTCGCAACAAGTTTTGGATTCGTGGTCGGCTGGCAATATGGGGGGCTGCCTCTATGAGCACTATCTGGCACAGCAGGGCTTCGTATGTGTCTGCGTGGACGGACGCGGCACAGGTGGTCGCGGTGCAGCTTTCGAGAAGCAGACCTACATGAACCTTGGCCTGCTCGAAGCCAAGGACCAGGTCGAGACTGCCCTCTATCTCGGCACGCTGCCTTACATCGACAAGGATCGCATCGCCATCTGGGGCTGGTCATACGGCGGCTTCATGACGCTCATGGCGATGACCGAAGGCCGTGGTGTGTTCGCTGCAGGAGTGGCCGTGGCACCCGTCACCAACTACCGCTTCTACGACAGCATCTACACGGAGCGTTACATGCGGACGCCCAAAGAGAACGGCACGGGCTACGACTGCAATCCCATGAGCCGTGCCGCCCAGCTCCACGGCGCCCTGCTCATCTGCCACGGCTCTGCCGACGACAATGTTCACTTCCGCAACACTGCTGAAATGACCGAGGCACTCGTGCAGGCAGACAAGCCCTTCCACCAGCTCGTCTACACCAACCGCAACCACAGCATCTACGGCGGCAACACCCGCCTCCACCTCTACCGCAGCATCACGCAGTGGTTCCAGGATCATCTGTCCCGCTGAACCGCTTTCTCATACTAATTTTGAATACCTACTTAACACAGCGAGGGTGTGTCGGAATGACACACCCTCGTTGCATATCAGAATCTTTAACCTCTCGGATTATTCTTCGCGACGTGGACGATGCTCGCCTCGCTCGGGACGATCACCACGTTCGGGGCGCTCGCGACGGGGACGGGGCGGACGCTCCACGTAGCCTTCGGGCTTCGGGATGAGCACGCGGTGCGAGAGCTTGAACTTGCCCGTCTTGGGGTCAATGTCCAGCAGCTTCACGGTCAGCTTGTCGCCTTCCTTGATGCCGGCTTCCTCGACGGTTTCGAGGCGCTTCCAGTCGATCTCGGAGATGTGCAACAGACCGTCCTTGCCAGGCATGAACTCCACGAAGCAACCGTAAGGCATGATCGAGCGGACGGTACCCTCATAGACCTCGCCCACCTCGGGCACAGCCACGATAGCACGAATCTTGGCCAGAGCGGCGTTGATGCAGTCGGCGTTAGGACCGCTGACCTGTACCTTGCCCACACCGTCCTCTTCGTCGATGGTGATGGTGGCACCGGTGTCTTCCTGCATACCCTGGATGATCTTTCCGCCCGGGCCAATGACAGCGCCAATGAACTCCTTCGGGATGATGATCTGCTCGATGCGGGGCACGTGGGGCTTCAGTTCGGGACGCGGTTCGGGCATGGTCTCCAAGATCTTGCCGAGGATGTGCTCGCGAGCCTGCTTAGCCTGCATGAGGGCCTTCTCAAGAATCTCATAGCTCAGGCCGTCGCACTTGATATCCATCTGGGTGGCGGTGAGACCGTCCTTCGTACCAGTGGTCTTGAAGTCCATATCGCCAAGGTGGTCTTCATCACCGAGGATGTCGGAGAGGACTGCATACTTCTCTTCACCGGGGTTCTTGATTAATCCCATAGCGATACCGCTGACGGGCTTCTTGATGGGTACACCGGCGTCCATGAGAGCGAGCGTACCTGCGCAGACGGTAGCCATGGAGCTGGAACCGTTGCTCTCGAGGATGTCGCTGACGACGCGGACAGTGTAGGGATAGTCTGCGGGAATCTGACCTTTCAGGGCGCGCCATGCGAGGTGGCCGTGACCAATCTCACGACGGCCTACACCGCGCTGAGCCTTGGCCTCACCCGTGGAGAAGGGCGGGAAGTTATAGTGCAGCAGGAAGCGCATGTAGGAGCGGTCGAGGACATCATCCACGAGCTTCTCATCGAGCTTCGTGCCGAGGGTGACGGTGGAGAGAGACTGGGTCTCACCACGCGTGAAGATGCTGCTTCCGTGAGGACCGGGCAGGGGGCTGACTTCGCACCAGATGGGGCGGATGTCGGTGGTGCCGCGACCGTCGAGACGGATGCCTTCGTCGAGGATGCAACGGCGCATAGCGTCGCGCTCTACATCGTGGTAGTAGCGGTCTACGAGGGCGTTCTTCTCTTCCAATTCAGCAGCTTCCATGTCGGCGTGAGCCTCCGCATAGCGCACCTTGAAGTCCTCGCGAATCTTCTCGAAGGCTTCGGCGCGGGCCTGCTTCTCCAGAGCCTGCTTGGTGATATCGTATGCGGGCTGGT
The DNA here is from genome assembly GCA_947307015.1 of uncultured Prevotellaceae bacterium. Classification (GTDB taxonomy): domain Bacteria; phylum Bacteroidota; class Bacteroidia; order Bacteroidales; family Bacteroidaceae; genus Physcousia. Next base: position 7,685 of record CAMZHV010000026.1, on the reverse strand, counting down.
AGCATTCCTTGTTCACCTGCTCGCGCAGCTCCTCGTCGTTGACCTCGTGGCAGTATTCGCGCTTGACGTCCTTGCCGAGTTCCTTGGCGAGTTCCTTCTGCAGGCGGCACATGGGCTTGATGGCTTCGTGAGCGACTTTCAGAGCCTGGAGCAGATCCTGCTCGCTGACTTCCTTCATTTCGCCCTCGACCATCATGATGTTCTCTTCGGTGGCGCCGACCATAATGTCCATGTCGGCATCCTTCATCTGTTCGAAAGTGGGATCCACGACGTACTCGCCGTTGATGCGGATTACACGGACTTCAGAGATAGGACCCTCGAAGGGGATGTCCGAGCAGCTGAGCGCTGCCGAGGCAGCGAAACCGGCCAGTGCATCGGGCATATCCACGCCGTCGGCACTGTAGAGGTTGACATTCACGTAAACTTCAGCATGATAGTTGCTGGGGAAGAGGGGACGGAGCGCACGGTCGACAAGGCGACAAGTGAGGATTTCGTCATCATTGGCCTTACCTTCGCGCTTCGTGAAGCCACCGGGGAAACGTCCGGCAGCCGAATATTTCTCGCGATACTCTACTTGAAGGGGCATAAAATCAGTTCCGGGAACAGCGTCCTTGGCAGCACATACAGTGGCCAGGAGCATCGTGTTACCCATGCGGAGCATCACGGCTCCGTCTGCTTGCTTGGCAAGCTTGCCAGTCTCAATGGAAATCTCTCTTCCATCGGGCAACTGGACTGTCTTTGTGATTACGTTCATCTTGTTAATTTACAATTTGACAATTTACGTTTTGCGTCTAATAATTTTATTGTTTTCTGTCTTTCAAAACGCTCCCACAGGGGGAGTTGGAGAGGAGCCTCCGTAAAAAACCGCGCAAAGGTACGAAAAATAGTTGAGAGTTCAGGGTTTAGCATTTAAAGTTTTATGTTTTTTTCACTACCGTACATTTCAGAACTTAAATCTCACAAAAATCTAACCTTAAATCTTTCAGGAAGAACAAAACAGGAAAAAACTTCGCTTCGCTCAGATTTATGTAAGATTTACGTTCCATAACAATCCTAAGAGTGAAATTAGTGTAATTCGTTGTTCCTAATAGGGTTCAGGTTCCGTGTTGATGCCGTCGTCAGGGCTTGCGCGCCGAACCCTTTTTACTACATCGGTCAACTCCGACAGATCCTTCAAAACGACGACAAAGCCCTGTTGCCACGATCGTTGTGATAGCTAACCTACCAGTCATTAGGAATCGGAACTGCATGTATCCATGATGACTAAAAAAATGGGGTGAAAAACGCTTTTTGGAGGTGTTTCTTGTCTTGCCTGCAAAACTTTTCCACCCCCTCTTTGGTGGCAGAATGAGTGAGTTGGCTAATAATTAGCCTATTAGGCCATTTTTCTTGCTTCGAATTTTTCCATGGGGTAGGTGATACAACATTCAAAAAAAGTCCGTACCTTTGCCCCCGCAAACCGACAACAAAGTTAATCGGCCCCTTCAATAGCCCTCTTTCCTGTCGGCAAGGACAGATTAATTAACCTATAAAGACATACAAAGATGAAAAGATTAAGTCTATTTATTTTAATGTGCCTGCTCGCCTGCGTGGGAGCTTGGGCTTTTGATGTCGATGGCATTTGCTACGACATTTTGTCGCAAAGCGAAAGGACTGCTTGTGTTGGGCGTCAGACTGATACGGAACGAGTTGTTGGCGACGTGGTGATTCCTCGTCAAGTCGAGTATCAAGGCACTGTTTATACGGTAACCGAAATCAGCGGCTGGGCTTTTTCTGATTGCCGGCAGATGACATCGATATCCATTCCAGCAACCATTCAACGTATTGGTACAGAAGCGTTCTATTTGTGCTATGGCCTTCAAGCAGTTCATTTAGAGGACATCTCTTCATGGTGCCGTGTCTGCCAGGGAAATGGTTCCGAGGACAATCCCATCATTCTGGCTCACCACGTTTTCGTGAATGGCGAGGAAGTGAAAGAACTGGTGATTCCCGAAGGTGTGACTGCGATTGCAGATCGAGCCTTTCAGGGTGCTACGGACATTACTTCATTAGTGATACCGTCGACTGTGGAACAGATTGGAGCAAGCGCTTTTGGAGGCTGCAGTTCACTAAAGACCCTGTCGTTAGCCCAAGGGCTTAAGGTTATCTGTAATCGTGCGTTTCATTCATGTGGAAATCTTCTGGAAGTGACAATACCCCAAGGTACGGAGAGGATCGAAAATGGAGCTTTCTATGGCTGCATGAGTATGACAGACATTCATCTACCACAATCGTTGAAAACAATCGGGAATTTTGCATTTGAGGCATGTAACAGTTTGACAGTTGTAGAGATACCTGATCAGGTGACGACATTGGGTGGCAGAGCTTTCTACGAGTGCGAAAAACTGACATCTGTCAAGCTGTCAGATAACATTACTGAGATAGGCGACTGGACTTTTACACGTTGTCGGCGACTGAAAGACATCAATATTCCCAAGAACCTGAAGCGACTGGGTGAATATGCACTCTTCTGGTGCTCCAGCATCGAAGAACTAAACCTCCCCAGTACCCTGACAGACATTTCAAATGCAGCCTTGTTCGGGTGTCAAGGATTGAAAAGCATTACCGTTGAGGAAGGCAATCCCAAATACCTCAGCGACAACGGAGTTCTTTTCAACCACGCAAAAACCTCTTTGATGCTCTTCCCGGCACAATGCGACATGACGAGCTACGACGTACCATCTACCGTAACCAACATCGCCACTTGCGCATTCTCGGGAAGTCGGTTGGAAAGGCTCACTCTGCCTCAAGCGCTGAAGACGATAGGCGGCAGTGTGTTCAGCGGAATGACCAAGCTGGAGAGTATTACCATTCCGCCTTCTGTCACTACTATCGGCTCGGGTGCCTTCAAAGGATGTCCGTGCCTAAAAGAAATTGAAATACCTGCCAGCGTACAGAGTATTGGAACGTCAGCCTTTGCGGAAAATACAGCGTTGGTGAAAGCCCATCTGCCTGAGGGACTGAAGCGTATAGAGGGATGGCTGTTTGATGGTTGCACCAACCTTAATGAAGTGAACATGCCTGTTGGCCTTAACTATATCGGAATGGCTGCCTTCCGCGATTGTAGCAGTCTGCCTGCATTCCATATTCCCCAAGGTGTTACGAGTATTGACGCCTATGCTTTTCAAGGATGCTCAACACCCACGGCACTTACCATCCCTGAAAAAGTGGAAGATGTGGGATGGGATGCCTTCTTGGGATGTCGTGGACTGGAAGAAGTGACGATAGGAGGATCGGTAACTGCTCTTAAGGGAGGCACTTTTTACGAATGCGATAATATCAAGCAGGTGTGGTCATACATTGAAAACCCTTTCGACGTGAACGATTATACGATTATCGAACACGATAATTTGGTGCGCGGAAAGTGTTTTCCAGATGAGGTAACAAACTCTGCTGTGCTCTATGTACCACAGGGCACTACAGAAAGCTATCGCTCCAAGACAGGCTGGCGCGACTTCATAGCCATACGCGAATTTGATCCGACAGGCATCGAAGCACTTCGCCCCATCATAGAAGAGGGGAAGGTATGGGTGACGGGAGTCTCTGACGGAGACTTCGATTTGTCAACCTTGATGAGATCATACACTATTGTCAACGACACCATAATAGGCTTCCATCAGTGTAAGAAGCTGATGTGCAAAGAATGGTTCTGCGCGGACGACCCAGCATCGGCCAAAGCGAGCTACGTCGGAGCATTATATGAGGATGGTTTACAAACCAATTTATCAACCTATTTCATTAAACCCGGCAGTGAAACAGGCATTTTGCTCTATGATTTCAATTATTCGGTAGATGACGAGGTTCTCTTAGATGATGGCTCTGGATATCAAGCCTCTTATACCGTCGTCCAAAAAGCCTATTCTGAAACAGAACGCTTCAAAGGGCTTTGTATTCAGCTGAAGGCATCAGCGCCTCCCGGACTAATTAGTATATGGATGGAGGGCGTCGGCAATTCATCCAGCCCATTGATAAACATCCTTGGTGAATGTGCGACTGGTAGAGAGAAGCTATTGTCGTGCACCGTCCACGATGAAGTGCTCTATTACGACGAGAATCTGATCATGGCCATCCCCCACACAGATGACCCCTCTGAAGTCAAAAAGAACTGGTTGGACTTCACGCATACGGTGAAGACGAAGCCGAAGGCTCCCGAGAGGGAAGTGAAAAGTGATAGAATGAAAAGTGAAAAATCAAATGATGACTTCGAAGCTAATAGTGATGAGGAAACGGTGACGGGCGAATATTCGGTCAAGGAGTTGTTCGTCAACTTCAAGACGCTGGCAGGTCCGTACACGATCACAGTCACAGACGCGGCTGGAGACATCATATATAATAAGGTGGTACAGACGAGCAATGTCGTTGCCCTCAACACGGACATTTCGACTTACCCCAAGGGCAGCTATACCATCACGGTGGAGAACGAAGAGGAGATGTATACGGCAGAGTTCAGTATCAACGATGAGGACGGCCTCACCCCCAACCCCTCTCCCGTAGGAGAGGGGGGAGCTGGCGCAGTGTACGACCTCAGCGGACGGCTCACCTTAAATAATAAATCCAAAACTTTCCCCCTTGGGGGAGTAGGAAGGGGCTTGTCCAAAGGCATTTACATCATCAACGGCCAAAAGGTGGTGGTGAGATAAAAGTATGTTAAATATTGACCTTCTCTGTAATGTTTTCGAAGTTTCGTGTGTATATATAAGTAGAAAGGGCTACCTTTGCCGTGGCTAACAAATCAAGACAACATAAAACTAACGAATATGAAAACAACATTACTTACTTTCGCACTCTTGGCGTTCTCCCTCAACGGGCAGGCGCAGGACGTTTCATCACAGATGACGACTGCAAATCAGAAGTCGGCTTTTGAGATGTTCAACCGTGTGGCACAGAGCGAGCCGGATAACGTCTGCTTCTCGCCGCTGTCTGTACAGATAGCATTGTCGATGGTGCAGAACGGTGCTGCCGGTAATACGCTCAGCCAATTGCAACAGGCGCTTGGCACCACGGGGCTCAGCAACGAAGAGATAGGGGCTTTCAACAAGCAATTGGCTCAGACTTTGACTGAGCGCCCGCCCTACAACGAAGATGATTGGGCGTATTTCTACGGGGACGATCCCCGCGAGATCTATGACGGCTATTTCCCTCAGTGCGAGCTGGCCAATGCCCTATGGACACGCCCCAACGTACAGCTGTACGAGGATTTCGTGCAGGCGCTGCGCAATGACTACGATGCCGGCGTGGATGCTGTGCATTTCGACACCTGGGAAGGCATCGCCAAGATCAACAATTGGGTAAACGACCGCACACACGGGCTGATTCCTAAACTGTACGACGAACCACGATCCAGCGATTTGGCTGTTGTGCTGATGAATGCCCTGTATTTCAAGGGCAGTTGGACGATACCCTTCGCGCCAGAGCTCACCGAACAGGGGCGATTCCTGCTCAACGACAAGACCTACGCCATGGTGGACATGATGCTGGCGCGCGATGTCTTTCCGTGTGCCGTCACACCGTCGTTCCAGACCATCACGCTCTACTACGGCGCTAACCACGAATTCTCGATGACTGTATTCGTGCCGCTCGAAGGCACGGCTTTGCCACCGCTGACTTACGAGGACTGGAGCGCTGCTCAACAGCAGCGATACCTGCACGTGAACCTGTATATGCCTCGTTTCGAGATCGATGGGAAATACGACTTGGTCCCTGTGCTGAAGGGAATGGGTGTGACAGATGCTTTCGATGACAGAAAGGCTGATTTCACAAAGATGTGTGCGGTCAACCGTCCCATCGACGAGATTTATCAGTTGAGTAAAATCCATTTGGACGAGAAGGGTACGGAAGCTGCAGCCCTGACAGTCATTGAGATGTCCGACGGCATAGACACAACGCGCCCCGAGGATTATCAGGACTTCAAGGTCGATCGCCTGTTCTACTTCACCATTCAGTGTCACAAGACCAACACCATCCTCTTTGCCGGACGTGTGAACCACCTCAACGGCCCCATCGGAGTGATTGACGGCATTGGAAGCCTCTCCCCCACCCCCTCTCCCGTGAGAGAGGGGAGTGCTGGCGCGGTGTATGACATCAGCGGACGGCGATTGACGAAGCCACAGCGGGGCGTGAACATAGTTGATGGCCGGAAGGTGGTGGTGAGATAAAGAATGTTAAATATTGAGCTTCTCTGTAATGTTTTCAAGGTTTAGCGTGTATATGTAGATAGAAGAGGTTAATTATACAGTTGGAAACAAAAAGGAATTTAAGATGAAAAAATATCTCTATTTCTTATTGTTTGGTTTGTTGATTATCACGCATTCTTGTATCTTTGCTGAGCAGATGATTTTTGAATTCTGTAGTTTTATGAATAACAGCGATGATACACTTGTCGTGGCTGTTGCCACCAACTACCCTGACACTATATTACCTTATTATGATGTAGGTAGAAAGATATGCCTACCACGTCAAAAAACAGCAATAGATTTAGCAGATAGCCGGAAAGCATTGTTTAAGAAGGCAAGTGTCATTCAACTATTTGTATATGATAAGAATGATTTGGATGCATTTGTAACTAAGTATTATCCAGATGTTGATTCAATGGGTTATTATAGATACCAGCACTTCGAACTTCGTCGCTACGAGTTGACACGCGAATGGCTCGAAGAGCATGACTGGACGGTGACGTATCCGTAGGTTACTGCATCTGTTGGCTGACTCAGAGACCTTTATTCGACCCGTATGGTTGAAGAGATTTAAGTTTTGATTTATGTAAGATTTATGTTCCATAACAATCCTAAGAGTGAAATTCGTGTAATTCGTTGTTCTTAATAGGGTTCAGGTTCCGAGGTGATGTTGTCATCAGGGCTTTGCGCGCCAAACCCGTATTCTGGCCTCTGTATTGCCCCCCTTTTAGGAGAGTTCGCGTACCCTCTTAGGAGGGTTGCCTTACCCTCCTAAGAGTCTACGCTTAGACTCCGTAGTGTGTCTTTCCCTCCTCTTATTTGATTGCGAACACACACACTTGAAGCAAGAAATCTTCTGTATCTACGTTTTCCAAGCCCCATGCAAATTCAGCATCTCCAAGTGCTTCCACGAAATAGTTTATGCGGTTCATGTCATCCATCATCAAATGAAAGTCCTTACCACAGTACAACTGCATCACAACTTGTTTTGCATCCTTACACTCCTGTAGCAGTTCATCATAGTTCTCCGCAATCATCTCAGACAATGACTGACCATCTTTAGTATTCATGGTCATCATCACTACCTCTTTTTCCTCACAGAAAAAGAAGGTGTGAATATAGTCACTTATATTCAAGCCAATAGTCTTTCTTGTGCTTCTAGCTTTTATAAACTCCCATGCCTGTTGAGGGGTCATAAACTCTTTCTTCATCATTTTGCCTACTCTGTTATCTGTTCGTATGGCGTGTATTCCGAGAACCACCTATCAAGAATATCATCTACCTTTGCCTCTATCTCTGGAGTGATATTCTTGCACATTTTCTGATACGTTACAGACAATGACGCAATTTCATCAAACCATCCGATAATCGGTAACCTCCTGGCATTCAAGATGTCAATCGGCAGAACTATATACGATAAGGTGGAGAATATCAGCATCTTGTCTTTCCAAGGAGTCTCTTTGCTCATCATTA
>CAMZHV010000025.1 GCA_947307015.1 uncultured Prevotellaceae bacterium | reverse complement strand
ATAATGGACAATGGATAATGGACAATGGATAATGGACAATGGATAATGGACAATGCGTTATGGAATGGCCAAATAAATTGTTAGAGATATTCGATGACCCGTTGTTGGACGGTGTACGTCCGAGGGTGACACCCGTAACGGCAGATGACCGGATGAGTCAGAAGCTGGAAGAAGTGAGGAGTTGGATTGCCTCTCACGGACGGGAGCCTGGACAGGATGGTGACCTGAAAGAGAAAATGATGTGGGCTGCGATGACTGCCCTCAGAAAGAAAGGGTTGATGAATTGAATCTTCAAGAAGTTGTAAATCATCATGATGGATATTGATAAGGAATTAGATGAGATATTCGATGACCCGCTACTGAATATCACCGCGAAAGAGGCTGCACTGTTCGATATTCCAGCCGATATGCGAAAGGCAGCGAAGTCAAAGAGCAAAGCGGATTATGTGGCACAGCATAAGTTGTGCGAGGATTTCGAGCGCTTCCGTTCACTCTTCCAGCAAGTGCATCACGATCTGAAGACAGGCCGACGCGCACTCATTAAGATTACCAAGACGACGAACTTGCAGGTTGGTCATTACTATGTGGTGGATGGGCAACTGGTGTTTTTGGAAAGCATCGGAGAGAAACGCAAGAGCAGTAACGACTTGCCCGATGCCCGCACACGTTGTATCTACGAAAATGGTACGGAGGCAGATATCCTCCTTCAGACACTACGTAAGAGCGTAGTGGGCAACGGCTTTGCGGTCACAGAACTGCAGGAAGAGATGGAAAGCCGTTTCTTCAGCGATGATGACTTGACAGATAACGACAAGGTGACGGGCTATATCTACGTATTGCGTTCCCTGTCCGAAGATCCAGCTATTAAGAATGTGCAAGACCTCTATAAGATTGGCTTCTCGATCAATGCTGTGGAAGAACGGATAGCTAACGCAGAACATGAGCCAACCTATCTAATGGCACCTGTGGAGATTGTCGCTACTTACAAAGTAGTAAACCTCCATTCCCAGAAATTTGAGGACTTGGTACATCAATTGCTGAAAGCGGTGCAACTTCAAGTCACGGTTATCGATGACAAAGGTGAGAGCCATGAGCCGCAAGAGTGGTTTATCGTGCCATTGGATGTCGTGGACGCTATCATCGAAAGGGTTATGGACGGCTCAATCGTGCATTATACCTATAACGCAGAACTGCAATGCCTCGAAAGGCGTATTGTCAAGCCGCAGTCTACTTTTGACACCACAGGAATGAAAATCCTGACACTCAATATCAAAAAAATATATTTCGATGAGATAATGAGTGGAAAGAAGAAGATAGAGTACCGCGAACTGAAACAGACAACGCTGAACAAATACACCTATATAGATGAGGCTGACGGCAAGCGTTACCTGCGACGCTATGATGCCTTACGTCTATTCGTTGGCTATCACAAAGACCGCGAAAGCGCACTGGTTCAAGTGACTGACACAAAATATGCCAACGGGATAGTTGAATATCACCTTGGCGCTATCTTAGAACATATATCCCCTACCTTCTCTTCTTCTTGATTACTTGAAGTGTTAAGAAAAAGGTGCAGTTTTCAGGTCACTTTCCTTCATTAACCGCCATCAAGAATAAAGAAACTCTCTTTATCATCAATCCATTATGGGCGACCCACTTCTTGACTTTATTATCTTCGACCAAATTTTTAATAGCGACAGCAATTCATCGGGCAGTGGTTCGTCTGGTGGAGGTGGAAACGGTGGGGGTAACAACGGTGGCTGTGCCATCATTTCCGCCATCGTCATCTTCCTTGTTGTCATCGCATCCATCTTGAGCTGTTAACATGTAAGAAAAATGATGGAACAGGAATGCTTCAGGATTAATGGTTAATGATTCACGAAGAAATGAGGCATGAGGCTGGCTGATGAGCCTCACCAATGGGCAATCAGGAGGATAATTAGTTCGTGAGCGCCAAAATCCAGCCATTTACAAAAAAGGTTTCAGCTTTCAGATTTGCTTGTATCATGCTCACATTCAGAAACTTTCAGGCTGAACCTTTGTCAGCGAGGTTTCAGCAGGTTTCAGCTGGCTTCAGCCACCACGAATTTCACGCGCTCGGCGCTTGCGACGCTTGACCCTTCAAGAATCTCACGAATTGACATTGCACGGTGTGAGAAAGATATTTGTATTGGCTGAACCTTGCTGAAACCTGCTGAAACTTCAAGCGCAAAGGTTCAGCCTGTATAGATTTGAACAACAGGAGGTTAAACCACTAAGCTGAAAGCTGAAACCTTTTTGCTAAATGGCTGGAATTTGGGGGATCACGCACCATCCATCATTCGTCATCGCCACACATATATACGTGTGAGGACATACGTACATACGTGTGGGCTAATACGTCTATACGTATCGCCGTGTCCCATTAATGGGACACGCGAACCCTCCTAAGAGACTACGCGTAGACTCCTAAGGGTTTTCGCGAATTGTCTATAGGGTTTTGGCAGAAAGCCTAAGGGGTGTAGAACGAAACACTTGCGTCCCTTTGGCCATCAGGGTACGAGTAGAATCAGAAGCGATAGCCGAGGGTGACGGCGATATTGTGACGGTCGAGGTTGACTTCTGTGGGTTCGAGGGTCTTGCCCGCAAGTGACGGGTTCTCGGCACAGAACGACTCATTGAGCGTGGTGAAGTGGTCGTCGAAGGAGGAGTAGTCGCCACGCTGGACACGATACTTATAGGCGACGTCGGCAAAGAAATGCTTGAACTGAAGACCGATGCCGAGGGTGAAGAGGTGCGTGGCACCAAGGTTGATATACTCCGTCGATGTGCTCCAGTCGTAAGCCGGAGTGTTGCAGGTCTGGTCGAGACGTGCATCCCGCTTGTAGGGCTTGCTGTAGAAGTTGTAGCCAGCACGCAGGGCAAGCAGCTGAATAGGCTTGAACTCGAAGCCGGCACGGATATTATGCACGCCACGGATGTTCGAACGGGTCATCTCATTCATCGCCATGTCCTTAGTCATCGAGATAGCCGTGCCTGCGCGGTCATAGTAGTCGCGATCATTATTGGGATAGCCCATCTTGGTGAAGTTGTTCATCGAATACTCATATTCGACATCCCAAGCGAAATAGTCGTCGATGGTGGAGCCGAAGCTGGCGCGGAACTTCCAGGGCGTATAGACGTTGTACTCCAGATAGTTGTCATCATCCATATAGCCAGGTTTCGAGTACCCCTGGCCTTCGGCAACGGAGAGGCCTGCGATGGCGGTGTGGCGGAGAACATACCATGAAGGTGTCTCCACGGTGATGCCGATGCGGAAGGGGCTGTCCTCGATGGGGCGCACGAGAGCGCCACCCTTGATATTGAAGCCATAGCCCTTGAGCTTCTGCTCCTGATAGAGGACGTATGAGGCGTCGCCCCATTCCTCGTAGGATGCCGTATGGCGATAGATCATGTGGTCAACGCCAAAGGTGATGCCCCAGAACCAGCGGTCTTCGACGCTTCCGCTGACGTTGAAGTCGAAGCCTTGCAGCGAGCCAGAGGAGTTGCGGTAGTAGCGCCCTACCTCACCACGGTTGGTGTTGCGGAAATAGGTGTCACCTTTCTCGTTGGTGTGTTCGCCGAAAAAGCCGGACATATAAAGATTGTCGTAGAAAGGCGAGTCGAAATAGTACTCGTTCTTTTCGTTGAGTCTGTAGGTGCTATTGGCAATCCACGCGAACATATCGCCCTGCGACAGGCCACCAAGGGGCTGCTCGGCAAAGAGAATCTGATTGTAGTTGATCTTCTTCTGATAGTTGAAGGCAAAGTTCACGCGGCTGTCATCGGAAGCATCGCCGAAGGGAAAGACGAAGCCAATCTGGTCGAAGGTGAAGCTGCCGCGGGCATCGTCGTAGACGGGCTTGGCGTCGTTGATCTGACCGCCGAGGGTGAAGGAGAGCGTGCCGCGACGCATGAGACCGATGCCAGCGGGATTGTTGCTGATGGTCGAGATGTCAGCACCGAGGGCGCCCATAGCTCCGCCCATGCCTACGTAACGTGCCGTTCCGATGACATCAGATGTGTTGGTGGCACGGTCGTTGAGATATGTGTCCTGTGCCTGCACGGCGTTGAAAGCCAATGCAGAAAGTGCGAATATGATGATCCTTTTCATAGTCGTGTTGAGAGATAAAGTGTTTAACTATAGTAAGTAGATATAGATTTACTATTTACGGATTTACAATTCTTATCTGCGACCGCCGCCACGGGAACCGCCGCCACCGCCGCCGAAGCCGCCGCCACGGGAACCACCGCCTCCGCTAAAGCCACCACCGCTGCTGAATCCGCCGCCGCCACCGCCGCTACGGGTGACGCCACCAAAGCCGCCACTACCGCCACGTGAGCTGGAGCTGGAACTGGAGGTGACAGAGCGCGATGAGGACGAGCTGCTGGAAGAAGTGTTGCTGCGCGTAGAACTCGTGTTGGAGGAGCCACGGTAGACAGATGAGCTGCCGCGATCTGAGCTGGAGTTGCTCGCACTCGTGCTGCGATTGGACGACGAGGAGCCACGGTTGATGTAGCTGCCGCCACGGTCGCCGAGCGTGCCGGTGCTGCGACCTGAGCCACTGCCACGGAAGGCACCGCTACCGCTTCGGCTACTGCTGCCGCTGTTGCGACCATAGTTGCGGTTGGCTGTGCGCAGATTGTCGTAGCGTGCGCTGTAGTTGGAGTTGCGGTGCGGGAAACCGCTGCCGTAGTGGTGACCGCCACCATGATGATGAGCGTGTCCATAGTAGCCGCCATAGTAGCCACCGTAGTAGTAGGGGCCGTAGTAGCCGTAGTAGCCCCAATAAGGACGGTTCCAACCGTAGTAGTAGCGGTCGTACCAATAGGGGCTGTAGCCATACCAGTAGGTGTCCCAGTACCAGGGATCGCCAAAAGAAAAACCTAAATACCAGGGTGAGATATAGAGGCTACCATAGTTGAAGCGGTTCAAACGGCGCGTCAAGGCGTAGTCCTCGCCATCAGCATAGCCGTCGGCGTAGCCCTCGGAATAAGCGCTGCCGCCATAGTATTCGCGGAGAGCTGCGATAGAGTCGTTTATCAGGCCGAGCGTGTCGCCAGAGACGTACTGGAACGTGCCGTCGGGCTGCTGCACGAGGCTGGAGTAAGCGGGACCGCGACGGTTGTACTCATCGACGTCGCGAATGTTGCTGGAAATAGGATAGGTGTCAGAAGTGCCGTCGGTGTAGACGATGGCCACAGGCGTCTGCCGTTCGGTCGTGGCAGTCGACGTGGTCTCGCTCTTGGCAGCCTTCTTCTTGGAAATGAAATAGAGGTCATCCTGTGCCCAGATGCTCAGCGGCACAAGGAGCATCGCGAAAGCGATCAGATTTCTCATGTTTTTCATATTGCTTGTTGTTTTTATTGTTCGACGGTGCAAAAGTACTGCGAATGATTCGCATGAGAAAGGGGAAAAACCTAAAGTGCAGGGGTAAATTCCCTATTCTTCAAGGCGCAAAGGTAGTAAAAAGCTGCGATTGCGCCAAGAAATCACATGATTTTAACCTTTTTCTATGCTTCTGCACGCATACGCGCATACGAGGGAGCAGAAAAAAAGACGGTTGTCTCACGACAACCGACCTTTCATTAACCTTAAATCTAATACCATGAAAAACACGTTGCAAAGGTACGCTTTTCTCGGCTACTTGCAACTTTTTCTCAATATTTTCTCCGCCATGTTTAGATTGTTTAACCAAAGAGGACTGTACGCGATATTAGATGTTAATAGAATTAACACATACGGGACGTTATTCGACGTGCAAGACTAATCCTTTGAGGTATTCGCCCTCCGGGTGATAAATGTTGACAGGATGGTCGGCGGGCTGATGAAGCTGATGGAGTATGCTGACCTTACGGCGGCTCATAGCAGCTGCCGTGAACACCGCCATGCGGAACTGATCCTTCGAGACGGCCTGCGAGCAGGAGAAGGTGAAGAGTATGCCACCCCGACGTATCTTCGAGAAAGCGGCCGCGTTGAGACGCGTGTAGCCTTTGAGGGCGTTGCGCAGGGCATCCTTGTGCTTGGCGAAGGCGGGCGGATCGAGGATGATGAGGTCGTAGGCATCCTCGTCCATCTGCTGCAGGAAACGGAAGGCGTCCTCGGCAAAGGCCTGATGACGGTGGTCGCCAGGGAAGTTCATGGCCACATTGGCGCTGGCAAGATCGACGGCCTTCGAGGAGCTGTCGACGCTATGGACGCGCCGTGCGCCACCACGCATGGCATAGACAGAAAAGCCACCCGTGTAGCAAAACATATTCAGCACATCGCGATCGTGGGCATAGTGCTCGAGCAGCGAGCGGTTGTCACGCTGGTCGACAAAGAAACCCGTTTTCTGTCCGCGCAGCCAGTCGATGTGGAAGCGCAAGCCGTTCTCGATGGCGACGTCGTCGGCTGCGTCGCCGAGCAGGAATGTGTTCTCTTGTCCGAGCCCCGCCTTGTAGGGCAGCGTGGTTTCGCTCTTATAGAAGATGTTCGCAATGCGTGCACCCATGACAGCCTGAAGCGCTTCTGCTATCTGCTGGCGACAACGGTGCATACCTACGCTATGCGCTTGCATGACAGCCGTCTGTCCATAGATGTCGATGACGAGGCCGGGCAGGTTGTCGCCCTCGCCGTGAACAAGCCGATAGGTGTTGTTGACATCGGAATCAGCCACGCCGATAGCTCGTCGCATATCGAAAGCCAGCTGCAGGCGGCGGCGCCAGAAGGCATCGTCGATGGGTTCATCGTCGAACGTCAGCACGCGCACGGCAATGGTGCCAATCTGCCAGTGACCAGTGGCGATGTACTGGCCGTCGTTAGTGAAGACGCGGGCGATGGCTCCCTCGTCCTCGTCGCCTTCGCGACGCTCAATAGCGCCAGAGTATATCCAGGGGTGAAAGCGGAGCAGCGAGTCTTCCTTGCCGCGCTTGAGTTTGATTGTCATATATGTTAAGTAACAAAATTTATTCGACGTGGATGAGGCGGTATTTGCGGGTCGTCAGGAGGTCGTTGATCTCGTCGTACATCCGCAGGCAAGCCCAGGCATCTGTGGCGGCGTAGCGTTTCTGCGATTCTGTGAGCACGTCGGCGTCCCAGTTGGTGAGTCGCTGCGTCTTGGAAATCTTCTTGTGGAAGAGGTTGGCATAGAGCTTCTGCAGGCTCATGTCTTCGATGCCCAAACGCTTGACGTAATCCTGCAGGTCGAGGTAGTTTCGGGGTTCGAAAAGCGTGCGACGGCGCAGCTGTGCCCAGTCATCGTGCAGCGAGAGACCTATCTTCTGGGAAGAGTTGTCGGTGAGCAGACGGATGAGGCACTGCGGCAGTCCCAGGATGTTCAGACGGAAGAGGAAACAGGTCTTCAGCGTGGCCACCTGCAACAGCGCCACGGGATTCATGCCGCCCGGCTTGAAGTTGGGACGCGTCTCCGTGTCGATGCCCAGATGCGGGAACGTCAGCAGATAGTCCACCGCGCGCTGAGCTTCGCCAGGACTCTGGATGACAATGACACGTCCTTCGAACTGTTCCTTGGGCAGCTCGGCAATGGCGTTCTTATCGTATTTATCAAATATGGTTTTCAACGTCGTAAGGGTTCCTTTTTCGCCCAATTATTTCCTTTTGGTGTGCAAAATTAGTGTTTTTTGTAAAAAAAACAGCAGGTTTTAATGAAAAGTTAATGAAAAAGCATTATTTTTGCACCCGAATAAGGAATAGAAGAGACTTATGGATACTCAAAGGAAACCTAAACAGGTGCGCAAACGTGCTCCCAGACGTGCCGTTGCCACCAATGGAAAGAAGCAGCAAGACAACAGCTTACATATTCAGGAAGCCCTCATGGGCAGCAGGGAAGACCCCATGAACCGTGTGGAAGCAGTGCGCATCGCCGCCGGCGTCCTTTTGTTGGCCATCGCCGCCTTCACGCTACTCAGTCTCGTTTCGCACCTGCTTACGGGCGGCGAGGACCAAAAAGTGTTGCAGAGCGGTGTGTTCAGCGGTGCCAAGAACTGGGCGGGCTACTGGGGCGCATGGTGGAGCAACTACTGGATCACGCGCAACTTCGGATTCGGCGCTTTCTTCCTCCCCGTCTTCCTCTTCGCTGCCTCGCTGAAGCTCACAGGTGCCTACCACGTGCGCCTGTGGAAGTGGTTCATCAACTGCACGTTCCTGCTGTGCTGGGTTAGCGTGGCCTGCGCCTTCTTCTTCACCAGTGCCTTCGCAGCCTCACCATCCGTAAGCTATATCAGCCCAGGCGGCCTCCACGGCCAGAATGTCGTGACCATCCTCGAGAACGTCGGCGGCTCCGTCGGCACCTTCATCGTCATCTTGCTATCGCTGTTGGCCTACCTCTGCTACCTCAGCGCCGAGACCATCCGCATCATCAAGCGTCTCCTGCATCCCCAGCAGTTCGCCCGCGAGCTGCAGGACCGCTACCCCGTCCTCAGCCGTCTCGTCAACTTCACGAAGAAGCTGCATGGCAAACTTGTAGGAGAGAAGGACGAGGAAGAGATTGAAGAAGAGAACGACACGACTGAAACTCCTGAAACTATAGATCTTACAGACACGACAGCGGTTGTAGAAGCTGAAGATAAAACAGATGCGACAGCACCCGTTGATGCCAGCGACAGCAACATTGACGACGACATACCCTTCGCCACGATCGCTGCCCCCGCCACCGATTCTACAAGCTTCACCATCGAAGCGCCAGCCAGCGAGGAGCCTGCCGAAGCCAAGCATGAGGAGACTCTCGAACCTTACGACCCCAAGCTTGACCTCGAGAACTACCGCTACCCCACCCTCGACCTCCTGAAGCACTACGATATAGACCCGCGTGCCACCATCGACATGGAGGAGCAGACGAAGAACAAGGATCAAATCATCTACGTTCTCCGCACCTTTGGTGTCGAGATCTCCAGCATCAAGGCCACCGTAGGCCCCACCATCACGCTCTACGAGATTACCCCCGCTCCTGGCGTCCGCATCTCCAAGATCCGCAACCTCGAAGATGATATCGCCCTGTCGCTCTCAGCCCTCGGCATACGCATTATTGCGCCCATCCCCGGCAAGGGCACCATCGGTATCGAAGTGCCTAATGCCAAGCCACAGATCGTGTCAATGGAGAGTATTCTCAACAGCCGCAAGTTCCAAGAGACCACCATGGACTTGCCCATGGCCCTCGGCAAAACCATCACCAACGAGGTCTTCATGGCCGACCTGGCCAAGATGCCGCACCTCCTCGTGGCCGGTGCCACGGGACAAGGTAAGTCCGTCGGCCTCAACGCTATCATCACCTCACTGCTCTACAAGAAACATCCGGCAGAGCTGAAATTCGTCATGGTGGATCCCAAAAAGGTGGAGTTCCCCATCTACTCGCCCATCGTCAACCACTTCCTCGCACAGATCGAGGACGACGATGACGAGCCCATCATCACCGACGTCCAGAAGGTCATCAACACGCTCAAGAGCCTCTGCCTCGAAATGGACAACCGCTACGACCTTCTCAAGCGTGCGCGCGCACGAAATATTAAGGAATACAACGAGAAGTTCCGCAACCGTCAGCTGAACCCTGAGAACGGTCACCACTTCCTGCCCTATATTGTTGTCATCATCGACGAGTTTGGTGACCTCATCATGACAGCCGGCAAAGAGATCGAGTTGCCCATTGCACGCATCGCACAGCTGGCTCGTGCCGTCGGCATGCACATGATCATCGCCACGCAACGCCCCACGACGAACATCATCACCGGCACCATCAAGGCCAACTTCCCCGCACGCATGGCCTTCAAGGTCAGCGCGATGATTGACTCGCGCACCATCCTCGACCGTCCGGGTGCCAACCAACTCATCGGCAAGGGCGATATGCTATTCCTTGCCGGATCAGAGCCCGTACGCCTACAGTGCGCCTTCGTCGACACGCCCGAAGTGGAGCGCATCGCCTCGTTCATCGCCTGCCAGCAGAGCTACACGGGTCCCTTCGCCCTTCCGCGTCCGCCCATGGAGGATGCAGGAGGTGTCAACGACGTAGACATGAACCACTTAGACCCGATGTTTGCCGATGCCGCCCGACTCATCATCTCTTCGCAGCAAGGCTCCACGTCCATGATCCAACGTAAGTTCTCTATCGGCTACAACCGCGCCGGACGCCTCATGGATCAGCTTGAGAAAGCGGGCATCGTAGGCCCTGCCCAGGGTGCCAAGCCACGCGACGTCCTCATCCAGGACGAGAACACCCTCGACATGATCCTCAATAACCTCGGATAATTCATCTTCACATAGTCCCCTTCGGGTAATCCCCCTACAGCGTAGGGAAACCAGCTTCTCCTTTTAGGTAAAGTCCTTTGGTGGGGTCACGAAAAATGCCGTACTTTGCACTCGCAAACAAGTTACAACAGTGACTTCGACGCACACAAAGAACGAATGTTTAACCCCTCTAAAGTAAAAGGAGAAACTACTATGAAGAAAATGATCATGATGGCAATGATGATGGCGCTGACCATCACGGCCAATGCAATGAGCTACAGCAAGGCAAAGGACGAGGCGCTGTTCCTCTCCGATAAGATGGCTTATGAGCTCAACCTGACTGACGCGCAGTACGACGCCGTCTATGAAATTAACCTTGACTACTTGATGAGCGTGAACGGTCGCAATGACGCTTACGGTCGCTGGTGGAACCGCAGGAACAACGACTTGATGTATGTCCTGACAGCCTGGCAGTACAACCAGTACACAGAGATGAACTACTTCTATCGTCCCATCTCATGGGCAAACGGCAAATGGACGTTCTCCATCTACAATCACTATTCCAACCGGAACCACTTCTACAAGGTTCGTCCCAAGGCTTTTGCAAGCTACCGTGGCGGCAACAACAAGAAGAACGACCGCTACTATGCAGACAAGAAGGTGGACAAGCCCCACAGCACGACGAATGTGAAGAACAATAACAACAAGAACGACAACAAGAATAACAGCCACCGCGGCGGTAGCTACATCAGCAACGGCTCCAACCATGACAAGGGCGCTGGACAGCACAACAGTTCAAGCCACAACAACCAAATGCTGGCCAAGAACAATAGCAAGAACAGCACTAATCAGTCTGTTCGCGGCAATAAGCACTAAATCGCCAAACAACTCTCGCACAACGAAATACAGCAAAGGGATGTGTCGATCGGCACATCCCTTTGCTATTGGCTCATATCTCAGCATCCTTACCTGTAAAGTAGTTCTACAGGCCCTAACAGGCCGTATGAGCGCAGGGGTTGGTTGGCTGAGGGACCATGAATAACCCATGTGCGGCGTTGTTCCTGCGGCAATGCGGCATCGAAGACCAGACGGTTGAACCACGTGCTGGTGACCTGTATGGTGATGGTGTTGGTGCCACGATGCAGGTAGCGAGTGATGTCGGTCTGGTAGGGAGCCGCCCACAGGGTGTCGACAGCTTGACCGTTAACGCTAACCATAGCCATCTTTTCCACGCGACCCAGACGGAGTAAGACTTCCTTAGATCCATCCATGTGGACGGTGGTCTCGTAGGTAGCCGTTCCCGAGAAAGCGCGCCCTTCGTCGGTGAGCGGCAGGTCTTTCCATGCTTTCAGCTCGGTCAGCTGAAGGGATTTGTCTATGCCCCAGCCTTCGGGGAAGGTGAGTGTCCACGAAGAGAGCTTACTCCCGACCTTCCATTGGGAAGGCTTGGAGGAGACTCCTGTCGGCCTGAATACCAGAAATTTCATCTCGCCCCGCTGCAAGTCAAGCTGCACCCGGGTGTAGTCGCCGTCGGTCTGTGTCTCAATGGGCTGAACGCTACCGTTCATCGGGTTCCAGAGCTCGGAACAGCCTTTCTGGCGGAAGGCAAGCTCGCCGCTGAACGACTGTTCCTGTGGCGGACAAACCATATACCAGTCAGCTCCGTCGGCACGGCGATGGAGCCAGCGTAGCGGTGTGGGCTTGACATCGGGTTGCACGCCTGCGGCTTCAAGGGTGTGACCCAGTTCCGAGAGAGGAATATCGCAAACGATGCGCCCGCCTTGCGAGGCCATTGCCTGCAACTTAGCAGAAGTCTCAGGCAGCAGGCGGCGTGAATCGGGAATCCACAGCACATCGTAGCAGATGCCCTCGGGTGTCGTCCAGCGTCCGTCCCTGACACAGATGCGGTGCAGGAAGGCATCGGTGTTGCAATAGTCGAAGGCATAGCCCTCGGGGAAGGGAGCATATTGGTCGGGCTTCTGCTCAATCTCGTCGCCAATGTACCAAAGCACGCTGCTCACAGGCTGTCCCCTTTCGAGCATAAAGGCACAGCGCGCGAGGTATGTGTTGAAGTGGCGCATATACGGCCACCACGTCTGCTTGCGGAGGAAGGGTGTGCCGATGCCGCCGCCGAACGAGGTGCCGGGGAAATAACGGTCGGCATCGGGATTGTGTGTGTAGGTGTGGAAGACGGTATGCGTAACGCCTTCAACCATGTTCTGGTTCGCCACTTCGCGCAGCATACTGAGGTCTTCGTCCCATGTGAGGTCGAACGAAGTGAATGATTCAGCCGACACTCGAGGCTTACCATACATGCGAGCTGCCGAAGCCGTGGCACGTATGGGCTTGTAGTTGTGGTTCGCAAGCCAGTGGCTGAAAGGCTGCCAGTACTCGGTCATCGGCACGTCGGCATATTTGTAGAACTCCATGGGGTCGCCGGGAAAGATGTCGCCTGCTGCCGTCTCATAGCTGACCGTCAGGCCTTTCTCGTGAGCCAAGCGTGTCATCTGACCGTAGAAATTATCGGTGAAGAGTTCGTTGATGGTGCGGCGCCAGTCGGAGAGGAACTTACTGGTCTGTTCGCGGCCGTCAATCACCCATCCGAAAATGGCAGGCAGCCAAGCGAGCAGATCGTAATGGCGGCGGTTGAGAAACTCCTGCTGCATGTGGCGCGTCCATGTCTGCGACGAACACTCCCAGCTGTCCATCAACATATTATCCACCAGTCCTTTCAGCGGTCCGTCGGTCAGCCGTCCGATATAACTGCGGAACTGATAGGCGACGTATGCCGAGTCGAGTTTGTTGACTTCCCACCCTGTAGCTTCCTGAGGTGCCGGGCCGTTCTTCCGGCCTGTGTTCACATGACCGATGCGCAGGACTATCCATTGCCCTTCGGGTGCAGCCCAGCGGAGATGTCCGTCGGGCGACAACTGCCCTGTCAGGTTGATGATGTCGGTTCGTCGGACGAAACCATTGCCATCCTCATTCATGTTCTCTGGCAGAGAGAGCAGCCAGCGGGACGTCCAACCGGCTTCCATTTCCCAATTGTGACCTCGGGTGGCCGTGGAAAAACGCAGAGACGAGAGGTGCATGGGATGCCGATTGGTGATTTCGAGGATGTATTCTCCCTGTTCCTGCAGGTTGGGCAGGGCAAAAGTCATGGTCTTCTCCGTGTCCTGCCAGTTGGCGTGCGGGAAATCGGTGTCGAGGGCAACGGTCTGTCCGGGAGTCAGGACGCGCAGATGGATGTCGGGCTGCACGCCGAACTCATGATTGAAATTGTCGATGGGATTGAAGGTTATGGAGCGAACCTTGGCTGCGTCCTTCATCTTGACACGGACGCGATGGGGCTTCTGCGAATTGGTGGGCTGAAGGGTGAAGCTGAAACCTCGCTCGCCATTGAGCAGCCGCTGCCAGTCCTGCTGATGTTCTTCGGCCTCAACTTCGCGTATCTGACAGTAAGTACCGATGTCACCCTGTGGAGCGGGAAAGGCCAACACGGCTATATCCCGCCAGTCGCGCCAGTCTTCATGTAGTGGGACGGGCAGCTCCACGAGCACTTCCCTGCCGCCCGTCACGTCGGTTCGCGAGTAGCTCAGATGGCGCATGGCCTGTTCGGGCTTGATCCATGGACCGCCGCTCATGGCCCATCCGGGACAGGTCTGTAAGCTGAAGCGCAATCCTAAACGGTGTGCCTCTTGGGCCGTGTGCCGCACCAGCGCCTCCCACTTCGGACTCAAACATTCCACATGTTCTTCCGTGCCTGGCCAGTCGGCAGGGTCACCCTGCTGGCCGTGGAAGAACTGCACACCCTGAATACCTGATTCGGCAATGGCCTCCAAGTCGCGTGTGATACCTTCGCGCCGAATGCTGCCATTGAGAAAATGAAACCACGTCTCGGGATAGAAGATGCGGTTAGGATGCAGGAAAGCCTTCTGATCAGCATCGGAGAACGGACGCTGCAGCTGCGCCGTGTCGGGCACTGCAGGATAAGACACTTGTGCTATGGCGTTCAGCCTCAAGCCAAACGCCATAGCAAATAGGCAGATGATGTGTATCCCTTTCATCGCACAGAGGCAGAGTTTTACATACTATGCCACCCCAACCAAAGCACATAAGAACACACCTATAATCAAAGCCCCTTGAAGAGGGAACTCTTGACATAGATGCGGTAGTGCTTGATGCTCTCGGGTGCCCCGGCCTCAACGCGCGGGAGGTACTGGAAGCCAGTGAAGGTCTGATCCTGACCGAGGTCGATGACGAGGTGGTGGGGATAGTTGACACCGCGATTGGTGGACCAGTAGGTCGATTCCTGTAGGTCGAAGATCTTGTCGGCAGTCTTATTGCCCGTTTCGATATCCTCGTCGTCGCAATAAGCTACCTGCCAGGGCTCGCGGCTGAGGCGTGTGCCGTCAGCACCCAACATGTACCATTCGGCAATGCAGCAGTATTCACGATTGTTATGGCTGTCGAGGGCTTCGATGCAGACGTAGCGACCGCTGACGGGCTGCGGGAACTTGACTTCCTGCCAGCCGTTGCCGGGCTTGAATTCGCCTTCGATAGCAGGCTTCTCGCCGCTGAGGTCGATGGTCTGACCTTCGAGACGATGGGTCTGCGGGCGGTCGAGGTTCAACTTGTCGATGATGGGCTTCTTTAGGCCTTCAATGGTCTTCTCACCACGCGGTCCCATCACATCAAGGACAATCACCTCGTTCTTACCTTTCTTCAGCCAGCAGCCAGGGACGTAGAGTGTTTGCTGAGGACCGATGTACCAATGGCGACCGATGGCGTGGCCGTTGACATACACCTGTCCCTTGCCCCAGTTCTCGAGGTTGAGAAACGTGTCGCCCACCTTATTTATATTAAAATAGCCGCGATAGTAGCCAGCGGCGATGGAAGTAGATACCTTTGCTGAGAAGGCGCGGACGGCAATCTCGTAATCGTCCTTGATGCGTGCCTTGACCCATTCGCGAGGTGTCCAGGTGGTTGTGATGCCATCAACCTCTGCCGTGAGGACGACATCGGAAACGATGCCCTTGAAGTCCTTGATGGCACGACCGAAGTTGATACGCCCCATGCCTTCGACGAAGATGACGAGTTCATCGCCCTTCTTCACGGCAGGCAGGATGAGCGAAGTCTCGTGTTTCACGCGGTCGAGCTTGCCGATGAACTTGTCATTGACGAACACCTGGGCGTAGTCGTGGGCATCGAGTTTCAAAACGCTCTGGACAGGAATTTCAGGCAGCTTAGTGCTGTAGATCATTGATCCCCAGCCGAAGTTCATCTCCTCGAAAGTCTTCAGACCACCCGTAGTCTCCACGACATCACAGCCTGCGCCCAGCGATGCAAACTCGTTGAGTTCGAACTTTGGAATGGCGATGGTGGGATATTCCTTGGGCACGGCGGGGAGCTTCTTGCTGCCCACCCACTTCTGAGCCACGGGATCCCAATCACCGCTGTATTTCTCCATAGCTTTGCGGAGTTTCCAGAACTTGTCGGTGACCTGTCCGGCCTCGTTGATAGGCGCGTCGTAGTCGTAGCTGGTCACGTCGGGAGCGAAACCCGGGCTGTTGGCACCTGCCCAATGGCCCCAGTTGGTGCCTCCGTGAGTCATGTAGAGCGAGAAGCTGATGCCGCGGTCAAGCATCTGCGAGATGCCATCAACCATAGCCTCAGCACCGCGTGTCTCGTGGCGGCCGCCCCATTTGTCAAACCATCCGCTCCAGAACTCGGAGCACATCTTCGGACTGTTGGGACGCAGTTCGCCCAACTTCTTGAACTCATTGTCGATGTTTGCTCCCGTGCCGAAATTCATCGTCCATGTGAGGTCATCGAGGCCGTTCTTAGTGAAGTTGGACGACCAGTCGCATTGGAACAATTCTACTTTGTCAAAACCACTCTTGCGGATAATATCTCTAACAGCACTGATGTATGGCTTGTCCTCGCCGTATGAGCCGTACTCGTTCTCCACCTGCACCATGATGATGGGACCTCCCTTGTCGATGGTGAGGTCAGCCAACTGCTCGGCCACCTTCTTCTCGAAGATTTCGAGGCGCTCCATGAAGAACGGATCTTGCTCGCGCAGGCGTATATCCTTTTTCTTTAAGAGCCACCAAGGCAGGCCGCCCATCTCCCATTCAGCACAGACGTAGGGACCGGGGCGCACGATGATGTACATGCCATTGGCCTGCGCCAGCTTGACGAAGGCACGAATATCGTTGTTGCCCGTAAAATCAAACTGATCCTGCTGCTGCTCATGGGAGTTCCAGAAAATATAGATGCAGAGCGTGTTCATGCCAAGCGCCTTGCACATCTTGATGCGCTGATCCCAGTACTCGCGTGGAATGCGCGGATAGTGTACTTCGGCAGCCTTGACCACGAAGGGCTTGTCGTTGAGAAGGAATGTTTTGTCGCCAACGCGGAATGTTCCAGGCTTTTCGGCGGCGAAAGTTTCGCACAGAGCAGTGAAGACAAAGGTCATTGCGACTACAAGAGTCAGCTTCAAGAGGGATTGTTTCATAGGATAAAGTACGTTTATTGGTTGATTTTGGCGCAAAGATAGACATTATTTCTCAAAATCGTATCAGTTTTGCTCAATTTATTTGCAAGTGTGCAAAAATCGCCGTACCTTTGCACACGAAATAAAAAAATGTGCAATAAAATCGAACCAAAGTCAGATAATTCACTCCACATGGAATATCCAGGTTTTAACGCAATCCTACAAAAAAGTATACAAGACAACTGGGACCGCGACGCACTGAGCGACTATAGCGCTCAAACTTTCCGTTACAAGGACGTGGCGCGCATCATTGAGAAACTTCATATTATCCTTGAAGCATCCGGCGTACAGCACGGCGACAAAGTAGCCATCTGCGGACGCAATACCGCGCGCTGGGGAATCGCCTTCCTCGCCACGTTGTCGTATGGCGCCGTGGCCGTGCCCATCCTGCATGAATTCCACCCCGAACAGATTCACGACATCGTGAATCACTCCGACGCCAAGTTGCTCTTCGTGGGCGATCAGGTGTGGCCGCTTCTCGACATCGAGAAGATGCCAGGACTGGAAGGTGTCTTTGCCAACTCCAGCGACGAATACCGTATCCTGCATGGCCGTACCGAGAAAGTCACTTACGCCCGCGAGAACCTCAACCGCCTCTTCGGCGAGCGTTTCCCCATGAATTTCCGCGCGCGCGATATACAATATTATAATGACACCCCCGACGAACTCGCCGTGCTCAACTACACCAGCGGCACGACCTCCAACTCCAAGGGCGTCATGATTCCCTACCGCGCACTGTGGAGCAACGTGGAATTCGCCCATCAGGTCTACGACAACCACGTCAAAGCAGGCGACAACATCGTTAGCATCCTGCCTACCGCTCACATGTACGGTATGGCTTTCGAGTTCCTGTATGAGATGACGCGCGGCGCGCATGTGACGTTCCTCGGCAAGACACCCTCACCCACGATATTGCTCAAGGCCTTCTCCGACCTGAAGCCCAAGGTAGTCATCGCCGTACCGCTGCTCATCGAAAAGATTGTGCGCAAGGCCATCTTCCCCAAGATCAAGGCTCCCGCCATCCAACTGGCGCTGATGACGCCGCTGCTACGCGACCGTGTGAAAATGAATATCCGTCGCAAGATGCAGCAGGCCTTCGGCGACAACTTCTTTGAGATTATCGTCGGCGGTGCTGCCATGAACCAGGACATCGAAACCTTCCTCAAGGGCATCGGCTTCAATTACACCATCGGCTACGGTGCCACTGAATGTGCACCCATCATTTGCTATGCCCCATGGAACGAATATAAGCAAGGCTCGTGCGGTAAGGCTGCCCCCCGTATGGAAGTGCGCATCGACAGCCGCGATCCGCAGCACGTGCCAGGTGAGATTCTCGCACGCGGCATGAATGTCATGCTCGGCTATTACAAGAACGAAGAGGCCACGGCCAATACGCTCGACGCCGAGGGATGGTACCACACCGGCGACCTCGGTATCATGGACTACGAAGGCAACGTCTACATCAAGGGGCGCTCGAAAAACATGCTTCTCGGTGCCAATGGACAGAATATCTATCCCGAGGAAATCGAAGACAAGCTATCCTCGCTGCCGTACGTGACCGAATGTGTTGTCATCCAAAAAGATGAGAAACTCTATGGTCTTGTCTATACCGACCCCGACGAAATGAAGAAGGGGGGCATTAACGCCCGCCAGCTCGAAGAGCAGATGGAACAGAACCGCATCGAGCTCAATAAGATCGTTCCTATTTATGCACGCGTCGCCGCCATCAAGCTCATGCCAGAAGAGTTTGAAAAGACGCCCAAAAAGAGTATTAAACGATACAAATATATGAACTACGAGGTGTAATCAGTGTATGATTCAAGATTAACCTCGTTGAAAGCCAAATTATTGCATGAAAGCAGCAAGTACAAGTTTTAATGAATGTGTCCAGTTGAGCCTGCAGAAACATTGGAACCTCGACGGACTCAGTGATTACGGCGTACAGACCTTCCAGTTCAAGGACGTGGCACGTATCATCGAGAAGTTACACATCATCTTCGAGGCCTCTGGCATCAAGCCTGGCGACAAGGTAGCCCTCTGCGGCCGCAACAGTGCGCGCTGGGGCATTGCTTTCTTCGCCACGCTCACCTACGGTGCCATCGCCGTGCCTATCCTCCATGAGTTCTCGCCAGACCAGATTCACGACATTGTGAACCACTCTGAAGCCAAACTCCTCTTCGTGGGCGATATCGTGTGGCCAAAACTCAATCCCGACAAAATGCCTCATCTGGAGGGTATCATCGGTAACTCCAACGACGAGTACAAGCTCCTCGTGGGACGTACAGAGAAAGTGAAGTACGCGCGAGAGAACCTCAATCGTCTGTTTGGAGAGAAATATCCCCGCAACTTCCGAGCATCTGATATCAATTACTACAAGGACAGCCCTGACGAGCTCGCCGTACTCAACTACACCAGCGGCACGACCTCCAACTCCAAGGGTGTCATGATACCATTCCGCGCTATCTGGAGCAATTATGACTTCGCCGTCACAGAGCTCGGTCCAATAATGGGGCCTGGTGACAAGGTGCTCTCCATGCTGCCCATGGCTCACACTTACGGTATGGCTTTTGAGTTCATCTTCGAATTCCTGCAAGGTGCCACGGTCTATTTCCTCGCCAAGACACCGTCGCCAGCCGTGCTCCTCAGCGCGTTTGCTGATCTCAAGCCCAAGCTCATCGTAGCTGTGCCGCTTATCATCGAGAAAATCGTGCGCAAAGCCGTGCTCCCCAAGCTACAGACACCCGTTGTCAAGCTCGCTCTCCACACACCCTTCCTGCGCGACCGTGTCCTCACTGAGGTACGCCACAAGTTGCAGGCAGCTTTCGGAGGCAACTTCATTGAGATCATCGTGGGAGGCGCCGCCTTCAGTCAAGACATTGAAGCCGTGCTCCATGACATCGGATTTAACTACACCGTCGGATACGGCACAACAGAGTGCGCACCCATCATTGGCTATGCTCAGTGGGACACGTTTGTACCCGGTTCTTGTGGACGCCCCGTCATACACATGGAAGTGCGCATCGACAGTCCCGACCCACAGAATGTCATCGGTGAAATCCTCGTTCGAGGCATGAACGTTATGCTCGGCTACTACAAGAACGAGGAAGCTACAGCTGCCGTCCTCGACAAGGACGGATGGTACCACACGGGTGACCTCGGCGTGATGGATGCCGAAGGAAATATCTTCATCAAGGGCCGCTCGAAGAACATGCTTCTCGGCGCCAACGGACAGAACATCTATCCCGAAGAAATCGAGGACAAACTAGCCTCACTGCCGTATGTCACCGAATGTGTCGTCATCCAGAAGGGTGAGAAGCTCTACGGACTCGTATATAGCGACCCAGAAGAGGTTAAGGCAGGAGGTTTGTCGGAGGCGATGCTCGAAGCACAAATGGAAGAGAACCGTCAGGAGCTCAACAAGATTGTGCCCTCATACGCTCGTCTTTACGCCATCAAGCTCATGCCAGAAGAGTTTGAGAAGACACCCAAACGAAGCATCAAACGCTACAAGTACCTCAACTACGAGATATAATGAAGAAGCCCGCTTATGCGGGCTTTCTTCTTATCCGACGCATAGCATCGAGCTTATCCGATGAGTGCAAGAAACTCGTCTTCGCTCATGACGGGTATGCCGAGTTTCTGCGCTTTTTCAAGCTTTGCCGGTCCCATATTTTCGCCTGCCAGGATGAAGCTCGTCTTGGCAGATATGCTACCAGTATTCTTTCCGCCGTGCTGTTCGATAAGCGCCTTATACTCATCGCGTGAGTGATGGGCGAAGACCCCGCTGATGACGATGGTCTTGCCAGCCAGACGGTCGCTCTGCTCTGCCAGTACCTGCTCCGACAGCTGCAATTGCACGCCCCGAGCACGCAGACGTTCCACAAGGAAAGCGTTGTCGGCATCCTGGAACCAGCGGATGACGCTCTCGGCGATAGCCTGTCCGATGGTATTGATTTGTAGAAGCTCATCGAGCGAGGCGCGAGCCAGTGCGTCAATGGAGCGAAAACGTCGTGCGAGCGTCTTCGCCACCGTCTCGCCTACAAATCGTATGCCCAAAGCGAAGAGCACGCGTTCGAAAGGCACTTGTTTCGAATCCTCGATGGCTTGGATGGTCTTGCGCGCCGAGCGAATGCGTGTGTCGCCAAAGCCGCTCAATTGATCCACAGTGAGGTCGTACAAATCAGCATAATCACGTATGAGGCCGCGGGCATAGAAATCGTCAATGGTTTCAGGTCCTAACGTGTCGATATTCATAGCACGTCGGCTCACAAAATGTTCGATGCGTCCCTTAATCTGTGGAGGACAACCAGACTCGTTGGGACAATACCACGCAGCCTCACCCTCGTAGCGCACCAGCTCGGCACCACATTCCGGACATCGACGGATGAACTCCACCTTCTGCCCGCGCTCAGCAGTGATGAACGCTTCGTCTACGGCCACAATCTTGGGGATAATCTCACCTCCCTTCTCAACGAGGACGTGGTCGCCGACGTGCAAATCAAGAGCTGCCATGAAGTCAGCATTGTGCAACGTGGCTCGTCGAACGACGGTGCCTGACAGCTGCACTGGATCCATATTGGCTACGGGCGTGACAGCGCCAGTGCGTCCCACTTGATACGTCACTTCGCGCAGTACCGTGGACTGCTGCTCGGCCTGAAACTTATAAGCGATGGCCCAGCGCGGGCTCTTTGCCGTCATTCCAAGCGTTCGCTGTTGACGCATGGAGTTCACTTTCAGTACGATGCCATCCGTAGCCACGGGCAG
This sequence comes from uncultured Prevotellaceae bacterium, assembly GCA_947307015.1. Taxonomy (GTDB): domain Bacteria; phylum Bacteroidota; class Bacteroidia; order Bacteroidales; family Bacteroidaceae; genus Physcousia. Next base: position 17,717 of record CAMZHV010000025.1, on the reverse strand, counting down.
GTTCTTGCGTTCTGTATCCCAACGGTCGATGAAAGCATAAATCTCGTCGAGCGTCTTGACCTTGCACATCGCATCGCTGACCTTGAAGCCCCATGTGCGAGCAGTCTCCAAATTCTCATAGTGCCCATCAGCAGGCAGCTCATCTCCTAATAAATAATAAAGGTATGCGTCAAGGCGGCGCTCGGCGACGACTGCCGTCTGCTTGCTCTTCAATGTCCCGCTTGCCGCATTGCGTGGATTGGCGAAGAGCGGTTCCTCGCGGGCCTCGCGCTCGCGGTTCAACGCTTCAAAGCTCGTCCATGGCATCAAGATCTCTCCGCGAATCTCGAAGGAGCGAGGCCAATTGCCGCCAGGAGCCAGCTGCAAGGGAATGGAACGAATGGTGCGCACGTTGGCCGTAACGTCATCGCCTTGCACACCGTCGCCGCGCGTGACAGCACGCATGAGGCGTCCGTCCTCGTAGTGCAACGCTATACTCAACCCATCAAACTTCAACTCACAGCAGATCTCGAACGACTCGCCAGCCAACCCTTCGCTGACACGATGATAAAATTCAGCCACCTCCGCTTTGTTGTAAGTATTTGACAACGAAAGCATAGGGCGAACATGAGCGAATGTCTCAAAATCCTGACTCAAATCGCTGCCCACGCGCTGTGTCGGAGAATTGGGATCGGCCATCTCAGGATAACGCGCTTCCAAATCGGAAAGTTCACGCAGGAGCTCATCAAACTCACGGTCGCTAATTGTAGGAGTATTGAGTATGTAATAGTTGTAGTTGTGGCGGTGCAACGCTTCACGCAGTTGCAGGATGCGGTCTTGCTCTGTCATAGTTTTACAATTTTTGTGCAAAGGTACAAAAAAGAACCAAGGGACTTGCTACTTTCACCGAAAAATATTACCTTTGCACCCGCAAAACGCGATTCACGTACCTAAATTAGCAACAAACATCGACACCATGACAATCATCAAACAACATCTGATGACACTGAAGCCCGCTGCACAGAAGTTAGCGTGCCTCTACGCATATATCGGCCAGGACATGAAGGAAGACGACCGTTTACAGCTCAGCGTACACGGTGCTTGCCTCATGGGTGAGCTGCCGCTGCTGACGGCAGAACTCATTCAGGAAGGATATGTCATCCACGAGCCTGCTTCCCATTTCGGACCGCAACAGCAATATATCCGCCCACGTATGTACGGCGAGGTCATGCGCTTCGCACTCGAGGAACATCCCGAATGGTTTGAGGAGTTCGACTCCTGGCCCCTCACCCACTACCCTAACTTCGTCACACTGCAGAAATATGTCCGACAGCTCTACGCGGGCAAACGTCCTCAGCCCATCGTGCTCGACAGTTCGCTTCCGCCCTACCTTGTCGGCCTTGTTGACGAGCGTCGCTTCGAACCGCTGATGACCATGATTCGCGATGTTGACTTCCCCAGCTTCATCAGCGCCATTGCACGTAAGTGGATGAAAGAAGATTTTTCCGACCCTGATGAGATCATGCGGCGCCAGCTGGGATTGCGGCGCTTTGACGCCACCGATTCTGACATTCGCGAGATGAAGGCCCTTGTCAACTACTACAATTACGTCTGCCGTGGCGAATACACACCGCCCACGAGCATTCGTATGACCTACTCCGATTTTCTCCTCAAGGGCGTCCATGCCATGTCGCAGGGCAAGAGCGACTTGGCGCTGAAGGTGTTTTCCGAAGCGCTCAACTCACGTGCCAACAAAAACAAGGCGCCGGAACCTTACCTCACAGACGGGATAGCAACTTTCTATTGGGTCATCGCCGTGTGGACAAGCAAGCCCAGAGCAGAGGCACAGAAGATGCTGGCCGCCTTCGTTGCCGATGCTCGCGAAAAGGGACTGCACCGCGTCGGAGGGGCCGTGCTCATGGCAGACACGCTTGCTCATCCTTTACAGCGCGTCGACATGGATTTGCTGACAGAGCTCATCACGCCACAGGCCATTCCCGACCGCGAATTCATCTTGCAACAGCGCATCAGCCTCATGCTCGCTGCCAACTTCACGGGCTACGAGCTTAATGACAGCAACTTCCAGCCGCAGAGCGCCTTCCTGCGCCACGAAGCCGAACGCTACATTACACTTAACAAATTCGAGAAGAAACGCCTTACCAACGCTTTCGGTCACAAACCAGCCTCTGGCGTCATCAAGGTAGTGGAACCGTGGGAAGCTATGCTCGACCGCCTCATCGCATCCGAGAAACTGCGCAAGGATAAAGCCGATGAAGGCGAGAACCGCGTGATGTACACCATCATGAGCGACGGCGAAAGCATTCAGTTGCGCGAGCAGAACCGCCTCAAGGACGGACGCTGGGGCAGCGGCAAGCTCCTGCCTTGGACCCGATTCATGAGCGGAATGGAGCCCTTCATGGACCGCACGGATCAGGCTGTTGTCGCCGATGTGCGCTTCCTCGGTGCCTCACGTCTCACCTTAGGCATCATCCTGCCTCACCTTGTCGGTTCCGACCGCGTCTATGTCGGCGAGCAGACGCCCTATCGTCGCGTTACCATCGAGGAACAGAAGCCCTACGTTATCCTCGAGCCTAACGAGAACGGTTTCCACCTACAGTCCAACGTGACCTTCAAGGACCTGCTCTCACAAAGCAATGTCTATCGTTGCGACGATGCGATGCACTACACCTATTTCCCCATGTCTGATCGCGAGCGTGGCGTGCTCCAACAACTCCTCTCCGTAACCGACTACCCACCCGAAGCAGAGAGTAAGCTGCGTGAACTGCTACCACTCATCTCCGGCACAACTGACATCCACAGCAGCCTGATGCCTGAGGACGAAGAAATTGTTGACTCCGAAGCACAGAGCAACCTGATCATTCGCCTTACACCAGATCCATCGACACAAACAATGTTCGACGCCTACATCCTCGTGCGGCCGCTTACGGGAGGTAAGATGGTACTGCCGCCAGCACAGGGCGACTGCGTCATCATCGACTATAGCGAGAAAACGGGACGCGTGCGCCTCGAACGCGACATGGAAGCAGAAGCACGCAACCTCGACACGCTGTTCCAATACTGCAGTGAGCATTTCATTGAGTTTACGCCCGTTCTCAGTGCTCATCTCAGCACACCGCAGGTACTTGACCTCCTGGCCTTTGCCAGCAGTCATCAGGACATCAGTTCCGTAGAGTGGCCTGAGGGCGAACGCCTGAGAATGCGTTCTGCACAGCAGGGTGAGTGGAACATCTCGCTCACTCATCGTGGGCGGTGGTTCGAGATTGAGGGCGACGTTAAACTCGACGACGACTCGCTGCTCACGGCACAACAGCTACTACAGGCCCTTGCCACCAGTCACGGCGGCTACGTGCAGTTGCAGAACGGCGACTACCTATGGCTCAGCGAACGCTTGCGTAAACAACTCGACACGCTCGAAAGCCTCTCGACTCAGCAGAATAACAAGCCGGCAATCTCAACGCTCCAGACAGGACTCCTCGCCGAGCTTGTCAACGGCGAGATCGATATCCATCACGATGAAGAGTTCTTCGACTTCAAGGGTCGTATTGAACGTGCCGACAGTCTTGAACCACAAGTTCCTGAAACGCTGAAAGCCACGCTCCGCCCTTATCAGATCGAGGGCTTCCAATGGCTGGTGCGCCTCGCAGCCTGGGATGCGGGTGCCTGTCTGGCTGATGACATGGGACTTGGCAAAACCGTGCAAACCATTGCTTTCCTACTCACACACGCCCATGAAGGACCAGCCTTAATCGTAGCTCCAGCCAGCGTGCTGCCAAACTGGAAAGCGGAAATTGCACGCTTCGCACCCACTCTCACCGTGTACAACCTCAACGAATACTTCGAACGCCAGGCTGTGGTGCAACAGGCCAAGGAAGGTGACATCATCATCGCGACCTACGGACTGCTCGTGCCAACGCAGGAGATCATCACCTCACGCCAATGGACTACGGTGTGCCTTGACGAAGCGCACAACATCAAAAACCGCGGTACCAAGACGAGTCAGGTTTGTATGCAACTGCAAGCCAACTATCGACTCATTCTTACCGGTACGCCCGTGCAAAACCATCTCGGTGAGCTCTGGAACCTCTTCCAGTTCATCAATCCCGGACTCCTTGGCACCTACGAGCAATTCCACCAGAAGTATATTATCCCCATCGAGAATATGCAGGACACGGAGCGCCAGCAGCAATTGCAGACACTCGTCAGCCCCTTCATGCTACGCCGCACAAAACAGGCTGTTGTTAAGGAACTGCCAGCCAAAACGGAGATCAACATTAGCGTGGAGCTCTCCGACGATGAGATGGCCTTCTACGAAGTTATCCGTCGCGAGGCCGAACAGAAGGTGCGCGAGGAGGGCGACCAGCTTACCGTCAATGCCCTTGCCGAGCTCACACGCCTTCGCCGCGCGGCCTGTTCGCCCGAACTCACCAATCCCTCATGGTTCGAAGGTTCGAGCAAAGTCAACGCCTTTATGGAGTTAGTGCAGAACATCGTTGAGGGCGGTCATAGCGTTCTTGTATTCAGTCAATTCACATCCTTCCTTTCGATTATTTCTCGAGCGTTAAAGGAAGCCCATCTGCCACATCTCTACCTCGACGGCAGTATTGCCATGAAGCAGCGCGAGAACCTCGTCAACGACTTCCAAAAAGGCAAGAGCCCCATCTTCCTCATCAGCCTCAAGGCCGGTGGTGTGGGCTTGAACCTCACAGCAGCTAACTACGTTATCCATCTCGACCCCTGGTGGAATCCGGCCATCGAGCAGCAGGCCACCGACCGCGCCTATCGCATCGGACAGACGCAGGCCGTCACCGTCTATCATCTCATCAGTCACCACACCATCGAGGAGAAAATCCTGCGCCTGCACGAATCCAAACGCGCCCTCTCCGACGGCATTCTTGAAGGAGCCGACCAGAACTATAAACTCACTGCCAAGGATATGCTCGAAATGCTTTCTAACAACTGGTAATTTTGAATACCTATTTATAATATGCGCATAGATATCATCACCGTTATCCCCCAGCTCATCAAGGGTTTCCTACAAGAGAGCATCCTTGGGCGGGCACAGAAAAAAGGACTCTGCGAAATACATCTCCACAACCTTCGCGATTATGCCGTGCGCAAGGATCGTCGCATCGATGACTACCCGTTCGGCGGTTTCGCTGGCATGGTCATGCAGTGCGAACCTATCGACCGCTGCATTACAGCATTGCAGGCTGAACGCCACTACGACGAAGTAATCTTCACTACGCCCGACGGCGAACAGTTCTCGCAACCCATGGCTAATGAGTTCTCACTCTGCGAGAACATTATTATCCTCTGCGGTCACTACAAGGGCATAGACTACCGCATCCGTGAGCACCTGATCACCAAAGAAGTAAGCATCGGCGACTACGTCCTTACGGGCGGCGAGCTGGCCGCTGCAGTCATGGCCGATGCTATCGTGCGCATCCTCCCAGGAGCTATCGGTGATGAGCAGAGCGCCCTCTCCGACTCTTTCCAAGACAACCTCCTCGCCGCACCCGTCTACACGCGTCCTGCCGAATATCGTGGCTGGCGCGTCCCCGACATTCTCCTCTCCGGCCATGAGGCGAAGATCAAGGAGTGGGAACTCCAACAGTCCCTTGAACGCACCCGCCGTCTACGTCCCGACTTGCTAAAATGAACTGGTTGAAAAATAGTTGTCGCGCAAGGGTTTATGGACGGGGGCACCTTGAAGGGTGATGGTTTCCTGCAACTTGATATCAGCAGATGAACTACCGACCTTGACAATATATTGGCCGGGAAGAATGTTCCATTGACGCTGACCCTCATGGCTGTAGAAGCCGAATTGATCCATGTACATCTTCACATGAACTCGCTTGCTTTCGCCGGGCTGCAGCGACACACGGGCAAAGCCCTGTAGCTGAATAGGACGAAGGGGCTGGTCAGCGTTTGCAGGTGAGAGGTAGATCTGTGCAACCTCGTCGGCAGCGACCTCACCCATATTCTTAATTTCAAAGGAGAGGCTGATGCTCTCGTCGTTGGTCGAGGCCGCATCTGTCACCGTCAAATTACCATACTCGAAAGTAGTATAGCTCAACCCATAGCCGAAAGGCCATTGGATGCGAGGATCCTTATCGGCAAGGTTGTTGTAGCAGAGGGGTTCATCAATCTCCGTATTGGGGTAGCTGACAGAGAGCTTGGCTGACGGCGACACCTTACCATAGAGAATATCGGCCACAGCGGTGCCTCCTTCCTCGCCAGGATACCATGCCTGGATGACGGCAGCACATTTCTCGGCGAGGCCGGAGATGATCTGAGCACGACCGCCGAACATCACGAGCACCACGGGTTTGCCCGTCTTGATGAGTTCCTCCACGAACTGCTCCTGACGGCCTGGCAAGCGCAGACTCTGACGGTCACGGTTCTCGCCGCAGAGCATCACATTTTCGCCCACAGCAGCAACGATGACATCTGCCTCTCCTGCCATGGCGAGCGCCTCTGCCCTGTCTGCCTTCTCGCACGATTCAACCTTACGATGCAGGATCTCATACTCCCATGCCCGCTCGTCGCCCAGTTCGCTGTACTTCGTCTCAATCTCCTCCGTCCAGTCGCAGCCTCGTGAATAAAGGATATTAACGCCCTCTGGCTTACGTCCGTTCATTCCTTCCAACAGTTTGACGATGTGCGGATTGTCGGATTCTGCAATACATTCCAACTTCTTCCAAAAGTATGACATCGCCGGATAGGTGTAGTCGCCGCACATGGCCCAGATGGAATTGGCATTAGGGCCAGTGAGCAATATATTCTTGACGTCTTTTAGCGGCAAAACGCCGTTGTTCTCCAACAGGACAACCGACTGCGCAGCAATATCGTATGCCGTTTGGCGCTCCGAGGGACTATCGAGCTTGATCTCCTCGGATCTATAGAGATAAGCGTCCTTATCGAAAAGACCGGCGCGGAACTTATGGCGCAGCACGTTCTTCACGGCGCGCTCCAACGTTTCTGGCTTCACCAGTCCCTGGTCAATGGCCTGCTGGAGGTACTGGTAGTTGTCGCCATGAGGAAAATCGACATCGTTGCCGCCGTTGATGGCAGCAGCAGCCTTCAGCACTGCCTCATCCACATTCTCCTCGCCCACGGATGAAAGGGGCAATTGGTTGATGGCCGTATAATCGCTCACCACCATGCCATCGAAACCCAAATAGTCGCGAAGAATATCGTTCAGTATCTCACTGTTAGCCACGCATTTGACACCATGGACAGCATGATAGCCAGGCATGACACATTTGCTGTCGGCCAGACGAATCATCGCCTCATGAGGAAAGAGGATTTCTTCCATCAGCTCCTTCTCGTCAGCATCACCACCGCCACCATAACCCAGATAGTGTTTCGAGCAGGCACCAACGCCTTTCCTCAAGTCACCCTGTTGCAAACCGTTCACGAAGGCCACACCCATCACAGCTGACAGATAGCCGTCCTCGCCGTACGACTCCTCCAGACGGTTGAACGAAGGAGTGCGACATACATCAACCATCGGCGACAACGCCAATATACCACCCATCTTGCGCAGGGTAGTACTTGTCTGACGTGTCTTCAGTTCGGCCAGCTCGGGGTTAAACGAACAGGCCTGACCAATTTGTTGCGGATAGATGGTTGAGCCCAAGGTGTTCACACCCGAAAGCACCTCTTCATGCAGCAACGCAGGAATGCCGTTCGGTGTGTGATGAATGAGCCAGTCCTGTATGGCGGCTGCACGGTCACGCAGCTCATTAGGGTCACGGGGTTGTTGCATACAAAACTGCGAGAAATGCCCTATTCCGTAGGGTATCATTTCGCGGCATTTATTGGTATCCAACTGTCCTTTCTCATTGAAGAGTGTGTCCATATACATACTCTTCAACTGCGCGATACGCTCTTCCTGCGACATTCTGCTGTAAAGTTCATCTACTTGTTGTTCCATGTCTGCTGTGGTGTTGCAAGCGACGATGATAAGGGCCATTGCAGTCATCATCATGCCGGCCATCTTTTTCCAAATCTGTTTACCCATATTGTTTCTTATCAGATATATCAAATCGGTTGCAAATATATCGATAATTCCGCGAATCTTCGTAATTTTAGGTAGTGTTTTAATTGAATTTAGCTTTTTCAGTCGCAGGAGTAACTAATCAGTTCACCACGAGAGCCCCATGCTCCCGTGGTGAACTGATTAGTGATGCTATCAATGGAAAGGAATGAGGTTGTTGGCGATGGCGTAGATGGTCAAGCCGGCAAGCGAATGGATTTGCAGCTTGCGTACAATATTGCGGCGATGGGTAATGACGGTGTTGACGGAGATGTAGAGGTGGTCGGCAATCTCTTTGTTTGACATGCCTTGCACGAGGCAGACAATGATTTCCTTCTCGCGTTCAGAGATGGACTCGCGGCTGTCGGCATGGCTGATCATGCTGGAGATGCGAGCTGAGACGTCGTTATCCTTGAGCTTATTTTCGAGGATGCGTATGGCAGGTACAAAAAGCACTTCTTCAACGTTGCTGTGGTTTGCAAGCCATTCCTCGTTGTTATAGATGTCGTAGAGGGTGGCTGTGAGCTGGTTGTTGGCGAGGGAGTCGTGTGGCAAGTACTTGATGATGATGTTCTTGAGCTCGTGGAACTTACCCGTGGTGTCGCTATGGTGCTTGGCGAAGGTGTCAACATTGTAGTCGTCCTTATGTTCGCCTCGGAGGAGTGCCTCAACGTATGGGAAGAGCGTCTTCTCTTCATACTTCATGTGGAGACGGATGTCATGTGCATACTCATCATAGAGGCGCATGATGAGGAGGACGCGCTGGTCGGCTTGGTTCAGGGTTTCCAGTAGCTTCTTTCGTATGGCGGGCAACTGGAAGTCAAGGAAATAGCGGTGCGAGGCGCGCAGGTAATCGAGGAGCGTTTTCACGGAGATGCTTTCATCAGTGGTCTTGGGTGCATATCCGTTGATGAGGAAGTTGACCACGGTGAGGAAAGTGTAGCAATCAACGCCCTGTTCTTCGCAAATCTGACTTACGGTTTTATCGCCGAAACCGAGCCGTATGCCAAAGGCGCTGAGTCCCTGTAGCATACTGTGGTTGTCGCTGATGAGGTCGATCATTTTGTCATCGGCCTCGTATAGTTTCATCTTTTTCATTTCGGCTGCAAAGGTAGGGATTTTGGCTGATTGGTGCAATCCCCACTAATGGGTATTTCATGGTTGTGGAACGGGCGGCATATCATTAATATAAGGTATGCAGGTAATAATAAAAGGGTATAGGGGCTCATCATATTGGATTAAAACCATATATTTTGCGTATTGTACAGCTGACAAAATGACTGTTACTTTGCAGCCGAAAACAAAAGACCCACCCCCCACCCCTCCCTGTGAGGGAGGGGAGTTAAATAAGAGAAATAATAATGAAAATGAAGACAACGATACTCACAATAGTGCTTGCCCTGTTTAGCATTTGTGCAACGGCACAGGAGAATGGGAACAAGGAAGAAGTAGATGGCATTACGGGTGCAAGCCCGCAATGGACGAAGGACAATAAACAAAGGACATCGGACGAGGGACAGAAGCCAGAGGACGAAAAAGGAGAGACAGACGGCTATCGCAAGTTCCGTGTGGGCGGCTATGGTGAGATCCTGGCGTCGTTCATGGGTTATGGCACAAGTCGCTTCAACGGCACCTCGACAGGCAACACCTACGAACGCCGCAACTCAATCAGCATCCCGCGCTTCGTCATCGCAGGCGACTACCGCTTTAATAAGCACTGGAATCTGGGTGCCGAGATTGAATTTGAGGCCGGAGGCGTTGGCGTAGAAACGGAGATGGAGGCCTCGGAAAATGGCGAATACGAAACGGAGATGGAATTAGGCGGCGAGGTGGCGCTGGAGCAGTTCCATGTAACCTATACCTATAATCAAGCGTTTAACGTGCGAGTTGGGCACATGGTACTGCCTGTGGGTCTGACGAATGCCCATCATGAGCCCATCCTGTTCTTCGGCAGCGTACGTCCTGAAGGTGAAACGACGATTCTACCCAGCACATGGCACGAGACAGGCCTGTCGGTTTTCGGACGCGTGGGTCGCGACTATTCGCGCCTGTCCTACGCAGCGTATGTAACTGCCGGTCTGAATGCTGACGGCTTCGGGCGCGACCATTGGGTGGCTGATGGCAAGCAAGGTCTTTTTGAAGTCGACAACTTCACGAGTCCAGCCTATACCGTCCGATTGGAATACGAGGGTGTGCCAGGGCTGCGCCTGGGTGCTACCTACTATTTCTGCAATGACGTGACAGCCAATGCCGACAAACGTTACAAATACTCGAGCGTAGGACGTTCGCAACTGAACATCGTCACCGCCGATGCGCAATACGTCCATCGCTATTTCACGGCGCGCGCGAACATCATCTGGGGACAACTGGAGAATGCGGGCAAGATCAGTGCCGTGAACTTAAGCAACAAATCTAACTACCACCATGGTGCCATGCATCGCGTCGCACAGAATGCCCTGGCCTATGGCGTGGAAGCAGGACTGAACATGCGTTCGCTCATTCACTGCAAGCGTATGCCTGCGCTCTATCCTTTCGCGCGCTACGAATACTTCAATCCACAACAGCAGGGTGAGGTCGGACAGACAATGGATGCGCGCTGTCAAGTGAGCAAATGGGTAGCTGGCGTAAACTGGTTCGCGTTGCCCTATCTGGTGGTGAAGGCCGACTGGAATACGCGCCGAATCGGCACACAACGTGTGTTCGGCGGTGGGCGCTACAACCGCGAGAATGAGTTTTCGTTGGCGGTGGCCTACACGGGATGGCTGTTTAAGAAGTAAAAGACCCACCCCCAACCCCTCCCGTGAGGGAGGGGAGAAAGAATAATGTGTTACAATATAAATCAACCAATTATGAAAAAGTTTTTTATGACTGCTGCCCTCATGATGGGCGCAATGGCTTTCACTGCATGTGACAAAGATGACCCTACTCCCACCCCAGGCGAGGATGATGCACAGCCTGCATTGGTGAGCGTGGAACAGATCCTCGACGGATGTATGGACATCGCCAACGAAGTAGGAAATGCGAAGATTGGCGACCCGCTGGACTTATGGAACAACGGCGAACAGACTAAAGCATTGTATGCCGTGGAGTCCTGGTACAGTTGGCACAGCCGCGAGGACTATAGCAACAACATTCTGTCCATCCGCAACGCTTTCTACGGCACACGCGACGGAAAAATTGCCACCAACTCGCTAGCCTCACTGCTGAAGGCTAACAACGAAAGTTTGTTCCAGAACATCGACGATGCCATTCAGAAAGCCTATCAGGCCATTCTGAACATCCCCGCCCCCTTCCGCAACAATATCAATGCGCCACAGGTTACGGTAGCCGTAACGGCGTGCAATGAGCTGGAGGAGACGCTGAAATCGCTGAAGGCTTACTTGCAGCGCACGGATGCCGTGAACAGCGACGACGTGCTGCAACCTATCCTCGTTACCTACGTAAATGACGTTGTGCTACCAACCTACAAGGAATTGATGACGAAGAACACTGCGCTGTACGAGGCTGCCAAGGTTTTTGCCGCTACGCCGTCAGACGCGAACTTCCAGCAATGCTGCAACGCTTGGTTAGAGGCACGTACACCATGGGAGACGAGCGAGGCCTTCCTCTTCGGCCCAGTAGATGCTTTAGGCTTGGATCCCAACATGGACTCGTGGCCGTTGGATCAGGAAGCCATCGTCAACATCCTTAATTCGGGCGACTTTGACACCATGGTTTGGGGCGACGGCGACAACGATGAGACCATTGAGGCCAAGCAGGGTGTGCGCGGTTTCCACACAATGGAATTCTTAATCTTCAAGGACGGCAAAGCTCGCACGGTGAACGGTGGCACAAGCACCGATGCTGCCAATCTGGATTATACAGCGGCCAACGCACAAAGTTGGGGCAACTACATGGTACAGGTGGGGAAGCTGTTACAACAAGATGCCACCGAGCTATACAACGCCTGGACGGTGAGCTACGAAAGTGGAAAAGCATACAAGGACTTGTTCCTGAGTCACGACATCGAAAGTGACGATGAAGAATAAAAGACCCACCCCCTCCCTGTAATGGAGGGGATTCTTTGGGTGAGGCGAAATAATAGAAATAACGAATGAAGAATAACAGATATTATCTGATTATAGTGCTGACGATGGTCATGATGATGGCCGTCGTTGGCTGTTCAGATGATGATGGCATTGACGAGGGCGACTTGGTCGTGCCCAAGGGTTATGCCCTTTCGGCTGGCACGTCCACCATTTTCAGCAGCTCGTCATTTGCTTACGACTCTGAGGCGGAATGGGTTACAGGCGAGTTAAAGCGTCGCTTCATCCGTGGCGACAAGCTTTACGACGATGCCCGCACCAGCTCCAACGACTACGGCGGGGGCCTTGGGCCCGTTTATGCCGGGTACTCATGCGGCTCATGTCATCGCAATGCAGGCCGAACGAAGCCAGCCCTGTGGACTCAGACCGGTACCGACCCCGATGGTACGCCCGTCTATGGCAGCGGCGCATACGGATTCTCGTCGATGTTGGTTTATGTCACCCGCAAGAACGGCGCTTTCTTCCAGGACTATGGCCGCGTGATCCACGACCAGAGCATCTACGGCGTGACCGCCGAGGGTAAGCTCGAATGTCGCTGGCACGCACAGCAGTTCCAGTTCCCCGACGGAACGCCCTACGAGCTGGTTTATCCTGAATATACCATCACGGAATGGTACAAGCCCACCTATCGCGACACCGACGAGCCCATCCGTCCCGAAGATCTTTTCTGCACCGTGCGCATCCCCTTGCGCCACGTGGGCATGGGACAGATGATGGCCATCGATCCCGCCGAAATTGAAGAACTCGCACGCCGCTCCAACTATCCCGAATATGGTATCTCAGGACGCGTCAACTACATCAATGAACGCGGGCGCCTCCAGCTTGGACTCTCCGGCAACAAGGCTCAACACGCCGACCTTACCGTAGAACTGGGGTTTTCGAGCGATATGGGCGTAACCAACAGCCGCTACCCGGAGGAAATCTGCGAGGGACAGTTGCAGATGCAGCAGGGTTCAATGATGGGACTGCTCTACGACCAGTTGGAAATCTCTACCGAGGAGATGGAGAATGTCGATCTCTACCTGCATACGTTGGGTGTGCCTGCACGCCGTAATGTCAACAACAAAAGCGTGAAGCGCGGCGAGCAGATGTTCTTCGAGGCTAAATGTCATCTGTGTCACGTCACTACGCTACACACCAAGCCACGAGGCGCCAAGCTGCTGAATGGCACTGAGTTGCCCTGGCTCGGCAACCAGACCATTCACCCCTACAGTGACTACCTGCTGCACGATATGGGTTCGGAAATCATGGGCGTCGGCCTCGATGACCATTATGTGAGCGGACTGGCACGAGGCAATGAGTGGCGTACAACCCCGCTGTGGGGCATCGGCTTGCAACAGACCGTGAACGGTCACACCTATTTCTTACACGACGGGCGCGCGCGTAACTTCACCGAAGCCATTATGTGGCACGGTGGCGAGGCCGAGGCATCGAAAAACATCTTTGCCAACATGTCGAAAGAAGACCGCTCGGCACTTATCAAGTTTTTAAAATCACTATAGTAGACCCACCCCCCTACCCCTCCCTATAAGGGGGGGGATTACCCATAAAACATTATTCTCATGAGAACAAAAAATAAACTCTTATTACTAATCTGTTTAGCCATTCAATCGGCTTCCCTTCCTGCAAAAGTGACCACTCCCACCCTCTCGCAAAGCGAGGCCCTCTCCCTAATAGGGAGAGCGGGGAAAGAGTCCCGGGCGGGGGGTGGGTCTTCCCAGGACTCCCTTAGCATCGACATGGAGAACGGCGTGTTGGGCATCGCCGACGACCGTGGCTTCACGTTGCAGTCGAAAAACGGCAAATTTGTCTTCAAGCCCTATCTGATGCTGCAGGCACGCGGTCAGATGAATTATTACGACGAGGAAGGGCTGGACAAAGCTTACAACCAGGATAATATAGCGAATTCGGGGTTCGCTATGCCATACGCCATCCTCGGTTTCACCGGCAAGACTTTCGGCTGTCTGGACTACAACCTGAGCATCAATGCCGCTGCCTCAGGGGCTAACATCCTGCAACAGGCGTGGTTGGACTACAGCATCACGCCCGCCGCGCGCTTCCGGGTGGGTAAGTTCAAGACGCCCTTTACCCACGCCTACCTCACCACGCTGGGCGAAACACTTTTCCCCGTCGTACCTACATCGCTCTCTACGGCTACCATCATGCCTCACACGCTGAATGCCGTTACGCCGCAAATAGCCACAGGCTTTGATGTCGGCGTCCAGTTTCACGGCGTTGCACCGTTGAACAAGAAGCAGGACAGCTGGCTAATGGGTTATGAGGTCGGATTGTGGAACGGCAGCGGCTCTGCCGTCAACGGTGCCACCAAGACCTTCTCCGACGACTGGCACATCCCGGCGCTGCTCTATGCCGGTCGCATCACCTTCATGCCGTGGGGCAAAATGCCGCTGACACAGGGCAATGCACGAATGTTGAAAGGTCGCCACATGCAGTTTGGCCTTTCAGGCGGACTCAACGTGGAAAGCGAAAGCGAGAGCACCAACGATGCCCGCATGGGGGCCGAGTTCGCCATGCTCTACAATCGCTGGTATGTAGGTGCCGAGGCCTACTGGATGCACGTGAGTTTCACCAAGCGTCAGAAGATCAGCGACACGTTCAACTACTGGGGTGCCTATGCCCAAGTCGGCTATTTCGTCTGCCCAACGGTGCAGCTGGGCGTGCGCTACGATTTCATGGATCGCAACGGCACCTCAAAGGACGGCTTCCTCAATATGCCCGCAGTTGTCTGCAACTACTACATTCCCAAGGTTCACTTGAAGCTGTCGGCCATGTACCAGTTCACAGGTCGCTACGGACACGCCACGCAGCTCGACCGCGACAACGACGACCTCGGCATCAGCACACACCACGCCTCACTACAGGCACAATTCAGTTTCTAAAATGATAAAGCGCAAATCGACAAATGGACTGTTGCTAACGTTGCTCGCAGCCCTCTTCCCTTTGGTTTCCTGCGACTCCGGCGACATCATAGACAAAACTACCGCCTACGACAGCGAAGGACACACGGTGAAGCTGACTGTCAGCGTAGCAGGCTTGGACGAGCTCAGCGACAAATACACACTCGCGCTGGCCACATTCAAATCGGGTGACAACTATGCACTCACGGCTTACAACATTCCTGCTACAACCGAGGATAATGGCGCCGTCTCCATCATCGCACCCCATATAGACAGTCAGGTCAGCACCGTTGAACTGGCCGTCATCAACCGGCTACGACAGCGCATCGTCACCCTCGCGAGCATCAATATGGACGATTATTCCGACGCCAACGACACCATTTCCATCAATGCCGGCACGGTCGATGTGCGTATGTTCAGCATCATCCAACAACATGTTTTCGATATGTCCTGCATCCAATGCCACGGCGGAAACGGGGGTAACGGCGCTGCCAATCTCAACCTAACCCAAGGACAGGCGTTCAACAATCTTGTGGACATTCCCAGTACGCGCAAAGAAGGTAGGTTCCGCGTCGTCAGCGGCGCCGCCAGTCAGTCCCTGCTTCATCAGATCCTCGCCGAAGGGGGCGAGGACATCCTGCACTACAACCACACCGAGGTGCTCAGCAGCCAGTTCAAGAATGACGTGGCAGCCGTCCGCACCTTTATCGACGATTGGATCAACAACTTGAAAACTTCTCAGGAATAAAGAAAGCATCGTACTTACGTTAACCCATTTTGAATACCCACTTCATGATAAACTATAAATCCCTCTATTTAGCTGATTTAGGAATACGCGCCGAAGTGGCGGCCTTTTGTCCTCAGACTGGCGTCGGAGAGTGGCATGTCATCATGCACGTAGAGCCGCGGCGCGAGGATTTCGCAGGACAGTTGCGGCGTATGTACGAAGCCGAAGACCGCTTGCCTCACATGCCAGGCTTCGAAGGGGCTCAGTACATACTGAAGCGTTATTTCCTTTCCGACAGCACCAACCAGCAACCCCTCATGCGCGAGCAGCATGACGTGGCCATCTCCATCATCCAACAACAGCCGCTCGATGGTTCCAAAATCGCCGCATGGCTCTATTTCACCAGCGGACAGCAGATTACGGCTGACCACGACACCATTGTGGCGACACACAACGGCTACCGACACCTTTGGCACATGGGATTCGTCTGCAACCAGGGCGATTCGGCGAGCCAGACCGAAAGCATCCTGAATCGCTATGAACAGCTATTGGAGCGCAACGAAGCCACCCTTGCCGACAACTGCATCCGCACATGGTTCTTCGTCCGGGATGTGGACACCCAATATGCGGGCATGGTGCGCGCCCGGCGCGAGAACTTCGAGCGTCAGGGACTCACGCCTGCGACACATTACATAGCCTCTACCGGCATCGGCGGCGGCCCAGCTGACACCAAAGCGCTCATTCAGATGGGCACCTACGCCATCACTGGCTTTCAACCCAGCCAACAACGCTATCTCTACGCCAGCACCCACCTCAATCCCACCTACGAATACGGCGTCACTTTCGAGCGTGGCACACGCATGGAATACGGCGACCGCACCCATGTGATCATCTCCGGCACAGCCAGCATCAACAACCGCGGCGAGGTCATGCACGTAGGCAACATTTCACAGCAGACACAGCGAGCGTGGGAAAATGTTGAAGCACTCCTCAGCGAGGGTGGCATGGATTTCTCCGATGTCATGCACCTCGTGGTCTATCTGCGCGATACAGGCGACTATGAGCTGGTCCGCGAGATGTTCAGCCAGCGCTTTCCCAACATCCCCACCGTCATCACCCTCGCACCAGTCTGCCGTCCCACATGGCTCATCGAGATCGAATGTATGGCCGTGAGGGATAACGACAATCCACAATATCGGCCGCTATGACACATCGAAGAGCAGCAGGCACACGCCTGCCCTTCATCCTGCTGGCGACCGTGGCTGCCATCATAGCCACTGCGACTATCCTCGAGAAACGCCATGGCTCAACCTATGCCGTGCAGCATGTTTATCACGCCTCCTGGTTCATTGCCCTGTGGGCGCTCATGGCCATCGCCGCATGCGTGCTCCTCTGGAAGAAGAGAATCTGGAAGAATCCACCCGTGATGCTCATCCACGCCGCCCTCCTCGTCATACTCACAGGAGCACTCACCACCCATCTCACCAGTCGCCATGGCATGACCCATCTGCGCGAGGGTGAAGCCACACGAACCTTTTGGGTGAAAGACCAAGACGGTGCCTACACCATGTCCGAGGAAATGCCTTTCTATCTCGCCCTCAGCGACTTCCGCATTGTCTACGACAACGACAGCATAACACCCGCCGACTATGTCAGCCACGTTGTCATTGCCACCACAGATGGCGAACAGCCCGCCACCATCTCCATGAACAACATAGCACGCGTCCGCGGCTACCGCATCTATCAGACCTCCTTCGACGACGACACCCGCGGCAGCACCTTCACCATCAGCTACGACCCATGGGGAACTCCCATCACCTACGCTGGCTACCTCCTGTTGGCTATAGGGATGGTGGGGATGAAAAGAAAAGACTCTCCCCTCCAAGACTCTCCCCCCGAACCAGTCCAGCCGGAACACTTAATAGTTCCGGCTTCCTGGCACCCTG
>CAMZHV010000024.1 GCA_947307015.1 uncultured Prevotellaceae bacterium | reverse complement strand
GTGCATTAAGGAAGCTGATGAGCAAGTCCTTGTTCATCTCGGTGCCGAACAGCTTCTTGAAGCCGAAATCAGTATATGGATTGATGTATCTTTCTTTCCTTTCGTCTATCATAGCGCTTCGTTTTTATTCCAATAATCTTCGATCGGGCGCCTCTCACCGAGGCTTATTTCGGCTCACTCAGAGCTGTTTTCTCGCCCTTTCGGTGGCAAAAGTACAAAAACATTTGTGATTAAAGGCAAATAATCGAGGAAAATTTGCTTCATTGCCTGAACCTTCCTGAAACCTGCTGAAACCTCGTTGACAAAGGTTCAGCCTGAAAGCTTCTGAATGTGAGCACGATACAAGCAAATCTGAAAGCTGAAACCTTTTTTGCAAATGGCTGGATTTTGGCGCACAAACTAATTGTCCTCCTGCTCTGCATGTGTCATTCACAGTCTCGTTCCCACAGCCTGCAAGCAAAAGGGCTGATTCTCATGCGAGAGTCAGCCCTATTATTTCCAGCGCTCAGGTGTGCGCGAAACTGTGTTCAGGGGAGTGTAAGCGTTGGAGAGAGATTATAAGGGGAAGCGGTAGCCGACGGTGAGAAGGAAAGAACGGTTGTAGGGGTTGTCGTCGGGATCCTTCTCTTTGTTCAGGCGAATGAGGCCCAAATTGTATCGGGCATCAAGGATGAGTTTGTCGCCGAACTCATAGGACAGGCCCACGGGAATGGTGAAGTCCAACTTGTTGCAATCGCTCCTGATGCTTAGGTCATATTTATCGACGTCCACCGTGCCGTTAGGATTACGCGTGAGGAGCGTACATTGGGAGTTGGCATTCGTCAGAAAGCCCAGCTGCACACCGGCTTTGAGGGCAAAGCCTTCAAAGAGATAGACGTTGGCCACGACAGGCAGGTTCAGGTAGCCGAGCACCATCTGCACGTCTTTGAGTTCGTAATTGGGAACGGCATAATTCTTCCACTTACCACCTTGGCAGGTGTAATTGAGACCCGCTGCGAGGCTGAACATATCGGTAATCTGGTACTCTACGTCCGCACCAACGAGGAAGCCCGGGAAGATGGTCTTCTTGAGTTCAACATTATCATTGATGGGCAAATCGGGCATTTGAGTCATGTAAGAGCCCAGAAAGCCCAACTTTGGGATTATACTGAAAGTGCCCGGATCCAACTGAGCGCGGGCAGGCGTGATGCCGCAGACAAAGACGGCGGCCAAAATCCAAAGGTAGATTTTTTTCATAATGATGTGTTTAAGGTTGTGGGGTATCAATAGAAAAATCTTGCAATGACATATAGTCACTGCAAGATTTCTATCTTTGATTTTTACTTCACCTCTTCGAAGTCAGCATCTTGGATGTTGTCGCCCTGCTGACCACCTTGCTGACCGCCCTGAGGACCTGCCTGCTGGCCGCCATTGAAGGGATTGCCCTGTGCGCCTGCACCGGCACCAGCTCCAGCCTGCTGAGCAGCAGCGTACATCTTCTGGGCTGCATCGTTGAGCTGCTTGGTGGCAGCGTCGATGGCTGCAAGATCCTGAGCCTTGTGGGCATCGCGGAGCTTCTGGAGGGCAGCCTCGACCTCGGCCTTCACGTCGGCGGGCAGCTTGTCGCCGCTCTCCTTGAGCATGTTCTCAGTCTGGAAAATCATGCTGTCGGCCTGGTTGAGCTTGTCGATCTTCTCGCGCTCACGCTTGTCGGCATCTGCGTTGGCTTCAGCCTCAGCCTTCATGCGGTCGATCTCCTCCTTGGAGAGTCCGCTGGAAGCCTCGATGCGGATGGCCTGTTCCTTGCCCGTAGCCTTGTCCTTGGCGCTGACCTTCAGGATACCGTTGGCATCGATGTCAAAGCTGACCTCAATCTGAGGCACGCCACGACGGGCGGGAGCTATGCCGGTGAGGTTGAACTGACCGATGCTCTTGTTCTGCGATGCCATAGGACGCTCGCCCTGAAGCACATGGATGGTCACCTCGGTCTGGTTGTCGGCTGCGGTGGAGAACACCTCGCTCTTCTTGCAAGGGATGGTGGTGTTGGCCTCGATGAGGCGTGTCATCACACCGCCGAGGGTCTCAATACCCATGGACAGCGGCGTCACGTCGAGCAGCACAATATCACCTACGCCTTCTTCCTTGTTGAGGATAGCACCCTGGATGCTGGCGCCTACGGCCACCACCTCGTCGGGGTTCACGCCCTTGCTGGGCACCTTGCCAAAGAAGTCCTCAACGAGCTTCTGGATGGCGGGGATACGGCTGGAGCCGCCCACGAGGATGACCTCGTCAATGTCGCTGTTGGTGAGACCTGCATCCTGCATAGCCTTCTGACAGGGCACCTTACAAGCCTGGATGAGATTGTCGGCCAGCTGCTCGAACTTGGCACGGGTGAGGGTCATCACGAGGTGCTTGGGCACACCGTTGACAGCGGTGATATATGGCAGGTTGATCTCGGTGCTGGTGCTGGAGGACAGCTCGATCTTAGCCTTCTCAGCAGCCTCCTTCAGACGCTGCAGCGCCATCGGATCCTGCTTCAGGTCCACACCTTCCTGCATACGGAACTCATTGGCCATCCAATCGATGATGACCTGGTCGAAGTCGTCACCGCCGAGGTGCGTATCGCCGTTGGTGCTAAGCACCTCGAACACGCCGCCACCGAACTCCAGGATGGAGATATCGAACGTACCGCCGCCGAGGTCGAAGACGGCAATCTTCATGTCCTTGTTGGCCTTGTCAACGCCGTAAGCCAGGGCAGCAGCCGTAGGCTCGTTGACGATACGCTTCACTTCGAGGCCTGCAATCTGACCGGCTTCCTTGGTAGCCTGGCGCTGCGAGTCGGAGAAGTAAGCAGGCACGGTGATGACGGCCTCCGTGACTTCCTGACCGAGATAGTCCTCAGCAGTCTTCTTCATCTTCTGAAGAATCATGGCGCTGATCTCCTGCGGGGTGTACCTGCGGCCCTCGATGTCTACACGGGGATAGCCATTCTCGTTGGCTACGGTGTACGGCACGCGTGCAATCTCTTTCTGCACCTGCTCGTAGGTCTCGCCCATGAAACGCTTGATCGAGAAGATGGTGTTCTTCGGGTTGGTGATAGCCTGACGCTTGGCGGGGTCACCCACCTTGCGCTCGCCGTCCTTCATGAAAGCGACGATGGAAGGCGTGGTGCGCTTGCCTTCGCTGTTGGCAATAACGACGGGCTCGCTGCCCTCGAAAACGGATACACACGAGTTGGTGGTACCCAAGTCAATTCCAATAATCTTTCCCATAGTTGTATTTTGTTTTAGTTTAACGATTTTCGTAATAACGTGATAACATCATAACGTAATAACGCCATAACGCCGTTTTTACTTCGCTAATCGTTGAGCAAACTGCGTGCCAAAACGATATTCACGCGCACTCGTTCCTTATTAAATATTAAAAGACGGCAGAATCTTTGGCCGTCTGCGACAGAAATACTACCTTTGTCGGCACAATAACTGACAAAATGACACAACATCGATTCAAGCTCCTACATTTTACCGTCATTGCAAGTCTGGTGATGATGATGGCCTGCTCGGGCGACGACCACAGCCGCGTGCGCCGTGCCGCCGAGCAGTGCTACGAATACCTTCAGGACGGGCAGTATGAGAAGTTCGTCGGTCAGATTGCCTACGCCGACTCCATGTCCGATAACTACCGCGCACAGATGGTTGACCTCGTCAAGGAGTTTGCGGCCGCCGAACAGCAGCGCCACGGCGAGCTACAGACGGTGCGCATCACGGGCGACACCATCATTGGCGAGCAGGCGCATGTCTACCTGCAGGTGACGTATGCCGACAGCACATCCGAAGAGGTCGGACTGCCGATGGTCAAAGTCGGTAAGAAATGGTTGATGCAATAGGTCCCTGTGGCTATTACGGTACGGCGACCAACATCACTCGTCCCTTCAACCCTGACGCCACGGGTTCCCATTGATCGTACTTCGTGGGCTGATAGTTGATGTCCACCACATTGATTTCCTCAAACTTACGCCAAGGTATGCCCTGCCTGTCAAGTTCTGCTATGCGGTTGGCGGGCAGGTTTGTTACTTCGATGCGAAGGCTGTTGCTGCCGCGCCGAAGGAGAGAGGCTGGGATTTCGAGGACATAGGGAACGCTCCAGGCGCAACCTACGCAGCTGTCGTTGACATAGACACGGGCACTCTCGCGCACATCGCCCAGCTCTATCTGCCAACGCTCGTTAGCTTTTAGCTGTTGGGAGGTGAGTTTGAAGGTGGTGGCGTAGCAGCCTGTACCCATGAGCACGGCCGTCTGCGCGTCCAGGCCCTCCCAAGTACATAAGCCGTTCAAATGGTAGGTCTTGGAGATGGCGGGTGTACAATTGTCGTTGAAAGTCAGCGTCCATTTCTGAGCGGGGGCTGATAGGTCAAGAGCAAATGACCCACCCCCCGTTCGGCTGAGCTCAGGGCCGAAGCCGACCCCATTCCCGAGCAAAGCTCGCCTACCCGTAGCCTTTCCCTGTGAGGGAGGGGGGAGAGGGGAGAGACGAGAGGGGGAAATCGAAGGTTGAGAAGGAAGGGGAGAAGGTTGGTCGAAGGTTTGGAGGAAGATGGACTGGCCTGAGCGGAGGGAGACGAGAATACCGTTGGCTGTCAGCTGCGCCTGATGCCAAGTGTCGGTCAACGGATCATACCAGCGGGCATCCTTCAGCGGAACGGCCAGAGGCACCTCGCGTTTGACGTCGTTGGGTGTCAGGTTGGCAATGAAATAGTGGTAGCCTGTGGCGTTGCGCCGACGAATCATGTTGAGTCCGCACATGGCCTTCAACGCCTCGGATGTGGCAGCTTGTGCCAGCGCATCGGCTTTCACCTGACGGATGACAGGTACGCCCAAAGCTTCCAAGCTGTCGATGTGTGCCCGTACAGCCTTGGGCATCAGGCAGTCGCCTGGTATCACCAGCCCCTTGTAGCAGGTGCCGGCCGCCGTGCGTAGCAGATGCCCCTCAGCACGCGTGGTAAGCAAATAGCGGTCGCTGATGTAGTCGCAGTCGAAGCCCAAGGAGTCAATGGTCAGAATGGCCTTGATGAAGTCCGGAGCACGACGGCTCATGGAATGAATGTCGAACTGCATCAGGCGGTGCTGCGTGTCACGTCGCCACATATCATGGACGGGCAGATACACAAGGAAATCGTTGTCCGGCGCGCCCCACTGCAGCAGACGTTGGCAGCGCTCCACGTAGGACGTGAAGTAAGGGGCGTCGCGCCAAATGGTGTTGTTGGGTGACATATCCATTGAGGCATAGAAGCGCCAGCCAGGCCACGCATCGTCCTTCGGCGAGTAACAGGTGCCATGGAAATACATATTGTTCACGCCGGCACAGAACATCAGATCCAGGTCGGGCTTCATCTGCGAGAGGCTGGTGCGGAAATGCTCCGTGAGCCACGTGAAGGTCTCGGAGCTGGTCAGCGGCTTGGCCGTGATGTGTGCGGCCGACGACGCATATTTGAGCATCGAGAGGTCTGAGAAGTTGGGACGCGTCATGCCAGGGTCGGTGCGCAAGCCTTTGATGCCGAAGTCCGTAAGCCCGAAGCCCTCTATCTCAGGGATATCCACCGCCGCATACAGGTCTATCAGGTTGGCAGGCGAACCGTGCGCCTGGTTGCGCACCCGCACGCCGTGGCTGTGCGCCCAATCGGCCCATTGGCGGGTGAAGTTGCTGAGCAACAGGTCGGAGAGCGTCTCGCGATAGTCTGCCACCACCTCGGGTGCGCCGTCGATAAACTCCGGCAAGTGGTCTTCGAGCCGGTAGCCGCGTCGATGTGCAAACTCCTCCAACAGGCGTGGTGTCCAGTCGGCACCATAAACCTCATAGCTGTCGTTGAAGAAGGTGTGGGGCCAAGGGGTGCCAGTAGCTGCAAAGGCACGGTCGAAGCGTTGCAGGTAGTGTGCCACGGCCTTAGCATCGAAGTGGTCGATGACGAGTCCTTCACCACCGGGAGCCGCCCGCTTCACCTGCTGACGGGTTCGGCTGCTGAACAAAGCGATTACGCGGCGCATTCCGGGTTGTTCGGTGTCAAAGGCGCGTTGCACAGTTAACTGTGCGTAAGCGCGTTCGCTTGGCGGCGGCAGCAAATGGATCGTGTCAGCCACGGCGGCAGCTACGACGGTATCGGCCACCACCAGCTTACAGGCCGCCTCGCTCAACGGCACCTCGGGGCCGCCGAAGGGCCAACCCGTGCCACAGTTCATGTCCACTTGTATGCCCAGTCGCTTGCCCTCGTCTAAGCACACGCCCAGCATCTTCATCCATCGTTCCGAAAGGAAAGGGATGTTGTTGGCTTCGTTGCCCTTCACGCCGTAGAGGGGCGTAATCTCCACAGCGCCTATGCCACGACTGGCGTACTGCTGAAGGTTCCATCGCAGGTTCTCTTCATCGACAGCTGAGCCGAGCCACCACCAGCGGGTGCCGGGGAGAGAAGCCCCGCCTCTCTGTGAGGGAGGGGAGAGAAGCCCCACCTCCGCCTCCTTGCCGTCAGGAAGAGATGAGGAGTGAGAGGTGAAGAGGGCGCCGTTGATGACGACGGCGTGGACGGTGACGTCCTCAATGAGCGTGGGGGCGAAATGGTTGGCACGATCCGCTATCTCCAAGTTCTCGAAGGTGAAATGGTGCAGGCGGTATTTGTCCGAAGTGCCGACGTCGAAGAAGTTGCGGCACTGCAGTCGCAGGTCGCGCAGCGTGATGTCATGACATTCAGAGAGCGGCATGTCGGCCCGTTCCTCAGCTTTGAAGAACTGCGTCCAAGGTCTCACGGTCAGCACGCTGCCGCAGTTGCCCGTCAGGCGTTCCACGCGGATGTGCTCGTAGTGTTGCGGCGTGTCGGGGCGCATCTTCAGCCACAGCACGCGCGAAGCATTATCTATCTGACAATCACGCAAGATGATGTTCCAGTCGTGCAGGCTTTCGCTGCCTAAAGTCAGGCAACCGTGGACGAATCCATAGTGGCAATGCTGGATGATGATGTGCGACGAGGGGCCGTTCTCAGGCTGCTGGTCGGCCCACGTACCCTTGCCGCCCTTGATGACTACGGCATCGTCGTTCACGCTGATGTCGCAACCGTGTACCAACACGTCGCGGCACACGTCCAAGTCCAGCGCATCGCTGCTCGGCGCCTTGGCCTCGGGCGGTTCATGGGGCGCATAAATGGTGCAGCCTATATATTTCACCCGCTCACAACGATACAGGTGATTCGTCCAGAAGGCGCTGTTCACTAAATGCACATCCTGCACCTGCACGTCGTGGCAGTCGGACATATATACGAGTCGCGGTCGCAAGGCTTCGAGGTTCGTGCAGTCGGGGTTGAAACGCCGCCTAATCCAGAACTCCTCCCAGAACCGCAGGCCGTTGCCGTCGATGGTACCCGTACCGGTGATGCTGAAACCGTCCACGCCGTTGACATTCACCAGCGCGGCGAAATACTTGCGGCTCTGCCCCTCGATGCGGGTATCGACCAGCGGATAATGTTTGATAGCATCAATGCCTTTCAACCTCGCTCCCTCCTGCAGATGCAGGTGCGTGCCTTTCTTGAAGAAGAGAGCACCGCTCAGGAACGTGCCGCGCGGGATGACCACGACCCCACCCCCTTCGGCCGATGCACGGTCGATGACCCGTTGCAAGGCTTCGGTCTGCAACAAGGTGGAATCGCAGCTCACGCCATAGTCGGTGACAACATATTGCCTGCCCAGCTGAAGCGGGTCGAGGCGCGTAGTGTCGGCAAACCATTCGCTGATGGGCGTGCCGTCAGGCCACAGGCAAGCCTCCCCTCCTCGATCAGGGAAGGAAGTATTCAGCTGAGCTGCAACAGACAAGTGCTGTAGCAGGACAAAAGACAGGATAAATAGACGTAAATGCTTCTTCATGGCCACAAATATAGCGTTTTTTTATCGGGAAAACGTGTTTTTGGTCACAGAAAGTTTTCAGAATGACGCAAAATGTATATTTTTGCCCTATCTTTGAACCCTTTTTTAGTGTATCCGATATGAAAAAGACGCTCTTTACACTCCTCATAGCCCTCGTGCCATTCGCCACGCACGCCGCAGAACCCACGCCCGATTCCGTGCTGGCCATCGCCCTGCGTGCCAACGCCTATTTCATGCAGCAATGGCCTGACCCCACCGCGGCCACGTTCGTCAAGCGTGAACGTCCAAGCAACCTGTGGACACGTGCCGTCTACTACGAAGGCCTCATGGCCCTTCATGCCCTGTGTCCCGACACGGCCTTCATCAGCTACACCGATCGTTGGGGCGATTTCCACAACTGGCAGGCACGCGGCGGCGACCTCACCACCGATGCCGACAACCAATGCTGCCAGCAGACCTATCTCGACCGCTACATGATGACGCGCGACGAGCGGATGATTGCACATGTGCGTGTGAACCTTAATCATCAGATGCAGACGCGCATCAGCTGGTGGACGTGGGTGGACGCCATTCAGATGGCCATGCCCGTCTATAGCAAAATGTATCGCATCACAGGCGACGAGCGCTACATGAACCACGCCATGAAGATGTACACTTGGACGCGCGACACGCTGGCCGGCGGCCTCTTCAACGAGCGCGAAGGGCTGTGGTGGCGCGACAAGGACTTTGTGCCGCCCTACTTGGAGCCCGACGGCAGCCATTGCTATTGGAGCCGAGGCTGCGGATGGGCTTACGCCACGCTGGTGCGCGTCATCGCCGACCTCGAAAGCCGCCCCATGAGCCGTCAGATGCGGTGCCACCATAGCCGCCTGAAGAAGGACTTCTTGCTCATGAGCCGCGCGCTGCTCAGCTGTCAGCGGACGGACGGTTTCTGGAATGTCAGCCTGCTGTGCCCCGCCAACTACGGCGGCCCCGAGCTCACCGGCACTGCCCTCTTCCTCTACGGCATGAGTTGGGGTGTGCGCACGGGTCTCCTCAAGCGCCGCACCTACCTGCCCGCCTGTCATCAGGCCTGGCGTGCCATGCAGCAAAGCGTACACCCCAACGGTTTCCTCGGCTACGTGCAGGGCACGGGCAAGGAGCCAGCCTCAGCACAGCCGGTCACCTTTGACAGCAAGCCCGATTTCGAGGACTACGGCCTTGGCTGCTTCCTCTTAGGAGCCGCGGAATACTATCTCGTCTGTCAACAATAAGCAAAGGTGCTGCGCCCTTGTCGAGGGCTATTGGAAGAAAGCAAAGGGGCTGTGCCAAAGTGTCGGCACAGCCCCTTGAAAATGTGTTGCTCTGTTGAGCTTAGGATTATTTCATCAGCTTCTGCACGCGCGTCTGCCCATTGTTGTAGATGACGTGCTGGTAGAAGATACCTGCAGGCTGGTTGCTGAGATCCTTCTTGTTGAAGAGACGCGTCGGAGCCTCGTCGCTGCGTATCATTCGACCGCTGCTGTCATAGAGACGTATGCACTTGATGTCGCTATCGTTCAGCGCCATGTTGATGCCAGTGGCCTCGCTGATCTGCAGCACGACGGGGTTGGCCATCGAGCCGCGCTGGGCGTTGGGCACGAAGATCTCGGAGTAGGACAAGGCGTAGTTCTCGTCGTCGCCGAGGCTGATGACGAAGCTCAGGGCGTCGCCGTCCTCACCGCCGATGGTGATGAAGTGCCTGTTGTCGCGTACTGCTTCATGAGAGTATCCGCGGAGCTCGCTGCCAGCGAAGACGCTGACGTGTGCATCGGACACCACTTCGTCGCCGTTCATCACGAGGGCGATCATGGTCATGTTGTCCTCGGACTGGTTCTCAAAGAGGGAGTTGGCGATGTGTGCGGGCGCATACTTCTTACCGCTGACGGCAGGTTTCGGGAAGCGGAAAGTCTTGTTGCTGCTGGCCACGGAGTTGTAGAGGTAGCCATCGCCAGGCGTCATGGCCGTCAGGGTACCAACCCATTCGCCTTCGGTGTAGATGGAGAAGCTGTTCTGGTTCTTCACCATATCACCTTCCGCGGGTTCGGCGCTGGAGAAGGCAGCACCGAGGGAGTTGCTGGCCTGTGCGGGATAGCCGATCCAAGTCCAACCGGTCTGAAGCGTGATGTCAATGGCTGTCGGGTCGGTCGGCGTGCCGATGATGCTCTCGGTGTATGGTTCCTTAGCGTTGAGCTTGTACATCGTGGCAGGATTGTCGAGCGGGAGGTTACCAGCCCATCCGATGACCGTGTTGTCGCCGTCGGTGACGGTGCTGATGGCGCTGAGCGCATCCTTGAACACGACAGATGCCGAGGCGTCCTTGGGTGTAGCGTAGAGCGAGAACCACTTCCATCCGTCGCGCGGCAATGAGAGGTCTTGTTCGATCTCATTGTTCGGCGTGAAGGTGACAGGCTGCGTGAAGGATCCGATGGCCTTGTCAGCGATGAAGGTGTTGGCACTCTCATCGGAGATGCTGACGGAGGGATAGATGGTACCCGTGCTGGCGTCGTAAGCTTTATACACGAGTTCGGCAGGATCCTTTCCGTAGATGTTCAACATGACGAAGTATCCGTCGTAGCGGCTGAAATACTTAGGAGTAGCCACGCCCACACATTCCTGTCCGCGGAAGGCGGCGACCATGTCCTTGCTGTCGCTGCTCAGCACGCCGTCGATTTTCAGCTGACCAACCACGGTCATTGTGCTCTCGCCCGGTGTGGCAGCCCATGCGGGAGCCTCGCCTTCGGAGCTAACGGTGATGTTCAGCGGCGCATTGATGTTCTGCGAACCGGTCAGATAGAGTGTTGTCTCGTAGGTGCCGATGGGCAGGCTACCGGCCACAGTGAAGGTGAGGTTCTGCGTTGCCAACGGTGTGAGGATGCCGCCGTCGATGTTGGCGGTGAGCCATGTAGGCATACCGCTCAAGCTCCAGCTTTCGCTCTGCGCACCGCGGTTCTCGATCGTAGCGGTGAAGGTGTTGTCCTCCGTGCCCGTCTTGGTCACGGCCAGCGTGTTCTCCTGCCAGCGCAGGGTATTCTGCTGCACGTAGACGCTCCAGGTGATGGGCAGTGCGGCGTTGCCGTAGACATCTTTCACGTTCTTGGCGGTGATGTAGATGTTGCATCCCTCCATCTTGTAAGGCTGCTCGTTCAGGTTCACCTTGATCTGACGTTCGCTGGCCACGAAGTCAAACTCAACGTTCGTCAGCGTGGGAGCCGTCTTCAGGGCTGCGGTGTTATTGGAGTTGAGCGACGAGAGGTTAGCGGTGAGCGGTGAGCAGTTTGTGCTGTAGAAGCTAACTTCCTCCGTGCTCTCAGCGGTCTTGTCGCTGAATGTGGCACTGGTAACCAACTGGTTGTAGGCATCCAGGCCGAGGGTTTCCATCGGGTAGTAAGCTACCAGACCGGCCTCGTCGCCCTTCACGCGGTTGTACATATTGTTCTTGATGACATCCGCTGTGCGGCGTGCCTTCCAGATGCGCACCTCGTCGACGGCACCCTTCAGCAGCTGGTTGTAGCCATAGCCGGCCTGTGCATCGTAGCCATAGTGGCCGCCGAGCACGAGCTTAGCGCCATAGAGTGCGGGCATCACGGAGGTGGATAGGAGCTTGCGCTGCTGTCCGTCGATGTAGATGATGCCGCTGCCGTTGGTGCTCTTCAGCACGTTCACGGCCACATGGTGCCACTGTCCATCGCGCAGGCTCTCGGTTGTCACGTTGTTGGTCTCGTTGTTGATGACAAGTTCCATCTTGCCCTCAGCGTTCAGGCGCAGATCCATGGCCTCGGTGCTGAGCACAGAAGCTACGTCAGCCTGCGTCTCGTCGGCCTTGAACCAAGCCTCCACGAGGTAGTCGTCAGCAACGGTGGTGTTCAGTGAGCCGATGTTCACGGCGGCAGCCTTTGTGCCGTCAAGGACGAGGGCGTAGTTGTCGCCGGCCGTCCACCAGGCGTTCTGTGAGGGCAGTGTCATGTTGCGGCTGCGAGCCTTGTCGGTGGCCACGTTGCCATGACCCTCGTTCAGCTGCCAGTAGCCCATGAGGCCGTTGGTGAACTGGCTCTTCGAGGTGTACATGCTGGCCTGAGCCTCAGCCATGGAGCGGCTGTCGTCCCAGATGGCCAGCTCCTGCACCTTGGCGGTCAGGTCGTTGCCGCCCACGCTCACGGGGCCGTTGCCGTTGTATGCGTCGATGATAGCTTCGGTGAGCAGTGTCACGGTGGAGGCATCGCTGGCATAGCCGGCGCTCACGGAGTGGTTGTGGGCATCGTAGCTCACGTTCAGGTAGATCCACTCGCCCTGCGGCAGTGCATTGACCGACGTGGCCTTGCTGTCGTTGACGCTCACGGCGAGCTTGCCGTTCTCGATGGCCACGGTGAAGTTGTTGTCGTTCATGCCGTGCATGAGCAGGCGGCCGTCGCTGGTGTAGTTCACCCACATGCTGACAGCGAAGGATTTGTCGCTGAGGTCCATAGTGGCATCAGTCTTGGCGGCATTGTTGCCCGTCAGGCTCAGGGCCACCTCGTGTGTCACCTCGGTCTCGTTGAGCACGCCCACCACGTCGAAGTTGTTGGGCTTGGTGAGGGCGCTGCCCTGGATGTCCTCGTTGAAGGTGATGGTCAGGTCGTCACCGATGCCGAGGATGCCGCTGGCAGGTGTCGGCGTAGCGATGAGCTGCGGACGGCTCATGTTGCGTACCACTTCCACCCATTCGCTCTCGTTGTTCACCTCGCCGCCGATCTGGCAGACGGTGACGGCACGGAAGACGTAGGTCTTGTCGCTAAAGTCATCCTTGCGCAGGTCGAGGGCATAGTCCAGCTTGTTGTTGCCGGTGAGGGCGATCAGTGCCGACTTGTTCGGGTCGTTGCCTTCATAGCCCTTGATATACTCGTGCAGGGTGGTGAAGTCGGCGTCGTTCTCGCCCTTGTATTGCAGACGGATGCCCTCGAGGGTCTCCATCGAGTAGTTGTAGCCGCTGATGCTCAGCACGAGCTGGTCTTTCGAATCGGTGTTCACCAGCGTGTGGTTAGCAGCCAGGTGCACATCCGAGCAGGAGGGCTGGAAGTAGGCGCTGAAGCTCGTGGTGTCGGCAATCTCGGGATAGACACCCGTGTTGTCCTTCTGGCACTGCGAGGCAATGCGGATCTTCACATCCTTGTACTCCATCACGCTCTCGTTGGACTGCTCCACGGTGAAGGTCTTCACCATCGTCTCGCCGGCGGGCACCAGGATGGAGCGGCCTGTGGTGATGTTGGAACCGTCCATAGACACCTTCAGACCGTCGGGGTTGGAGGTCGAGACGACGCTGATGTCGAACCAGCCGTCCTCGCCCGTATCGGAGTTGTTGCGGATGTTGACCTTGAACGTGCCCTTGCCACCAGCGGGGATGCCGGTGATGCTCTGCACCTGAGCCTCAATCTCAGGCTTCTCGATCTGCACGGTCTTCTGCATAATGATGGTTCCGGGTTCAAAGTACTCAGTCACCACTTCGTCCTGATAGGGGCAGGAGGTGGCACCGCCACGGGTGTAGAAGATGGGGCCGAAGCCGTCGGGAGCCTTGAAGACATCCACGGTCAGGTAGTCGTCGTCGCCGTCCTCCACGAGGTTGTAGGCAATGGTGGTGCTGGTGGATTCGTCGGACTGCTGCTCCTCGGTGATGGTGATGCCCGCCTTCTCTTCGAGTTCCACGCCGAGACCCAGGCCTGCGAAGCGGTAGCCCGTCTCAAGGCCGATGATGGCGTTGATCTCCTGCACCTCGGTGTTCACCCTCGAAGAGGCTTCCTCGATGGTCTTCTCCACCGTGATGGCGGCACCGGCGTCGAACGAGTGGTTCTCGATGAGCCAGTCCTTGCTGTTCTGGATGGCGGTCACCTTGGCTTCCTCGTTCTTGCGCAGCTCGTTCTCCCACTTGGCTATCTGCAGGTTGTAGAAGTTCACCATATCCTGCACGCCGGTGGTGTCTTTATCCCACGACTCGGGCAGGATCATCGTGTAGGAGGGACCCTTGTAGCGGCCGGTGTTCTTGTCCAAAGTATTGAAGCTTACGGCACTGCTGCCCCATACGCTCTTGTCGTTGTTGCTGCTGCCGAACTTGGGATTGTCCTTGTCCAGCTCTGTCACGTAGATAGGATCTTTCACATTGGCACCCGGACGCCCTATGGCATCGACGCTGCTGACCGGGGTGAGCAGACTGTTGCGCAGTGTGATGAAGTTCGGGATGAGGATGTTCTTCACATAGTTCTGTGTATAGGCAAAGCCCGTGGTGAACTCCTCGCCTGTGGCGATACCGTCCTCCATCGTCAGCACCGGCTTATTCTCGTCGTTGTCCCACATGATATCGACATAGTGGCAGGCACCGAAGATGATGTTCTTGGCCGAACCGATGAACAGGTCGCCGTCGGCACCGTTGAAGTCGAAGCCGTCGCTGGTCGAGATGTCGCGAGTGGCCGTGATGGTAGTGGTGTGGTTCTTCATGTTCGAGAAGGAGAGGTTCAGCTCGGCACCGGCCGTGATGGTGGCTGTGCTCTCCAGGTCCTGAATGACCATGAAGCCGATACCTTCACCCGTTTCGGTTTCCACGCCGGCATAGATCTTGCCGCTGACCGACGTCTCGGAGTGGACGTCCACGGTGCGGCCCTTGGTCACGCTCTTGGTCGAGCCCTTGCTCCAGGTGGCAGAAGAACCTGTGCCGGGAGGATCGCGCAGCACCATGGCAATCTCGTCGGGACCCTGCGTCACGAAGTTGTTGCCTGTAGGCAGTGCGCCCAGGATGTAGGCGGCGAAGGGGTTAGGGTTGCCTTCGTAGGCATTGCCCTCCCAGTCTTGCTCTGCACCATTATTATTATAGGTGATGGTGAGGCCACGGGTGTAGGGCTCCTGGATGTTGGGATAGCCCACGGTGAACTCATATTCGCCGAGTCCCAAGGAGTCGAGCTCGAAGGTGTTGTCCTCCATCTCATACACGCTGCCGCGGGGATACTGGCTGTTGCCGTTGGTGCATACGATCTTGGCCGTTGTGGCAAACGGGTTCTTCACAGTCACCTTCTTGCCTGCCAGGGGAACCTCGTCAACGACGTCCTCGCCGCTGTCCTTGTTGATATAGCGCTCGCTGGCCGAGATGTGGAACGTATGAGTGCCCAGCTCTTCATACACGGGATGGCCGAACGTATACTCAATGGTGCCGTCAGTCTTCACATTATAGACGGACACCTTGTGCTCCTTGCCGCTCACGTCTTTCACCGTGTACTCCTTGATGCCGAACGAGCCGTCCTCGTTCTCCTTCACCACGAAGGTCGCAGGCTCCTTGTGCTTGATCTTCGCACTGCCCACATACTCGAACTTCTTCACCTCATCGTTCACCTCCACCGAGTCGGTGTAGATCAGGTCGGGGTTCGTAGCATCCACAACGGGCAGGTTCGTGAAGTTGATGCCCGTGTTCTTGGGCAGGCTCACGCTGCTCACCTTATAGCGCAGCGGCGGCAATTGGGCTACAAACTCGCCCGTTTCCGCGTCTGTCACGACCTCAATATAGTTCTCGTTGGCAGGCACTTTGGCCGAACCGGAAGCAGCTGCAAACGTGCGATCTACATCATTCTTGTTGTAGCTCACAGTGGTCGTCTTCACCTCCTTGGCGTTGAGATATCCGGCGTTGTCGTTCTCCAGCTCCAGTGTCAGCGTGGCCTGGCCGATGTTGGCCTTGCCCTGCTTCAGGCCCAAGGGCTTCTCGTACTCGATGTCGCCGCCGGACACACGTCCGGCAACGGTCACGAGCGTGTTGTCATAGAAGGTCAGACCGGTGACTTCACCGTTGAAATCCTCGCGCTCGCCCGTTCCGTTCGCGTCCTCAGGATAGCGTCCTTCTTTCTCGAAGGTGTGGCCGTTGAGGCTCACCGACACGAAGTGCTTGCCGATGGGAACATCGACTTTGAACTCACCCTTGGCGTTGGTCATCACAGGCTGGCCGTCTTTCGACGCCGTGATGCCGTCCACCTTGATATACACATCCTTCACGGGGACGCTGGTATTCGAGTAATAGACCACGCCGCTCACGGGGAACGAGCTGACGTCCTCGTAGTCCACGCCCGTCTGTACGAGTGAGTTCATCGAGAAGTAGCGGCTCTGGTTGGCCGGCGAGAACTGGTGGATGCCCAGCGTCGGCGTGGCCACATAGTTGGTGCCGTCGCCCGAAATGGAGATGCCGCCCACCATGTAGTTGCCCTCTGCGTCGGTGTAGCCCATGAGGCTGAACTGGTCATCAGAGGGGATGACGGTCGATGAGGTGGCTGGGATGTTGGTGATGCCGTGGTGGCCGTTGCTCACGCCGTTCTGCTTGCTGAAGTCGTAGGCCAGCTTCTGTCCTGGGATGCCCTCGTCGAACGAGTAATAGACCTGCAGGCCTTGCTCGGTGCCCACCAGCGGGTGGTTGTAGTTGCGCTCTATCTCGGCCTGCGTCAGGCAGCGGTTGAACACGCGGACCTCGTCCATGTAGCCCTTATAGGGGTAAGGGCTGGTGCGGGCGCCATAGTTGCCGATTCCCATGAGGCCTCGTGACTTGGCGCCTATCTGTCCGTCATTGATCTTGCCGGTTGCAGTAGCCTTGCAGATGGTGTCGCCGTTCAGGGTATAGACCGTAATCTGACTATCAGCCCTATTGTGTGTCATCACCAGATGGGTCCACTTGTCGTAAGGCACGTAGATGGGGGTGCTGAGCGTTTTGTCGTTATTGTTAAGGCTTACTTTGACTTGGCAAGTGTCGGCCTTGGATTTCTCAAGGACGATGTTGATGGTGTTCGGCACATCGAAGAGGTAAGGATTACCGCCACTGTATGAATACAAGTCCGAGGACGGATTGATCCACATCTGTATGGTGAAGTCGTTGCCGAATATCTTCTTCAGCTCGGTGGTGTCGCTCGTGCAGGTCATGCCGGACCCGCCGCTTGTGGTGTTGGCGGTACCGTCGAAGTAGAGCGAGCGGAAGCGGTTCACGGGGCTGCCGTCGGAGGTGCTGGGTCGCATGGTCACCTTCACGCCCTCCACGGCGGTGCCGGAGCCGAAGGACACGCGGCCGCTCATCGTGCCCGTGGCCATGCAGAAGCCGTCGCACGTCTCGCTGTTGCCCACGAGCATCTTCCCGTCCACCTTCTCAGACAGCGTAATCTTGTACTCGTTGAACGAGCCGGGCTGTGCCGTCAGGTCGTCGTAGCTGTAGCTCGCCGCCGTGCCGTGCGTCGTGTAGATGTCGGCCCAGCCATCAGAACCTGAACTGCCCAGGGGACGGCGCTGCACGGTGAAGTAGCACTCGCCCGTGCCTACCTGGTTCACCTGCCACGACAGTTTCACGGTGTTGCTGTAGTTGCCGCGCGAAGCCATGAAGCTGCCCTTCACGAACGAGGAGCCGCCCGAGGTGACAGAGACGACGTCACTCTCCGCCGGACCGCCCTGCACATTCGGGAAGCGCACACGGTAGTAGTAGGTCTTCTTGGCCGTGATGTTGGTGTCCTCCCACGTGCCGGTGGTCGTCGTCTTGTCGCTGATCTCTATGGTTTCCTTGGTGACCCAAGTCTTGTTTTCTCCATTGTCTTCAGAGCGCTCAACGTACATGACGTATTTGTTTGAGGGCGAGGCATCGGTGAGGGAAAGATGTTCCCAGCTTACCGTGACCTTGTTGTCGCTGGCCGTAGCCGTGATGCTTGAGACTTTCTTGAACGAACGCGTTATCGCGGCCGATTTAGAGGCCCACAGACCCGTGGCGTCGCTCTCGCTGTTCACCGTCCAGCCGTTAGGCACGAAGCAGACAATGTAGTTGTATTCCTCTCCGTAGTCTGGCAGATTGTCGGAAGTAGGCGTGTAGTTGATGCTGTATTCCGAAGCCGTGCCGTGGCTCACCTCGCCGATCTTCAGCGTCTGGCCGTTGGTGCCAAGGCGGCGGAACACGTACCACTTACCATTCGTGTCGCAGTGGTTTGCGTCGCTCACTTTCCATTTCCACGTCACCTGCACCTTGCGGCTGAAGGCATCCGCCGTCTTCACGTCCACATCCGTCGCGCAGGGGTAGCCCGGAGCCACCAGCGCATCCATGAATTTGTCGTGGTTCTGACGAACCTTCGAGGTGAGTGACGGCATGGACACATATTCGTTCTGCGACTGGAGTTCCCAGCAGGGATAGACGTAGAACGGTTGGTAGTTGTCCACGCCTGTAATCTCCTGCGTCTGGGGACTTGTGACGTTCTCTAACTTGGCATAGTAATCACTTGCTCTATCGATGCTCGACCATGGGTTACTCGTGTTGCCCTGGCTCTTCATCA
The DNA here is from genome assembly GCA_947307015.1 of uncultured Prevotellaceae bacterium. Classification (GTDB taxonomy): domain Bacteria; phylum Bacteroidota; class Bacteroidia; order Bacteroidales; family Bacteroidaceae; genus Physcousia. The sequence goes on along the minus strand of CAMZHV010000024.1, from coordinate 21,644 downwards.
GATAGACGTTGTTCAGGAAGTTGCAGGATTCAGTCTGGTTTAACTGATATATATTAAACCCCTCCTGCTCAGTGTAGGGATTCATCGTGAATTGCTTGCCGGTCTTGCTGGAAGCAGACGGCGTTTTATAGGTCACTCTGCCATTGCCGGAGCGCGTCAGTGTACCGCTGCTCGAAGGCCAGGGTACAGTGGGATGCGTAAACTTGAAATTATCGCTTTTGATATGATAGTCTCGGGTGTACTCAGCAGAGTAAACATCTCCCCATTGAGACTTACCCTTCCAGGTTCCCTTTACACCAACAGCATAATCTTTATGGCTCCAGGTACGCTCAATGCCCACACGTATCGTCACATAGGAAATATATCTGAGGATAAAATTGTTTCTATATTCACTACTTCTGTAATCGGGATAAATCAGATTGGGATACCATTGATAAATGCCCGCCCAATCGGTAATCTGCTCAGCCTGTGGGTCACTCACGCTCACGTAGAGACTGGAGTAACCAGAAAGGCCATCACCACCAGCTGCGTTGATCTCTATAGGTTGGGAAATTCCTGAGAGATTTGATAGCATAGGCCAAGAAAAGTAACTGGAACTCATTAACATCTCATCGCTACCGATTTTAAGCTTTCCCAAAGGTTCCCAGCTGCCTGTAATTGACGGACTGATATTCTTCAGGTTGAATCGATTCTCCCCATCAATGGTCAGCCAAACATCACCCGACCATCCGAAGAAAAAGCATCCGGCACCGAAAGCTTCCATTGCAGACATATTCACATTGGAAGCTTGAATCTTGAGTTTGAACTCATAGACATTCAAGTCTTTCTCCATGTCGTAGGTGACCTTGGACAGCCATATCCACGGCTCGTCGGGGTGAGAATTCTCGAAAGAGGCCAACGTCTGGGATGCCGTAAAGACATACCCATTCGGGGCATCGGCCTTGGCACTGGAGGACCAGCCCAAGAGCATGGCCAGCAGCCATGCCTGCAGCAGCCGCCCGAAGGACAGCCGCCGGGCAGGACCTGACATCCCGCCGCTGCGGGCACGGGCATTTGACGTGCCGCACCCGTCTGGCGTCCGCGCTCCTATCGGGGCGTGCCGCCAATTAAACAATAATTTTCTTGTTTCCATAATAATAAAAATGGTTTGATTGAAATTATTAATGGCTAAACTTCTCTTCTTATTTCGCTCCCCCCTTTTCTCCCCTCCCTCACAGGGAGGGGTCGGGGGTGGGTCTTTTATTCTCCAAATATCTCCCCTTCGAACGGCCCATCCTCATCCCAAACATATCCGCGGACACCCGCATCCACCGAGCCGTCCTCATCAATACCGCCGTAACCTATGCCACCGCTAAAGGACGATGACACGCCTGAGACGCACAGCATCATCATGCCGTCGCATGACACGATTTTTACCTCAGGGGTAATATAACTCTTCCTTTTCATAGTGCACCTATTTGATGATATATTTACGTCCGTTGCAGATATAGATTCCCTTGTGCATTTCTGCCCCATTTTTGGGACAGGGGGTTATCCGTCGTCCCTGCATGTCATACCACACGCCAGCCCCCATTTTCCCTCCCTCACAGGGAGAAGTCAAGGGTAGGTCATTAATCTCCGTCGTCGTCCCGTCGTCGTAGGCAATCGTCATGCGGACACCTGCCTCGCTCGCCTCCGGCAGCACGTCGTAGAAGTTGAAATAGCACCGCAAGCCCTTCATCGTTGACAGGCCCACAGAATACCAGAACAGGCCGCCGCCTAAGAACAGGCACTGCTCCGGAATCGTAAAGCCAGCCACGTAATTACACACAAAGCTGTTGTAAAAGCGGTATATCTTTCCACCTACTTTCACCTTCTGCTCGTCGCAATCCACCGAAGCCTCCTCAGCATGAACGTCTACACCGTCCACCTCGAATTCCGAGATGTCCGTGCTCACCTTTATGATATAAGGATGGTTCGCCTCGATCGCCGTAGCAGCCTCGAACTTCACTTCGATGCCCTCCACCGTCTCCTCGTCATCTTCATACGACACTTTACAACCGGTGAAGTCACCCAACAGCACATCCGTGCCGAAAGCCGCCTGCACCTGCTCCTCATTCATGGCAAAAGGCAGGCAGATAGTGCCCCATTCATTCGCCTTGATCGTGCGGATCACACGCACGTCAGCCCCCGCCTTGTCAACAGGCAGCTCCGTAGCAGTCTCCGAGATGATTGTGCGTCCCGGCACCGTCAGGTAGAATGGAGCCTCCACGCTACCCACAATATCGTTCGTCTTGAAGCCGAAAGTCTCAGGCACATCGACAATCGTCGGGTCCTCAAAGTCGCCATAGATAATCTGGCAGTGGAACTCGTCGCCCTCCGTACCACGGATGGTCAACACACACAGGTGGTTGTCCTTCGCCATCGAGCGATTGCAGTGGCGCAGCTCGCCACGCTGGTCATAGACTGCCACCTCGTAGTTCTCCACGCGAGGACCGTCCTCGCCGAATCGCGCGCACACCAAATAGTACTCCGCATTCGGCCAATCGCTCGGCTGAGACCACGTCGGGAAATGAGTCGGACGGTCATAAACACCGTCATACTTGCCATTGGCATCCGCCTCTTCGTCCCAGGCGAACACCTGAGTGCCTCCAGCCATCACCATGAGGGCTGCACACAGCACACGGCACCAAAAGTTTTTCAAAATAAATGTTCTCATGTTAATTAACATTATAAGTAAGTACTCGATTTCTCATTCTGCCCCCTTCAGGGGGCTACAGGCTTCGGCCCTGAGCTCAGCCGAACGGGGGCTCGTCATTCAACCCTCTTCTCCCTCCCTCACAGGGAGGGCCGGGGTGGGTCTTGGGGTCGGGGGTGGGTCTTTCTTTTCTGCATCCTCCGTAGCGCACGTAGCAGCATCTATCACGTTGCCATACTCCGTAATCGCATAAAAAATATAGCAATACACCATGATACCCAGCATCATCAGCACCGTGTACGGTATCAGCCCCGTCGGGAAAACAGCCGTCACAATCATACTGCCTATACCGAACAGCACAATCAGATGGCACGCAATCACAAACGAGTGGTGACCGTTCAGCACCGTCCGCTTCACCTCTGGCGTCCACCAACGGCGCGCATTGTCGCAGGCAGGCATCCTCATCAGGTCGCGGCGCACCTCATGGTAGGTGCGGTAGAAGATGTAAGTCACCAGCGTCGCGTGGCCGAAGAACAGCAGCAGCGACACATAAAACACCGTAACGCCAAAGCACACCACCGACACCCAGTACGCCACCAGACCCGTAAATAATATCATAAGATCGCGCGCGACCACACGACCCGTCAGGTAGTCAGGGCGCATCAGCATCGTGTGACTCCAGCCAAACAGCACCGCACCGACATGGAAATAGCTCACCGACAGCGCCGAAGCACCCAACGGCCATGTGGTGCGCAGCTCGAAATGCGCGTGCAGCGCAAAACCCACCGCAAACACCACATAACACAGCGCCACCAGGCGGCGCGCATGCCGATACACATCATAGTTGCTAAACCAAATATTGTTGTACAGCAACACCAATGCGATCAGCACGTTCACGCCGCCTGCAATCCAAAGCACTGTCCTATACAAAACCTCTTCCATTTATATTATATGTTTAAAACATTAGTTCCTCTTTTCTCATCGCCCCCCTGGGGGGCTATAGGGGGCTTTTCACGATGCAAAGAAACTACATCTTCACCAAGACAAGTGTGAAAAATAAAATAATGGTGTGCAAAATACACTATTTTGGTGTGTAAATTCAACCATTTTTCACAAATAAATTCATCTTCCACCCACTTTTACATTATTTTTTTAACCTTATTCAAGCAAAAACCTTAAACTATAAACCCTAAACTTTAAACTTTTCACTACCTTTGCACCCAGTTATGGAACAGATGCAATTCACAGCCGTCGTGCTGCTCACACTCCTACTCTTCAAGCTACTCATCCTCCCCAACAAGGTAGCTGTCACACCCGTCGTCGGCAAGGCGCGGTGGCAGATGGCCCTTGGCATCGCCATGCTCGACCTCCAATTCATACTCCAGTACACCCTCAAGCTGCGCGCCATGGGCGTCACACAGGCCGTCATGGTCAACCTCCTCCTCTTCATACCCTGCACCTGGACCATCTCCATGGCCCTCATCAACCTGCAAACACAGGGACGCGTACTCCTTCTCGACAAAATCCTCGGAGGCATCACATGGATTATCGTCATACTGCTCCTCACCATCGCTGCCGCCATCGACGGAGAGCCGTTCATCACCGCCACACCCGAGCTCTACTGGGCTGAGGTCATCTCATCCATACTCTATTTCATGACACAGGCATACTACGCCTACCGCATGACCGTCAACCTCCATGCCATGCGCGTCACACTCCGCAACTACTACGACCACGACATGAGCGGCATGATCCTATGGATGAGGTACAGCACCATTCTTCTCACCCTACTCGCACTCATGGTGCCCCACCTCATCTTCGTCAAGACACAGGGGCTCGCCTTCTTCACCCTCATCTTCTTCGGGGGCATGTTCTACCTCGTCGACACCTTCTGCAACTACATGGTCAGCTCAGCGCCCAAGAAGATGCTCAAGGCAGAAGAGACCGACGACAGCGCCCCCCTCGACACCCATCCCTCATCCTCCGACACCCCTTCTCATCTCCCTCCCTCATCTCCCTCCCTCACAGGGTGCCAGGAAGACGGAACTATTAAGTGTTCCGGCTGGACTGGCTCTGGGGTGGGTCTTGGGCCGCTTTCGGCCCTGAGCTCAGCCGAACGGGAGTTGGCCTCTACCGAGGATACCTCACTCCAACGCGTAGAGCACGCCGTAGAGCAATGGAAGAAAGCCGGAGGCTACCGCCAAAGCGGCCTCAACATCCCCAATGCCGCCGACCAGATAGGCATACCGCGCTACCTCCTCTCAACATGGCTCAAGCAGCAGGGACTGACCTACGCTACTTGGATGACAGATCTCCGCGTAGATGAAGCGCGCCAAGTGCTCAAGCAGCATCCTGAATGGAACAACGAAGCCGTCGCCAGCTACTGCGGCTTCAGCGACCGCACATACTTCCAAAAGAAATTCAAGGAGCAAACGGGCCTTTCGCCCGCAGAATACGTGAAGCGGTATCGCACAGCGTGACATTCAGTCACCCCGCTTTTTCCCCGATTTTTTCCATCCGTTTTGTTAAATGTTGCATCTTTTATATAAAAATGTATCAAAGAGCAAAAAGAAATGAAGAAAGAGGGGGGAGGGAAGTGAAAAAAAAGGTATATTTGCAACATGTTATTTGATAAAACACGAGAAAACACTATATTTTCAGCTAAATAAAAGACAATATTTTCAGCTAAATAAAACACTAAATCTTTAATCCTTTTAAAAAACCTATCCGATGAAGAAAAGAAGTAAAAAGTATCTTCTGGGACTCGTCATCTTGTTTTCGCTGCTTCCGGGCGTGGCGTTTGCACAAACGCTGACGGCGGAGGGCACGGTGCATGACGAGACAGGACAACCCCTGATCGGTGCAACCGTGAAGGTGCAGCCCGGCGGCAGCGGCACGGTGACCGACATGGACGGCCGTTTCCGCCTGACGGGCGTAGAGCGAGGAGCTACGTTGCAGTTCTCCTACATGGGTTATGTGACGCAGACGCGTCGTGCTGACGGCCGCACGATCAACATCACGTTGCAGCCGGATGACCAGAACTTGGAAGAAGTGGTGGTCATTGCTTACGGTCAGCAGAAGAAGATCACCATCACGGGCGCTGTGTCGGCTGTGAATGGCGACGAGCTGCTGAAGGCTCCTGTGGCTAATGTGGCCAATGCGCTGCAAGGCAAGCTGCCGGGCATCTCGGTGGTGCAGCCTTCGGGCATGCCTGGCGACGACGAGCCGACGATCCGCGTGCGCGGTATCGGTTCGCTGAACAGCGCTGAGCCGCTGGTGCTGGTGGACGGTGTGGAACGCCCGTTCAGCCAGATTGACCCGAATGAGATTGAGGACATCTCGATCCTGAAGGACGCGTCGGCTACGGCCGTCTTCGGTGTGCGCGGCGCCAACGGCGTCATCCTGGTGACGACGAAGAGGGGCGAGGCAGGCAAGGCCTCTGTGACCGTGTCGGCCAGCGCCGCGGTGCAGCAGATCTCGAAGTTCGTGGACTTTGCCGACTCGTACACCTACGGCAAGATGTGGAACTACACCGCCATCACCGACGCGCTGCCCGTGGAGCAGTGGCCGGGTACGGCAGAGATTGCCGACTACACGCCGTATGCCGACACCGGCATCCGTTTCAGTCAGGACGTGATGGAGCATTTCCGCACGGGCGACATGCCTGTGACGTTCCCCAACACCGACTGGATCAAATACATGATGAACAACGCGGCTTGGCAGGAGCGGGCCAACGTGAATGTGAAAGGCGGCACGGAGCGTGTGCGCTATTTCGTGTCGGCAGGCTTCATGAACCAGAACTCGCTGTTCAAGGTGTTCTCGGACAACGAGGACGAGACGTTCCGCTACAACCGCTTCAACTACCGCGCGAACTTGGACATCGACGTGTCGAAGCGGAGCCAGCTGTCGCTGACGCTGGGCGGGCGGGTGCAGAACCGCACGACGATGGGCGGCGGCGAGGGCTTCCTGTTCCGCTACCTGCAAGGCGCTACGCCCTACGCGGGCATCGGCGTTGACGACCAGGGGCGCCATATCGTGGCCGACGAGAACATCGTGGGTCCCTACGACCGCGACGCGCTGTCGAACTACTATGAACTGGGTTATGTGAACCAGAGCGGCAACGTGCTGAACCTGGACTTGCAGTACAAGCTGGACATGAGTTTCCTGACGCCCGGCCTGGACTTCAAGATCAAGGGCTCCTATAATACCGACTATACGGCCCGCAAGAACCGCCAGAACGGCTTCGGCACGGGCGTGACGTACGTGGCGACGCTCGTGGACGGGCAGGAAGTGCTGCGCAAGGAAAACATCACGTGGCCTATCCCCTACGAGGAGAGCCGCTGGGGCAACCGCAACTGGTATGCAGAAGCCAGCTTCAACTACGCGCGCAAGTTCGGGCAGCACAACGTGGGTGCGCTGCTGCTGTACAACCAGAGCAAGACATACTACCCGTGGGACTCGGACAACAGCCTGTACCGCTCGATCCCGAAAGGCTATGTCGGGTTGGTGGGTCGCGTGACGTACGACTACGCTACGCGCTACCTGATAGATTTCAACATCGGATATAACGGCTCGGAGAATTTTGCCGAGGGTCAGCGCTACGGTGTGTTCCCCTCGTTCTCGGCCGGTTGGATCCCTTCGAACGAAAAGTTCTGGGAGCCCATTTCGAATGCCATCGGCTACCTGAAGCTGCGCGGCTCGTGGGGTAAGGTCGGTAACGACAACACCAACGGCGCGCGCTTCCTGTACCTGCCCGGCTCGTGGCAGTTCTACCAGGGCCGCATGACCGGTAACCCGCAGCTGCGCGGCGCCAACTTCGGCACGAGCGGCGACTGGCTGCAAGCGGTGAAAGAGCTGACGGCCGGTAACCCCAACGTGACGTGGGAGACCGCATCGAAGTTCAACGTCGGTCTGGACGCCGCATTCTTCAGGGACAGGCTGATGCTGAACGTGGACTTCTTCTGGGAAGACAGAAAGGACATCCTGGTGTCCAACGCCTCGCTGCTGCCCGCCGTCACGAGTCTGCCCGGCAGCTACGTGAACGAAGGCAGGGTGAAGAACCACGGCTTTGAGCTGACGCTGCGATGGGCTGATAGGATCGGCGATTTCCGCTACAGCATCAGTCCGAGCGTGGCTTTTGCACGAAACAAGATTATCGAGATGCTGGAGGTGCCGCCCATGTACGACTACCTGAGCCGTACGGGCCTGCCCGTGGGTCAGCGCTTCGGCTATGACCTCTTCGAGCTCTACCAGCCCGGTACGGAAGAAAGATATAAGGAGAAATACGGCGTGGACATGCCCGACCAGCAGTATGACATCAAATACGGCGACGCGGTGTATGTGGACCTGAATGGCGACGGCCTGATCGACCAGAACGACCAGAAGCCATTAGGCTACACGGACAATCCCGAGATCACGTGGTCGGTGAACGGCAACCTGAGCTGGAAGGGCTTGGACTTCTCGATGCTGTGGGTAGGCGCGAACAACACGAGCCGCCTGCTGAACGGCTACTTCCGCGACCAGTTCGGCTCCACCAACACATCGGCATTGGCACAATGGGTGGCCGACAACTCATGGACGGAGGATAACCCCGATGCCATCCTGCCGCGCATCTCATTCACCAACCGCGTTCACAACAACCATGACTCGCAGGCGTGGATCGTGGACTCGAAGTATGTGCGACTGAAGAACATGGAGCTGGGTTACACCTTCAAGAAGTTCAGAAACCTGCCGCAGCTCAACTATGTGAGGGTCTACGCCTCGGGGCAGAACCTGCTGACCTTCTCGGACTTCAAGGGCAACGACCCCGAAGCCCCCGGTTCGGGCCTCGACTACGGTATGCGCTATCCTATGACCCGTGTGTATAACTTTGGCGTACAAGTGAATTTCTGATAACGAATATTTAAAATGGAAGTTAAAGAAGTTAATGGAAGATATGTCGCTTCGCGACGGAAGTTAAGTGGTCTTCGACCACAGACGATAGTCATGCAGGCTGTTATAACGCTGTTGGTAGTGGTATCGTCTTTGACTTCCGTGGCTTCAAGCCACATAACTTCATATATCTTCCGCGCCGCAGGCGTATAACTTCCAAACAAATATGGACATTGAATATTGAACAGATATGAAAAAGATAATATATAAATACATATTGGCACTGGGGATGGGGGTTGGCCTCATGACCTCGTGTGTCGACGACATCCACGTGGGCAACGCCTTCCTCGAGAAAGCGCCGGGCGTGGACGTGAACATCGACACGGTGTTCTCCAACGCCGAATACACCCGCAACTTCCTGTGGAGCGCCTACGGCCAGATCTACTGCACGTACACCTCTGGCAACATGATGAACGGTGCGCCCATCGACGTGCTGTCGGATTCGTACCACTGCTACGTCAGCTGGGGCGGCCCGAAGCAGAGCTATTACCCCGGCGGCCTGACAGAAGATGCTCAGGACACGGAGGACGGCAACTATCAGGGTAAATTCTCGTATTCCACGAAAGGCGGCTTAGACAGCGACGCCGGCGGCCGCGTGTCCATCTACGAGACCGTGCGCAAATGCTGGCAGCTCATCGAGAACATCGAGCGCGTGCCCGACATGAGCGACAACGAGAAGAGCCGCCTGCGCGGCGAAGCCTACACGATCATGGCCAGCCGCTACTACGACGCTTTCCGCAACTTCGGCGGCCTGTGCTTGGTGAAGAAAGCCTACGAGGTGGGCGAGAACTTCACGGACGGCCGTTCGACGGCGTGGCAGACGGTGGAGTTCATCGACTCGCTGATCCAATGCGCCATCAACGAACCCGGTTTCATCTGGAACATCCCCAATGAGGACATCGGACAGTGGTCCGGCCGTCTGACCCGTGCTTCGGCGCGTGCCCTGCGTGCGAAGGTGTGGATGTTCGCCGCCTCGCCGCTGTTCAACAACGCCGAGCCCTACCTGACCTACAGCAAGAAGCCTACAGGCCTTGAGGATGAAGCCCATATATGGTTTGGCAAGCAAGACCCCACGCTGTGGAACCGCTGCCTGCAGTACTGCAACGACTTCTTCGACGACAATGCCGCCAACGGCAACTACTATCAGCTGATACAGCCTGAGACGCAGGACGAGGGCGGCTACCGCATGGCCTTCCGCCGCGCCTACCGCTACCGCAACAACGAGGTGCGCCACGAGAAGATCTTCGACATGCACCCCACGCAGTACATGAGCGACGCCGTAGTGAACGGTCAGGTGCAGAACTCTTGGGGCTGGGGCTGGCCGGGCTTTGCCCTCGACTGCTACCGTCAAGGAGGTGCCGTCCCGACGAACGAGCTGATGGAATGCTTCGGCATGCAGGACGGCCGCGACTTCCCCTACGCCGACATCTACGGTGCGGGCAAGAACCCCGACGGCATAGACATCTTTGCCGACCGCGACCCGCGTCTGTACGAGACCATGGTGGTGCCCCGTCAGTCCTTCCCGACGGCTGTGGTGGGCGACTATAACGGCTTCACCTATATAGATACATGGTACCACGGCGCCATGCGCACCGCTCCCGACCAGTTTGGCAGCGAGGGCAGCGACGACGTGGCTTCAGGCTACAGGAAGTTCAAATGGATCCTCGACTACTCGAACGACAAGATGAACGACGAGTATATCGGCATCTCATACATCCGCCTGGCGGAGATGTACCTGATACGTGCTGAAGCGCGTGCTGAAACAGGCGACCTCCGCGGTGCCCTCGACGACCTGCATGTGGTGCGCAGCCGCGTGGGTCTGGGACGTTTGGAAACGATGAATCCGACCCTGAACCTGACCTCCAACAAGGAGAACCTGATCGAAGAGATTCTCCGCGAACGCAACTGCGAGATTGGCGCCGAATGTGGCGACCGCCTCTATGACATGGTGCGCCGCAAGCGTCAGGACCTCTTCACGAAGCCCCTGCATGAAATCGTGATCTACCGTTTAGACGCCAGCGGCAACCGCATGACGGAGGGCGACACGAACTGGGATCCGAGCACGCCGTGGCCGAAGTTTGAATACGAGAAGCCGCAGATCGTCAATGGCGCGCGCCGCTGGTGGGAGCCCGGCTACTGGACTAACAAGTGGTATCTCGACCCCGTGTCGCGTATTGAGATTCAGAAGAACTACGGTCTCACGCAGAATCCTGGATGGTGATAGCAGGGTCAGAAAATAAAACAATGATAAAAACATACCATTATGAAAATAAAATATAGAATAATATATACCTTTGCGGTGCTCTGCGGGTTGCCCATGGCGGCGAATGCCCAAGTGACGCTGAGCGACAAAGAGTCGCAGAAGGTAGATTTAGGCTATGGCGTTGAGCAGTCGGAGTTCCTCACCACAGCGGCTGCGACGACCATCACGGCCGAAGAGCTTCGCCGCACGTCAGCCATCAGCCTGGCGGATGCCCTCTATGGCAAGCTCCTTGGCCTGAACGCCTACCAGAACACCGGTTTCAAGGGCGAGGAAGGCCGCGGCGCGACGTTTAACATCCGTGGCGTGCAGACGACCGGCGAGAAAGACATCCTGATCCTCGTCGACGGCGTGGAGCGACCTATCGACCGCCTGACCGTGGAGGAGGTGGAAAGCGTGACCGTGCTGAAAGATGCTGCCGCCGTGGCCCTCTACGGCCATGAGGCCATCAACGGCGTGCTGCTGGTGAAGACCAAACATGGCAACAAAGACAGCAAATTCCGCTTTAAGGCCGGATATTCCCATAAGTGGCAGTTTGACCCCCAGACCGCCGACATGGTGGATGCCTACGGCTATGCCAAGGCCCTGAACCAGGCCCGCGCCAACGACGGCGCATCACCGGCCTACAGCGAGGCCGAGCTGCAGAAGTTCGTGGATGGCAGCGACCCGCTGGTCTATCCCAACATCAACTGGAAGAAGGAAGTGTTCAAGAACACAGCGCATGAAACCAATGCCTTCCTCTCCTTCTACGGCGGCACCGACAAGGTGCAGTACTACACCCAGCTCGATTTCACCGATGCCCGCGGCCTCTATGCCAACCCCGTGCAGGACGACTGGACCTCGCAGCTGAAATATTCGAAAGCCAACATCCGTGCGAACCTGGATTTCGAGGTCAGCAAGACCACCAGGGTAAGCACCAACATCCTCGGCATACTGATGGAGACCAACGGCGTGCCCAACGTGAGCTCCAACGATGCCTGGTGGCATTTGTACAAGGTGCCTGCCCTGGCCTTCCCCGTCCAGACAGCCGGGGGCGTGTGGGGCGGCAGTCAGACGTATGGCGACTACAACCTCTTAGCCAAATCACAGGGTGCAGGCTTCATGAAGTCGCACCAGCGTCAGATCTGGGCCAACATCACCTTGGAGCAAGACCTTGACGTCATCACCAAGGGTCTGAAGCTCTACGTCGGCGGCAGCTACGACAACGCTTCCAACATGATTGAGACCCGTTCGAAGGGCTATCAGTATGGCTGGAACTACTATGATCCCAGCGGTGCGATGCAGGAAACGGTGATGGGTACCGTCGAAGACAAGCTGGTGTTCAACAGCTGGGTAGACTCGCAATGGCGCATCGCCACCTTCAATGCCGGCTTGAAATATGGCATTCAGTTCAAGAACGGCGACAACCTGGCCGCCAATGCCGGCTACAACATGAAGAGCGAGATCCGCGACAACCGCAGCAACACATGGTACCGCGCCAACTGGCAGCTGGCTTTGCACTATGACCACGCCAACCGTCTGATGGCAGATGTGGTGCTGGCAGCCAACGGCTCGAACCGCAGCTATCCCGCCAAATGGGCCTTCTCTCCCACGGTGGGTCTGGGTTGGATTTATGCCAACAACCCCGAATGTGGCTTCCTCAACTATGGCAAGCTTCGCCTCTCAGGCGGTATCCAGCACACCGACTATGTGCCTCAGGCCGGTCTGTGGCTCGCAGCGTGGAACAATTCTCACGGACAGTTCTGGTATGGCAACAATTTCCAGAGCTCATGGGGTGCCTTCCTCACGCAGTTCCCCACCGACGACTTCGCACAGGAGACGGCGTATAAAGCCAACATCGGTACCGACTTGCGGATAGCCAACTCATTAGACGTCACGGCCGACATCTTCTATCAGCAACGCCGCAACATTCTGGTGAGCGCAGCTGATCTGAACTCGGCTGTGGTCGGTATACAGTCGTCGTATGATGACAAGGGACGCGTGGCCAGCTACGGCTTTGAGCTGGGTCTGCGCTATGCCAAGACCTTCCGCAACGGATTGAACCTGAATGCCGGAGCTTCGGTGTCCGCAGTGAAGAGCGAAATCTTAGAATGGATCGAGGCTCCCGCCTATCCCAACCTCTCCGTGATTGGCGGCCCCGCCGATGCTGAGCGCGGCCTCATCGCCTTAGGTTTCTTCCAGGATCAGGCCGACATCGACAACAGCCCCGTGCAGCAGTTCGGACAGGTGAAGGTGGGCGACATCAAATATAAGGATGTCAACGGCGACGGCGTCATCAACGAGAATGACTTCGTGACCCAGGACTACGGCAACGCCTTCCCCGCATTGAACTATGCGTTCAACATCGGCGCAGAGTACAAGGGCATCGGCATCAATGCCACGTTCCAGGGCGCTGCCCATCAAGTGAAGAACCTGCGCTATGTCGACGGCGTGTGGGGAGCCCTCTCCGACAACCGCAACCTCTCGCAGGAATACTACAACAACTGCTACGACGTGGCAGGAGCCGATGCGCTCTACCCCCGTCTGTCCACAGAGAATGTGGCCAACAATGCCCAGAACTCCACAATCTGGTATCGTAACGTGAGCTGGCTGAAGCTGCGCGACTGCGAAGTGTACTACAAGTTGCCGGCAAAAGTCATCAAGCCCATCAAGGTAACCTGTGCCAGGCTCTTCGTCCAAGGCCAGAACCTCCTCTCCTTCGACAATATCGCCGCCATGGATGCTGAGAATCTGGGCACCGGATACCCCGTCATGAAGAGTGTAAATGTTGGCCTTTCCGTACAATTCTAATCCCAATACCGACGATTATGAAGACAATAAGTTTAAAGAAATATTGCAACAGGCTCAGCATTCTCGGTCTGGCATGTACGCTCTGCCTCTCCTGCGCCGACCTCGACTACACGGAGGAGACGACACGCGACGAGGAGTGGACCTACACCTATTTCGCCGATGGCATCAAGAACCTCGTGTTCGATGTCTACGCGCAGGTTTACAATAATGAATTTGAGGCCAACAGCGCCTACTTCCTCGCCGGCGCCACCGACGAAGCACAGTATGCACTCGAGACGGGCGCCGTCAACAACTATGTCAACGGCGGCTGGAGTCCGGCCAATCCCTATGCCAACACGTGGAATAAGGCCTACACCGCCATCGCCGACGTCAACATGTATCTCGAGAAACTCGACGAGACCGACATCTCCGACTGGCAGTACAACAGCGACTACAAGAACTGGATGGCTCAGATGGAACTCTTCCCCTACGAACTGCGCTTCCTCAGAGCCTACTTCTATTTCGAGCTGTTCAAGACATACGGCGACGTGCCTTTAGTGACCACCACGCTCACCAATGGACAGGCCAATAATATCGAGCGTACCCCGGCTGATCAGATCGTGAAGTTCATCGTCGACGAATGTGATGCCATAGCGCCCTACCTGCCTGTGTCCTACGGCACTGAGGTCAACGCTGAGATTGGTCGCGCCACGCGCGTCGCAGTCTTTGCGCTCAAAGCCCGCACGCTGCTCTATGCCGCCTCGCCGCTCCACAATCCCAATGGCAACCAGGCCAAGTGGGCAAAGGCCGCCGAGGCGTGCAAGTACATCCTCGACAACGCCTCCACCTGGGGTCTGAAGCTCAGCGCCTACGGTTCGCTCTGGGGACACGATGCCTTCTTCAATCCCGAACTGATCTTCGGCCTCGGACGCGGTGAAAGCAACACCTTCGAGATGGCCAACTATCCCATCGGCGTGGAGAACGGCAGCTCAGGCAATTGCCCGACACAGAGCCTGATAGACCAGTATGAGTATCAGGACAACGGCGAGACCTTCGGCGAGCGCTACCCCGGTAGCATTGATCTCAACAGCGTTGATCCTTACGAAGGTCTTGACCCCCGATTCGCACTCACCGTGGTGAAGAACGGCGACGAATGGCCCAGCAACGGTGCGCAGAAGAAGGCCATCGAGACCTTCACGGGCGGCTTCAATGCTGCGCCTAAGTATGGCGCCACGTCCACGGGCTATTACCTTCGCAAGTACGTCGATGGCTCGTGCGTCACCACAGCCGACAATCAGACCTATCGCCGCCACACCTGGATCCTCTTCCGTCTGGGAGAGTTCTATCTCGACTATGCCGAAGCTGTGTTCAATGCCACTGGCAGCGCCAACGACGCTACATACGGCATGACGGCCAACGAGGCTGTCAACGTGCTGCGCACACGCGCTGACATTCAGATGCCGAAATTCACGGAGGACGGCGACGCATGGGTGGCACGCTATGAGCGCGAACGACTCGTGGAGCTCGCCTTCGAGAACCATCGCTTCTGGGACGTACGCCGCTGGAAGAAGGGCGCTAAGTATTTCAAGACCATACAGGTGGCCAACATCAACAGCGCGCTGACACTCACACGTTCGACCATCACACGCCAATGGGATGAGAAGTACAACTTCTATCCTATCCCACAGACTGAGCTGAAAAAGAATCCTAACCTTACCCAGAATCCCGGATGGTAAAGAAAAGGACAATGTACATTGAATAATTGAAAAACGAAAATGTTATGAAAAATATAATCAATTATTTAGGCGCACTGCTGGCGGTGGTTCTCATCGGCACCACGTTCACAGCATGTTCTGATGACGACGGCATCGGTTCCGCCGATGTCGGACTGGGCATCAAGACGTTCTTCCCGACGAAGGTGGTCACCAACCAGCCGATAACCATCAATGGTTCAGGGTTCCTCTTTGCCCAAGAAGTGGAATTTCCAGGCGGTACGAAAGTGACTGACTTCGAAGTGGTCAGCAACGATATGATCCGCATCAACGCTCCTGCCGGCATACCTGCCGAAGGGGGCAAGATTATCGTGCGTAGCGCCGACGACCAGGCTGAATCGCGACAAAAGTTGACGCTCGGACATACCAACGTGACGGGCTTCTCCAAGCAGCCGGGCGAGAGTGCCACGGGCGGTGAGCTCATCACCGTGTATGGCTCTGACCTCGAGTTCATCAACAGCCTCGAACTGCTCGACGTGGACTCTGTCATGCAACTCATCGACCACAAGGACTTCTATCGCAAAGGCACCAACAATCTCATCTTCCGCGTGCCGCAGAAGAATATCTACAAAGGTACCTTCGTGGGCTATCTGCATACCTACGACGGACAGAAGATTGCACTGCCCGAACTGGCCTACGAGCCTGCAGCCGACGATGGACACATGGAAATCGTGAAGACCACGATCTGGAAGAACGACGGCTCACTCGGAGAGATCAACTGGAGCAGCGACTACCGCTTCGCTCCCGAAAGCAACTCCACGGGCGAGGAATGTTACACTGTGCCACAAGATGTGTGGGATCGGATGAAGGATGAGACCTTCTATGTCACCATTAAGGGTGCCAGCCCGCAGATCCGCGTCACCTCAGGATGGTGGAGCGCCACCTGGACGGGCGAAGACATCTTCCCGGGCAATGAGCACCTCGAAGACCTTGGCGATGGCACATACAAACTCGCTATCACCCTCGCTGGCGACCCGCTGCTCGACATCGTGGATGCACAGCATCTGCTCTTCACAGGTGGCGGCTACACCGTTGACGAAATCTTCTTTGAGACAGAAGAATGGGTCGGTGGCGGTGGCGACCAAGAAGTGAAGGTACCCGTCTGGACCAACGGCGGAACACTCGGTGAGATCAACTGGAGCAGTGACTATCGCTTCGCTCCCGAAAGCAACTCCACGGGCGAGGAATGTTACACCGTGCCGCAAGATGTCTGGGAGCGACTCAAGACTGAGACCTTCTATGTCACCGTCAAGGGCGCCAGCCCGCAAATCCGTGTCACCTCCGGTTGGTGGAGCACAACGTGGACAGGCGATGACATTTTCCCGGGCAATGAACGTCTTGAAGACCTTGGCGACGGCACCTACACGCTCACCGTCAACTTCGCAGGCGATCCGCTCCTCGACGTGCTCGATGCACAGCATCTGCTCTTCACGGGCGGCGGCTATACCGTTGAGGAAATCTATTTCATCGACATCATTCACGGTGGCGGAGCTGCCAAAGAGCCGGTCATCATCTGGCAGGGTGACGGCTCTGCCGGTGCTGTCAGCTGGAGCGGACAATACCGTTTCTCCAATGCCGAGAGCACCACTGGAGAAGAGATCTACGCCATTCCAATGGACCAGTGGGAAATCATCAAGTCCGGCACATTCTACCTCGACCTGCAGGCCGAAGACCCGCAGATCCGTGTCACCACAGGATGGTGGAGCACCACATGGACGGGCGCTGACTTCCAGCCTGGCACCAGCGATCTGCTCAAGGACAACGGCGACGGCACTTGGACCCTCACGATCAACCTCTCCGGCGACCCGATCCTTGATGCCATAGACGTTGAGCACCTGCTCTTCACTGGCGACAGGTACACCCCACTGAGACTTTACTATTACTAATAATAGAAGATGAAACACCTAACGCTTTTCACCTGCGTTCTTCTTATGGCGGCTGCCCACGCGGCAGCCGCCGACTTTGAGACCGCTACCGATGCCGTCCGGCACATGGGACTCGGATGGAACCTCGGCAACACGCTCGATGCCAACAGCCAATCCGTAACAGACGTCAACAGCGCCGCCTATTGGGGACAGCAGGACCTCTCTTCCGAGACGTGTTGGGGGCAATATGTCACCAAGCCCGAGCTGATGAAGATGATGAAAGACGCAGGCTTTGGTGCCATACGCCTGCCCGTCACATGGTACAACCATATCGACATCAACGGCAACGTCAACCCCGCATGGATGGCACGCGTGCATGAAGTTGTCGACTATGTCATCAGCCAAGGGATGTACTGCATCATCAACGTTCACCATGACACAGGTGCCGACGGCAGCAGCTTCAAGTCCTGGATCAAGGCCGACGAGACCAACTTTGCCCAGAACCGCGCCCGCTACGAACACCTCTGGCAACAAATCGCCGAGGAGTTCAAGGACTATGGACAACAGCTACTTTTCGAGAGCTACAACGAGATGCTCGATCCCCTCAACTCCTGGTGCTACGCCTCCTTCGCCGCTTCCGGGAGATACAACGCCGCTGTAGCCACTTCGGCCTACAACGCCATCAACAGCTACGCCTCAAGCTTCGTGACAACAGTCAGATCCACAGGCGGTAACAACGCACAGCGCAACCTCATCGTCAACACCTACGCTGCCGCCAACGGCTACGGCAATTGGAACACGCACCTCGCCGAACCCTTGACCACCCTCGTCAAGCCCGAAGGCGAAACCGACCACATTGCCTTCGAGGTTCACGCATACCCCGCTATTGCCAACAGCAACAAAACGGATCGGCCCATAGCCGACATCAAGCAGGAGGTGGACGGCATGATCAACCTCCTCAAGACAACACTCGTCGCCAAGGGCGCACCCGTAATCTTCGGAGAATGGGGAACATCCAACGTTGATGCCGCCGAAAACGACTACGTCAAACGCCCGGCGCTCATGAAGCAGTTCTGCCAGTACTTCGTGCAGCAGTGCAAAGCCAACGGCATAGGCACCTTCTTCTGGATGGGACTCTCCGACGGCGCTGCACGACTCTTCCCGGCATTCAGCCAGGCTGAACTCGCCAAATGGCTGCTGCAGGCCTATCATGGAGACAGCTTTAACCCCATATTGCCCGAACGCAGCGACTACAACACGTGCTGCATCTCATGCACCGTGGACTTCAACCAGCAATGGGCCGAGTTCAACCTTGCCGCTGGCAGCATCACCGCCAACGACTACTCCCACCTCATCCTCGAACTCGAAGAAGCACCCGCTGCCAACTTGCTGAGCGTCAAAATCTATGGCAAGTCCAATAGCACCACCAAACTGACAGCCGCTTCATCCACCATCCCCTTCACAGCCAATATGGGCACTGTCACACGCGTCACGCTCCAGTGTTCGCAATCCAGCGGCACCACCAGAGTGAAGAATATTTGGCTGGTGAAGAAGAACGGAGAGAAACTACCCTCCGACCCCAGCGTCTTCTGGGGATGCACCATGAGCGACATCAGCATCAACTACCCGGTTTCCATCGACATCGTCAGACAAAACCACACCCCCGACAAAAACATCTATGACCTCTCAGGACGCCGCATCTCTGTGTCCTCCGTAACCTCTGCGTCCTCTGTGCTCCCGAAGGGAGTGTATATCAGAAACGGCAAGAAATTCGCACATTAACCCATCCTCTTTCCAGCCCCAAGTGCAAGTGCACTAAGTGTCATGGACACAAGTCCTTTCCCGCTTTTGTCTACTATCGGAAAAGCCTCTTGCTGATTGTCCATATTACTCGTAGTGCCTAATCCTTACGTCAATGCCGTCACTTTGGAGCTGAGCGGGAACGCCGCTAAGATCTGTCTGCCCGTAGTGATAGGGGAACAACACCTTGGGCTTGATGATCTTCGCTGCCCTTACCAGTTGCTCTGTGGTCATCGTATAGGGCTGGTTGCAGGGCAGGAATGCGATGTCTATGTCCTTGATGGCTTCCATTTCTGGAATATCTTCCGTGTCCCCAGCAATATAGATTCTCAGGCCGTCGATGGTCAGGACATAGCCGTTGTCACGTCCTTTGGGATGGAACTGCGTGTGCCCCTCTGTCGTGTTATAAGCAGGAACAGCTTCAATTGTGAAGTCATCGGCTATCTGAATCTTATCGCCATTTGCCATCACCTCGCCAGAGCCGTACATGTCAGCACAACGCTTGTTGGTAATGAAGCGTGTCTTCTCGCCTGACAGCATCTTGATGGCCTCTTGATTGAAGTGGTCAAAGTGTTCGTGGGTGACGAGGAGATAGTCAGCCTTGGGCATGGCGGCGTAGTCAATAGTTTTCTTTCCCAACTTCGCCACCGGGTCAATCTCAATCTCCTTGCCGTCATACTGTATTCTGATGCTGGCATGTACGAGCGCATGGAACTTCATGGTCTTGCCGCTCTTGGTCTTGAACACATCCACCTCGTAGGTCTCAGCAGTCACAGGCATTCCCGCCTCTTTCCATACCAAGATTCCGCCTTGGAGGTTCACGCACTGGTAGCTTTCAGCAGCCAGCCGGTTAGCGGCATTCGCAGAGCGACGGCCACTTCTGCAATAGACCGCAATCTTCTTTTCAACGGGTATCGCAGCCTTAACTTTCTCAATGAAATCGCGCTGTCCCTGGTCAATAAGAACAGCCCCCTCAATGTGTCCCTCCGCATATTCAGCAGCAGTACGGACATCAAGCAGCACGACACCCGAATCCTCTATCAGTGCAGAGAATCCCTTGACATCTGCATTTTCAAAGTTCTGTTTGCCACAGGCCGTAGTCAGCCCAAGCGTGGCCAATAAGCAAGTGATAATCTTCTTCATATTTTCTTTCTTTAGACACCCAAAGACGTGGCAAAGATAGCAAAAAGACCCGTAAAAATGGCATATTTGCTCAGAAACTTCTATTTTTGCCGTAAATTTAACCCAAATCGGTCATTTCACTTTGTATCAGGAGTTACCGAGCAGCTTATGACATCACATTGAACTCAAAAAAACATAAGATCGTTTATCCTCATCTTCACCGCCTTCTAAGGCTGGCTGATGAACCTCACCAATGAGCCATCAGTCAAAGACATCGCCAAAATCCAGCCATTTGCAAAAAAGGTTGCTTCAACAAATTTACGTAACAAATCGAAAATTTCATGCACTTTTGCACTATTCCCGTATAACTGATTGTTATTTAATTGATTAAAAGAGTGCATGGAGAGTGTATTTTTGAGTGCAAAGTGCAAAAGTGCATGAAAATATAGGCCATTTTCGGCTTTCAAAGCGATTTGACAGTAAAATTTTCAATGCTACTTTGACATAGTGGTAAGTGCTACCGAAGTGACGCATTTTGGGCTAAAAATTCTTCATTTTTGCACTTTGCACTCAAAAATACACTCTTCATGCACTCATGTTAACTATTCATAGACAATGGCTTACAGCCGTAGAGTGCAAAAGTGCATGAAAAATTCATGTTTTGTTACAAAACGATATTTGGTTTATTTTTACGACCCCAGTAAAGTCACCTGTCCACCCTTATGCGTCTATACCCTTAAGGGTTTTCAGGAAAACACCTATAGGTTTTCGCAGAAACACCTATAGGTTTTCGCAAAAACGCCTATAGGTTTTTGCGGAAACATCTATACCTTTTCGCTGTACCCCCTTAGTCTCTTCGTTGTTCGGCCATGGTGGAACAATGGTTCGGCCATGATGGAACAATGATTCGGCCATGGCCGAACAACGAATACTCCTAAGCCTTCATTGAGTATCTCCCAGCCCATTTTGATAAATCCTCCTATTCCATTCATAAAACCTACACCTTTTAGACCCGCTGCCACCGAAACTGCCACCCGTGTGACTATAAGTGAATCAAAGGCTTATATCACTTGGGTGGCAGTTTTGCAGTTTCCATGAAGAGATTGTCATAAGTGTTACTAAAAATTTGAACACACCTTATGTGAGTGGGCTATTATCCCGTTACGTGTGTCTGGCTGTCGACACTCATTCGTATTGCGTCCCACCTATGGGACACCTCTGCTCGTTTATATGTATTCGCGACTACGTCTATACGTGTGATCTTGATGCTGGCCGCGCAACCTGCGAAAGCGGCATCATAGAAGGTGATTTATTTTTAAAAAGGAAACGGGGATGTACCCCGTCTCCTCGTTGTAATTGATATTATTTCTTCAGTTTAATTACGACCTTATTTCCGTGGTGGATATACACTCCGGGCTGGGTAGGCTTGCGGTCTAACTTGAATCCCT
>CAMZHV010000023.1 GCA_947307015.1 uncultured Prevotellaceae bacterium | reverse complement strand
TTCCTAATGGAACATATGCTACTCGTGGCAATAATAGGGACAAAGGACAAAGAGAATTCTGTGGATGCATGAAAAGTAAAGACATTGGTGAATACAACACCTGTATTCATCTATGCGAATATTGCTACGCTAACACAAGCAAGCAAATTGCAGTAAAAAATTATAATTTACATAAGGAAAACCTTTTAGCAGAAACAATTACTGGAATATGAAAGAAAGTAGGACTACATACTCGTATCTAATAGAGCACATGCATGAGCCATCTTTTCAAAAAATATGGGATATTGCATTTGACTTTGTTCGAAAATTGCCAAGTGATCTGTGTGACGAACTTCATGAATCATTAAACAGAGGTGTTGATGTCTTGGATTCAGAACCACTGTTGCAGATGTATATCTACGCTTTTGGAAAAATGCATAATGCCAAACTGCAATATGCCTTTGAGCATTTACAAAAGAATGTTTTAAAATACCATGAAATAGAAATAGTTGATTATGGATGCGGGCAAGGGCTTGCTACAATTTGTTATCATGATTTCCTTCAAGAACACAATATAGAACAACAAGTAAAAAGAATAATTTTAATAGAACCATCGTTTATGGCTTTATCAAGAGCCGAATTACTTTGCTTAAGATTCTATCCTGATGCAGAGATAATTGCTATCAATAAACAGTTTGATGACTTGACAAATGATGACTTAAATCTTTCTCTTGAAATTCCCACCTTTCATCTTCTTTCTAATATACTTGATGTCGATTCATACGATTTACAACATTTTTCTAAGATTGTCAAGGAACAATCGGCTGGTGACAATGAGTATGTATTGGTCTCTCCTATGCAGAACACAATGCGTATACAGCGATTAAAGGATTTTGTTTCTATTATTGAAAAGCACATTTATTTTGAGCAATATCTAGATAAACGACAACTTGATAGTGAGAAAGACTGGACGTGTGCAGTCCTCCTATGTTCACAAAAAAATATCATTGAGTATGACTGTAATGAGGTGTTTGAGGAAGCAAAAGCTTTAGCAGAAAAAGCGAAAAATGTACAGGATGATAATTACTGTAAAGAATTGTTTCATAAGCTTCAAGCATGTGCAATCTATGGAGATAAAAGATGCCAAAACATGTTAGGTATTTGGTATCAACAAGGGATAGCAGATAAGCCTGATTATCAACTAGCAATTAAATGGTATAAAAAATCCGCTGAACAGAATTATAAATCAGCCTTCTTTAATCTTGGAGAGCTATATATTAATGGTGAAGGAGTTACTAAGGATTTGAAAAAGGCAGTAGAGTACTATATATTGGGGGCGAATCATAACAGCCTTGATTGTATATATAACTTAGCGTGTTGCTATTTTTCAGGGGAAGGAGTTGATGAAGATAAGGAAAAAGCTTTTTCTTTATTTGAAAAGGCGTCAGCCCTAAATGATCCATTTGCAAAATATGAACTATATAAGTGTTATATAAACGGATGGGGAACAGAAATAGATGAAAAACAAGCACTAAAGGCTTTAAATGAAGCTGTAAAACTAAAACATCCGGAATCGTGTTATATTTTAGCGACGTATTACTTTTCGGGAGAATTAGTTAGAAAAAACGAGCGGAAAGCGTTAAGGTTGATTAAAGAATCAGCCGAATTAGGGTATTGTCAAGCTCAAGAAAAGTTAGGTGAAATATATAGAGAAGGTGCATATGATGAAAGCGAATCTCCTAAAAGGGCTTTTAAATGGTACTATAAGGCAGCTGAACAAGGCAATATTTCTGCAGCATTCTATATTGGTTATTTCTATGCTAATGGCTATGGTGTAAAGAAAGATGAAATCTTGGCGTTTGAATGGTATTCTCGTGCAGCAAAAGAAAATAATCCTGCGGCACTCAATAATTTAGCTTTCTGTTATGAATATGGGAAAGGCTCCGAGGTTGATTTAAAGAAAGCCATTTTATATTATGAAAAAGCTGCTAAATTAGGGAGCACTACAGCTCAAAAGAACCTTGCAATATGCTATAAAAATGGAACAGGAGTTGATGTCAACTTCCAAATGGTATTCTATTGGACGTTAGAAGCGGCTAAAAGATCTGACTTAAAATCTCAGAAGACAATTGCGCTGTATTATCTAAAAGGGTA
The DNA here is from genome assembly GCA_947307015.1 of uncultured Prevotellaceae bacterium. GTDB lineage: Bacteria > Bacteroidota > Bacteroidia > Bacteroidales > Bacteroidaceae > Physcousia. The sequence continues at coordinate 38,467 of CAMZHV010000023.1, read as the reverse complement.
TGGAACAGACAGAAACGATGAAGAGGCGTTATTATGGTATGCAAAATATTATCTTAGAGTTAATCTAAATGATGCAAAACAAGCATACAACTCATTATTAGAGAAAGCAAAAGAAAACGATGCGCAATCTCTTTACATTATTGGAAAATGTTTACAGTATGGTGTCGCTACAGAACAGGATAGAGTTAAGGCACAGTCATGTTTTGTAAAAGCTGCTAAATTAGGTCATATAGAATCTCTTATTAAAGTGAGACAAATATCGGCACTTCAAGATTTTTGTTCTATAAAAGATGACAAGAATTCTATCAAAGATTCTGCTGGTGTCACTTATTCAAAGGATAAAAAGATTTTAATAAGCACTGGATACATCAAGGCAGAAGAATATGAAATAGCGGAGGGGACAAGAATAATCTGCGACAATGCATTTTATTATGCTTCTGTAAAAAAGGTAATCATTCCTTCGTCAGTGTTAGTAATAGGCAAGAATCCATTTAGTGGATATGAAGATGGTTGGGGAGACAGGTATAACATAGATGATATTGTCAATCGTTCTTGTAATTATATCGTGTCAAATTTTGCACTATATACAAGTGATAAGAAGAGACTGATTTCATATTTTGGGAAAGATTCTAAATTTACAGTACCTCAAGGTGTTGAAATAATCGGGGAAAGGGCTTTCGCTGACAGGGATAATCTTGTAGAGGTGGTATTTCCAGATACTCTTTGCTGTATTGAGGACGAGGCATTCATGTATTGCACAAGAATAAAAAGTATTGATTTACCGATTAGTGTCACGTCTATTGGAACAAGATGTTTTTATGGTTGTGCTAACCTTTCGAGAATACAGTCCCTTGGAATTGTGAGTGTAATCAAAGAAGGTACTTTTATGGGATGTGGAATTACTTCGTTATCCCTTCCGGATTCTCTTGTGCAAATAGAGAAAAATGCGTTTAATTCTAACATCAATTTACAAAATGTAACACTACCAGATTCCGTAAGGGAAATAGGCAATTCTTGTTTTGCATATTGTGATATTAGTAATATCTCATTAAACAACAATCTGCAAAAGATTGGAGATTTCTGCTTTTTTAATTGTCCAATTGACAAATTGTTAATCCCATCTGAAGTTAAAAGCATTGGAATCAATCCTTTTATTGGAACCAAGCAAATTGAATGTGTTGAAAATGGAAGATTTGTTTCTGAGAATGGAGTGCTGTATGACAAAGAGAGTGGTAGTGTTATTGCACATTACGAAGATACAGAGATTGTGCTATACCCTACTATTTCTCGAGTTAATTCTTTTGCGTTTTACAAGTCTAAAGTCACAGATGTTTTCGTGGGGACAAATGTTGTTGAGATTGAACCGTGGGCATTTTATCAGGCAGAAAAACTTGAAAGGATAATTTGGAAGAAAAGCAAGATTAAAGAGATTCCTGAAGGATGTTTCGGGAAATGCACGAACTTGTACAAGATAATTATTCCTGCATCTGTAGAGGTTGTTCAGAATGGCTCTTTTTTTGATTGTTATGAATTGAGAAAGATGCGTTTTGAGGGAGAGGGCACCAAAGCTAATGAAAAAATATTTGAAAGAACAAAAAGATCTTTAGACATACCTAATGCATATGAATCACCTCATCATTTTATGGGTAGTTGTATAGATGATATTACGGAAAAAAGAGATATTGATATTAGTACGTTTGTGAAAATTGAAATAACTATCCCATCAGGATGCTCTAATCATTACAACTTTTCTATCATATATGATAAGTATGTCAATTCTGAGTTCCACTCTTATGGTATGGATCGAACCTTTATTGTGAAGGAAGATGGGAAGGAATAGTCTTGCCCCAATTATGGGAGTAGATCGATTGCGAATGGGTACTGATGGCAACGGTATTACTTCATTGGTCACCTTCTATGGGTGTCCCTTAAAATGTAGCTTTTGCCTAAATCCTCAATGCCATAGAGACATATCAAACATTAAGTTATCTCGACCTGATGATGTTTATGATATAGTTGCTATTGATGAGCTGTATTATTTAGCCACAGAGGGTGGTGTGACATTTGGGGGCGGAGAACCGTTGTTGTATTCTGATTTCATTATTAATATACTCGAATTAGGTGCAAAGAAATGGAACATTACCATAGAAACATCATTGAATGTTTCTTTTGAGGAAATCAAAGTCCTATTACCATACATTAATGAAATGATTGTTGATATAAAGGATGTAAATCCTCAAATATATGAGTTGTATACCCAATCAAGCAACAAAGTTGTTCTAGAAAACTTAAAACTGCTTGCAAATTGTGGATATTCAGATAAAGTAACGGTGCGTATTCCTCTGATAAAAGGATATAATACCCAAGATGACAATCAGAAAAGTAAACGCTTTCTTGAGGACATGGGGTATTCGACATTTGATTTCTTTGAATATAAAACAGACAAAAGATATGAAGGGAAAAGAAAAATGTGCATTGCTCAAATCCATTAGGGTTAGGCTCGCAGAGATAAATAATATCCCTTATACACCTCATCCGTGCAACAACACAGAGGATTGCAGTGGAACATGTGAATTGTGTGATGCTGAATCAAAGTGGTTGTTACATACTATGAAAGAATATGAAGACAAAGGTTATCCTATTATATATTCATTGTGTGAATCAGACGTGATAGAAGCAAGCAAAAATGTAATCTCAATAGAATCGAATTGTGACACAAGAAGATAGATATAGGCAGCAGGCGAGAATTCTCATTAAGAAAATGATTGAGGCAAGAAAACTCTTCGCTAAGCATAAACCATCTATTGGCTATGTCGGAGAACTTCTTTTGCGACAGATTTTGAAGAACTTATTGCCAAAAGGATATGAGATATGCCAAGGCTTTATTCTCAATAAAACTATTATAAATGAAGATAAACTATCGTCTCAGTGTGATATTATAATCTTTCGCAAACAGAACGGATCTGTAGCATATTCCATAGGAGAATTAAAAGTCATCAATGCCTCTTATGTCGTCGCTATAATTGAAGTTAAGTCATCACTTAATAAGGATTCATTTTTAAAAACACTTGAAGCATTCGAAAAGTTACAAGAAATAAGAGTAAAGCAGAAATTTGTTTTTGTTTTTGGAAAGGTGTCAAGGAGATCGTTACGACGTTGGTTTTTCCAATATAGAATTCCCAAGAATTGTAATGATGAATTTGGGGTGATGGATGTGGAATTATATGATTGGTCAGATATTGAATGGTTACCAAAATCAATTCTATCACTTGAATCTCATAATTTGTTTTTATTAGATCAGCTGCAAGATGAAAACAATGACTATGTTGGATATGCTTCCTACAAAATAACGGACAAAACAAATGTGGAAATAAGTTGTTTGCAAGAATTCCTTGCCAATGTGATGGATATGTTAAATGGTGCATTTGAATTAGATCGAAACAATTATTCTATAAAAGATGGATTTAGTTTGTATAGTTTTTGTTGATTTAATAATATAAACGTAAAGGAAACAAAGATGAAAAGAAAGATTGTTGTCATATCTATATTATGTTTAGTGGCATGTTCACTATATTACGTGTTTCATTCGACCAATATCTCACGGACAGGGTTTGTGTCAGGATCACCAACAGAAGATTCTGTCTTTCATAATGTTTCCAGCGAGAATAGGCAGATTCAAGAATTCGAAAAAACTGGCTTTACTTGGAAAGATAGTAACGGAGATGAGTATCCTGTATATATTGCACATACAGGTTCATGCTTCGTCATAAAAACCTCCAAAAGTGGCGAAGAGTATAGGGCGTATCTTGGTGAAGAAGCTTCTGAGCAGATCAACAAAGAATTAAGCAATCGCAAAAGCAACGATGTTGTCGTACAGGATACTGTATCCTCGTTTTTTGGGAAACCAATTGTAATAAACGATAAGATTTATGATCAGATATCGGCAATCGCAGCTCAAGACAAGATGCTATCGTATAGTGACAGTATTATTCAAATAGGAAATGTGAGATGGTGCATAAACTTGAAGTCTGATAACATTGTATTAATGACCTCTGTTCAGCCAGACGAACCAAAAATGAAACAAGTGGTCAAATACTTAACTGGCATCTATGGTAAGCCCTATGAAGAAGATGATTATGACATAAAATGGTCATCGTCAGATAATCCATCAGATCTATTCAGATCTGGTAGCACACTTGTTCATCTTCGTTGTGTTCGTTCAGAAGAAGGAGGAACATTTTTATTTTTCAAATAATGGGTATGAAGAAGATTGGAATAATAATAGCCAAAAGCAATAAAATCATCTGGGAATCTGCATATACGGAATATAATAACTAATTTTGCAAACGAATTAAGATATGGCACTGGCAATAAACATAGAAGACCTGCTGAATAAGCAGAAGATTGAGTCCAACAGGATTGAGTTCAAGAAAGGTTGGAATCCGGCAAGCATATACCATAGTGTTTGCGCTTTCGCCAATGATTTTAATGATCTTGGGGGTGGTTACATCCTTGTGGGTGTGGATAGTGATGATGATACAGGTATGGCTATCCGTCCCGTGGAAGGTGTGCCCGTTGAGAAAATTGATGGTATTCTTCAGGAGATGGTGGGATACAACAATAAGATGTCACCTTACTACATGCCCAGGACGAGCGTTGAAGGGGTGGATGGCAAGCAAGTACTGGTGATATGGTGTCCTGCTGGTATCAACAGGCCGTATTCAGTTCCAGAGAATGTGACAGCGAAGAACGGAAGCAAGGAATACTTCTACATTCGAAGTGGAACGAGCAGCATTATAGCCAAGGGGGAGGTCTTGGATGAACTGCGCGAACTGGCCAGTCGTATTCCATTTGACGAACGAGGCAACCCGGATATCAAGTTGGAGGACATTTCTACGCTATTGCTTCGCGAGTATCTGGTAAAGGTGGGTAGTAAACTTGCTAACGAACTGTATGAACGACCGCTCAGCGAGATTTTGGAGCAAATGGACTTGTTTGTTGGGCCATCAGAGAATCGTATGCTGAGGAATGTGGCTGCTATGATGTTCTGCGAGAATCCCAGCAAGTTCTTCAAGCGGACACAGGTGGAGGTTGTTTTCTTCCCTGAAGGTCGATTGGTAAACCCTAACAACATCTACGAAGCTCCTATTATTACAGGATCAGTCACACAGATTATTGAGCGGACGCTGGAGTATCTGAATCGCATGGTGGTGATGCAGACCATCATCAAACCAAAGAACGACAACCATAGTATCAAGTTCTATACCTATCCTTATCAGGCATTAGAAGAGAGTATCACGAACTCGCTTTATCATCGCGATTATCGGGAGTGGGAGCCTGTGGTTATAACGGTAGAACCGAAGGGTATTACCATTCAAAACGTGGGTGGTCCAGATCGTAGCATCCCTGCAGCAGATATCAATCGTGGTGAGTTGCTTATTTCTAAGCGGTACCGCAACCGTCGTTTGGGTGAATACTTGAAGGAACTGGAACTGACCGAAGGACGAAGCACGGGTATTCCTACCATCCAGAATGTGCTGAAGGCCAATGGCTCGCCTCGTGCCATCGTCGTCACAGATGAAGAGCGCACCTTCTTCCGCATCACCATCCCTTGCCATGAAGAAGCTGGTAATATCATAGCGGACATTGTCAGCAGAGATGCCACAAAATTACCAAATGGCATAAAAGATGGCATAAAAGATGGCATAAAAGAACCGACTGTGCGTCAGCAACTTATCGTAAACTTGATAAATCAAGATGACACAATAACCACAGCTATTTTGGCACAAAAGACAGGTTTGTCTCAAAGGACTCTTATGAGAGAACTTACCGCCTTACAAGCAAAGGGATTCCTAACCCGTGAAGGTGGGCGTAAAGATGGTAAATGGGTAATACTTAATGTAAACAAATAATTTGCGAAGGTAATATCAATTTTTTTGCTAATCAGCGGTTTGCATTGTTCCGCTATGTTTGCTGTATTCTACAGATTTTGCTTTTTCGGAACAGCATCGGTTTGTAGTTCAACATGGAGGAGGCAGGGCTATTCTGACTATAGCGTATGGAGTGCGTATAGCGGCACTATCTCAATGTGCCTGACGGCTTGATCGTCTTCTGCATCCACATGGTCAAATTGTGAGAAGTTTTCCAACGAAGTGCGTAAGGCATTCGTCAGGTGCTTCTGACGCATAAAGAGGTACAGGCTCTGCATGCTGCCCTGTGTGTTAGCCTACGTTTTTACACCGTAAAATAACAAAACTTTCAAAAATCCAAGGCAAAAAGCGAAGAATAATTTCAAAAATCCAAGGCAAAAACACACAAATGGGAGCGAAAATCCTATCCAAGCAGATCCTTTGTTGAAATAAAGCGTAACAGTTGGGCTAAAAAAGGTAAGCATTTTTTTGTGTTATCGAAATAAAAAAGTATTTTTGCACCGAAATAAGTACTTAGGAGTAAATACTTAGGAGTAACAACAAAGATATTAAAATGAAATATAAACTACTGACTACGCTGGCACTGGCCTGCACACTGGCAGGACAGGCACAAACGAGACAAGAAATTGAGTTACAGGACGACTGGCAGTTCTCGCACGACAAACAGACGTGGGAGACGGTGAGCGTACCCCACGACTGGGCTATCAGCGGGCCCTTCGACAAGAAGTGGGACCTGCAGAAGGTGGCCATTGTGCAGAACGGCGAGACGGAGGCTACCGAGAAGAGCGGCCGATCTGGTGCCCTGCCCTGGATTGGCGAGGGGCACTACAAACGAATATTCACGATTCCAGCGGGCTTCAGCGGACATGCAGAGCTGCTGTTCGACGGTGCTATGGCTGAGCCGACAGTCTACGTGAACGGAGAGAAAGCGGGCTACTGGGCCTACGGCTACAACACTTTCCGACTGGACATCAGTCAGCTGGTGAAAGCAGGCGACAACCTACTGGAGGTAGACCTAAAGAATTTGGAAGAGAGCTCACGCTGGTATCCCGGTGCCGGCATCTACCGTCCTGTGACGCTGGTGCTGACGAGTGCAGACTGGATTGACCCGTGGAAAACGTTTATCCGTACGCAGCAGATTGCCGAGGGCGAGGCGGTGCTTGATGTGACCGTTGGCTCGGGCAGTCCGCTTGACCTGGGGCTGGGATTCATCGTGGAGATATGCGATGCGGAAGGTCGGACAGTGGCTCAGGGCAACAGCAATGAGGTGAACAATTTTGGCGAATCGGATATGACCATCCGCGTGCCGAACCCGAAATTGTGGTCGCCAGAGAAGCCCTATTTATATACGGCTCGTATCAAATACATGCAGGACAATCAGCTGCTGGATACCACTACCCAAAAGTTCGGCATCCGCACCGTGAAGTGCTCGAAGGATGGCGGCTTCCAACTCAACGGCGTGACGCGCAAGCTGAAGGGCGTCTGCCTGCATCACGACCTCGGCCCCTTAGGAGCCGCCATCAACAAAGCAGCCTTGATACGTCAGATCAAGACGATGAAGGACATGGGCTGCGATGCCATCCGTACCTCGCATAACATGCCAAGCCAGTGGCAGATGGACATCTGTGACTCGTTAGGCATGATGGTGATGGCCGAGAGCTTCGACATGTGGATCTATCCCAAGTGTAAGAACGGCTATTCGCGCTTCTTTAAAGAATGGGCCGAGCGCGATCTCACGAATCTGGTACTGGCCAATCGCAACCACCCCTGCATCGTGATGTGGTCGATAGGCAACGAGATTCCCGAGCAGGGCAGCAAGCAAGGCCGTGAAATCTCAGAACAGCTGCAGGAGATCTGCCACTCGCTCGACCCTACCCGCACCGTCACCCAGGGTCTGGACCGCGCCGAGGAGGCACTGAAGAGCGGCGTTGCACAGATGATGGACGTGCCAGGCTTCAACTACCGCGTGCAGAAATACAAGAAGAACCTGGAACAGTTGCCACAGGGTTTCCTGCTGGGTTCCGAAACCGCCTCTACCGTATCATCGCGAGGCGTGTATAAGTTCCCCGTGAAGATTGACGACAACGCGCGCTTCTCGTCGTGGGCAAAAGGCTACGACCCTAAAGCTATAGAAACGGCTGACGGACAATGTTCAAGCTACGACGTGGAGTATTGCCCGTGGAGCAACCTGCCCGACGACGACTGGCGCTGGCAGGATGACTACGACTGGGTGATCGGTGAGTTTGTATGGACGGGCTACGACTACTTAGGCGAGCCATCGCCCTACGACGAGTACTGGCCTTCGCGCTCAAGCTACTTCGGCATCTGCGACCTGGCCGGACTGCCCAAGGACCGCTACTTCCTCTACCGCTCACACTGGAACAAGGAGGCGCACACTATCCATCTGTTGCCTCATTGGACTTGGGGCAAGGAAAGGATTGGAGAAGTAACCCCCGTCTACTGCTATACCGACTATGATGAGGCTGAACTTTTTGTGAATGGGAAAAGTCAGGGGAAAAAGACCCACCTCCGACCCCTCCCGTCAGGGAGGGGAGTGGCTGGCGCTGAGACTTCTCAAGGACAAGAAAGTCTCCCCTCACGGGGAGATTTAGAGGGGTCTTCTCGGTTGGACCGTTACCGTCTGCGTTGGAACGACGTGAAATATGAGCCCGGCGAAGTGAAGGTGGTGGTGTATGATGCCGATGGCAAACCTGCCGGAGAGAAGGTGATGAAGACAGCCGGCCAGCCATCCCAGCTGCAAGCCGAGGTGTGGACTCAGAACAATCAGCATACACTGAAAGCCGACGGCAACGACTTGGCTTTTGTCACCGTTAGCTTGGCTGACAAGGATGGTACGTTCATCCCCGACGCTACCGACCAGCTGACGTTTGAAGTCAGCGGCGCTGGTATGTTCCGTGCCGTCTGCAACGGCGATGCCACCTCACTGGAGTCCTTCACCCAGCCCACGATGAAGCTCTTTGCCGGTCAGCTGGTTGTAGTGGTGCAGGCAGGTAAAGAGAAAGGCCAACTCACGCTTACTGTCAAGGACAAACAGCGTAAACTGACCAAGGAGATTTATATTCCTGTAAATTAATCCGTTATTTACCAACGGCCTTGCGCAAACGCTTCGGCAGCGCGTGGCGGTTGAGGAAAATGTAGGTGGTGTTCAGCGACATGTAGTCGCGCGACATATACCAAATGCCATCATAGCGGCCGTAGCGGCCCCAGGTGTTCTTGACCATGTAGAAGGGACGGCCCGCCTCGTCGATGGCCTTGCCGTAGATGAGCATCACGTGGTCGTAGGTGAAATGCCAGTCGTCCCACTGCTCTTGCCGCAACGCTTGCGACGGCTGCACACCGTCGGGCAGCTCGGCCGTGCCGGTGCGGTCGAAGTCGCCCGTGACGTCACCACCCCATGCCACAGTGTAGCCAGCATCAAGGGCCGCGTCAAGGGTCGCCATGAGCTCGTCGATGGGAATATTGTAGCTGGGCTTGAGGCGCCACTTGTAGGGAGCCTCGATGACAAACCATTCACGGAAGGGGTGGTGCGTGTAGCTCGTCAGACTGACGTAGTCGTCGAGGTTCAAGCCGAGGCTCTCGGCAAAGGAGCGTGGGGTGTAGGTCTTGCCCTCGTGGACGAAGGTCTCGGGGCAGTGGCCAAGGTTGCTGTCGATGAGAGTCTGCACGCTGTCCTGCCAGTGGGGCTTGGGGGCTTTGGCATCCTTGACTACGATGCTGCGCACCAAGCTGTCTAACTGAGGGAAGAAGACCTTGAAGTTGGCCAGCGAATCGCCTACGAGCGAACCTGGCGCGGGCATAGCGTCCTCAGGGCAAATGCCATAGCGGCGGATGACATCCACAACGTCGTCGCATGACCCACCCTCGGAAATCTGGCTGAAGCCGTGCATGCGCACGTAGTGCGTGGCATTATCCATATAGTCCTTGTTGACGATGAACATCTCGCAGAGGTCGTACTCGCGACCCGTCTTGCGCAAGATCTCGCTCTCGAGGTAGCCCAGCGTGCCATAGGCCCAACAGGTGCCGCTGCGCCACTGGTTCTTGATGCTGGTGATGGGCAGCTCCTTCACGGTGGTAAAAGTCTTTGCCGCCCCCGTTGTCTTCGCTTGCCGCTGCAGGTTTTCCTGCGCTACAGCTGTGTTAGCCGTCCCGACGAGTGCGCACAGGAGGGTGATGATGGCGATAAATCTGTGTCTCATGTGGAAAGGTATTACAACACTAAGATAGGCAGCCTGGACGAATCGTTGCTCTTGCTGTCGGCATCGAGTGCCTTGCTATGGTACTTGAAGAAGCGTTTTCCGTCTTTGTCGTCCGGATCTGTAATCATACGTCTGAGGTGTTCAGCCATCCTCTCGGCCCTAATCGTATTGTCTCCGACATCCTCGTTGCTCTTCAACCAGTTCGCAGTTACACCCACTTCACCCTTGGCATTTGTCCAGGATCCAGACCATCCGCTACGATTGAGCGTGGGGTGTGCCTTGTAGTATTTGCGAGGCCGAATGATGATGAACGAGAGATCTTCGCCAGAAGTCTGCGTCGTGAATTGTAGCACGAAGTGTGCCTGTTCGGGTTTGGCAACTACTTTCCAGTAGCCCCATCGCTCAACATATTCTTTCAAACGCTTCTGTCCAGCTTTCTCGTAGGCCAGCGGGCTATCGGTCGGGATGAATACGCAGTTACCTTCAGCGATGAGACTGCCGTGGATGTCCTTTTCGTCAATCTCGGGAGTGGCAGGCGTGGGCTCCTTCGTAGTAGTTACGGTAGCAGGCGTGGCGGTGGTAGATGTGAACGACTCTACTGTGCCGTCAGCTCGGCGAATCACAACGATGTCTTCCTTGGCCATACGCTGAATCTGTGCGTCTTCATCAGGCTTTGTGGTATAAAACACATATTTCTCGCTAACTTCCACATTCCACGCCTTAACGGGATCGCCCTGTTTGGCAACAATCAAGTCCTGTGCTGTTACGGAAATGGATAGTAAAGCAATGACAATAAAAGAAATTAAACGGTTCATAATACAGTATTTAAAGATTCTTTAATTCTCAGAAAGGAGATGACGGGTCATGCGGCGCACGGGGAGCCAGACGGCAAGGAGACTCACGACGAGGACCGTGGCGAAGGTGAGGAGGAGATCCGTGGCGTTGACGCTAACGGGATAGGCATCGACGACGAAGGAGCCTTCGCTCTCGCCGAGCTTGACGAAGCCGTACTGCATCTGCAGCCAGCAGAGGAGGAGGCCTACAGCGATACCAAGGAGGGCTCCAAAGCCACTGATGAGCCAGCCTTCAAGGAGGAAGATTCGCGAGATCTGCTGGTCGTTGGCACCGAGACTGCGGAGCGTCTGCACGTCGGCGCGCTTGTCAATCATGAGCATCGACAGAGAGCCGATGATGTTAAACGAGGCGACGAGAAGGATGAAGGTGAGGAAGAGGTAAGCGATGAACTTCTCGACCTGCATGATGCGGAAAGTGTCGGCCTGCTGCTCGTAGCGGTTCTCCACGAGGAAGCGGTCGCCAAGGAGGGCGCGGATGTCTGACTGTGCACGGCTGACGCTGATGCCGGGCTTGAGGCGCAGCTCCACGGCGCTGACCATGCCCTGCTGATCGAAGAGGCGACGGGCGAAGGCGATGGAGGTGATGATATAGTTGGCGTCGTAGTGGTTCTGGTTGACGGCAAAGACGACGCCAGGGGAATAGAGCTCATCCTGCATGAAGCTCTGCATGGGGTTGCTCAGGTTGACACGCTCGCCACGACGAGGCGCATAGATAGGCAAGCCGCCCTCGTAGGAGGTGCCGAGGCCGAGCTGAGCAGCCAGGCGTATGCCCATGACGCCGTATTCGAGGACATCGGCATGGAGGACAAACTCGCCGTCGCCATAGAGGATAGCATCGAGATCGGCCTGCTCCTGAAAGTTGTCCTCGACGCCCTTGATGGTGATGACCCACTGCCGCTCGTTACCTACGATGAGCGCCTGGTCTTCAAGGACTTCTGTGTAGACCTCAATGCCATCGTAGGCGCGCAGGGCGACGAGCGACGGGTCGTCGGCTGCAATGGTCTTGCCCTCAGAGAGCGTGACCTTGAGCTCTGGGTCGAAAGCGGTGAAGAAGGAGGCGACCATGTCGCGGAAACCATTGAACACGGAGAGCGTCACCACCAAGGCTGCCGTCGCCAGCGCCACCCCGCAGAGGGAGATGCCGGAGATGATATTGATGGTGTGGTGACTCTTGCGCGAGAAGAGGTAGCGGCGAGCAAGGAAAAAAGGGAAATAAAAAGACCCACCCCTCACCCTCCCTGTAAGGGAGGGAGTTGAATGTGTGTGACTGGACGCATTCTTTCCCATGAGCAGAGATAATAATCCCAATTTTAGGAGTGATCACCCTCCCCCTTAAGGGGGAGCGGGGAGGGGGTCTGCAACAATTTATCTATATTTTCCGCGTAGTCGAGACTATCGTCGACGAAGAACTTAAGTTCAGGGATGATGCGGAGCTGGTGGCGTGTGCGCTGTCCGAGCTCGTAGCGTATCTCGCGGACATTGGCATTGATGTTGGCACAAATCTCCTCGGCACGTTCGCTGGGGAAGATACTGAGGTAGGCGCGACAGACGCTCATGTCGGGGCTGATGCGGCAGACGCTGACACTGACAAGCACGCCGCGTGTGGACTGCGTCTGACGCTGAAAGATGTCGCTCAATTCTTTCTGAATCAAGCGGGCTATTTTATTTTGTCTTGTCGTTTCCATGAAGTGAAAAGTGAATGAATGAAAAGTGAAAAACTCAAGTTACCATGATGAGGTGAAAAGTGAAGGTCTTCACTTTTCATTTCATTACGCTGTAGGCCAAAGCGTATGCCTTCATCTGTTTGAGCATGGCGAGAAGGCCATTGCTACGGGTGGGCGAGAGGTGTTCGCGGAGGCCGATGCGCTCGATGAAATAGAGGTCGGCATCAAGAATCTCCTGCGGTGTGTGGTCGCTGAGGACGCGGATAAGGAGCGTGACGATGCCTTTGACGATGAGGGCGTCGCTCTCGGCACGGAAATGCACAAGGCCGTCGGGCGTGAGATCGGCAACGAGCCACACACGGCTCTGGCAACCCTCAATGAGGTTCTGTTCGTTCTTGTCGGCTTCGGGCAGCGGCTGCTGTTCGTTGCCGAGGTCGATGAGGAGTTGGTAGCGATCCATCCAATCATCAAAGTCGGAAAACTCTTCGATGATTTCGTCTTGGAGGGCGTTAATTTCTTTATTCATTATCATTATAAATGAGTTGCAAAAGTGTTTGCCCCACGGCGCGCATGACTTCGAGATCTATATTCTCAGGCGTGTCATTGACGGTGTGCCATGTGGGGCCGAAACTACTGGAGAAGAGGTCCTCGAAATGAGGGATAATGTCGATGGCAGGAATACCTGCGATGCGGTTGATGGGAACATGGTCGTCAGTGACATAACCAGTATTGCGCAGGGGGAAGTAAGCGCCATAGCCGAGCTGTTCGGCAAGATGCCAGATCATGTTGACGAGCGTCTGCCCATAATGCCGTGAAAAACCTTCCATGAGGAAGCGACTGTCACGGCCACCGACCATGTCGAGGTTGATAGCATAGCGGGCATGGTAGCCGACGGCAAAGGCCTGCTCAGCCCAATATTTGGAGCCGAGGCACCAGAAACCAGTATCTTCATCGCCCTCATCGCTGCTATCGTCAGCCCACTGAGGCGTGCCTTGATCTTCAAGGTCAAAGCACACGAAATCAACACCATAGTTCAGTCCCTTAGTACTGATGAGACGCGCCATCTCGAGCATCACAGCCACACCCGAAGCGCCATCGTTGGCGGCCAAGACGGGCGTATGGTGGTTGGCGGCGTTGCGGTCGTTGTCGGCCCATGCACGGCTGTCCCAGTGGGCGGTGATGAGGATGCGGTCGGCGGCATCTGGGTTGAGGCGTGCCTGAATGTTACGGCAAGGCATGGCCTTACCGTCGTAGCCCTTGAGGGAGGTGCGCAGCTCGCTGACCTCCGCGCCGAAGCGCTGGAACTGGCAGACAATCCAATCACCACAAGCATCGTGGGCAGCAGAGCCTGGCACACGAGCACCAAAGTCGCACTGCGCCACGACGTAAGCCATCGCAGAGTCGGCAACGAAGGTCGGAGCCGCAGCCAGAGGGATGGTGTCAGCGGTACTGGAGCCCGATTTGGTGGTGCCGGTGCAAGCAGAGAAAAGGAGGAGGAAAAGAAGGAGAAAAACAGACTCTCCCCCCGAACCAGTCCTGCCGGAACACTGAATAGTTCCGTCTTCCTGGCACCCTATAAGGGAGGGAGCAAAATGTTTCGGAGTCGAGTTATATATTTCTAACATATTCATAATAATCTGTTCTTGAAGGTGATTGCTCCCTCCCTTATAGGGAGGGCGGGGGGAGTGTCTTCCCTTGTTCCATCACCCTCAGGAAATTACCGCCCCAAATCATGCGTAGGTCATCTTCGTTGTAACGTTCACGCAAGAGTCGGCGGGTGAAGTTGATAAGCTCAGAGGCTGAGGCGAGACCGGGCACGCCGCCGTCGCCGTCGAAGTCGGTGCCAATGCCTACGTGTTCGATTCCTGCCACAGCAATCATGTGGTTGAGATGAGCGACAGCATCGAGAATGGAGGCTTCGCCATCTGTGCGGAGGAAACCATTGTAGAAGGTGACCTGTGCTACGCCACCTTTCGCCGCGAGGGCACGCAGCTGGTCGTCGGTGAGGTTGCGCGGATGGTCGCAGAGGGCACGGGCGGAGGAATGGGAGCAGACGATGGGCGTGGTGCTGATGTCCAATGCATCGTAGAAGCTGCGCTCACTGGCGTGGGAGAGGTCAACCATGATGCCAAGACGATTCATCTCACGGATGACATCGGCACCGAAATCCGAGACGCCTTCCAAGGCCTCGCCCTCGCGAGGACGTGCCGAACCGCAGATGTCGTTGTTGCCGTTGTGGCAGAGCGTCATGTAAACAATCCCGTGGTCTTCCTTGAAGTGGCGCAGTAGCGAGAGGTCGCGACCGATGGCGTAGCCATTCTCTATGCCGAGCATGATGGCGTGTTGGCCTGCTGCCTTGAGGCGGTATAGGTCGGCGGGGGTGCGAGCGAGGGAGACAGTGGGGAAAGCGTCATCCACCAACGGCATGGATTGAACCATCTCCTCGACACGGCGGAGCTGGCTGTCGGCGTAAGCAGTGGCCGCAGCGTGACCTTCAGGAGTGCGAGGTCCCTGTGGGATGTAGGCGACCATGATGCTGGCATCGAGGCCTCCTTCAGTCATCTTGTGCAGATCTACGAGGATGCGAGGATCGCGCTGGTCGAAATGAATGTTCTGGTCGAAGAACATCGGCGTATCACAATGGCTGTCGAGGGTGAGAACGCGGCTGTGGATACGGCGTGCCTCGCGGTAGTTGGCAGCTTCGTCGGCCAGCCAGCGGAAGAGGGGCATCATGGTCTCATCGCCAGCGAGACAGAAGCACTCGGGATGCCACTGCACACCAAGGATGCTCTTGTGCTCGGTGGATGCTACTGCTTCAATGACACCATCGCCAGAGCGAGCACAGATGCGGAGATGAGGTCCTGGCTCACGGACGGCTTGATGATGGAAGCTATTGACAGCAAGTGTCGTCGCGCCCATGATGGAATGGAGCAAGGAGCCATCAGCGATGCTGACGCTATGAGAGGCAACAGCGCGGTCGAGGGCTTGGCTGTGCTTGAGCAAAGGAAGGACGAAGGCGGAGGAACCGCCTTCTGAAGAGGCGGCAGTGGCCAAATCCTGCCAAATGGAGCCATCAAGGGCGGCAGCGAGCATTTGAATGCCACGACAGATGCCGAAGATGGGAAGCTGGCGGTCGAAGGCCAGACGGATGAGCAGAAGCTCGAAGAGATCGCGACGAGGATTGATACTGCCGAGGGCGGGGACGGGCTCTTCGCCGAGATAAAGGGGGTTGAGGTCAGCACCGCCGGAGAGGAGGAGACCATCGATGCTGTCGAGCATCGTCACGATGGTATCACGGTCCTCTGTCGGGGGCAAGATGACAGGCGTGGCACCGGCACGGCGCACGCTCTCGAAATAGCCCTCAGCCAGCTCGCAACCTTTGTCGCCAAAGTTGCCCGTGATACCGATGACGGGTGTGCGGCGGCTCCCGGGGAAGGAGTCGTGGAAGGTGGCGTATGCGGATTTCCAGTTGAACATAGGTGTAAGCCCTCGGAAGAAACCTCGGGAACAGATACTTAATCTTCAGCGGTGTCGGAGACGAGGGCAACCTTCTTGGCGGTGAGAGCTTTGATGGCTGCGATGTCGGCTTCGGAGAGGCCAATGGGCACTTCCTTCTTGATGCTCTGTTTGAGGGAAATGAGCGTCTCAGTGGAGATGACGCCCTCGATTTCCTGCAAGCGGTTGTTGAGGAGTTCCATGAGGTGTGCATTGTCGCGGGCGTAAAGCTTGACGAGCATCGTGTAGGGGCCTGTCGTGAAGTGACATTCTACAATCTCAGGAATCTTCTCGAATTCGCCAACGACGCGCTTGTACATCGAACCGCGTTCGAGGGTAATGCCGACGTAGGTGCAAGTGTTGTAACCGAGCATCACGGGATTGACATCATAGCCTGATCCGATGATGACGCCGATGTCCACGAGTCGCTGCACGCGCTGATGAATGGCTGCGCGCGAAACGCCACATTCTGCTGCCACATCTTTGAAAGGAATGCGGGCGTTGCGGGTGATGATCTCAAGGATTTTCTTGTCAAGACTGTCGATTTTTTCCATGCTGGTTAATGTTTATAGTGTCTATTTGCTCGCAAAAGTAAGCAAAAAGTCTCGATTGACAAGCCTTTTAACGAAAAAAAAGACACCAAAAGCGGATTTTGGTGTCTTTTTGTAGTTTTTAAGCTTGTTTATTCAACAATTTCCAGCAGCTCAACGGTGAAGATGAGCATAGAGAAGGGCGGAATCTTGCCTGCCTCGCGTGAACCGTAGGCGAGCTCCTGCGGGATGTAGAGCTCCCACTTGGAACCCACAGGCATCTTGGTCAGCGCTTCCGTCCATCCCTTGATGACCTGGTTGCAGCCGAAGGTGGCGGGCTGGTTGCGCTTGTAGGAACTATCGAAGACCGTACCGTCGATGAGGCGACCTTCGTAGTTGACCTTGACCTTCTGTGTAGCTGTAGGCACAGCACCCGTACCAGCAGTGAGGATCTTGTACTGCAAGCCGCTCTCGGTGGTGACGACGCTATCCTTCTTGGCATTGGCCTTGAGGAATTCCTCACCTTCTATACGGTTTTTACCGTACTTGGCCTCCATCTTGACACTGTTGTAGTAGTCAAGTTGTTTCGTGGCGAGAGCCTGAGCGCTGTCGCTGGTCATGGTTGCATCACCAGCAATGGCTGCACGGAAACCCTGAACGAAGCGTTCCTTGTTGATAAGATTGACGCTGTCATTAACCTGACGGTTGGCCTGCGCGACAATCTGGTTCTCCACCTGCTGACGGATGTCTTTGCCAGCGGTGTAGGCCTTCATCTGCTTGGTCTGCTCGTCGATCGTCGGATCATCGAAGCCGCTGAGGAAATAGCTGATGTATGTCGTGTCGACGCCGAGACGCTGCACGAGATAGTTCATCAGTCCGTTGGTCTGTGCGATACCGTAAGCATAGCTGAACACATCCATGCTGACCGTGTCGACCTTGACAACCTCAACTGCTTTCTTGCTCTTCTTCGCTTTCTTGGCCGCATTGGTGCTGACGCACACCAGTAGACCGAGGGCGATAGCAATGAACTTGAGTCCTTTCATCGTTTACTTCTCGATGCCTTCCAACTGAATGGTGAAGATAAGGGCGCTGAAGGGCTTAATATTACCCATGTCCTGAGGACCGTAAGCCTGCTCCTGGGGAATGTAAACCTTCCACTTGGAACCAACGGGCATGGTGGTGAGAGCAGCCTTGAAGCCGGGGATGACCTGGCTGGCGCCAAAAGTAGCGGGTTCGCCGTCCATGTTGCCATCGAAGACCGTGCCGTCGATGAGCGTACCCTCGTAGTGAACCTTCACGCGGCAGGTGTCAGCAGCAACTTCGCCCTTGCCTTCGGTGATGACCTCGTAGTACACACCATCGCCGAGCTCCTTGATACCTTCCTTCTTGGCGATCTCAGCCATGAACTTCTCGCCAGCTTCCTTGTTCTCGGCATAAGCCTTCTGCTTGGCGGCATTCTGGATGGTTTCCATGTTGGTCTGGACATAGTTGTTAGCAGAGTCGAGAGTCATGATATCGAATTTGCCGGCAACAGCAGCCATGAAACCTGCATAGACGTTGTCCTCATTGATGGTCTGCGTGCTGTCTTCGCCGAAGATCATCTGGTTGATGTTCTTGACCATACCCTGGCTGACCTGCTGACCGATCTGAATACCAGCGTAGTAAGCAGCCTTCTTCTTGTTGTCAGCAGACTTGACGCTCTCATAGAAACCTTTGAGGAAGTCATCAACGAGGGTCGTGTCGATGCCCATGCGCATGGAAAGATACTCCTTCAGACCCTGGGTCTGGCTCATGCCGATGGCATAGCTGAGGGTGTCGATGTCTGTCTTAAGGCTTGCATTGGGAGCCGACTGGTTGCAAGAGGTCATGACAACAGCCATAGCCACTGCGAGGAAAAATGTAATCTTTTTCATTGTTTTTTGTTGTTTTGTTATTAGGGTTAAAAAATTGTTGTCGATTAACTTAAAGAACCTTGACAAGTTCCACGTCGAAGATGAGGGTGGAATACGGAGGTATGCTACTACCCGCACCGCGCTCGCCGTAGCCAAGGAGATAAGGGATAAAGAAACGGTATTTGGCACCTTCTTTCATCAGTTGCACGCCCTCGGTCCAACCGGGAATAACGCCGTCGAGGGGGAAGTCAGCCGGTTCGCCTCGCTGGTAACTGCTGTCGAATACAGTGCCGTTGATGAGCGTACCCTCATAGTGGCAGCGCACCTTGTCCGTGGCCTTGGGGCTGCGACCCGTACCCTCGCGGAGCACCTGATACTGCAGACCGCTTTTCGTGGTGACGACACCTTCTTTCTTGGCGTTGGCTTCGAGAAACACCTTACCCTCGGCGATGGCACCCTCAGACTGCTTGCGAGCCTGCTTGTCGAAATACTCGTTGAGCAGCTTCTGTGCCTCGCGGTGTGAGATGGCAGGCTCGGCACCTGTGAGCACATCGCAAATACTCTGCGTGAAATCCTGAACACTGAAATCCTCGATGCCCATGCTCTTGAGCTGCTGTCCGATACCAAGGCCCAGTGCGTAACTGATTTTATTCATTTTTGCTTGTTGTTATACCTTAATAAATATATGTATGCGTGCGCGTGACGCGATTTTCGCGCGCAAAGGTACTGCTTTTCTTTCATCTTTTGCTCAGTAAACGTGTTTTTTTAGTTTTTTTTATCTACTTCTTTTGTTCGCAACGTCTTTTTCGCTACTTTTGCTGCGCCAAAACGAGAGAAAACATGAAAAAACTGGTTATTCTTACTGGTGCAGGGATGTCCGCTGAGAGCGGCATCAGCACCTTCCGCGACTCTGGTGGCTTGTGGGAGCAGTACCGCGTTGAGGACGTAGCAACCATTGAAGGCTACGAACGCAATCCCCAGCTGGTGATCGACTTCTACAACGAGCGCCGGCGGCAACTACCCTTAGTCAAGCCCTGCCGAGGACATGAGTTAGTGGCTGCGCTGGAGAAGGACTTCGACGTGACCGTCATCACACAAAACGTTGATGATCTGCACGAACGCGCCGGCTCCACCAACGTCATTCACCTGCATGGCGAACTGATGAAAGCCACTTCGACATACCGCCCCAACGACCCGAAGCAAATCGTGACCCTCAATGCCGACCACATGGACATACACATGGGCGACAAGGCCGCCGACGGCAGCCAGTTGCGACCCTTCATCGTGTGGTTTGGCGAAGCGGTGCCCGAAATTGAGCGCGCTGCGGACATCTCCTCGCAGGCCGACATCTTCGTGGTTATCGGCACAAGCCTCAACGTTTATCCTGCGGCAGGCTTGGTACAATTTGTACCCAACCACGCTCCCGTATACCTTATCGACCCCCAGGATGTGCCTTGGACAAGCGGCCATCGTTACCGCCACATCAAGAAAGGTGCTTCGGAGGGTATGGAAGAATTGACTAAGATGCTACAACTCATCAAAGATGAGTAGATTGTCTATAACAAAAAAATAGCGACATGACCAAACTGGAAGCTGTAATGGAGGAGCAGCGGCACTGGCAAGAGATTGTGGGGCTGTGCACCGTGGCCGAGCTCAATAACGTTGTACGCGCTGGTTACGCCACACAACTCATAAACGTAGTAGAAGCCTTGCAAGAGCGCCGCATCGCTGCCGTGGCCGATGATATCGAATCCAGGGGTAGCCGTATCGTGCTACTGGCAGGCCCCAGTAGCAGCGGCAAAACCACAACCTGCAAGCGCTTGGCCGTACAATTAGCGGCTTGCGGTCTGCGCCCCCAGATGATATCGTTGGACGACTATTTTGTCAATCGTGAGGACACGCCACGTGACGAGAAAGGCGAATATGACTATGAATGTCTCGAAGCTCTTGATATTGCTTTTTTCAATGAGCAGTTGACGACATTACTCCGTGGCGAAAAGGTACAGTTGCCGAGCTTTGACTTCCATACGGGACAACGTAAGACCGGAGGACGAGAGATTCAACTTAAAGACAAGGAAGTTCTGGTCATCGAAGGTATTCACGCCCTCAATCCCGCTTTGACGCCCTCAATCCCGCAGCAAGAGAAATACCAACTTTACGTCTCGGCACTCACGACAATCAAACTTGATGAACATCGCGAGATATCAAAGTCCGATAACCGCTTGTTGCGCCGCATCATACGTGATTTTAAATTCCGAGGTTATTCGGCTTCTGAGACCATCATCCGCTGGCCCAGCGTGCGAGCGGGTGAGGAGAAATGGATTTTCCCATTCCAGGAGAATTGCGACCGCATGATCAACAGCGCCCTGCTTTACGAGCTTGCCGTGCTACGCCATTATGTTCTGCCACTGTTGGAACAGGTTCCTGAAAGTGACCCCGCCTACGAAACAGCTTGGAGGCTAAGACAGCTTGTTGGTTTCTTCGAGCCCATACCACAGAAACAGATTCCATTAACATCGCTGCTCCGCGAATTCCTTGGCGGTTCGAGTTTTCATTACTAAGACCCCCTCCCCGCTCCCCCTCAAGGGGGAGAGTGGTCACCTGTCATGAATAGAAACATATTCTATGAACGAAAATAATCACTCAACTTCAAAACTATCTACTCCCCTCCCTACAAGGGTAGCGAGGGAAGAGGAAGTTGACTTAATGTCAAGTTCCCCGAGCGACCGAGGCTTAACTCCTAAGCCGAGGACGGACAGGCAGGGGGGTGGGTCTGCTTCTGTCCTCGAATCCCGTGGAGTTAAGCCGACCTCAACGCGTCTGCTGGTCTATCGTGCTTTGGCTAAGCACCGTCATCCAATGTCGTTGCGCGAACTGGACGATGAGTTGGACACGGTAGATCGCTCGTCCATTTTCCGCACGCTGACGCTTTTCCTCGCCAATCACCTTGTCCACGCCATCGAAGACGGTTCGGGCATGGCGAAATATGAGCTCTGTGAGGGACATGACGAGTGCACGCTCGATGACCAGCACGTCCATTTCTATTGTCTTCGCTGTCAGCGCACTTTCTGCTTTCGCAGCCTTCACATCCCGCACCTTGAGATGCCAGAAGGCTTTGAGGCCGAAAGCGTCAATTTCCTTGTCAAAGGTGTCTGTCCCGACTGCGCACGGATGCCTTACCCTAAAGATTATTTGGCCTGACATCCAGCGTGCCTCAATAGGCCACCGAACATTCCACGCCCAATGCCCGTACGCGCTCGGCTATTCCGTCCAGCTCGGCGGGCGTTGCCTTTTCAAGGCTCGCGATGGGCGTCTCTCGGTCAATCGTGTAAATCATCACTTTCTCAGGGCTGATCCGCTGCAAGGCAGCTAACCACGGGTCAACATATTGTGCCGATGTATTCGTCACATCTATTCCCTCGG
This sequence comes from uncultured Prevotellaceae bacterium, assembly GCA_947307015.1. Lineage (GTDB taxonomy): Bacteria > Bacteroidota > Bacteroidia > Bacteroidales > Bacteroidaceae > Physcousia. The sequence goes on along the minus strand of CAMZHV010000023.1, from coordinate 16,462 downwards.
CATCCGTACCGCGCAGGAACATCGTTTGGATGATGACATGACCATTGAAAGCGGCCAGGCACTCGACGATGGCATTGAGGTCGTAATGACCAGTGGGGCGATCCACACGATGGATGAAATCAAGGTTCACCGTGTCGAGCTTCTGGATATTATTATCCACGCGCATCAGCGCATCGTGAACCTCTTGGCAGAGGATCTGCGTGGCGTTGGAGAGCACGCTGATATGCGCCTTGGGAAAATAGCGGTCGCGCAAAGCGATGGTGTCATCAATGATAGCAGCAAACTGCGGATGCGTCGTGGGTTCGCCATTGCCGGCAAAAGTCAGGACGTCAGGACGAGGGCCTTCGACGGTCATCCGCTGCAGGCGCTCCTCCAAAGCTTCACGCACGGCTTCACGCGTCGGCAGCGGAGCGTGCGGACGATGAGTGGCATTAAGACCGCACTCACAATAGATACAATCGAAGGTGCAAACCTTACCGTCGTTCGGCAGAAGATTGATTCCGAGCGAAACGCCGAGACGGCGACTGTGAACAGGCCCGAAAATGGGCGAAGGATAAATAACTGTGCTCATTTCGGTAGCAAAGGTAATCAAAAAGTGGAAAATGAAAGAATGAAAAGTGAAAAATAAATGTTTCCACGCAAAAACTTTAAACTTTAAACCTTAAACTTTAAACTTTTTACTACTTTTGTACCCGAAATATGTTAGAAACTATCCGTAAACCCATCCTGACGGAGCTCGAAAGCTACCAACAGTATTTCCGCTCTGCACTGCAATCCGATAACGCCCTGCTATCGGCAGCACTCGAACACCTGACACGTAAACTCGGCAAAATGATGCGCCCGACACTCGTCCTGCTGTGTGCAAAGGAAGCTGGCAGCGTAACTGAAGAGGTCATGCATGCTGCCGCAGGTCTGGAAATGCTTCACACGGCCAGTCTCGTGCATGACGACGTGGTTGACGAAAGTGATATGCGACGCGGACAGCGTTCTGTCAATGCGCTTTTCGACAACAAAGCCGCTGTCCTCGTCGGCGATTTCATCACCTCAAAAGCCCTCTCGGAAATTGCCCTCACCCATCATCTCGAAGCTGTCGAACGTATGGCGCAACTCGGACAGACATTGGCCGACGGCGAACTGCTACAGTTAGGCAACACTCAACGTAGCACCTTCAGTCGCGATGCATACTACGAGGTGATCTCCAAGAAGACAGCAGCCCTCTTTGCCACTTGTGCCTACCTCGGGGCACGCTTGGGCGGCGGCGACGACAGCACCGTACAGACGCTCCAGCGCATCGGACATCTCGTCGGCCTCTGCTTCCAGATGCGGGATGATATTTTCGACTTCGACGAGAGCTTAAACGTTGGCAAGCCAAAAGGTAACGATATGCAGGAAGGCAAACTCACCCTGCCCGTGCTCTACGCGCTCGACGGCTGCGACGACTACCATCGTCGGCTGGCGCTGAAGGTACGTGCTCACGAAGCCTCACGTCTCGAGATACAGGAGCTCGTCACCTTCGCCATTCAACGTGGCGGCGTTCGTTTTGCCGAGTCAGAGATGCAACGCCTGCGCAACGAAGCTGTAGCCCTCCTTGACAACCTCCGCAACCGTGACGTAGCGCAAGCCTTGCAGCAGTATATCAATTATGTTGTACAACGCACCTTATAACCTCAGCACCTCAGAACCTTCCCATACAATGAAAAAGATTGAAATCATCAATGGTCCCAACCTGAACCTGCTCGGTCGCCGCGAGCCGGGTGTCTATGGATCGCGTTCCTTCGACGAATACTACGACGCCCTGCGCCAGCGCTATCCCGATGTGCAGTTCGGCTACTTCCAAAGCAATTGCGAGGGCGAGCTCATCGATCGCCTTCATGCTATAGGTTTTAGCGCCGACGGCATTATCCTCAATGCAGGAGCCTACACGCATACAAGCGTAGCCCTTCACGATGCCATCCGCGCCATCACGACACCCGTCATCGAAGTGCATATCTCCAACGTTCATCAGCGCGAGGAATTCCGCCACCACAGTTTCATCAGCGCTGCCTGTCGTGGCGTCATCTGCGGCTTCGGCCTCGACAGCTACCGCTTGGCCGTGGAAGCTATAGTAATGGGAAATGAATAATAGACAATGGACAATGGAGAATGGACAATGGACAATGGAGAATGGACAATGAATCTTGAGGACTATATCCTTGCGCACATCGATCCGGAGCCAGATTACCTACACAGGCTCTGGCGTGCCACCAACCTCCACCTCAACTACCCACGCATGGCCAGTGGTCATCTGCAAGGACGGGTACTCGCGATGTTGGTTCACATGATTCGTCCCAAGACAGTCCTCGAGATAGGTACATTCACTGGTTACAGCGCCTTGTGCATGGCCAGTGCCCTCAATCCTGATGCCGTGCTCCATACCATCGAGATTAACGATGAACAAGAGGAATTCACCCGCCCTTGGCTGGAGAACTCACCTTGGGCTGACCGCATAAGGCTGCATATTGGGGATGCGTTGGAGATATTGGCGGACTCTCCCCCCGCCCTCCCTATAAGGGAGGGAGCGGTATGTTCTGAGCAGGCATCCGCTTTCACAGAGTCATCGGTAATCGCTCCCTCCCAAAAGTTCCCCTCTCCCACGGGAGAGGGGTTAGGGGTGAGGCTTGGGGGAGAGTCTCCCTTTGATCTCGTCTTCATCGATGCCGACAAGCGTCAATATGTTGACTACTATCGCGCCGTGCTGCCCCTCGTTCGTCCCGGCGGCTTCATCATTGCCGACAACACGCTTTGGGACGGTCAGGTAGTTACCGTGCCCGAGGGTTCTTCAAGCATGAAGCGTCACTCCGTGCCGAGCGCTCCCGAGGGTTCCTCTCCACACAATGGCAAGGAAGCACAGCTTCAGGGTATCCTTGCCTTCAACGATCTCATAGCCGCCGACCCCGCCGTAGAGAGGGTCATTCTCCCCCTTCGCGACGGCCTCACCCTCATTCGCAAGCTTCCCTAATCATTCATTAAGCCTTATGTCCCTCTTCCTTCTTGACGCCTACGCCCTCATCTACCGTGCCTACTACGGTCTCATCAAGAACCCGCGCATCAACAGCCGCGGCGAGAATGTCTCTGCTGTCTTCGGCTTCTTCAACACCCTCGAAGAAGTGCTGAACAAAGAACATCCTACGCACCTTGGCGTAGCTTTTGACCCGCATGGTGGCACTTTCCGTCACGAAGCCTACCCGCCCTACAAGGCTCAGCGTGAGGAGACGCCCGAAGCCATCCGTTTCGGTGTGCCCGTCATCAAGGACATCCTCACCGCCTACCGTATTCCTATTCTCGAAGTTGCTGGCTACGAGGCCGATGATGTCATCGGCACCCTTGCGGCCCAAGCTGAGGCACAAGGTATTGAGACCTACATGATGACGCCTGACAAGGACTACGGTCAGCTCGTCTCAGAACACGTTCGGATGTTCAAGCCCAAGAATATGGGCGTGGGTTTCGACATTCTCGGACCTGCCGAAGTGTGTGCCAAATGGGGAATCGACAATCCCTCGCAGGTCGTAGACATTCTCGGCCTTATGGGCGACGCCTCTGATAACATCCCTGGCTGTCCAGGCGTGGGCGAGAAGACGGCCGCTTCGCTCATCCAGCAGTTCGGCTCCATCGACAACCTCCTTGCCAACGCCGACCAGCTCAAAGGAAAGTTAAAGGAACGAGTCACGGAGAACCGCGAGCAAATCAGCCTCTCGCGCTGGCTTGCACAGATTGTCACTGACGTCCCCATCACCCTCGACATGGACGCCCTCGCCTGCGAGGAGCCCGACCGCGAGGCGCTCATTGCCAAGTTCTCCGACCTCGGGATGAACAGCCTCATCAACCGCAAGTTCGGGGGGCAGACTCTCCCCCCGCCCTCCCTATCAGGGAGGGAGCGGTCACCAAAGACTACTGGCGGAGAATTTAAAACCCCATCTCCAACGGATGGACAGCTTGATCTGTTCGCGATAAACGACACACCTCAAGAGCCTCTTTCAGCGCAAGTTTCCGCACTTCCCCTTGAGGAGGGGGAACAGGAAAGGGGGCTTTATCACCTCGTCGACACCCCTTCTGGACGTGCCGACCTTCTCGCCCTTCTCCTCGCTTCCACCGAGGTGAGCCTCGACACCGAGACTACGAGCACAGAGCCTATTGATGCCGAACTGGTCGGGCTTAGCTTCGCCGTCAAGGAAGGAGAGGCTTACTATGTTCCCGTCCCCGAAGATCGCAATGAGGCACAGGCTATCGTTGACACTTTCCGTCCGCTTTACGAGAGTCCGACAATCCTGAAGGTAGGGCAAAACATCAAATATGACCTCGAAGTCCTCGCCAACTATGACATTCGTCTCGCCGAGCCCATGTGGGACACGATGATAGCACATTATCTTCTCCAGCCAGAGATGCGTCATGGAATGGATTATCTCGCCGAAGCCTACCTGCACTACAAGACCATTCACATCGACACCCTCATCGGCACCAAGGAACGCGGCAAACCACAGAAAACCATGCGCGAAGTGCCCATCGAGGATGTCTGTCCCTACGCCGCCGAAGATGCCGACATCACCCTGCGCCTCAAGCACGTCTTCGAGCCCATGCTTGAAGCCGAGGGTTCAAGCCGTCTCTTTGAAGAGGTGGAGATGCCCCTGATGCCCGTGCTTGCAGACATGGAGCTCACGGGAGTCTGTCTCGACACCGAGGCACTGCGACAGGCCAGCGATGTGCTCACTACAGGACTTGCAGATTTGGAGCAAGAGATCTATGCCCAAGCAGGCACGGAGTTCAATATAGGTTCACCCAAACAGGTCGGCGAGGTGCTCTTTGACCGCCTCAAGCTCATGCCCAATGCCAAGAAGACCAAGACGGGCGCCTACTCTACCAACGAAGAGGTACTCCAGCGCATCCGCTCCAAGCACCCTATCGTCGACAAAATTCTTGACTACCGCGGCAAACAGAAGCTCATCAGCACCTACCTTGACGCCCTGCCCAAGCTCATCAATCCGCGCACGGGCCGCATACACACCAGCTTCAACCAGACCGTGACAGCCACGGGACGTCTCTCCAGCAGTAACCCCAACCTCCAGAATATACCCGTGCGCACCGACGACGGCAAGGAGATTCGCCGCGCCTTCGTCCCCGAGTCCGGGCACCTCTTCTTCTCTGCCGACTACTCTCAGGTGGAACTGCGCATCATGGCACATCTCAGCGGCGACGAGAGCCTCATTGAGGATTTCCGTCTCGGTCACGACATTCATGCCGCCACTGCCGCCAAGATTTTCCATAAAGACATCACTGAGGTGACACGCGAGGAACGCGGACGTGCCAAGACCGCCAACTTCGGCATCATCTACGGTATCACAGCCTTCGGTCTCACCGAACGCCTCGGCATCAGCCGGAGCGAATCCAAGGCACTCATCGACAACTATTTCCTCACCTACCCCCGCGTCCATGCCTTCATGCAGGAGAGCATCGACAAGGCGCGTCAGTTGGGCTACACCGAGACCATCCTCGGACGGCGCTGTTACCTGCGCGACATCAATTCTGCCAATGCCACTGTGCGCGGTCTTTCTGAGCGCAATGCTATCAACTCGCCCATCCAAGGCTCCGCTGCCGACATCATCAAAGTGGCAATGGTACGGATCCACCGCCGCTTTACCGAAGAAAACCTCCGCTCGAAAATGATACTTCAGGTACACGATGAACTCAACTTCAGCGTCTTACCCGAAGAACGCGACCGCGTCGAGAAGATTGTCATTGAGGAGATGCAAGGCGCCGTGCAGATGCGCGTGCCCCTCATCGCTGACGCTGGTTGGGGAACCAACTGGCTCGAAGCGCACTAAACCCAAATCACGGATTGGCGAACTTAGGCTTGAGTTCGTCGGGCGATTCGTTGGTAAACATATTGACAGCCGGGGCTTCGCGTTCGAAGAGGTGACGAAGGACATCAGGATCAAGGACGAGCGAGGGCTGGAAAGCATCACTATTCATGTAGTTTAGGATACTTTGACGCAGCTGACGGGCAACAATGCGGCGGTCAAGGTCGCTGGTGATGTCAAATGTAGTGAGCAGGAGCCGTCCTTTGCCCACGCGAGCCTCAATCATCATGCCTAATTTGCGGCTTAAATGCCAAGTGTCGATGGGTTGCACGATAGGCTGATAGTCGGCGGGGAACTCGGCGAGGTTCATGCACTGCGCGCGGTTCGTCAGCTCCCACCACTGCAAGTCCTGCCAGTCGTCGGTAGGGAAGTCGCGAAAGACGGGATGGTCGGCCTGAATATAGGCGCCCGTCGTGTGCGGCGGTTTCATCTTGAACCAAGAGGTGTTCCAGAACACAGGAAGGAAGCGATGCACGACATCAGCGCCGTACTTGATTTGTCCGGCGGCACAGAGGAGAACATCGTGACCCTGGGATAATAAAAATAAAGCGGAGTCAATAGAAGAACCACCCCTTCCCCTCCCTGTGAGGGAGGGGGTGATTACCTTTGGAAGATGGGAAGCGGACGCTTGCTCAGAACATTTCGCCCCCTCTCTAAGGTTCCTCTCGCCCTTAAAGCTCCCCTCTCCCACGGGAGAGGGGGCGGGGGTGAGGCACTCCGGATAAACCCATAGGTTCCAGTGGTTGCTATGACCCGCAGCAGTGAGCGTAAGGGTGAGCTTGGCGGGGCGAGTGATGGTTGAGGGAACGAAAACGAGGTCTTCGCCTACAGAACAAACGCCGTCGGCCAAGACACGGTCGGCATTGGCGATAGTGTAGCGCAACTGTGAGACGGAAGCGCCACTCATATTATATAATAATGTACGCGCACGGATGGTATCAGAGGTGGAGAAGGTGAAGCGCGGCAGTGCGGCGAGGGGAACGACAGGGCTGCAGAACTCGCGCCATTCGTCGGCTGTGCAGTAACCTTTCTCGCGCCAATGCACATTGAGCGCTCCCACGAGAGCCGTGCCCTGACCGCTATAGTCGTTGAGCGAGAGCAGTTGGAAGCCAGCGTAATGCGGCGTGCGCAGATGACGTTCAATCTCATATTTGTATGCCAACACTTGCAGACGTCCGCTGGCCATCAGGAATTTCTCGGCTTGCCCAGCCATTCCGTTGGCAGCCAGCAAGTCGCGAAAGATCTCGAAGTTAGCGGCCTTGTAAGCACCTGTGTACTGCGGAATCTCTTTAAAATCGGGGAAGGCACACCACTGACCTTGCTCGTGGGAGATGAGAGGCTCAGTGTTGACGGTGCCCTTGAAATTTCTCGGATTCAAGATTTGTGCGGTGAAATCATCATCCGAAGAGGGTTGCCGTTGGTTCCATTCCAATCCGCGCGCACCGCCCTTGACATGATACTCCGAGCCGCGGTCCCATTCCCAACCGCCACCCACACTGGCGGTAGTGTAGATGCGCGAAGGGTCGTAGGCTTTCATCTCCTTGCAGAACTGCACGCCCCAGTCCACCCAGTGACCTGCGGGTTCATTGCCAGCGGCAAGCATGATGAACGAGGGGTGATGACCGTAGGTGTCGAGGATGGCCTTGCACTCGGAGGTCAGGTATTCGTCGATGGCCATACCATTGCCAAGTTTCACGCCATGATTGGGCCATGAGGGGCCTTCGGGCTGTAGGTAGAAGCCGAGGCGGTCGGCAGCGATGAAGGCAGCTTCAGGCGGGCAGTAGCTGTGGAAACGCATGTGGTTGAGACCATAATCCTTGCATTTCTGGAAGATACGCTCCCATGAAGCGACATCCGTAGGCGGGTAGCCGGTCTCGGGGAAGCAACAGTTCTCTACGGTGCCGCGCAGGTGGATGGGCTGACCGTTCAAGAGAATGTCCGGCCCGCTGATGCTTACTTCCCGGAAGCCGAAGGTGAGGCGGACAGGCGTGCCGCCATAGTTGACAATGGCGGTGTATAATTGCGGCGAATGTTCGCTCCACGGGCGGGCATTGGGCACGTGAACGTCAAACGTCTTGTCGTTGAGGGTGATGTGAGCCATGCCGGTGGCGAGATCGGTGGTGACGCGGCGGCGATAGATGAGCGGCGATGCCTGCAACTCTATGCGCCCCGCTATGCCGTTCCAGTTGCCTTGTGTTTGATCAGTGACGCTATGGCTGTCCTGCCCTACGCACACATTTTCAATACCGTTGTACACGCGGATGGCGATGGCGTTATCTTTGCCGAAGCGCAGGTAAGGTGTCACGTCATACTGATGCGGCATGGAAAGAGACATCTGATGACCAACCTCGTGACCATTGACGTAGACGGTGGTTTCGATGTGCGGGCGTTCCAGGAAGAGTGTCACGCGGCGTTTTTTCCATTCCTTCGGCACGCTGACGGTGCGGCTATAAGTCACTTCGCCCACGAAATGCTTCGAGGGAGTGAGAAAGAAGGGGAATTTCATCTGCCCAGCCTGGCGGTAGCGCGCCATGAAGGGATTGTGGTAGTAGCTGGAGTCGTAGAGCGAGCCTGTCCAGCGCGTGTTGATGGTGATGTCGTCGCCAACGCCGTTGGTAAGCAGCGAGCCAGGCAAGGTGACGGCAGGCGCATCAAAGCGCGAGGTGAGGCGCCAGTCACCGGCGAGGTCGAGATGATCTTGTGCCACAGCACACGCGCATACATATAAAAAGTATGCAAAGAACGAGAAACGCTTCATAAAATGTATCGTATGTGATGATTTTGCTGCAAAGATACATTAAATTCGTCATTTGTCTATCGTAAGTCGCCATTTTTTTCTACCTTTGCACCCAATAAGGATGATTTCAGACAGATTATGGCCAAACTCAAATCACTTGCCAAAGATACGGCCATCTACGGCCTCAGCAGTATTGTAGGGCGCTTCCTCAACTACCTCCTCGTGCCGCTCTACACGCATTATATGCCCAAGGACTCGGGCGACTACGGTGTGAGCACGAACATCTATGCCTACACAGCACTCATCCTCGCCATCCTCACCTTCGGCATGGAAACTACGCTGTTCCGCTTCGCTAATGATGAAAAGGAACCCGACACGGTCTTCTCGACGGCATTCGCTACAGTCGGCACGCTGACAGCTGTGTTTCTTGCACTTATCTTCGGATTCATCACACCCATTGCCGATTATCTCGGTTATGGCGCCCACCATGAGTATTTGTTGATGATGGCGGCCGTTGTAGCTATGGATGCCCTTCAGGCGCTACCTTTCAGCTACCTCCGTTTCTTGAAGCGGCCCATCCATTTCGCCTCGCTGAAGCTGCTGTTCATCTTCCTCAACATAGGACTTAACCTTCTGTACTTCGTTGTGTTGGGCAAGACCTCTGTGTTCTACGTTTTCTTCATCAACCTGCTTTGTACAGGCTTCATCATGCTGCTGTTCATCCCAGGCATCTTCAAGATTCACTGGCACTTCGACGGACAGCTGCTACGCCGTATGTTTTCCTACTCTTGGCCCATCCTTATCCTCAGCATCGCAGGCGTGCTCAACCAGGTGGCAGACAAAATCATCTTCCCTCTCGTTTATCCCAACGAGGCTGAGGCTAATGTGCAGCTGGGGGTTTATGGCAGCTGCGTCAAGATAGCCATGATTATGGCGCTGATCACACAGGCGTTCCGCTATGCCTACGAGCCCATCGTCTTTGCCAAAGCCAAAGATACCGACAGCCAAGAATACTACGCCGCCGCGATGAAATATTTCCTCATCTTCACGCTGTTGGCCTTCCTTTGCGTCGTGGGCTATATGCCCGTGATTCAGCATATTATCGGCGAAGGCTATCGCGAGGGTCTCGGTGTTGTGCCTATCGTCATGGCAGCAGAGATCATGATGGGCGTGTACTTCAATCTCTCGTTCTGGTACAAGCTCATCGACAAGACCATCTACGGTGCCGTGTTCTCCATCATCGGATGCACAGTACTCGTGGCTGTCAACATCATCTTCATCCCGCGCTTTAGCTACTGGGCTTGCGCTTGGGGTGGTGTGGCCGGCTACGGCACAGCCATGGTGCTGAGCTATGTCATCGGACAGCGCAAGAATCCTATCGACTATCCGATGAAAGAGATCATGGTTTACGTGGCGCTAACGGCTGTGTTCTTCATCGTCATGACCCTGACCGACGCACTGCCCGTGTGGGCCAAGCTCATCATCAACACAGCCCTCATCGCGCTCTTCATGGCGTATATCGTCAAGAAGGATTTGCCGTTGGGCGGTTTGCCAGTTGTGGGGAAATATTTCAGACCCACCCCCCAGCCCCTCCCTTGTAGGGAGGGGAGTAATCACCATCAAGAAGAGAATAATAAATGAAATACAAAATGTTTATGATTAAAAGATTATTTGCAAAAGTAACTACTCCCTTCCTTATAGGGTGCCAGAAAGGCAGAACTATTAAGTGTTCTGCCTGGACTGGTTCGGGGGCTGGGTCTGTCCTTTTCTTCTTTCTCTTTATTGCTCCCCTCTCCCACGGGAGAGGGGGCTGGGGTGAGGCTTTTGCCGACGAAGGGATGTGGCTGCTGGGCAAGAGCGATCCTAAGGCGATGGCCGTGGCACGCAGCTTAGGCTTGCAGCTCACCGACGAACAGCTCTACGGCGAGGACGGCACGAGCCTCAAGGACTGCGTCGTTGACTTCTCCGACTACTGCTCCGGCGTCATCGTGAGTGCCGACGGCCTCCTGTTCACCAACCACCACTGCGGCTTCCGTGCTATCCAGCAGCTTTCGACACCCGAGGATGACATCTTGGGCAATGGCTTCGTGGCACACACCTACGCCGAGGAGCGCCCCGCCAAGGACATTTTCGTCAAGATATGGCAGCGCACCATTGACGTGACCGATCAGGTGAACCACGAGCTCGACAGCATTTACGCCGCCAAAGGCAAGCACCTGAAAGAAAAGCAGAAAGCTCAGATCTATAACGACTACATCCGCGGCATTCTTTGGGGCATCGCCGGACGTGCCGAGGTGGAAGCCGAGAATCGCGGCGAAGAAGGTATCGTGTGCGACTGCAAGGCGTTCTACGGCGGCTCAGTCTACTACCTGAACGTCTACAAGCAGTACTCCGACGTGCGCCTGGTGTTCACCGTGCCGCAGTCATTAGGCAAATTCGGCGGCGACACAGACAATTGGATGTGGCCGCGCCAGACGGCGGATTTCAGCGTTTTCCGCGTCTATGCCGACAGCCTCGGACGGCCTGCCGAGTACAGCGAGACGAACGTCCCCCTGCACCCGAAGCGCTGGGCAAAGGTGAGCATCGACGGCTTCACGCAGGGCGACTATTGCATGACCATCGGCTATCCGGGCAGCACCAGCCGCTACCTCTCGAGCTACGGCATTGACGAGCGCGTGAACGTGACAAATATCCCGATGATCCAGGTGCGCGGCAAGAAACAGGAGGTGTGGACGCGCTGGATGCGTGCCGAACGCGCCATCGGCATCAAATACGCCTCGAAGTTCGCCAGCTCCTCAAACTATTGGAAGAACTCACAGGGCATGAACGAAGCCGTCGAACGTCTGGGCATCATCCGTGAGAAGGAGCAGAAGGAGCAGGACATCCGCCGTTGGTACAGCGCCAGTCCCGAGCTGAAGAAACGCTTCAACACCATGTTCCCCACACTGAAAAAAGCTTACAAGGCACGCCATGACGCGCGTTATGCCCAGGGCTTCGTCAACGAAACGTTCAACCGTGGAATTGAACTTGTCGCCCTCACCAACTTCGCCATAGAGTATTTCAAACCCAATACTTCGGCAGCACAACGCGAACGCATCAACGAACAGATGCAGGCACTCTACAAGGACTATGACCCGCGCGTGGACGAAGAGGTGATGGCCGTCCTGTTAGAGAATTATGCCACACAGGTGAAAAGCCGCTATCTGCCCGCGTTCTACAAGACCATCAAGAAGAAATACCACAACGACTATAAGCGCTACGCCCACGATGTGTTTGCCAACTCGCGCCTCACGTCGGCAGCGAAGTGGGACGAGCTGCGCAGTCAGCGCGTGCCGACCGTGAACGTTTCCGATCCGGAAGTGGCCTCGATGATGGGCACGGACTCGGTACTCGATAGGGCACAACTCTTCAAGGATCCCGCCGACATCATTGCTTACAATGTGGGGCAGATGGTGAATTCACAACTCAAAAAGCCTTTCACGGAAACGAGCGCAACGATTGCCTACAACGAGAACCTGCTGACGCAGGCCGTGCTCGAGATGGAGATGGACCAGCCGCACTACTCCGACGCCAACTTCACCCAGCGCATGAGCTTCGGCATCGTCAGCGACTACACCAATGCCGGCACGCACCACGACTACCTCACCACGATGCCCTCGCTCATCGAAAAGATTGAGAAGGGCAAGGACAATCCCGACTACGCGATGCAGGCCGAGATCCTCGCCCTCCTCAAGAGCGGCGACTACGGCCGTTATGCCGATCCCAAGACGCGTCAGCTGCCCCTCTGCTTCCTCACCACCAACGACATCACGGGCGGCAACAGCGGCAGCCCCATGTTCAATGGCAAGGGCGAACTCATCGGCTTAGCCTTCGACGGCAACTGGGATGCCCTCAGCTCCGACATCAGCTTCGACAGCGCCCTCACCCGCTGCATCGGCGTCGACATACGCTACGTTCTCTGGCTCATGGAGAAATGGGGACATGCCGACAACCTCATAAGGGAGATAGAGAAGACCCCCTCCCCGCTCCCCCTTTAGGGGGAGAGTAGGATGCGTTGAGATGTCGTAATCCTATATTTCAGACATTATGATTGATGATACTGTTAATAAATCAGGTCAGGTGACCACCCCCCTCCCTAACAGGGTAGCGAAGGAAAAGGAAGTTGACTTAATGTCAAGTTCCCCGAGCGACCGAGGCTTAACTCCTAAGCCGAGGACGGACAGGCTGGGGGTGGGTCTTCATCCCCTCGCCCAATTCCGCTTCTGTCCCAAGTGTGGTTCGCCGCGCTTCGTGGAGCATAACGCCAAGTCCAAGCATTGCGAGGCGTGCGGTTTCACCTATTATTTCAACCCCTCTGCCGCCACCGTGGCCCTGATTGAACGTCCTGCACGCCACCCTCTCCCCTCTCCCACGAAACTCCCCTCTCCCACGGGAGAGGGGTCGGGGGTGAGGCCGACGATCAGGGATGAGGGTCTTGAGTGGCTCTGCGTGCGCCGCGCCAAAGACCCCGCCAAGGGAACCCTCGACCTGCCCGGCGGCTTCTCGGATATGTTCGAGACCAGCGAAGAAGGCGTCATCCGCGAGGTGAAGGAAGAGACCAATCTCGATGTGGATTGCGTCGAATTCCTCTTCTCGCTGCCCAACCAATATGAGTACTCTGGCTTCCTCGTCCACACCATCGATATGTTCTATCGTTGTCAGGTCAAGGACACGGCCTGCGCCCGCGCTGCCGACGATGCCGGCGAGCTCCTCTGGCTGCGTCCCCAGGACATCAACCCCGCCGACTTCGGTCTCCTCAGCATCCGTCGTGGCGTGGAAAAATTATTATTGTCGTATTGATAATGTTCATTATCCATTAAAAAATGATCCCTCTCGTTTCCATCATCATGGGCAGCACCAGCGACCTGCCCGTCATGGAGAAAGCCGCTAAGTTTCTCGACGAGCTGCAAGTGCCCTTCGAGATGAATGCCCTCTCCGCGCATCGCACACCCGCCGAAGTCGAAACCTTTGCCAGAGAAGCCGAAGGTCGCGGCCTCAAGGTTATCATCGCAGCCGCAGGCATGGCAGCAGCCCTGCCCGGTGTCATCGCTGCTAACACCACACTCCCCGTCATCGGTGTGCCCATCAAAGGAATGCTCGACGGTCTCGACGCCCTGCTCTCCATCGTGCAGATGCCTCCCGGCATACCCGTCGCCACCGTCGGCGTCAACGGCGCACAGAACGCCGCCGTCCTCGCCTGCGAGATGTTAGCCCTTACCGACGATGCCATCTCAGCCCGCCTGCACGACTATAAGAGCGGTCTCGCCGAGAAGATTGTCAAGGCCAACCGCGAACTCGCCGAGGTGAAGTTTGCCTTCAAGACAAACTAACGCCCGACCATTCTTATGCGTCGGTATTTCCTTTTCCTCCTGGGACTCTTGCTGCTTCTGTTGGTCGGCACGCAGGCGTCGCAGGCAGCTGTGCTGACCTCTTCCTCACCGGCGACGCTCTTACTTCCTCAACCCCACCAGCTGAGTGTCACGGGCGAACCGTTCGTGCTGAACCGTGCCGTGCGTCTGTCCGACCCTACCGGTTCCGCCCTCTTGGCTTCTTTGTTCAACGTGGATGGGACGGCCGAGGCGAGTGTCAACGTGCGATGTGTCAGTGCCGACGAGCTGGGGACGTTCGACTACGACCTCCCAGGCTTCGAGAACGAGGGCTATCTTTTGAGCGTCACGCCCCACGCCATCACCATCACCGTGGCTTCCAAGACGGGGGTCATCCGGGCTGCGCAGACACTGATGCAGTTGGCAGCTGCCACCGGTGGCAAATACATTGAGGGCGTGAGCATCACGGATTATCCAGCCTTCAAGTTGCGCGGCTTCATGCACGATGTGGGACGTTCGTTCATCAGCATAGAGGAATTGAGAAAGGAGATTGACCTGTTGTCGCGCTTCAAGGTCAACGCCTTCCATTGGCATCTAACCGACAATCAGGGATTCCGCTTCGAATCAAAGCGCTATCCCCAGCTCAACAGCGCCGCTGCCATGACGCGCTTCGCAGGGATGTTCTACACGCAGGAACAATGCACCGAGCTGGAGGCATACGCAGCAGAGCGGGGCGTAACGATCATCCCCGAAATCGATATGCCTGGCCACTCCAAGGCTTTTACGACAGCCATGGGTTATGCCATGAGCAGCAACCAGGGCCGTCCCGTCCTTAAACAGCTGCTCAGCGAACTGGCCGAGGCATTTCCGTTGGCACCCTACATCCATATCGGCGCAGACGAAGCCGGCACGACAGCCGCCTTCGTCAACGAGATGTCGCAGTATATCCATGAAACCTTACACCGACGCTGCATCGTATGGAATCCCATCAGCGGCGTCAACATCAGCACCGCAACACTCCCCTACATCGACATGACAGAGATGTGGAGCACGGCGGGCAAGAAGATCAGCGGAGTGCCCAATATCGACTGCCGTTACAACTACGTCAACCACTTCGATGTCTTTGCCGATCTTGTGGGAATATACAAGAGTAATATCTATTACGCCGAGCAGGGCAACAGCGAACTGGCAGGAGCTATCACGGCCCTCTGGAACGACCGCAAGACACCAACCGAGCGCGACATCATCTGCCAGAACAACCTCTACGCTAATGCGCTGGCTACAAGTGAGCGAGGATGGAAAGGCGGAGGCAAGCAATACATCGAAACGGGAGGTACGACGTTGCCCAACACTGGCAGTGAGTGGGAAGAGTTTCAGGATTGGGAGCGCCGTTTCCTCTACTATAAGGACACTTGGCTGAGCGAGGAACCGATTCCCTACGTGCGACAGACCGATGTGCGATGGCGTATCACCACGCCCTTCCCCAACGGTGGCGATGCCTCGGCCGTCTTCCCGCCTGAGACAGCGACGGACGCCCCCCTGCCCTTCAGCTTCGAGTATGAGGGTACGACCTACGGCAGTGCGGTGGCTACGGGAGCCGCCGTCTACCTCCGTCACACTTGGGGCACCACCGTCCCCGCTTTCTTCGCCAATCCCGCCCTCAACACCACAACCTACGCCTGGACATACGTCTACTCCCCTATAGCGCAGGAGGCCGCTGCCCTCATCGAGTTTCAGAACTACGGGAGATCAGAGAACGACCGAGCCCCCGACGCCCGCTGCTGGGATCGCAAGGGTTCACGCATCTTCCTCAACGACACAGAACTGCTGCCGCCTGCATGGGAGAACACGGGCAGGGACATCAACGCTGAGGTCGATCTGCGCAACGAGAACTTCGCAGCCCGCGAGCCCCTCGCCGTGTCCTTGCGTGCAGGGTGGAACAAGGTGTTCATCAAACTGCCATACGTCCCAGCTTCGGGAGTCAGGCTCAACAAATGGATGTTCACATTCGTTCTCACTACCCCCGACGGACGGCAAGCCCTTGACAACATCATCTATTCACCCAGTAAGCACTCCAATCCCGACGAGGATGCCGAAGTCTGGGAATAGTTGAAAATCCCGTTCCCACCAAATTTTTGGGGAAAATGTTGCAACACAAAATCCTTATTAATCAGAAACAGGAGCACTTGCCTTTACAGTATTCATTATTTTTACATTTTCTTTTATCTACACGTTTGGGGAGAATATCCGATAGTTTATCTAAAAAAAGAGACTGTAATTCAGGAATATTTTGTAATGCGCATATAATAGGACAATATTTCCCATCTTTACGAATCAAATCTTCAAAGAAATTTGATTCTTTTAGATTCTCAAAGTACTTTCCTATTTCTTTTTTTCCTCTCTCTTCATCTTCCTTTTCAACTTTCTCTTTATCTTTCTTTTCAACTTTCTCTTTATCTTTCTTTTCA
>CAMZHV010000022.1 GCA_947307015.1 uncultured Prevotellaceae bacterium | reverse complement strand
AGGGGGTCTCTCCCACCTCAACAACATTCAACTCTCCCCCTCTGAGGGGGAGCGGTGAGGGGGTCTCCCAATAGCCGAGGAATGTGACGCTCGCGGATTCCCCAAGTGGCTGCACATCAGCTACGGCGACCGCCACCGCAACCAACTCATCTTCACCAAAAGATAGGCCCCCCTTTCTTCCCCCGAGGGGGAAACAGCTGAAAAGTCCAATCGCAAAACAACAGAAGCCCCCTCGGGGGCCGTAGAGGGGGCCACCACTTCCCCCCACCTTCCCCGCCTGCCCCCGTCGTGATGACGCGGGCAGGCTTTTTTTGTGCCATACCCTAATAGGGTCATCCCCGCTTAGACCATGTCCTCAAAACATGACTTTAGATGAGATCAATGAGGAGATACGACAGGCACGTGCAGAATGAACTAAAACCAATGGGTCACTTTACTTCTCTTATCACCATCAAGAATAGAGAAACATTCTTTATCATCAATCCATTGTGGGCGTAGAGTGCAATTTTGCGGAAACACCTATAGCCATCAAGCAAAACATCCTATAGTTCTCCGTTGTTCGGTTAGGCGGTGACGGGCGTGATCTCGCCACAGAGGGGGCGGGACATGCGCTCGCGGATGAGGGCGCTGTCGGTGGTGTGGCCAAGGAGGTGCATGAGTTTGGCAATAGCACATTCCACGGTGCCGTCATAACCGCTGATGACCCCGGCGTTCTTCAGCAGGAAGCCACCGCTGTAGCGCGCCATCTGCACGGGACCTGCGGCACACTGCGTAGTGTTGATGATAACGATGCCGCGGGCTGTAGCTTCGCGAAGGATATCCATGAGCCAAGGCAGCTGGGGCGCATTGCCACTGCCGTATGTGCGCATGACGATGCCACGCAGGCCGGGAGTGGCAAGGAGGTGGCGCACCGTTGACTCTGGCATACCGGGGAAGAGGGTGAAGACGACGACGCTGGGATCCATGACATAATGCGGCTTCATGGGACGCGCATAGTCGGGACGCAGGATGAGGTCGTCGTGGTAAACGATGGTGACGCCTGCATCAGCCAAGTGCGGGAAGTTGAAGGAGTCGAAGGCATTGAAGCCCTCGCTATTGATCTTCGTTGAACGGTTGCCCCGTAGGAGCTTGCCGCTGAAATAGATACAGACCTCCGGCACACGCGGACGACCGTCGGGGTGGCGTGCGGCAGCAATTTCAATGCTGGTGATGAGGTTCTCGCGACCGTCGGTGCGTAGCTGATTGATGGGCAGCTGAGAGCCAGTGAGAATGACAGGCTTCGTCAGGTTCTCCAGCATAAAAGACAGGGCCGAGGCAGTGAAGGCCATCGTGTCTGTGCCGTGCAGGATGACGAAGCCGTCGTGGTCGTCGTAATGCGCCACGATGATCTCCACGAGGCGCGCCCACAGCTGAGGATTCATGTCGCTGGAGTCGATGGGCTGCGGAAACTGAAAGACGTCGACAGCGACAGGGATGGCATCTAACTCAGGGATGCGACTGACCAAGTGGCTGAAGTCCAACGGCTCCAAGGCACCAGTCTCAGGATTGGCACCCATTCCGAGGGTACCGCCAGTATAGATAAGAAGGACGCGAGCGGGAGTCATGAACGGATTTTTCGGATGTTTAGTCAGCGTTGGATCTTGCGACCGTCCTGAATGAAGACGCCGTGTTGGGGTATGGCAGGGATGCGACGCCCGCTAAGGTCATAGAGAACATTAGAACTGAACGGCTTAGGTGAGCCATCGACAGAGGGGTGTTCTATCTTGTCGGGCTCCTGTTCTGTCAGTTGCCAGAGCTGGATATTATCAATGTAGAGGCGGGTCTGATTGGCTGCACCCTGATTCTCTGTGGTCTGAAGGCCGAAGTGAAGGGTGACGGTCTGCTGCGCGTTGCCCGAGAATTTGATGCACTGCTGCTCCCATGTGCCGGCAGCTGTAGGGTACGGAGCATAGAGGTCGCCTCCATTTGTGCCGCAGATGCCGCAGAGCGCGGTGTTCACGTTGCCTCCCGTGGTGGAGATGACGTTCGGTTCCGGATGGCGGCTCTCGTTGGGACAGTCGTAACGCATTTGGAAGGTCAGGGCATACTGGCCGCTGGCAGGCAATTCCACCTGCTGGCTAATGGCGTTAGTGCCTACAGTCCATGAGTTTAGGATAGAGAGGCAGCGCGTGGCGGCTTGCTCTTCGAAGGCGGCTGGCACAGCCATGATACTGGCGCTGTTGCCGACATTAGAGGGTGAGACACAGTATTGCGTGAAGCTGTAGGGCATGGAATAGAGGAGGGCGAACTTGCTGGCAGGCGAGAGCGTGCGCTCTGTCGTCCAGCCTTTCACGGGCAGCACCTGCGGAAACTGGCTGTCGGCGGCAGCAACGCTCTGCGTGAAGCAGGGGTTGTAGGCCGTGCCGTTCAGGGTGATGCTACCTGTGGTGCCCCATGTGACGTCCTCCTCGAAATTAGGGTTTGCGATGACCTCCGCTGTAATATCTTTATAGAAAGATGTCTCGGCCTCGGGGACGTAAGCGCTCATCCCTCCACCCGAGCAGCTGACAATATAGGTCTCCATGCTCCCGAGGGTTATTTCCTGCGTGCTGACTACAACGCCGCCACGGACATAACTCACCGTCACGGTCTCGGGCGAGCGTCCCGGATTGCGCAGGCTCATCTGTGCATCGTCCCAAGGATTGAAGAGTTTGGCAATGACGCCATTACCCTGCACGAAGAGCGAGAGGGGCTGCATCAGGGCGTGATTCTCGTCGAGGGCGATGGTGGCAGTGGACTTGCTGTCGAGGATGGTAGTCTCTACGGAGAGCACGGGGGCGCCGAAGCCCTCGATCGTGAAGTTCTTCAGCTCAGCTTTGTTGTTCTTGCCGCCAGCCAGGTTGGCTACGACGAGGTAACGTGTGTCGTCGGGGTCGGCAAAGGTGGCACCGTTCCAGCCGTTGGGCAGCTGGTCGGTGAGCGATGCGGCCTCGTTCTGGAGGCGTTCTGTCGTTGCGGCGTCAACGCAACTGTAGTAGATGACAGTGGAGCGGTCGACGGTAGCACCCTCGGCGAAGCTCTCATTAGCCTGAGCGTACAAAGGATAGAACTTGGCGCAATAGATACTGTTGTTCAAGGCGCGGTCGCCAAAGGCCATCCGTCCGGTGCCACCCAGTGTCACCACACCGATGGAGTTGTCGATGTTGGCCCAAGCGGTCTGCCAACTTTGGGAGGCAGCGCCGTTGCTTGTGGCCTCACCTTCAGCCGTGTAGATGGTGCGCTGCTCAGCGGTGAAGGGATCGGTGCTGATGGCCAGCAAGCCGCCGCGGCGCCCCGTGATGGTACCGCCCTTGAGCCCTTTCACACTGTTCATATAGACGACGGCGTTGCCAGGTGTAGCGGCGAGGACGAAGGAGTTTTGCAGCGAGGCGTCGTTGGTGGAGAGGCGACCGTTCATCGTGAAGGCGTTCTCGTGGAGATTGTAGATGCCGCTGACCTCAGGCGTGGCGTTCGTGCCTGTACCCGCCACGTCATACCATCCAATGAGGTTCCCCGTGTTGTTGGCACGGAAGGGCGTGATGATCTTGTTGCGGTCGGGCGTCGTATCGGCGATATAGCCGGTGTAGCTCTTCAAGCCCGTACTCCACGAGAAGGTGACGAAGCGGTCCTTCGACGAGGCGCGTACGATGTTCTGCGTCTTGAAGATATATGCGTCCTGCTGCTGATCGGCAAAGCTGTCCCACGATGTCGGAGTCATGTCAGCTGTCGAAGCGGCCATGTGCATGAGATAGGTCATCATCACGCGGTGACCCTCGACACCCATGCGTCGCGGTCCGATGTCGCTGTTCAACAGCCACGAGCCGTCCTTCGTGGTCTGCTGGCGTGCCTTGATGTACTTGTAGGCCATATTCTCCAACATCAGGGCATCGGCATCGCGCAGGAAGCAGGCAGCAGTGGAGTACGACGTGATCTGGTCGAAAAGGAAGAGGCTCCAGTCGTTGCCATTGGGCATGGCCAACTCGCCGTCGGAGAGTGCCAGGCGCTTCAACACGTGGTCGAAGACGTTCTGCTGATTGTGCATGAGCGCGTTGGTTTTCCACTTCACATTATCCATTGTCCATTGTCCATTGTCCATTGTCCCCTGAAAGAGCTGTAGCGCTAAGTGCGCCTCGCCAAGCTCCTGCATCACGACGTTCTGGTAACTGGTGTGGAAGAGGTTGTGGTTCTGTAGGGTATAGTCCTCATAGAGGTTGGGACCGAGATAGTAGTCGGCAACGCTCTTCCCATCATAATCGGGATCGATAGCCGTGGCGTTCAACGCATCGTCGACCTGCGAATAGCTGTTGATGGCGAAGGCGCGGAGGCGGTCGAACCATCGTTCGGCCAGCGCGTCGTTGGGATAGAGGCCAAGGGCGCAGGCCAGCACGTCAGCTTCCCATCCGTTCTCCTCGGCTTTCGTGTCGCCAGCATAGCCCGTAGGGATGGAGCGGTTGAGTTCGTAGTTGCACTCAGCCTTCACCATATTATATATATACGTGCGCTGGGCATCGGTGAGCTGATCGTCGAGGAAGTGTGCGGCGTAGCAAAGGCTCATGGTCCACAGCGAGCTCTCCCACACGGCATCGTTGGTGCCCGTACTGCCCCAATAGGCGTTGTTCGAGGTCACTTTCAGCTTGTTAGCCTTATGTGTAGAGTAGCCGAAGACCAGTCCTTTCATGGCCATCGCCTTCACCTCGTCCCATGTCATGCCCTCGGGCAGCGTGGCTTTGCCCTGTGCATACTTCCACAGGAAAGCGGCAATCATGGCGAAGTCGGCATTGGTGCGCACACCGTCCTCGTTGTTCTGACCCGCGCTGTTGCCCTTGAAAAAGCCGCAGGCCTCGCCTACGGAGTTGGGCGCCTGACAGTTGAACCAAATGCTCTTGGCATATTGCATGGAGTTGGCCAGCATCTGCAACAGATCCTGCATCATCACCGCCTCGGGCACGAAGTCGTGAGTGATGACGCCCTCGGTGAACACCGTCTGTTCGGGTTGCGGGTCGGGCGTGTCGTCGGGCAGTTGGATGAGCCGGAAGTCGTCGAGGGCTATCTGGCTACCGCCGCTGACCCATGTGACATCGGTTGCGATGGTGATGGCCGCCGCCTCGCTGAGGTTGAAGCGCACGTTGACGGCAGTCCAATCGCCGCTCGCCATGCAGTCAGTCGAGCCCTTCACGAAGTCTATGGTAGCCGAGCCGAGCGTTTTGGTGCCGGCCTTCACCTGCACTACGGCGCTGCTGCCACCGTTAGCGTAGAAAGCCTTAATTTTCAGCGTCAGCTGATACTTACCCGCAGGCACTGCCGCCGTGGTGGTCTGCTGGACAGTACTGCTCCCGTTGTTCCAACCCATGCGCTGAAAGAGGGCGTAGGTGCCGTCAGCGATGGCGGTTTTGCCGAAATTGTTGTCCGTGAAGCAGTCTGCCGTGATAAGCAGCTGCTTGTCGGGGCGCGTCGTCGTCCATCCCGTGATGGCGCTGACGTCCCAGCCGCGCAGCCCATCGCTGCTCTCGCTCTTGCGGACTGCGTCGGTGCAAGCACTGGCGTCAGCCTCGAAGGAGGGGTTCACGAGATAGGAGCTGGTGACGTCAGTCTGCGCAACGGCCGCCATGGAGGCTAAGGCCAGAAGCCAGATGGTCAAGTTACATCTCTGATGTGTCATACGTCGTATGTTTGGTTTGTTAACTTTTTCGGCTTCAAAGTTACGCATAAATCATCAAATTGCGTCTTTTTAGGTACAAAAAAGCACGAATAGCACATAAAATTAACCCAAAATAAAAAAAACACTAAACTTTAAACGCTAAACTCTAAACTTTTTTGTACCTTTGCGCCCGCTTTCATCAAAAGCACACCTCAGAAAGTGAAACTTCTCACTTTAAAAGTGTGATGGCGAATGAAGCACCATAAACTTCATTTAGAGTAACACAAAAACTAAAAGAAAATGAAAACAATCGAGATCAAAGGTACTGCACGTACCGCCGGCGGCAAAAAGCTCGCCAAGCAACTGCGCAAGCAGGGTGTCATCCCCTGCAACCTCTACGGTGAACTCAAGGACGAGAAGGGTCTGCCCAAGGCAACCAGTTTCAGCGTCACCGAAAGCGAGCTCCGCAAGCTCATCTACACCCCCGACATCTACACCGTGAAGCTCGACATCGACGGCAAGCAGTGCCTCGCCATCCTCAAGGAGGCTCAGTTCCACCCCGTCAAGGACAACGTTCTGCACGTCGACTTCTACGAGATTACCGACGAGAAGCCCATCGTCATGGAAGTGCCCATCAAGCTCAACGGCCTCGCAGAAGGTGTCAAGGCTGGTGGTAAGCTCGCCGCTAACGTGCGTAAGCTCAAGGTGAAGGCCGTTCACACTGCCATCCCCGAGCGCCTCGACATTGACGTCACTCACCTCGAGCTCGGCAAGACCATCAAGGTCGCTGAACTCAGCTTCGAGGGCCTCGAGCTCGTCACCTCTCCCAGCGTCGTCGTCTGCCAGGTCAAGATGACCCGTAACGCACGCAGCGCCGCTTCTGCTGAGGAGGAGGCATAAAGACCCTTTCCCCCTCGCAGGGGGAGAGTGGCAAACTGAATTAAAGAGGCGCAAGGTACTTCGTGGACTTTGCGCCTCTCTTTCGTTGAACAATTTAATGCCCCTATTATCCGATGTTTACCCTTTTGAAAAAGCTGTTTACCAAGGATACGACTCCCCTTCCTGACGGGAAGGGATTGGGGGAGAGTCTTATGGAAAAATTTCTGATTGTCGGTCTGGGAAATATCGGCCCCGACTACGAAGGTACACGCCACAACATAGGCTTCCGCATCGTCAACGCCCTCGCCGCCTCCGTCAACGAGGACAAGGGCAAAGAGACCGTGTGGGAGGATCGCCGCTACGGCCTCATCACACGTATCAGCATCAAGGGACGCCAGCTCATCCTCCTCAAACCCAGCACCTACATGAACCTCAGCGGCAACGCCGTGCGCTACTGGATGCAGAAGGAGAACATCACGCTGGAGCACCTCCTCGTCTGCGTTGACGATATCGCCCTACCCTTCGGCCAGACACGCATGAAACCTAGCGGCAGCGATGCCGGCCACAACGGGTTGAAACATATCGCACAGACGCTCGGCACA
The DNA here is from genome assembly GCA_947307015.1 of uncultured Prevotellaceae bacterium. Lineage (GTDB taxonomy): Bacteria > Bacteroidota > Bacteroidia > Bacteroidales > Bacteroidaceae > Physcousia. The sequence goes on along the minus strand of CAMZHV010000022.1, from coordinate 33,488 downwards.
CAGCAGTATGCCCGCCTCCGCTTCGGCATAGGCAACGACTTCTACGCCGGACAGCAAGTGGACTACGTCCTGAGCAAATTCCCGCCCGAGCAGGAAGCCCTCCTACCCGAGCACACAAAAGTTGCCGCCGCCGCCATCAAGACGTTCTGTCTCGCTGGCATACAGATGGCCATGAATCAATGTAATAGGAAGGGGACCCAGCAGACTCTCCCCCCGTAGGCCTCACGTGCTAAACGGCAATTGCTAAGATTAGGATAAACCTATCTTGCACTTGCCGAGCACTGAGAAGGCAACTTTGAAAATGATACTCAATCATTTCCTTTGTTGCCACCTGTGAGGGAGGGGAGAAGACCCCTCTAAATCTCCCCGTTAGGGGAGACTTTCCTGTCCTCGATGTATCACAAACAGTAAACCATCTTCGCGCCATCCCCTCCGGAGATGGGTCTTATATAATAACCTCAATATGATAGATGAGGTTAGATGGGCAGCTTCAGATAGGTATCCCTTATTGAAGGCATTTGCCCGTGAAAATCGAATGAATCCAACAGATGCCGAAATTGTTCTATGGCAAAACCTTAGAGACAGGGCTTTGGGTGTTAAGTTTTTCAGGCAATATATTATCGCAGATTACATCGTAGATTTCGTTTCACTGCAGGCCAGTCTAATCATAGAAGTTGATGGCGCCTACCATGCTGAATTAGAACAAAAGGAATACGATGATGGAAGAACCGAAAGACTCGAATCATTAGGTTTTCATGTTCTTCGTTTTACAAATGAAGAAGTCTTCAATCGTCTATATGCAGTAATAAGCTCCATAAAAACAGCCCTCAATGAAAGTCAAAAATAATCCTACATCGCGCCAGCCCCTCCCCTCCCTGACGGGAGGGGTGCCCAACGGGCGGGGTGGGTCTTCAGCCCGCCTTGACCGCTGGCTGTGGGCAGCCCGCATCTTCAAGACCCGCACCCTCGCCGCTGCCGCCTGCAAACGCGGACAGGTCAGTATCGGGGGCGCACAGATGAAACCGTCGCGCACCGTGAAGGTCGGCAACATCATCGATGTCCGCAAGCCACCCGTGACCTACTCCTTCCGCATCCTACAGGCCATCGAACACCGCGTAGGTGCCAAGCTCATTCCTGAAATCCTCGAGAACGTCACGGCACCTGAGCAATACGAACTGTTGGAAATGAATCGCATCAGCGGCTTCGTAGGACGTGCGCGTGGCACAGGACGTCCCACAAAGAAGGATCGCCGCGCCCTCGACGACTACGCCGCCACCGCGGCCGACATACCTACTTTCTTTGGAGATTTCGATTTCGACCTCGGTGACGACGATGAAGAGGAGGACGACGAAGCCGTCAGATGACGACGGCAGTGCCGCTGGTAGCTACCATCAGCATAGAACCATTGGCGCCGATAGTCTCGTAGTCAACATCAATGCCGACAACTGCGTTAGCACCAAGGGCTGATGCACGTTGCATCATCTCCTGCATAGCGGTATCTTTAGCTTCAATCAGCACCTTCTCGTAAGAGCTGCTACGACCGCCGAAGAAGTCGGTAAGGCCTGCCATAAAATCCTTGAAAACATTAGCGCCGATGATGGTCTCGCCCGTGACGACACCTTTATATTCGCGAATGGGGTGACCTTCGATGGTCGGAGTTGTGGAAAGTAACATAGTCGTAATTTTTTTGAGGTTGAACAAATGTCTTTGTTTACCCTTGATGCAGGAAGGACAAGAAAGTAACCCAAGGGAAAGGGAAAAATGAAAAGAGATTTTCTAAAGGGATGTTCCTTCCTCCTTCTTTCGCCCTTTTTACAAAAATCAATCATCACTCCTCATTAATTCTTATTTTTTATTTCTTATTTTTTCATTATTCATTAAAAAGATATATCTTTGCCCCGTCCTAACCACGAAAGCGGAAGCAAAAGGGTCTTTTGAGGCTCAAAATGCCGAGGTTATCCTATCCAACTACAACAATGTTGATGCCCGGACGTTATTGGCAATCATAAAGAAGAAGATGAGCAAATGAATGAAATGGAACAATCTATACTATTGCAACAAGAAATGCCTGGCCTTCGCGGCTTCTCGAAAGGGAATATTAAGAAGATGTGCAGGTTCTACGAAGAGTGGATGCCGATATTTGGTTCGTTGCCGACGAACCAAATACAGTCTCCTAAAGAGTATGGCAATGCTTTGGGAAAACTCGAACAACTGAAAGAACTAATATAATAAATGAACGCACAGCATATATTAGGAATATCAGGAGGATAAGGACAACACCGAAAAAGAGAAAAGCAATGAACTACGATGGCGGTTAGAGAGATTGCCGCCCTTATTCATTCCTTCTTTTCAACAATCCCAACAATTTATTATCAACTTTTCTTGACTTTTTTGCTCACTCTCGCAAAAAAGTATTAACTTTGTGCCCGAAAGGGCACGAATTGGCTTTATACCGATGGGAAAACCTTAGCGAAGGGGCCTAATCGAATCTTACTGGCAAGTAGAGTAGTATCTACTATCTGAAGAGGTTTCATCTGCAAAAGTCCTGGAAAACTTTAATGGAACGAGCCTTGGAGGAAGTTAGGTACGCCGTAGTAGGCGTGCCCTTTCTCTGTATTTCGTTCCATACCTCAATTCCAGGACAGGTTGCAGAAAGGAAATATCATAAGAGGAGGGTACGTTCTTTTTGCCTATTACGGAACTTAAAAACCATGACTATCAAAAGCAAACGCGTTGAAGCGATAATAGATGAGTTAAAAGACCAGTATTTGGAAGAGGATCGTTACACCCGTCCTTGGATTATAGGATTTAGTGGTGGTAAAGACTCTACAGTACTGCTTACTCTAGTTTGGATTGCCCTACTGAGGTTGCGTGAAGAAGGCAAACCCTTGAATCGTAATGTTCATGTGGTATGCAATGATACAATGGTGGAGAATCCTATCATTGAGGAATATGTTACCAAGGTTTTAGACCTGATAGCAAAAGCTGCCAAAGAGCAAGAGATGCCTGTTTCTGTTGCAACAACAACGCCAGAATTAGAAGATTCATTTTGGTGTTGCGTAATTGGCAAAGGCTATCCAGCCCCTAACAATTCGTTCCGTTTCTGTACGGAAAAAATGAAAATAAAGCCAACTACCACTTTTATAACTGAACAAGTTGCAGCTGATGGCGAAGCGATTGTACTTGTTGGAACGAGATTGTCAGAAAGCCAACAGCGCGAACGATCTATTAAACGTCATGAAATCAAAGGGCATAGATTATCCAAGCATCCCCTAAATCCCAACACATATACCTATGCCCCCATAAAAGAGTTGATGCTGGAAGAGATTTGGTGGATAATAAACACAATCCCTTCACCTTGGGGTTTTAATAATGAAATCCTCTTCAAGATATATCTTGACGCCTCTGCAGACGATTACGAATGTCCTACCGTTGTGACTGACGATAGTCATCGCTCATGTGGCCAAAGTCGTTTTGGTTGCTGGATATGCACTGTTGTTAAGGAAGACAAATCCATGTCTTCACTTATAAAAAATGGCGTTGAGTGGATGAAACCCTTGTTGGAATTTAGAGACAGATTAGTTGCCAATCGTAATGTCTCAGAACTGCGTTGCTCAACACGTAGAAATGGCCAAGCAGCCGTTGATGAAACTGGGCACAATCTTGGAAACTATACAATGGAGTATAGGATTCAGTTGATGAGAGAACTATTGACTGTTCAGAAAGAAACACAAGCATATCGCTCCAGTATAGATTTGATAACCAACCAAGAACTTATTGCTATCCAAGTGCTCTGGTATCGTGATGGGAACTTTTCCACAACCGTAAATGACATTTATAATGAGGTATATGGATTCAACATACCTAACACAAACATAAACTTACAAGAGCGTTTATTATTGGAAAAGGCTTGTAACGATAATCCCAGTCACTATCAACTGATACAACAACTATTAGCTTTGCAAAAGAATAAAGTTCTTCTTATGAGAAAATATGGTCTACAAACTGACCTCGATGCAAGGCTTGAATCATTTGTAAAGGAGGTAACAGTATGATTATTCGAAATATCACGCTTAACAATTACCGTCTTTACGAAGGGAAAAACACTATTTCTTTCCCACAAGATGATGACAAGACTATTTTCCTCATTTCTGGAGAAAATGGTTTTGGCAAGACAACATTTCTTCATTCTTTGATATGGTGCTTATATGGTCGTTTAATATCAGAAGTAGAGGCTGAAGTACGAAAAGATATTGCTAATAGCGGATACAACACCTTCCTGAAAAGCAATCTGAATAGCAAAACAAGAGTGAAGTTTGAATCACTTGATGAAAAAGTGAAAGATAAAATTAAGAAGAGGGGCTATTCTCTAAATACTGAATACGTAAAGTCGTTCTCAACCTATTGTGTTAGCATTAATTTTGAAGATGTAATTATTCCTTCTCTACCTTGCACTTCTCTGGAAGTAATAAGATCATATGACATGCTTTTAGAGAAAGAAGAAGTTAAGATACTTATCGATGGCAAGCTAAATGAATTAACGACCACAATCGGGGCTGAAGTATTCATTAACGATTTCATACTGAGCAAAGATATTGCAAGATTCTTCTTCTTCGATTCAGAGCAGATTGTGGCCTTAGCCGAAACAACCACAGCAACAGAGAGACGCCGACTTTGCTCAGCATATAACGAGGTTTTAGGAGTTAGCAAATACGAGGATTTAAAGAAAAACCTTGAAAATGTCCGCCTACGTTTACGAAGAAAATCTTCTGATAGCATAGCTCGTGACAATCTTATTAAAATTATGGACCATCAGGCTCTTCTTGAGCAACAGATACTGGACAAGAGAGTCGAGCAAAAGAAACAAGAAGAAGAATTGTTACAGTTACGCAAAGAAGACGAGGCGCTTCAATTGCAGCTAATGCGCGAGGGAAATGACACAACAACAGCGGAAATAAAAAGATTAGAGAAAGTCATTGAAGCTTCAAAAATTCAATATGAAGAGGATAAGCGAAAACTCCATAAATTCCTCGAATACGCTCCCTTTGCTATTACTGGAAGGTTATTAAAGGAAACTCGTGAACAAATAGAGCATGATTATAAATTAAGAGCTGCCAATAATGAACAACTAAGTAGGAATTTAGTAGTTAGTCAGATAACATCAGATTTGATGTTGATGTTTGAACATTCCCATTTAGACAATAATTCTAAGAGTGAATTGATTGATAGGGTCCAGGAACTCTTGGAGAAATACAAGGGGGAGACTTGCACAGAAGAGGCGATACTTGTTCTTTCAGAATCTGATTATGAAGAATTCTCTGCTGTCTACAACAATATCATTACAACTTATAGGACTGAATTTGAACATTTGACTGACGATTATCGGAAGAACAAACAGATACTGGAACGGAATAGTCGCAAATTATCTAATATTCAAAGCAAGGAAAAGGATGAGTTGATTAAGGATTTGCGTTCAAAAAAGAATTCGATGGAAGCCGTAATAGAATTCGCAGATCAAGGAATTCGGTTAATACATGAAGATATTGGCACATTAACACAAGAACTAGCTACCACTAGAAAACGCGTTGCAGAACTAAGCAAAATAGTCAGTCTGGATGATAGTGATGCAAAGAAAGATGCTTTGGCTGAACAACTTATATCTGAACTCTCATCTTTCCTCATAGCCTTGAAGCTTGAAAAAAAATATTCCCTCGAACGCCGGATTAAGGCTACTCTAAACACGCTTATGCATAAGGAAGATTTCATAGGTCGTGTAGAAGTTATCATTGATGGGGAAGATATGGATATAGACCTATTTTCTGTAGAAGGAAGGCTTATCAGCAAGGACTCTCTTTCTAAAGGAGAGCAACAACTTTATGCTACATCTATACTTAAAGCCCTTGTAGATGAATCAGGCATTCAATTCCCTGTTTTCATAGACTCTCCTTTACAGAAATTCGATAAGAGTCATGCAACCAAAATAATAACAGAATTCTACCCACACATATCCAAACAGGTGGTTCTCTTCCCTTTGCTTCACAAAGAGCTTACAGCAGAAGAATATGAGGTGATGAAACCACTTGTAAAGGCTACATATTTGATAAAGAATGATATTACTCATTCACACATTGAATCTGTTGATTTAGAATCATTTATGAAGGAATAAAGATGTTTACACAAATAAAGACAAGTTCAAAAAATAAAGAAGCAGTAACTATCCTGACAAGAAAGTTTGCTTTAGGCGCAGAAAATGTGATTGCTCGAATTGCTATTGCATATTCGCTCCAAAGTGGCGTGCATTTTTCTCCGATGGACGTAAAAGATTCTGGTGGAAAAGAATATTCTAAGAATGTGCTTTTTGGTTCTCTTTATCCAATGTATTTAGCAATCATGGCAAAGCATTATAATATTCGAACGACCAACAAAGACCTACCTCGATACTTCAAGCTTCATCTTGATGATGGATTGGAGCGCATTATGGCAGATGTGAAAGATAATCCAAATCTTGTCGGATTTGATTATCTGTTTGATAAAATTCAAGATGGATTAAGTGAAATATGTTGAGAGATTGCAATTTTGAACTAACCTATTCTACTGGTTTGCAGCACGAACCAAAAGAATTCTTTACTGAGGCATTGATTGAAAGTAAATCGTTCGACCTCGGTTTGGGATATTTTTCAACTTCTGGAATCCGCTGTTTGGCCTATGGCTTCGCATTATTTATTGCGAACGGTGGCAAGATGCGCGTTGTAATCAATCACATTTTGAGCGAAAAAGATAAAATTGCAATTGAGAAAGGACAATCTGGAATTATTGATGAATATGAGGACCGGATATTAAATGACGTAACACGACTGTGCGACACATTATCTCGTCAAGATGAACAATTTTTTAGATGTTTCTCATACCTTATATCGATTGGCAGAATTGATTTTGTAGCAACAGTTTCTCCCCAAGGTGGACTTGGGCATGATAAATACGGAGTTTTTATAGATGAAGATGGGAATAAGGTGGCTTTTATTGGATCTGCAAATTTCTCTCAAACTGCAATGGAACTGAATGGAGAAACAATAACAGCTTTTACTTCATGGAAGACTTCTGAATATGTAAAAGATTTAGAGAATAAATTCAATGATAATTGGGATCAGGACAACAGCCATCTTATACATATACCCCTTAGTAAAGTCACATCATACATCAAAGATAAATTTGGAGGGATACAACTCAAAAAATTACTTGATTATGAAGTAGATTTACGTGAAATAAAAGAAATAGATTCTTTAGACCCCATCACTTCGAGGCCACTCCCCTCCCGTCTCGTTGAAAAGATGGAGTTCAAAGAACAAGAACCTCGATTCCCGTTCCCAACAGAACGTTCAATTCAAATAGACGCATACAAAGCATGGTTAGACAACAATCGTAATGGAATTTTTGCTATGGCAACAGGTTCTGGCAAAACTGTCACAGCCTTGAATTGTGTGCTTAAACAGTATCGTGAAACTGGTTATTATAAGGTTCTGATTGTAGTCCCAACAAGGGCTTTAGCACTTCAATGGGAAGACGAGGTAAGGCATTTCAATTTCCAGAACGTAATTTCTACTCATACTGAAAAAGATTGGAAAAGCCTGTTGTCTCGCTATACTACAAAAAGTTTACTGAATCAACGCAAGAATATAGTTGTTATAACAACCTATGCGACTTTTATCCGCAAATACATACAAGATTTTGTTAAAAGTACAAAGGGGATTGAAAACTTCATATTTATTGCTGATGAGGCACATAACCTTGGAGCCGCAGGACCAATAAAAAAGTTACCATATAATATAAAATATAGAATTGGCCTTTCTGCGACACCAGAGCGTATTTACGATGAAGGAGGCTCAAATAAACTCTATGAATTCTTCAATTCTGAGCCCCCCAAATATACTTATCGTTTCACGATGAAAGATGCAATCTGGAAATCCGACCCACCTATATTGTGTCACTATGAGTATTATCCGTTATTCATCAGTCTAACAGAAGATGAAATGGAACAATACAATATCATAACTGACAAGTTGCGGAAGTTCATTGATCCAGATACTGGAAAATATAAAAAAGAAGCAGAAATGCTTCTAATGGCTAGAAAACGAATCATTCACAAGGCAGCGAACAAGAAGTTGAAAGTTGCAGAACTTCTAGACAAACAGAAGAAGAAAGGCAATTTAAACTATACCTTTGTTTTTGTTCCAGAGGGCTACGAGCCGGATTATGCAGAAATCGACAGCTATGATATTGACCCTGAGGATATCCATATCATAGATGAATACTCGCAAATGTTCCGTGAACGAAAGTATTCATATCATCAATATATAAGTGGGCTTGACGATGCCCCATCCATACTTGATTCATTTGAGCGTGGCGATATACAAATATTGCTTTCAATGAAATGCTTGGATGAAGGCGTGGATATACCAAAAGCACAGAATGCAATATTCATATCTAGCACAGGTAATCCTCGCCAATTTATCCAGCGTCGTGGTCGTGTACTGAGAACTTGTAAAGGTAAGGATATGGCATATATTTGGGATTTGATTGTAATGCCACCTGACGTAACAGAGTCTGCCTCTCCCATAGAACGCAATCTTTTCACCGGAGAAGTTAGGCGAATCTTAAATTTTGCCGCTCTGGCAGACAATAAGATACAAATACTTTATGGCGAACTAAAACAAGTATGTGATTCATTGAATATACCTATGTTTGACATGCTTGAAACGGAAGAAGACCAATATAACTAATAATATAAAACTATGGCAATACAAGATGAAATGTACAAATTGATTGAAAACGAAATCAATCAGACCGTCAAAGAAGGACGTGAGAAAGTTCTTGTGAACATCGATAAGGCTAAACTTGTGGCCAAGATGTTGACTGAATTGAGCGTTGATAAACCTGAGCCAGAAAGTCTGGTCAACCAATATATGGCAAGTATAAAAAATATTTGTAAAGAATAAAAAGAAGTAATATGATCATCAGAAATATAACAATCAATAATTTCCAATCTTATTATGACGAACAAACCATAGAGTTTGGAAAAGGTCTTAACTTGATAATTGGAAATGGTGGAAAGGGCAAGTCAAAGCTTTTTAATGCTTTTTATTGGGTTCTATTTGGTAAGATTTACGTGACGAGTGAAGGTTGGTGCTCCACGGATACCCTTTATCAGAGTTCACATAAAGCACTTAGCAATTATGAATTCATTAATAAGAAAGCTTTGTTTGAGGCAATGCCAGATAAACAGGTAAATTGCTTCGTACGCCTTGAACTCACATCTGATAAGGGAATCAACTATATGATAGAACGTAATGTAGTAGCCATACGTCAAATATCAACAAATTGGGATTCATCCAGCGCTTGGAATTTGTTGCCTGCTAATATTAAGGTCACATATGACTCTCCATTAGGTACCAAGATTGAAAATGGGATAATAGCAGAGAACAGAATTTCAGATTTGTTCCCAGAGGGAATTCGGGGATATATATGGTTTCAAGGAGAATCGCTTGATGAATTAATTAACTTCCGCGATAAACGTACACTAAAAGATGCAGTAAAACACATCTCATATTATCCATTTTATGAGAAGCTGACAGCAATCATTTCTAAGGCTAAGGAAAAAATAGAAAAACAAGAGACTTCTAAACTTAAAGAAGCGAATAAGCAGAATGCAGAGGCTAAATCACTTTTAGCAAAAATCAGTGTGTTGCAAACGCAAATAGGCCGAGAGAAAGATAATGAGAAAACAATAAGAGATAATATCGAAACAATTCAATTACATCTCGCGACTGATGAGGAGAAAGTAAGCGGAGTTGCAAGTTTTGCCGACCTTTCTCATAAATATGATGAATGTGAAAAAGAAATAATAAAAATAAATGGAAGACTAACAGAAATTGATAATGAACAGCGGCGGCTGCTTCCTTCTTTATGGATTCTAAGGGGTGTGGATAAATTGATAAAGAAAAGCCAAACTATTATTGATTCTCACGTACAGACTGAATATACAGTTCCAGAAAAAAAATACATAGATGAGCCGAGTCGCAAAAAAATGGAGGAGATACTAAATAAGGATCATCGCTGTTTTGTCTGCGGTTCACCTGTCGATGACGATCACCCAGATGCTATACAATGGATTTTAAATCGTCTGAAGATGCAAGATGAATACTATAAGGAATTGGAAGATTATCGTAATAATTTGGAATTCTCTAAACAATTCAATATGTTTGTTGGGAAAATACAGGATTATCCTGAGACGTTGCTAAGAAGTCTATCCAAAATTGATAAACAATATCAAGAAAGTGAAGATGAGGTGGAGACTCTATTTGCTAAGCGAAATAAAGAACACGAGCTTAAAATTACATATGATTCAAAAATAGAAGATGTTAAGCGAAGACATGGAGTAGATCCTCGAAAACAAGCAGAAAGTGTTCCAACGCTTCAACGCAACATTTCCGCGTCACGTACTGAACTTGCTAAGCAGAATCGTCTTCTTGACTCATGTACAGCTTCGATTAAGGATTATACTTCACAATTGAAAGATGCAGAGAATAAACTTAAAGAAATGGGCAATGTGTCAGGTACGATAATCAGAGTTCCAGAAACTGAGTGGAAAAACATCTCAACTTTTTTGGCAGACATATGTAAAGACGTGCAGGAAAAAGCACGAAAGGATTTGCTCCAGAAAATAGAAGAACGTGCTAATCTATTCTACGAACGTTTTACAGAGCATGATAATGGCTATAAGGGAAGAGTGGAAATCAATGAAGATTATACCATTACTTTTGACGCTGGGCTTAACACTAGTCATGAAGATCGAAAGAAAATGAGTATTATCAATGCCCTATTATCACTTAACCAGGAAGCTATAGGAACTTATTATCCATTTATAAGTGACGCTCCAACTTCCAGTTTTGATCCAAGTACCACACATAAATACCTTATGGGTATAAAAGATATTTTTGGTCAATCGATTATAATGACAAAAGATGTCGAAGTCGGGAGCGACAAATATGAGGACCTTTACAATCAAGATAAAATCTCACATATTTATCAGCTTGACAGCCAAATATATCAAATGAGAGATAAGCCAGAAATATGGGAAGTATCAACAATCGTTAAAACACTCAAGTAGACAACTCTTTATGGATAATATTTTTGATATCAAATTTTCTTTTGAGAAAAAGATAAGAGAAGAAGTTATAGTACAATTCTCCAATAAACAGGGTGGAGATTATAACGTATTCGCATATTACTGGCAGTGCTTTGCATGGGCGGCTGTTATTGGGTTCCTTCGTGATGAAAGACGTCCATTAGGAGCCCCTTTGGCTGATAAATCATTTAGCTTAAGCACAATGAAAAACAATGATGGCGAGAAAGTCGCACAGGCTCTTATTTGTTTAGCAATAGCCAGGGCTGGTACCTTAGATATAATGAAAAATCCTAATGATGCTATCAATCTTATTAATGAGTATGCAAATGGAGGCTTCTATCATATAATGAAGTTGATGGAGAATGGAGAAAACTCTTTCAATGACTTAGAAAAGGTGAAACAGGAGATTTTTTCACGCCAATATTTACCCGAGGGAAAAGTCCCGCATATTGAAGAAATTACTGAACACATAAACCCTGAAGAGGCCTATAAGTTAGAACAATTAAAAAAGACTCAAGAGATAGAAAGGATAAAGGTCGATATTCCACAAAAGAAATACAAGAGATGGACTATTAAAGAGGAAGTACAACTTATTGGCTACTACAAGTCAGGAATGACAATAGAACAACTTGCAATTTATTTTGAAATAGACAAAGAATCCATTATAGAAAAATTGACACAAAAGGGACTATTGAAATAATCAGCAATGACCACGACTCTTGGATCACAATGGCTGCTGATAACCTCACCGCCATCACCGCCCTCCTTCTCGCCGTAGCCTAAGAAGTCACCTTTCGCTGTCGATGGTCGCTAACCATTCATTTTTTATCCCAAAAATTTGTATAGAATGTGGAAGAGGTGTTTCTTTGTGGCGGAATTATGTATGTAAAATGCTGAAACCGGTATCAATATCAACAAAGCTAATTATCGCAATGTGGTGAAAGGTGTTAAACAGGAACCTCTCTTCCTGATTCGTTTTTTCCGCAACCTGTTATTGGGTGAGAACAATGAATTGAAGAATAGGTATATGATGATAAATGGTCCAGAGGAGTGGAAAATGCCTGAGAATGTACAAGTTGAGGATAAGTACCGAACAAGTTACCGAACAAGTTCATGCAATCATAATGGCAATAGGTAAAGAACAGTTTACATTGAAACAAATTATGAACAAGATCGGAATGAAGCATCGTCCAAACTTCATTGATAATTACTTGAATCCAGCCATCGCAGAGGGCTATGTCCGTCTGCTATATCCTGATAAACCTCAACACCCACGCCAGAAATATCTTTTAACCCAAATCGGTCATTAGGATTGATGCCAGATTGGTATTTGTTTCGAGCAGATTGGCCATATTGTTATCGAAGGCGTAGCGGGCTACGGCGAGATGGCAATGCGGACAAGATGCCGAAAGAAATGCTAAGATGACATCAATAGACCGTAAAAAAGAACTTAATTATATTATATATCGGCCTAATGACCGATTTGGGTTTAAGCTTGAAGGGACTTGCACTATATAATGTAAAGACTGTTTGACCCGGGTCGAACAGTCTTTTCATATAGATGTATGGCAGATGTTTACTGGTGAGTGGATGGGGTTGCTTAGGTGGGTGGGTGAGGCGTGTTGGATATGTGGGTCATGCTTCGCGCGCATGAAGAGGTTGGATTTTAGCGTCACTTCGTCACAAATCTTGATAAATTATTGGTTATTAATGTGTAAACGTGTGACGATGTGACGCTTTTTTTGCAACTTTTTTTCGTAGCAGCGCAGGCAGGAAAACTCAAATAGTCTGATATTGGGGTTCAGCGCTTGCTGAAGATTTCGCGGAGGAAGGCGGCGGTGTAGCTGGTGGGGCATTGGGCAACGGCTTCGGGTGTGCCGGTGGCGAGGATGGTACCGCCACCACGACCGCCGTCGGGACCGAGGTCGATGAGGTAGTCGGCGCTCTTGATGACATCGAGGTTGTGCTCGATGACGATGACGGTGTTGCCTTTGTCGACCAAGCGCTGGAGCACGCCGAGGAGGACGCGGATGTCCTCGAAATGGAGGCCTGTGGTGGGTTCGTCGAGGATGTAGAGTGTGCGCCCTGTGTCGCGCTTGGCGAGCTCCGTGGCGAGTTTCACGCGCTGGCTTTCACCGCCGGAGAGGGTGGTAGAGGACTGTCCGAGCTTGATGTAGCCGAGGCCCACGTCCTGCAACGTCTTGATCTTCTGGAGTATGGCGGGCTGGTTCTCGAAGAACTCAACGGCGCGGTTGATGGTCATGTCGAGGACGTCGGCGATGCTCTTGCCCTTGAAGCGCACTTCGAGCGTCTCGCGGTTGTAGCGCTTGCCGTGACATTCCTCGCAAGGCACCATGACGTCGGGTAGGAAGTTCATCTCGATGGTCTTGTAGCCGTTGCCGCCGCAGGTCTCGCAGCGTCCACCCCTGACATTGAAGGAGAAACGGCCGGGCTTGTAGCCGCGGATGCGTGCCTCGGGCAGGGCGACGAAGAGGTCGCGGATGTCGGAGAAGACGCCTGTGTAGGTGGCGGGATTGGAGCGCGGCGTGCGTCCGATGGGACTCTGGTCGACATTCACAACTTTGTCGATATGTTCGAGGCCGCTGATACTGCCGTAGGGTAGCGGATCGCGCAGTGAGCGGTAGAAATGTTGAGAAAGGATGGGCTGGAGCGTGTCGTTGATGAGACTCGACTTGCCCGATCCTGAGACGCCGGTGACGCAGATGAACGTGCCGAGGGGGAAACGAACATCGACGTTGCGAAGGTTGTTGCCGCTGGCACCGAGGAGCTCGAGGACATGGCCGTTGCCTATGCGACGAATGGTGGGAATCTCAATGGAGCGTTGGCCAATTAAATACTGGCGGGTTAAAGACCCACCCCCGACCCCTCCCGTCAGGGAGGGGAGAGGCTGCGCGTTGATATTCTCTGGTAAGCCGGAGGACTCCCCTCCCTGACGGGAGGGGAGAGGCTGCGCGTTGATATTCTCTGGTAAGCCGGAGGACTCCCCTCCCTGACGGGAGGGGTTGGGGGTGGGTCTTATCAATTCCTCAAAGGTTCCCTGAAAGACTACTTCGCCGCCCTTGCGGCCAGCTAAGGGTCCCATATCGATGATGTAGTCAGCCTCGCGCATCATCTCCTCGTCGTGCTCAACTACGATGACGGTGTTGCCGGTGTCGCGGAGCTCCTTGAGGGAGTGGATGAGGCGGCGGTTGTCGCGCTGATGGAGTCCGATGGAGGGTTCGTCGAGGATGTAGAGGACGTTGACGAGCTTGGAACCGATCTGTGTGGCAAGACGAATGCGCTGGCTCTCACCACCGGAGAGACTCATACTGGCGCGGGAGAGACTGAGGTAGTCGAGGCCCACGTCGACGAGGAACTGCAGGCGCGAGTGGATTTCTTTGAGAATCTCGGGAGCGATCTGGCGCTGACGAGCGGACAGGAGGGATGAGGCGGGAGAATCTTCATTACATTGGTCATGAAGTAAGGAAATCCACGCATGCAAATCCTTGATATCCATATCGGCCAGTTCGGCGATATTCTTGCCTGCGACGCGGAAGTGAAGCGCTTCGCGATTGAGACGGGTGCCGTGGCAGTCGGGACAGGTGGCAGTCTTGGAGAATTGCTCTGCCCATTTCTGCGCCGTGGTGCTGGACTCGTTGTCCTGCATCATCTCGATATATTTCACGAGGCCATCGTAGCTGATGTAATAATCGTTGGAAGTGTGGGCTATAGCTGCAGGTATGCGGAGGCGTTCGGGGCAGCCGTTGAGGATCTCGTCGATGGCTTCGTCTGGGACATCGCTGAGGGGCGTGTCCATCGTGACACCATGGCGCTCGAGCAGGGCTTCCATCTGCCAGAAGATCATCGTGTTTTTAGCTTTTCCGAGGGGTGCGACACCACCTTCGCGGATAGAGAGCGAGCGGTCGGGGATTACCTTGGCGACATCGATGAGGTTGACGTAACCGAGGCCTTTGCAGCGGGGACACCAGCCCTGCGGCGAGTTGAAAGAGAAGTTGTGAGGCGCAGGATCGGCATAGCTCATGCCCGTGGTGGGGCACATGAGGCGACGGGAGTAGTGCTTGACGGTGTCGGATTCCATGTCGAGCACCATCATCAACCCTTCGCCCATCTTGAGGCAGAGCTCCACGCTTTTCTTTAGGCGGGAAGACCCCTCTAAATCTCCCCGTAAGGGGAGACTTGCGTTTCCACTTGTATCCTCTGCGCCAGCCTCTCCCCTCCCTGACGGGAGGGGTTCGGGGGTGGGTCTGTCGGGGGTGGGTCTTAACCTATCCACAACGACTTCGATGCTGTGGTTGCTGTAGCGGTCGACCTTCATGTCGGGCACCAGTTCCATCATCTCGCCATCGACACGCACCCAGACGAAGCCCTTGCGGCGGGTGCTGTCGAAGAGTTCGCGGTAATGACCTTTGCGGTTGCGCACGAGGGGCGCGAGGAGCTGTATCTTATGGCCGGCGTAGTCGTTGACGATGAGGTCAACAATCTGATCCTCGGTGTATTTGACCATGGCCTCGCCCGTCTGCCACGAGAAAGCATCGCCAGCGCGGGCGTAGAGCAGGCGCAAGAAGTCGTAGATCTCGGTCGTGGTCCCTACGGTGGAGCGCGGGTTCTTGTTTGTGGTCTTCTGCTCGATGCTGATGACGGGCGAAAGACCTGTTATCTTGTCCACATCGGGGCGCTCCATACCGCCGAGGAAGTTGCGGGCGTAGGCAGAGAAAGTTTCAATGTAGCGGCGCTGCCCTTCGGCGTAGATGGTGTCGAAAGCCAGCGACGACTTGCCCGATCCCGAGAGCCCCGTGATGACGGTGAGGCTGTTGCGCGGGATGGTGGCATCCACATTCTTCAGGTTGTGGACGCGTGCGCCGAGAATCTCAATCTTTGGCTGGTCGCTCATTGTTCCGTACCGCCTGAATTATCGCTTGCTTCTGTGTAATGGGTTAAGACGTTGACATCCTTGCGGATATGATAGACACGTCCGTCGGCTCCCTTCGCAACGACATTGACGAAGTAGACGCCGTTCTTGACGACGCGTCCGTTGACCTTGCCATCCCAGCCGCCATTGATGTCAGTCCACGAATAGAGCTTCTGCCCCCAACGGTTGAAGATGGTAGCCTTGAACTCCACGATGCTCTGGTGGTTGCTCTTGGCCTTGTAGATCTTATTGAACTCATCATTGTCGCCTGGCGAAAAGGCATTGGGCATTTCCAGGCGCGACTCGGCGATGACCACCGTGAATCGCTGTGGCTCCTCGCCTTCTTCAGGATAGACGATGGTGTCATCGCCCTGAGTGAAGGTGGCCTTGAGCTCAATATAGAAGGTGCCGCTGGTCATGAAGGTGTATTCGATGTCTTCCTCGAAGCGGTGAACAAGCGGTTTCGCTTCATTGCCCTGCTCGTAGATGATCCACTCATAGCGGCCGCTGTAGTCCCCTAAGTCGGAAGGGTTGGCGCGGAATACGGCCTTGACGGGCGCGGAGCCGGAATAGCTCTCGGCCTCCTCGTCCTCAACAGCCTCGCCTTCTTCGTTGGTGTAGCTGAAGGCGGCTGTCGGCGAACAGGTCTGCGCCTGCATGGAAGTCGCCATGAAGAGGGCAACGACGAGGAGTGCTGTTGTAGCGAGCTCGCTAAAGAAACGATGAAAATATGGTTTGCGCATAAGTTATCTTGTTTTTACGGCTGCAAATATAGGGATTTTCGCTGAATGACGTATCAGATGATGACACTTTTTTGTGTTTCGAGCGTCGGTGTATGTGTAATTTAACAGTATCACGCTTCTGCGGGCTGCTCCTGCATCGACGATATCTCCTCGAGGACGTCGCAAGCTTCCTTGACGCTGCCGATGCCACGGATGAGCATTGACCGGCGCCCCTTGACCTCATCGAGCTGGCATTCGGCGGGATGGAGGGAGAAATAAGTGATGATTTGTCCGAAGGCCGGCGACTGGAAGAAGGGCGAATCTTCATCTTTGAGGAAATAAAGACGCATCCGATGGTTTTTCAGCATGACACGCTCTGCACCGAAATACTTGCCCAGACGGCGCAGACGCACGACGCGGATGAGTTCCTCGGCAGTCTCGGGGATAGGCCCGAAGCGGTCGATGAGCCGCTTGCGGAAAGCTTCGATGGCGCTGTCGGCTTCGAGGCCGTCGAGTTCGCGGTAGAGGAGCATCCGTTCTGTGCTGCCCGGCACATAAGTCTCGGGGAAGGACATCGGCATATCACTCTCGAGCTGACACTCGTCGACAAAAGCCTCGCCACTGGTGAGCTCACCTGACGCCACTTGTTCGGCATAGAGTTCCTTGAACTCGTCGTTTTTCAGCTCCTTGACGGCCTCGGACAGGATTTTCTGGTAGGTCTCATAACCAAGGTCGGCGATGAAACCGCTCTGCTCGGCGCCTAAGAGATTTCCTGCACCACGGATGTCAAGGTCCTGCATGGCAATATGAATACCGCTGCCCAAATCCGAGAAATTCTCGATGGCCTGCAGGCGGCGACGCGACTCTGTAGGCAAGGCACCAAGGGGCGGAGCGAGCAGGTAGCAGAAGGCTTTCTTGTTGGATCGCCCCACACGCCCGCGCATCTGATGCAGATCGGCCAGACCGAAGTTGTGGGCATTGCAGATGATGATGGTGTTGGCGTTGGGGATGTCAAGACCGCTCTCGATGATGGTGGTGGAGATGAGCACATCATAGTCGTAAGAGGCGAAGGCCATCATGACGTTCTCCAAGTCTTCGGGGTGCATCTGTCCGTGCCCCACGGCGACGCGGGCATCAGGGACGTACTTGTGTACAATCTGCTCCAATTCAGGCAGTCCCGATATGCGGTTGTTGACGATGAACACCTGTCCGTTGCGACTCATCTCGAAGTTGATGGCTTCGGCGATGAGCTCAGGCGAGAATGTATGAACCTCGGTTTGTATAGGGTAGCGATTGGGCGGCGGTGTCTGGATGACGCTGAGGTCGCGGGCTCCCATGAGCGAGAACTGCAGCGTGCGAGGTATGGGCGTGGCGGTGAGGGTGAGGGTGTCCACGTTGACCTTCATCTGGCGCAGCTTCTCCTTGGTGGCGACGCCGAATTTCTGCTCTTCGTCGATGATGAGCAGTCCCAAATCCTTGAATTTAACGTTCTTGCCGATGAGTTTATGAGTACCTACGAGGATGTCTATCTTGCCCGCAGCGAGGTCTTCGAGAAGTTCCCTTGTCTGCTTGGAAGTGCGGGCTCGGGAGAGGTAGTCGACGCGCACTGGCAGGTCGCGAAGGCGGTCGGAGAAGGTATGGAAGTGCTGATAGGCAAGCACCGTCGTAGGCACCATGACAGCCACCTGTTTGCCGTCGACGGCGGCTTTGAAAGCAGCGCGCACGGCCACCTCTGTCTTGCCGAAGCCTACGTCACCACAGACGAGACGATCCATGGGACGCCCACGTTCCATGTCAGCCTTGACATCGTTAGTGGCCTTGAGCTGGTCGGGCGTATCTTCGTACAAGAAGCTGGCTTCGAGCTCGTTCTGCATGTAAGTGTCGGGGGAAAACTTAAAGCCTTTCTCCTCGCGGCGACGGCTGTAGAGGCGGATGAGGTCGCGTGCGATGTCCTTGATCTTCGACTTGGTGCGCTCCTTCATGCGCTCCCAAGCGCCCGTGCCGAGACGACTGATGCGCGGCGGCTCGCCTTCCTTGCCCTTGTATTTCGACACTTTATGCAGGGCGTGGATGGAGACATAGACAACATCGTCATGCTCGTAAGTGATCTTGATCATCTCCTGCATGGCCTCTCCCCCAGCCCCTCCCCTGTTAGGGAGGGGAGCCTGGTTTACCGGCACGCGAATGAGACCGCCGAAGCGCCCGATGCCGTGGTCCACGTGTACAACGTAATCGCCTACCTCAAACTCCTGCAACTCCTTCAGCGACAACGCCACTTTGCCTGAGCGAGCACGATCGCTGCGAAGGTTATATTTGTGGAAGCGGTCGAATATCTGATGGTCTGTGAAGAGACAGATTTTCAGGTCATTGTCGGCAAAGCCTGCGTGGAGGGTTTTGGAGACGGGGGTAAAAAAGACCCTCTCCCCGCTCCCCCGTAATGGGGAGAGCCTCACTCCGTTCGATACCTGCGCGCAGCCACTCCCCTCCTTTACGGGAGGGGTTGGGGGTGGGTCTTCAAATATTGCCTTTAACCTATCGGTCTGCTTCTGCGAGTCCGCCAAAATATACAAAGTGTAACCTTTGGCGAGGTAATCCTTGAAGGTGGAGGTGACGAGGTCGAAGTTCTTGTGGAAGATGGGCTGGGGGGAAATAGAGAAATCAATGGACAATGGACAATGGACAATGTTTCTTCTTTTAGGGGCATCTGAAGATAATTGTCCATTGTCCATTGTCCATTGTCCATTGCATAAAAATTCAACGCGCTTAAAGCCTGCGAACCCTTTCTCAAAGGCCGGAGCATCGATGAGCAACAACTCCCTCTTCAAAGCAGGTGTATCCGCTCCCTCCCTAAAGTTCCCCTCGCCCACGGGAGAGGGGATAGGGGTGAGGCTAATCTCTGCCTGCTTCGAAAAGCCTTCATCCCAAATCTGCCCGATGCGCTCGGCTACGTAAGTGAGGTCCTTGGCAACGACGATGGTATCGGTGGGCAAAAGGGCGGAGAGGGGAACGCGGTCGGTGAGTTCTTCGCTGAGCTCCGGAACCAGGGAGATGAGTTCCTGCTGGCCACGGCTCAGCTGGCTCTCGACTTCGAAGGTACGGATGGAGTCCACTTCGTCGCCGAAGAAATCTATGCGGTAGGGGTATTCGCAGGAGAAAGAGAAAACGTCGACCAGCGAGCCACGTACGGCGAACTGTCCTGGCTCATAAACATAATCCGTCCGTTGGAAACCGAAGGTCAAGAGCGTCTGCTCAACAAAACTGATGTCCACCTGCTCGCCGACACGGATTTGCAACGTGCTCTCGTCCAGCGTCTTCTTGGAGACGACACGCTCGGCGATAGCTTCGGGATAGCTTACTATGTAGAGGCTTTCCCCTTGACAGGGGAGCGGGGAGAGGATCTTGGCCAGCACCTCCGTCCGCAGGATCTCATTGGCAGCGTCGCGCTGTCCGAATTTCACGGCACGGCGGTAGGTCGAAGGGAAGAAAAGCGCACGCTCCTCGCCTAGCACCTGCACGAGGTCGTGGTAGAAATAACCCGCCTCCTCCTGATCATCAAGAATAAAGAAGAAGGGGTAACAGGGGACTTCGGAATTGCTGGCATTTACTGTTTTACCCGTCTTCGCTGGAGCCGCGGACAACGACGCAAACACCATCGCCGCCGAGCTTGCCTGCAAACCCGAGAGGCGGATGGTGCGTTTCTTTTCATTGGCCAGCGCACGTGCCAATGCCTTCACCTGCGGATGGCGGGCAAAGAGCGCCTGTAGTTCAGTGATCTCCATGCGGGACGAGGGCGTTAGAGGCGTTAGAGGGCGTTAGAGGCTCAGCACTTCTAAGGCGGCGATGAGCTCACGCTTCAGCGGCTTATCGCTCTTCACCGCGTTGGAGAAGGGCACGTAGACGACCTCGTCGTTCTTAATGCCCAGCATCACGTTGCGTTGACCATCGAGCAGGGCGTTGATAGCGCCCACGCCCAGACGCGAAGCCAGAATGCGGTCCTGTGCCGACGGCGAGCCGCCACGCTGCAGATGGCCGAGGATGGACACGCGAACATCGTATTGAGGATATTCGTTGCGTACACGTTCGGCATAATACATAGCGCCGCACTTGGGGCTTTCGGACACGATGACGATGCTCGACGACTTGGATTTGCGGATGCCGCGACCGATGAACTGTGCCAGCTGGTCGACGGCCGTATTATCCTCGGGGATGATGGCAGCCTCGGCACCAGCAGCGATGGCAGAGTTCTGTGCCAGGAAGCCGGCATCGCGTCCCATCACCTCAACAAAGAAGATTCGTTCGTGCGAGTTGGCCGTGTCTCGGATCTTATCCACGCAGCCCATGATGGTGTTCAGCGACGTGTCGTAACCGATGGTCAAGTCTGTGCCGTTCAGGTCGTTGTCGATGGTGCCAGGCAGACCGATGCAAGGGACATCGTACTCAGCAGCGAAGAGGCGGGCACCAGTCAGTGAGCCGTTGCCGCCGATGACCACCAGGGCGTCAATGCCATGCGCTTTCATCGTCTCGTAGGCCTTGGCGCGGCCCTCCTCCGTCATAAACTCCTTGGAGCGGGCGGTTTTGAGGATTGTGCCGCCGCGTCCGATGATATTCGACACGCTCTCCGTGGTGAATTCCTTGATCTCGCCCGAAATCAAGCCTTCGTAGCCGCGATAGATGCCCTTTACGGTGAAGCCGTTAGCGATGCCGGCTCGCGTCACCGCACGGATAGCCGCATTCATGCCCGGTGCGTCGCCGCCACTGGTCAGGATGCCTATACATTTGATTTTACGTACCATGGATATATTTTCGATTGAACTATTAATTTTAACGTTTATTCCGTGAAAGTCTCTTCTGACACATCAATAGCGTCGACGGCCGTCACGTCCTCGGCTTCGATCTCACGCGTCTTGGCTGCAACCCTCTCCTCAAAACGACGCTCCTCGGCTTCGAACATGCGACGGAAGCGGTAGAAGCGGACACCAAAGTAAAACTCTGAGACGCCATAGAGGATATAACCGACGCCCAAGACCGTGAACAGCAACTCGACCGTCTGCTGCGGGAAGCAGATGGCAACGACGCCCGCCGCCACATTCAGCACGGGCAACACGAACAGCGGCCATGACAAAGGCGCATACTTCCGCGCGTTGATGAGCAGGACAACCTGCCACACACCGATAAGCACCAGCAAGCCTCCGAGCACATACAGGAGATAGCCCACAAACTGATGCGGGAAGCACAGCAGGAAGGCACCGAAGGCCAGAGAGCCTACGCCCACGACGGGGAACATCGGCGCCAGACTGGACGACTCAGGAGCCGTAGCGCCTGACTCCGCTGCCCGCCGTACAGCACGGCGATGCTGACTGCGAGTGATGAAATAACCGATAATGGCCACAAGCCCCGACAGGGCAAACAGACCGCCAATGATCTGCACGATCAGCACGGTCATTTCAGTAGGATTGCTCACCAGCAAGAATCCTACAAGCAGCGCACACAGCGCACGCAAAATAGAACGGGTTAGCATATTCTTTCGTGTTTAATACTTTTTTCCGTTTTTCTGCGTGCAAAGATAACACTTTTTCTTGACATAACGCGCAAAACACCGAAAAATTTATCCGTTTGTCTCAAGTATCGTCATCGAATCACAGGTCGATGATAAGTAATCGAACAAAATAATATAAAGATGGACGGAGATTGACAGGCATCTAAAACAGTATAAGTTTCGGAAGTGATGCCATAGGCATCTGATAGGGATAGCCAGCCATTTTAATGGCTGGTAACGTGTTCGTTAAGGGATGCGTGCCGTAGGTACGCGATAGGTTTTTTAAGGTCGCGTACCTAAAGGCACGCATTTTCATTGCCATTTGATACCAGCCATTTAAATGGCTGGCTAACCTTATTAAGCCCCGCTGGGGCTTTGTCTTCCATGGCATACTTGCGAAAGTTGAATAAAACAGAATTATTGTTTCTCTGTTTCTCAAACGCGAATATTATTTTTCTCAAACGCAGATGTTTTCCTCAAACGCAAAGGCGCAAAGAAGTAAAGACACTGCATCGGTTGTATTTTCAGGAAGCAGAGCCGAACAAAAGGCGCTGCACGCAAGCTTTTGTTCTATGCAAAGATCGCAAAGGCCTACGGATGGAATGAAGAGAGACAAAAGTCAACGAAGTTAAGCAAAAGGACATGAAAACCTTTGCGTGCTTTGCCTAATCCAAAGCCTCGCGTAGCGCTTTGGATGCCTTTGCTACCTTTTGAAACACTTTGAGCACTTGAAATAGGCAAAGCTTAGCGTCCTCTGCGTCTTTGCGTTGAAATACAACAACTTAACATTCAGTAGGTTTTCATGGAACTTAAATCTTATAAGTAAGTACTCAAAATTAGATTACATTATTGATTTTCGTCAATCTATTTAAATATTTTTGCTCGATTACTTAAGATTTATGTTCTGAAAAGCAATTGAGATTTAAGATCAGATTTAGGTGAGATTTAAGTTCCAAAAAAAGTAAAATTTAAGGTTTAATCAAAACCTGCTATTTTAGAAAGAGAGGAAAAGAAAATGAAAGAAAAAAGTAGCAAAAAAGAAAAGATAAAAGAAAAGGCTGAGAAAGAGGACCAGACCGGTCTGGTTGATTCACGCGCGCGCATGAGAGAAACGATGGTTTTTAACGTGCCGTAGCACGACCAGTCGTATAAGGCAAAACGTCCATACGAATTTGCGAAAACGTATGGACGTGTGGGGCAAAACGTATAGACGTGTGGGGCAAAACGTATGGACGTGTGGGGCAAAACGTATGGACGTGTGGGGCAAAACGTATGGACGTGTGAGCTGGTATGACTGGACAATGAGCAGAGATTAATAGCAAAAATAAAAATAATCAAAATTTCGCAAGAAAAAACATCCTACTTTGGGATTTTTTTTGTATCTTTGCACCGTCTGGGAAGGGATTGCCGAGATAGAGACGTACGGCGCAAGTACCAGCAGCATTTTCAATGCGGAGAGCATCATTGAGTTAACGAATCAAAAACAATATAAAATGAAGAAAATCACGATTATAACGATACTGATTATTGCAGCAGTTTCAGCATCTGCACAAAGGCTACGGGTTCTTGAAGTGTCAAGCGACCGAGGTCGAGCGGGCGAGCTTGGCTCGGGAATGGGAACAAGGCAGCTGTTTGACTTCGGCTGGCAATTTACTCATAATGGGAAAACACAGACCGTTGACCTGCCACACGACTGGGACATCTTCGAGGGGCCCAAACCGGGCCAAGGTGCCACGGGCACTGGCGGTGGATGGTTCGAGGCCGGCAAGGGCGAGTACCGGAAACTGTTCACAATTGATAATGGACAGTGGACCGCTCGGCCCGAAGGGACGCTTGACCATTCAAGAATGGACAATGGACAGTGGACCGCTCGGCCCGAAGGGACGCTTGACCCTTCAAGAATGGACAATTCTCTGGTCAAGCTTCACTTCGAAGGCGTCTATCAGAAGGCCGAGGTCTATGTCAACGGACAGAAGGCAGGACAGCATCACTATGGTTACACGCCATTCACCGTCAATATCACGCCCTACTTAAAACCTCAGAACCTTAAGACCTCAAAACCTGAAAGCCTCAACGAAATCATCGTTAAGGTGGACAACTCGGAGCAGCCCAACTGCCGTTGGTACAGCGGTTCCGGCATCTACCGCCACGTATGGTTGGAGGTCATGCCCGCCCTGCACATTGCCGAAAATGGTGTCTTTGTCACGACTGAGATAGCCCCCCCTTCGGCCCCCGATGGGGCTACTACAGCCAAAATCCATGTGGAGGTGGCGGTGCAAAATGAAAGCCTCAGCAGCCTCACCCCCAACCCCTCTCCTATAGGAGAGGGGGGAACCGCAGGCAAGGGGAGTGTCAATGACACAAATATCGAAGTGGTTATTAGGGATATGGCTGGCACTGTCATTCAAACGAAATCCCAGCCACTTGGTGAACTGGTGAAGGAATCAGAGATGAAGTCTGTATTCACCTTTGAGATTGCAAATCCCCAACTCTGGTCGCCCGATTCTCCCTATCTCTACACCGCTGAAGTAAGCCTATCCACTCCCCTCGCCAGCAGCACTCCCCTCTCCCACGGGAGAGGGGTCGGGGGTGAGGCTGCCGAGGCTATAAAATTCGGAGTCCGCTCCTTCTCCTTCGATGCCGAGAATGGCTTCGTGCTCAATGGCAAGCCGATGCTCATCAACGGTGCCTGTGTACACCACGACGACGGCGTGCTGGGCGCGATGGCCTTCGACGATGCAGAAATCCGCAAGGTGCGCCAGATGAAAGAGGCGGGCTTCAATCTCATCCGCACCAGTCATAATCCCACGACCCGCGCCTTCCTCGACGCCTGCGACTCGTTAGGGATGCTCGTTATCGACGAGGCTTTCGACGGCTGGCGCACACAAAAGAACCCCTTCGACTACTCGACCGTCATCGACTCCTGCTTCCGCGAGGACATCCATGCGATGGTGCTGCGCGACCGCAACCATCCGAGCGTCATCTCGTGGAGCATCGGCAACGAGGTCATTGAGCGCAAGGACATCCGCGTAGTCTATACCGCCAGACAGATGAAGGCTGCCATCCTCGAGAAAGACCCGACGCGCCCCGTCACCGAGGCCCTCTGTGCATGGGATCGCGACTGGGAAATCTACGACCCTCATGCTGAGGTGCTCGATGTGGTGGGCTACAACTACATGATCTTCAAGCACGCCAGCGACCACGAGCGCGACCCGAAACGCATCATCTGGCAGACGGAGAGCTATCCGCGCGATGCCTTCCGCAACTGGGCCGTGGCCCACGACTTCCCTTACGTCGTCGGCGACATCGTGTGGACGGGCCTCGACTATCTGGGCGAGAGCGGTATAGGTCGCAACTATTACAAGGGTGAACGCGAGGGCGAGTCGTGGATTGAGGGCGGACAACCCGAATGGCACGGCGCTCCCTGTGGCGATGTCGACATCACCGGCTGGCGCAAGCCGATAAGTCATTATAGGGAGATGCTTTGGAGACCCACCCCCCAACCCCTCCCTGTAATGGAGGGGAGTGATTACTCTCAAGACGGAAATGCAGCGAAAGGACTATCTACTCCCCTCCCTCGCAGGGAGGGGGCGGGGGTGGGTCTTTACCTTTGCGTCAAGGAACCCAACGGCTACCACGGCGAGATCCACACTACGATGTGGAGCGTGTGGCCCACTTGGGAGTCGTGGACATGGCCCGGTTGGGAGGGTAAACCCATCGAGGTGGAAGTCTACACCAAAGCGCCAGAGGTGAAACTCTATCTGAATGACAAACTTATCGGCACAAAACAGGTAAGCCGCGAGACCGAATATAAGGCCGTCTTCACCGTGAACTACGAGCCTGGTACGCTACGTGCCGAGGTCTCTACCCCCCTCCATGACAGGGAGGGGGCGGGGGTGGGTCTTCAGACCGCCGGCGAACCAGCCCGTCTGCGTCTCACGCCCGACCGCACCGTGATGACAGCCGACGGACAATCGCTTACCTTCGTCACCGTCGAAGTCCTTGACAAGCAAGGCGTACTCGTACCCGAAGCCGCCATCCCCTGCGAGGCTACAGTCAAGGGAGCTGGTAAACTGTTAGCCTTCGCTTCCGCCGACCTGAAGGATACAGAGCCCTACACCTCGCCTCATGTAAAAACATGGAAGGGCCGCGCCCTCCTCGTTGTGCGCAGCACGCAGAAAAAAGGCGCCGTCAATGTAACCATCAAGAGTTCATTGCCCGCCGCCCGTCTGTCACTGAAGAGCAAATAGACAGTCTATTATTACTTCATTTTATTATACTTCCTGATCTTCTCTAAAATCTGGGCGTTCCACATTTCATCTCCGGGCAATTGGTATCGGCAGTTTCCTGTCGCAGAGGGCGCGAAGATTGTTTCGGCTTTTGACGTGAGCGTAACGGTACCTCGTTCTGAAAGAGCGAAAGACGCGTCACCCTCCACAGCATGAATGACGACCATTGGATCCCACATCTTCTGCCCCGTGTCGCAGTTGCAAGTCATGTAAACCTGCTTGATGGGGTGGATATCGGTCCATGAAATGTCACTGATGACCTGCTCGGGCTTATATTCAACTTCCTGCCCCACCTCCATCGGCGAGAAAACGATATCAACCTCCGCAGGCCAGAGACGGAAAAAGGTCTGGGCAAAAGTGAAGCCCTGAGCGAAGTTGAAATCTGGCTCAACGGATTCACCGAACACTCCACCCATAATATAGAGGCATTTCACTTTCTGCTTTACAAGTTCCACGCCGCTGAGCGGTGAAATGTCGTCGCCCGCTGACGTGAGCAGATCTGCCAACGCTGTGACGAAGCCCACGGAGCAAATGCTCACCGAGTGGGCGGGTTGCTTAGCCAGCAGTCGGCGGTAGAGCGTGGCGCCTTCGGGCAGTGCCGAGTAGTCGCTGACTGTGTGACGAAACATCGGCTGACCATCGTCAGTAGTGTAGGTTGGCAACGCCTTATAGTCTATCCATACCGGCGGATTGCTGATTCCCTTGCGCACTAATCCGATGGGCAAATTGGGATGGCCAAAATACGTGTTCATCACATCGGTCACGGCAGCGCAGCCCTCGCCCTCGCGGTCCACCACCACACCCAGCAGCTTGCAACGGCCTTCCTCCTCATAGCGATAGAGCATCTCTAAGGCAAAGAGGTCGTCGGTTGAGGAGCCAATATCAGTATCATAGATGACGAGCGGGACACCCTTGTATGCTTCATCTCCGTCATTAGCAGGAGAATCTTCGTCGGTACACGACGTCAACATTATCGTGCCGCATAGTGTCAGGATGGCGGCAAACACCCACAGTTTCTTTTCAATCATTGTGTTTATTCTTCGTTAATTACATCTTGAACAATCCCACCAAAAGATACCTTCTAAAAAGATCTTTTCATGCTCATTTCTTCTCAATTCTTTGCAGATTTTGTATTATAACGAAAAGCGAGCCTTTTTATTGCCATGAAGTATCGATAAAAATTTCTATAAAATCGCCAATATTTTCAGGAAATATTTGGTAGAACAATGGCAGAGATGAGCTTTTTTTAGCAAATAATGAGCAAATAATGAAATTATTCATGTTTGGAATACTTTTTTGCTACTTTTATTCATATCTTTGTAACGTGAAATGAAGAAATCGTCTCACTATGCCTGCAAAAAGTTACCATTTTCTTTCAAATGAGACATTATTGCGCACTCTATCCCGTGAAGTCTACGAATGTCTTACACAAAACATTCTGCCGTTTTGGCTCGACAAAATGCTTGACCATGAACGCGGAGGGTGGTTTGGCCAAATGACAGGAGATGGAATAATTATGAAAGATGCACCACGCGGCGCCATCCTCTATGCCCGCCTATTGTGGACCATGAGCGCAGCATATAGGGTGCTGTCAAAAATGAAAAGTGAAGGAGCAAAAAGTGAAGGAGCAAAAAGTGAAGATTATAGGTTTCTATTAGAAGCTGCCACGATGACTAAGGATTATATCCTCAAGCATTTCGTGGACAAGGAATATGGAGGGACATACTGGAGCGTGACGGCAGACGGTGAGCCATTGGACACGAAAAAGCAGTTCTATGCTCAGGGCTTCATGCTCTATGGCTTCTCAGAATACGCTCGCGCCACAGGTGACGAAGAGGCATTGAAGATAGCGCTACAGCTCTTCGATGTCATTGAGCGTCATGCCTGGGACAACGAGCACGGCGGGTACATCGAGGCCTGCACGCGCGACTGGCAGCCGATTGCGGACATGCGCCTATCAGCCAAAGATGAGAACTATCCGAAGAGCCAGAACACGCATCTGCATATCATTGAACCATACGCAAACCTACTGAAGATAGACTCTCCCCCCGAACCAGTCCAGGCGGAACACTTAATAGTTCCGCCTTCCTGGCACCCTATTAGGGAGGGAGCGATTTCCAATGAATATAGGAATGCGAAGAGGGGAGAATCTGTTTCTCGACTCATCGAGATTTTCTGCTCCTGCATCCTCAACCCCGATACGCATCACCTCGACCTCTTCTTCGACATGGATTGGCGGCGAATGAGCACAACGGAAAGCTATGGACACGATATCGAGTGTTCGTGGCTGCTGCATGAGGCGGCACTCGTGCTCGCAGACGCTCGTATATTAAATAAGGTTGAGTCTGTGGTAAAGGAGGTGGCCAAGGCGAGTGAAAAAGGCCTTCAACCTGACGGCTCTATGATTTATGAAGGAGAGCCCGACGGCTCGCATTTCGACCGCGACCGCCATTGGTGGGTACAGGCTGAGGCTGTC
Source organism: uncultured Prevotellaceae bacterium (assembly GCA_947307015.1). Classification (GTDB taxonomy): domain Bacteria; phylum Bacteroidota; class Bacteroidia; order Bacteroidales; family Bacteroidaceae; genus Physcousia. The sequence goes on along the minus strand of CAMZHV010000022.1, from coordinate 4,353 downwards.
GTGGGTTTCTTTAATCTCTATCAGCACTTTGGCGACGAGGCGGCATTGGACAAGGCACTGCGCCTGTGGCAGTTCATCAAGAATCACCTCATCGACCACGAACTTGGCGAGTGGTACTGGAGTGTGCGCGAGGACGGCAGCGTGAACCTCGACGATGACCACGCCGGCTTTTGGAAATGCCCCTACCACAACGGCCGTATGTGCCTGGAACTCATAGAACGCATCGATGCGATGCTTGCCTCATAACCTTATAACCTCAACAACCATGCCTCAACAATGTACCTCCCTGACGCCGGTGATGCGCGAGATTACGCCGCTGAGTGACAGCGACTGCTTCTATCTTGCCGACCGCCATAAATCGACTTTTGACTTCCCAATCCATAGCCACCCCGAGTACGAATTGAATTTCATAGGCAACGGTGCTGGCGTGCGTCGCACGGTGGGTGACCACAGCGAGACGATCGGCGATTACGACCTGGTGCTCATCACGAGTCCCAATCTGGAGCACGTGTGGGAGCAAGGCGCCTGCACGAACACGGACATCCGCGAGATTACGATTCAGTTCACCTCCGACGTGCTGCCCAATAGCCTGCTGAGCAAGAATCAGTTCCACTCCATCCGTCGTATGCTCGACCGTGCGCAGTGCGGTCTGTCCTTCTCGTTGAGCACCATCATGAAGGTCTATGGCAAGCTGGATGCCCTGTCGCACCAGCAGCGCGGCTTCCATGCCGTTCTGACTTTTCTGGAGCTGCTCTACGACCTGTCGTTGTCCGAGGATGCCCGCACGCTCTCCAGCTCGTCGTTTGCCCGCATCGAGACACGCAGCGAGAGCCGCCGCGTGGCCAAGGTGCAGGCGTTCATCGCGCAGCACTACAGCGAGGACATACGCCTGGAGGCGCTGGCTGACCTGGTAGGGATGACGCCCGTGGCCTTCTCGCGCTTCTTCCACCAGCGTACGGGGCGCACCCTCTCGAACTACATCATAGACATTCGTATCGGCCGGGCCTCGCGCCTGCTCATCGACTCCGACCAGACGGTGGGCGAGATCTGCTACGACTGCGGTTTCAACACCTTGTCCAACTTCAACCGTATCTTCAAACAAAAGAAAGGCTGCACGCCCAAAGAGTTCCGCGAGAATTTCCATAAGAAAAAAGTCATCGTTTAATGCTTGGTGCCACGAATGGTTAAGAAAGTGTCAGTCCAGCGAAAAGATTCCACGTATCTTTGCAACGCCATTGATAAAAACAGCGATTATGAGACGTTCTTTTCTACCCGTCCTGCTGACCATGCTCTTGGTGGTTTCAGTCTCAGGTCAAATCCCCCAGCAGCCCATTGACCGCGAGGCTACAGGGGCCACGCGTCAGCTCTACCGCTATCTTCGCGACAAGGTTTGGGGCAAGCAGGTGCTCTCGGGCTGTCAGGCCCGATGGGACTATAACACAATGGATGCCGACGGCATCTACGAACGTGCTGGCAAGTACCCTGCCATCAATATCTTCGACTTCCAGCACTTCCGCCAGCGCAACCTCAACTACATGGGTCCTACGGCCAAGGCCTGGCACGACGCAGGCGGCATCGTTGGTTTCATCTGGCATTGGAGCGTGCCCGTAGCAGCCGACCTGTCGGGCAAGGAGGGCTTTGCGTTCTATACGCCCACGGGCGCTGAAGGTCGCCGCCCGGGCACCCTCTTCTCGCCTCGCCGTGCCTTGCAGCCCGGCACCCCGGAGCATCGCATCATCAACGAGAACCTCGACACCATAGCCCGCTACCTGCTGCACTATCAGCAGCAAGGCATCCCCATCCTCTGGCGACCCTTCCACGAGGCGGCAGGAAACACCAACCGTGGCGGCAAGGCCTGGTTTTGGTGGGGAAGCGACGGCGCCGAGGCTTTCAAGCAGCTGTACCTCTATGCCCAACGCTATCTCATGGAGCGCGGCATACACAACCTTATTTACGTCTGGACCTCGGAACTCGACGATGACGACTGGTACCCGGGCGATGAATACGTAGATATCGTGGCGCGCGACCAGTACCGCGTGCCTTCGAAGCACGGCTCGTTCAAGCAGCAGTTCGACCTCCTGCGCAGCAAGTATCCGACGAAGATGCTGGCCTTGGCCGAGTGCGACTGTGTGCCAGGTGCCGCAGCCATGGAGCAGGACGATGCCCGCTGGCTCTTTGTGGCACCGTGGACCACGCCCTTCGTGTTCAGCCGCGACAACGATGATGCCTTCTGGCGTCAGTTCCTCTCCGAGAAGCTTATCCTGACGCGTGATGAGGTCAATCGTGCCGGTAAGTATCGTTTGAGCATCAACAAGGAGAGCGGCATTTATGAGAAGGGTGAGCGGGCAGTGGTCACTTGCCATGCCGAGCCAGTGCCGCTGGATTCGCTCATCGTAAGCGTACATTATAATAACAAGGTGTGCCGCGAGTTCCGCATCCTGCCCTCGACGGTGGACTTCACCGTGATGGAACAGGCGCTGGACAGCACCTGTGCTGTCACCGTGGAGCTGAAGGAGACGACGGGCAAGCCCGAGGCCATCGGTTACGTGGTGGCGCCCGAAGGATTCCGTGCCGGCTACGATGAGCCCGCCGACCTCATGGCCTATTGGGACAACCTGAAGCGTCAGCTCAAGGCGCTGCCCATGCAGGTGAAGACCACGGCGCTCGACGTGCCGCAACAGTTCGAAAGCCGTTACACTTGTCAGGACGTGGAAATCAACTGCCTCGGGCCTGCTCCTGTGCGCGCTTATATGGCCAAGCCTGTGGGCGCGAAGAAGAAATCGCTGCCCATCATCATTCTCTGTCGTGCGGCAGGCGTCAGCGGCAACTGGTGTCGCTGTTCAGAGTGGGAATGTGTCAGCAATGCCGCTTTGGGCAATGGCGCACTCAGCCTTGACATCAACGCCCACGGCATGCTCAACGGCCAAAGCGACGACTACTATCGGATGCTCGAAAACGGGCTGTTGCGCGACTACTACGAGCACAACGCCGCCGACCGCGAGACCTACTATTTCCGTGGTATGTACCTGCGTCTGTTGCGTGCCATAGAATATATGACACATCAGCCCGAATGGGACGGCCGCCGCATTCTGGTTATTGGTGAAAGCCAGGGTGGCGGACAGGCTGTGGCGGCGGCTGGCCTCGACCCGCGTGTGTCGTGCGTGGTGCTCAACGTACCGGCGATGCAGGATCTGGGCGGTGCGCGCAAGGGACGCCGCAGCGGGTGGCCACAGCCCATCGAGAACCACCCTAACCTCACCATGGCACAGCTCGATGCTACGCTGCCTTATTTCGACGGCGCCCAGCTCATTCGTCACTCTCGCGCTGAAATCTATTGCGAGATAGGCCTCATCGACACCACCTGTCCGCCTTCCGCCGTATGGGCGGCGCTCAACAACGCGAAGGGTAAGAAGACCGTTAACTGCGTGCCCTATCGCACCCATGCGTGGCCTTCGGGCGAACGACGTCAGCCTTGGGAACAGAAATACTTACGCCCGCGCGAGGCTTTTATCAACGACTATCTGAAATAAAGAACTAAACATTATAGGAAAATGAGATTACGAAGTTTGTTCATTCTGCTGTTGATGCTGCCTGTCGGATTCACTCAGGCACAGGAAACGCGCCAATTGTCGGCCGAGGCCGAGGCACTGCTGCAATGCTTCCATGAGATCTACGGCGAGAAGATCATTTCCGGCTGCACCGCCAATGTCAATTGGAATATCAACGAAGCCAAGTGGGTGTATCAGCACACGGGCAAATGGCCAGCCATTAACTTCTTCGACTTCATCCACCTGCCCTTCTCGCCAGCCAACTGGATTGACTACACCAATGTCACTGAGGTTGTTCAGTGGCACAAGGATGGTGGTATCGTTGGTTGCATGTGGCATTGGAACATGCCGACAAACGACGGTCAGGACTGGACCTGCACACCAGGCACAGGTGACAATCAGACAAGCTTCGACGTCAAGAAAATCTTCGAGCCAGAGTCGGCAGAGTACAAGCAGATGATGAAGGACATCGACAAAGTTGCCTCTACCCTCAAGAAACTCAAGCAGCGCAAGATACCCGTGTTGTGGCGCCCGCTGCACGAGGCGGGTGGCCGCTGGTTCTGGTGGGGACTCGATGCCGAGGCCTGCAACGAGCTGTGGCGCGTGATGTACGACCGGCTCACCAACCGCCATGGGCTCAACAACCTCATCTGGGTATGGACGTCAGCAGCAGAGTGGAACAAGCCCTACAGCGACGGCTACAAGTGGTACCCGGGCGATGACTATGTGGACATCGTCGGCATTGATGTCTATAACGAAAGTAGTGCCAGCAACATCCGCTCAAAATGCTTCAACATGCTGAAAA
>CAMZHV010000021.1 GCA_947307015.1 uncultured Prevotellaceae bacterium | reverse complement strand
TGTCTATATCACCAAACAGATGACTCTCACCGCAGCTGTAGAGGACAACTACACCAACTTAACCGCAGAGAACCGCCATGCCTGGTTCGGCGACATCAAAGTAAAGTACAAACTTGGCCGTTGTGATCTTGAACTGCAACTCAACAACCTCTTCGACCAGCGTCACTATACCCGTGTCACCTATTCTGGCCTCGACATCTACACCAACACCTCGCAGCTCCGTCCCCGCAATATCCTCGCCACGGTGAGATTCAAACTGCTATAAAACACATAAAAGCATCATGAACAAGAGAATCATCACCATCATCCTCGCCCTCGCAGCCGTATGCGGCGGGAAGAAAGCCCAGTGGAAACAGGGCGAAGTGCCACCTTCTTCAAGAAGAGGAAGCACCCCGCCAACAGAGATTGACACGGCGGAAGTGACTGTCTATTATGCCTTCAATGCTGATGACATCAAGGATGAAAACACATATATTAATCTTGGTTGGCTGCAAGTAGGCAAGCAGTACACGAAATATGCCAGCTACTTCATGGCTCATAGTGACTCGACCTACAAACCGAAGCTGATAAAGAACAGCAATGGGGAAAGCGGCTACGCCGGTCGGGGGTTCGGTGGCAAATATCCCAGTCGCTGGTCGGAATACCAATTCGACGAGATTTACATTAAGGACGGCCAGCTGACAGAATATGCTATTATGCCGATGAACCTCGACCGCGAATGTTGCCAGTACACTGAACCTGTGCCGAAGCAGCAATGGACGCTGAAGGACGAGCAGCAGACCATTCATGGCTATCGTTGCCAAAAGGCCGTCTGCCATTGGCGGGGCCGCGACTATGTGGCGTGGTTTACATCAGAAATCCCCATCCAGCGTGGCCCATGGAAGTTCGGTGGCCTGTCTGGACTGATTGTGAAGATTTCGGATGCCAAGAAGGAGTAAAACTTTGAATTGGTAAAACTGGAACGCACACCGCGGCCCATCATGTCATGGAACTTCTCACGGTTCAAGAAAGTAAAGCGTTTGGATATGCTGAAACTGCAGAAGAAAATCAACGTCAACTGGCTTACCGTGCTCTATGGAGGTAAGGTCACTTCACTCGAAGGAAACACTTTCCCCGACCATCCATAAAGTGCTTCCCTTGCGAATATTGCAGCTATTCTTGGGGTTGAAGTTCTTTGCATTACGTACAATGAAAACCATATGAGGAACGCCATTCCTGCGCAAGCTTGCCTACACGTAGCCTTTCAGCGAGAGCATCTGCACCCTTCGGGGCTGCGGGCGAGCAACCGATGGTAGCGACCACGGGCAGTGTTGCGGTAGTGGTTGAGGTCGCGCTAGTGGACCATCTTGAACATGTTTAAAGCTGTTTAAGTGGGGAGACACCTATCATAAAAACTAGCGCGTGATGTTATTATGTTGTTTATTCCAGTTCCATCGGGCTATAGAAGAGAAGAACAATGTCAATTTGATATTAATACCACACATTTTGATTAATTATTGTTAAGAAATTCAGCCCTACCACTCAAGATTTGTTGTATGTCGAAATATTCAATTAACTTTGCAACACAATAACAAAATCTCTATAGAGATGGCAACAAAAGGATTACTTCATACTATACAAGAAGGGCATTCTATTAAGGAAGCTGTCTTATCCTTTACTGTAACCCCACAAATTCAAGATCCACTTAGCTACAAACGGTTGGTGGAAATCGGTGGAGCGCTATCTGAATCCTATCATAAATTCGAGCCTGTAAAAACGGTAGAGGTGAAAATGGATATTAACCCTGTAAGTACGCAATACAAGACAATTACAGATAGTGGGTTTAAATTGATAGGTTTTAGAAATGGTCAAGCGACTAATATAATTCAGGGGTTAAACCAACCCCATTCCGGCGTTTTTACATTCAATACTGTTAAATATAGCCGATGGCATGAATTTACCCCTTCTGTGTTAAATTCTGCTGAAATAATAGCAGCTTTTAACCCAATGTATAAAGCTCTATCTTTTGGATTGTTATTTATAGATGAATTCTATTTTGAAGATGTGGGTAATTACATTCCTAATGAACTCTTTAATGATAAATCAAAAAATCTACCTCAAGGAATCTTTGACTCTGCAATTATGGATTATAATCTTGTTATGCGTAGAAATAAAGAGGGAAAGGTATATCAAGAGAACTTATCAATTAAAATTTTTGATGAAGGAATAAAAAAGATTATACGAATTATTGATAATATCACTTTTTTAATCCGACCTTTAAATTTTATAGAACTTCTTAAGAATCCGATTTTACGTTCAAATTTGGATTTTATCCATAATGAGAATAAATCTATTTTGATAGATATTTTAAATCCAGAGGTTTCAAGTTTAATAGGGCTTTAAATTATGATAGCACTACCACCAAGTTGCCTACCAGCACAAATTTCTCCTATAGAATTCATTTGCTCCGTAAACCCAGAGCAGAGGGAGGATAATTTGATGACAATAACGTTTGAAACGATTTCAAAATACTTAATGGTATCTCCTTATACTGCATTGAGAAATCGTATTAGCGAAATAAGCCTTCTACATACAAATTGGAATGGGAATGGGGCAATACCTCCTTCAGAACATGTATTAAAGAATTCCTTCAGATTTTTAGATAGCATCATCTATTATGGATATGCAAACTATATAAAACCTGAAGATATTGTTCCTACACCATATGGTACTATTGATATAGATTTTGAATCTAGCCAAGGTTTGGTATCTGTTGAAATCGGAAGAGAAAAGATAGGTTTCTTCACAGAATATAATGATAAGAAAGATATCCTGTCTGATGGCATTAACACTGATTTTAAAATTATTCCACAACTTCTGCAAGAAGCTCTGTACAATCTCGAAGATCACATTGATGCAAATGCAATTAGTGCCTAGGGTTATCGATGAAAGTGAACCTTGCTTACGTTGCGTAATGCACCCAATGATGTTTAGTGAGCGTAAGCAGAAACTAAAAAGAGAAGCTATTTTACCAGCTCCTCAAAGGAAAGATGTATCATTGTTACGGTTAAAATATACATCATTAGATTTTTGTATTTCTCATGGCAAAAAATTAAGCCATGAGAATGCAACTTTTAAGTGTCTTGCAGCCATTTATTTGAAAGATATTACAAACTTAAATAATGAGTCTGAAACAGAATGTTGTCCATGGGCTGGGATTAAAGTTGAAATTGCATATGCTCCAATGCATCAGGGACAATATGTTTTAGATAAAGATGTTTTTGTTAATGATAAGAACGTAGAACTGCCAATGCACGCAGATTTATTATACAATATGATAAACGAAGGAGATGTGTCAACAAGGATGAGGAAGTTTGCTACGCAATTAGTTAAGCAGATGGAAGTCATATACAATGAACCTTCATCTTAAACTTTTTAGTCTAATTCCATCCAAGAAGTGGATAGTATATTCGATAAAATGAGTGGATAGGCTGGGATTACGGGGCTATCCGCTCACTCTTTTCAGAGGTAAGGCAGATAAATAGACCTTGAGGCGTTGGTCTTGCGGCGTGCTGGGTTCTTTTTTAACATCTTTTATGGGTAAAGATTCGGGGGTATGAGCGTTTTACAGGTGAATGAACTTGTAAAACGCTTTTTATGAATAGACGAATCATCATCATCATCCTCGCCCTCGCAGCCGTATGCGGCGGGACGAAAGCCCAGTGGAAACAGGGCGAAGTGCCACCTTCTTCAAGAAGAGGAAGCATCCCGCCAACAGAGATTGACACGGCGGAAGTGACTGTCTATTATGCTTTCAATGCTGATGACATCAAGGATGAAAACACATATATTGATCTTGGTTGGCTGCAAGTGGGCAAGCAGTACGCGAAATATGCCAGCTACTTCATGGCTCATAGCGACTCGACCTATAAGGCAGTGCTAATCAAATCAGGTGCTGCTGAAGGATTTCCCATGCAGAAAAACGGCGGCAAATACCCTTCTTACTGGTCGGAATATCAGTATGACGAAATCTTCATTAAGGACGGCCAGCTGACAGAATATGCTATTATGCCGATGAACCTCGACCGCGAATGTTGCCAGTACACTGAACCTGTGCCGAAGCAGCAATGGACGCTGAAGGACGAGCAGCAGACCATTCATGGCTATCGTTGCCAAAAGGCCGTCTGCCATTGGCGGGGCCGCGACTATGTGGCGTGGTTTACATCAGAAATCCCCATCCAGCGTGGCCCATGGAAGTTCGGTGGCCTGCCTGGACTGATTGTGAAGATTTCCGATGCCAAGAAAGAGTATAACTTCGAGCTAGTGAGGTTGGAGCAAACACCACGCCCCATCATGCAGTGGAACTTTTCACGGTTCAAGAAAGTAAAGCGTTTGGACATGCTGAAACTGCAGAAGAAAATCAACGTCAATTGGCTTACCGTACTCTATGGAGGTAAGGTCACTTCACTCGAAGGAAACACATTCCCCGACCATCCATATAATCCAATGGAGTTAGAATAAATACATCAATTATTATGAACAAGAGAATCATCACCATCATCCTCGCCCTCGCAGCCGTATGCGGTGGGGCGAATGCCCAGCGAAAGCAAAGCGGGGCTAGAGCTAACGGAAGTCACATCATAGTCCTGGGGCGTAAGGTCATCGACACGGCCAACCTGCGCATCAAGTACGCATGGGGAGCCACGGACATCACGCATGACAGCACGTATCTGGATTGCGGGCAGCTGCTCATCGGACAGCACATGACGAAATACAGTAGCTGGTTCGTGGAGGTGGCCGACAGTCAGCGCGTGGAGTGGGCACGGAAGAACCCGCACGCACAGAGCGTGCCCAATGGCACGTGGTGGATGCGGGGAAAGGTGCCTGGCATATGGAGCGAATACCAGTACTCCAATATCTTCATCCATGGTGACACGCTCAACGAGTGGGCAGTCATGCCGATGGGGCAGGAATGGCCGCAACGGTATGAGGAGAAATGGAGCGGACAGGAGTGGACGTTGGAGGAAGATACCGCTTCGTTCCTCGGACATCCCTGCCAAAAAGCTTCTTGTCGCTGGCGTGGGCGTGACTACGTGGCATGGTTTGCTCCTGATATTCCCATCCGACGAGGGCCGTGGAAGTTCGGCGGTCTGCCGGGTCTCATCATGAAGATTCACGATGTCGATAGCCTCTACGTCTTCGAGGCCGTGGCCATCGAGAAGGGTAACTTCCCTATCTACCAATACCCCAAAGAGGAATTCATGAAATCCACACGCACCCACACGTGGAAGCTGCAAATCGCCTACAACCGCAACTACCTGAAGACCGCTGGCATCCGAAACTTCAACGAAGACGGCACCATCGGCGACCTGAAATCCAGCCCGCACGAGTATGACCCGATGGAGTTGGAATAGGCACAAAGCAACAAACATTATTCATTAACAACTTAAACAAAAACAAAGATGAAAAAGAACATGATTATCGCCATGACAGCTATGTTCTTGCTGGCTGGCACTTTCACAGCAAACGCCCAAACAGAGGCAAAGAATCAAAGCTCCGCTCAAAAACAATCTACTCCCCTCGCCACTGGGAGAGGGGATGGGGGTGAGGCCTACACCCCCGAACAAGTTGACCAACGTGCCATGTTCCCCGGAGGGCAGGAGGGCATGATGAGCTACATGATGCAAAACATGAAGTACCCCAAGGAAGCAGAGAAGGATAAGGCTCGGGGAACCGTCGTTGTGCACTTCGTGGTGGAAGCCGATGGCAGCATCTCTAATGCCCACGTTCCTGACAGCCTGAAAGTCCATCCTGCCCTTGATGCCGCCGCTGTGCAGTTCGTCAAGGCGATGCCCAAATGGAAACCGGCTAAGCTGAAGGGTAAGACTGTCCGCCAACGCGCATCACATGCCATATCATATCGATACCAATAACTCCACTCTCGCCATGAAACGAGTAATGATAATCGCCCTCGCTCTCGCTACTGTTTGCAGCGGGGCATGGGCTCAGCCCAAAGTAAACGGTAGGGCTCCCAACCGTGAGAAAAGGGGATATGACAAACGAATCGTCGTGGACACTGCTAAAGTGCGTGTCTTGTACGCCCTCAATGCCAAGAACATCAAAGACGAGAACACTTATTTGGACCTCGGCAAGTTGGAGGTAGGCAAGCAGATGCGAAAGTACAGCAGCGAGTTTGTATATACCTCTGACATAGAGATTGCTAAATGGAAACGGGAGAGGGGTTACAAAGGATACGTCCCCAAGACTTTCTTTATCCGTGGTGAGAAGACGGACAACTGGAGCGAATTGGTTTATTCGGACTACTTTATTCAGGGAAACAAACTGACGGAGTGGGCGTGTATGCCGCTGTGGGCCGAGAAGGACAATGGCCGCTACACCGAGGACTGGCCGCTGATGCATTGGGAACTCAGGGACTCAACAAAGACGATCCTTAGCCACAAATGCCAGATGGCCACTTGCCATTTCCGAGGTCGTGATTTTGTAGCTTGGTTTGCCGCTGACGTACCCATCAAAGGCGGCCCGTGGAAGTTCGGCGGCTTGCCCGGCTGCATCCTCAAAGTCCATGACACCCGGTTCTATTACAGGTGGGAGGCCGTGGCCATTGAGCGTGGCACCTTTCCCATTTATCAATATCCCGAATCCCTCTATCCTAAAACATCCCGCAAACGCATCTGGAAGTTGCAGAAGGAATACACCGAGAACTACCTGAATGCCATCGGATGGATAAGTCTTGAAGGAAGGATACCGAAGAGAATAACCTATGAACAATTAGAAAAAGAATAATGAACAAGAAAATTCTCATCATTGTTTTCGCCTTCGCCACCGTATGCATCGGGGCGAATGCACAACCAAAAGAAGGCGGGCATTGCCCGAGTCCCATTTATTCCAGAGACTTCTCGAAGATGGAAGTATTGGACACGACGCGGTTGCGAGTGCGCTATGCCTTCTGTGCCGAAAAGATAGACGACCCGAAAACATACATCGACCTGCAGAGGCTCGATGTGGGCAAACGGGTCGTGAAGTACTACAGCCAGTTCGTCTATCTCAGCGACTCACTGGTGACGCTTTGGTGGAAAGAGAATAAAGGTGGTTCAGGTCCAAGTTGGCTGGGTGAAGGAGGTCGCGAGAAAGGACAATGGAGTGAGTATGAGTGGAGCGACTACTTCTTCGAGAACGGAAAGCTGACGGAGTACTGCCAGATGCCGCTGTGGCTGAACAAGTACAACTCATGGTACACCGAGCCAGCCCCCAAGCAGCAATGGACACTAAGCCTCACCCCTACCCCCTCTCCCGTGGGCGAGGGGAACTATAGAAGGGAGAAGGATAAAGATAGTTCTGCATACAACCAAACTCCCCTCCCTCACGGGGGAGGGGCAGGGGGAGAGGCAGTCATACTGGGCTACAAGTGCCAACGGGCCACCTGCCGTTTCCGTGGCCGCGACTTCGAGGCATGGTTTGCCCCTTCCATCCCCGTGAAGCGCGGGCCGTGGAAGTTCCAAGGGTTACCCGGCCTCATCTTGAAGGTCTATGACAAGGACAAACTCTACACCTTCGAAGCCATCGGACTGGAAACCCGCCAATACCCCATCACCCGCTTTAAACAGTCTAAAGAATATTCCCGTTCTACCCGTGAGAAGGTGTGGAAGATGCAGCGACAATGGCACGAGAACTGGTTCAAAGCTGTCGATTACCACAAGGCCACAATGGATGCCTCCGGCAACATGATTCCGGGCGAGGCAGTATCGATATACACGCCCTATAACCCATTGGAGTTAGAATAACCATAGATAATTACGAATATGAACTTGGACATCGTTTTAGAATCATTTGAACGGTGGCTCAATGGCTACCATCTGACCAATAACGACATTACCATCATCACCTACAGTGTCATTCTCTGTGTAATGCTCATCGTAACCATTGCCCTGCTAATATACCTCAGCGTCCACACCCTCTTTTGGAATCGCATCGGTTGGTTCTTCGAAGACCTCTACCACTGGTTCCAGTGCAACACTGACATCACTACACGTCATCACGATGAAGACCTCACCGACGAGGATTTTTACGAAATCATGGGCATTATCCACCAAGGCAACCCGCCGAAGAAATGAGAAGAGATTTACTTGATTTCAATAAAACAGTTAATTAAAATGTTAGTCCTATAGGAACACAGGCCTCGCTTCGTCGTGATGACGCGGCAGGCTTTTTAACTCTCTCCAATATCTAATAAAACTGTCGCTTCACTGATGATGCTACCAATAAACTCCTCCTGATCAAGATCCATAGCATGACAATACTTCAGATATGTGGGATGCTCCGCAAGGCGTCTCGCATATTTGTGCATTTCTGCCACTACACGTTTGCAGTACTGCGACGGGTTAACCGTTTTCAACGATTCATAGTGAGTGGCTATTTCTTTAAGATCTTGAAGGATGCCTTTTCGAACTTCTTGAATGTCATTCGTTTTGCTCATGACCTTTTAGTTTTTCTGCAATTAATAAAGGTGTGGAACTGATTTCCATTTCTGCCAAGGCCAGCTACTGCCCAGAATAGATGGATGATCAGTCCACACCTATCACAGGTGTTACCGAATCCTCTATTCTTTCCTGAGTAGCTGTTTAGGCAGAATAAGACTCAATAACTCCGAAGAGTTTCCACAAAGATGGCCGTTAGACCGCTGCAAAGGTACAAAGAAGTGGTTGAACGAACAAATTTATTATCAAAAAAATGCCCATTCATCCCTCAGCAGATAACCCTAACGAATTCGAGGAACGACTGTATCAGCTTGAAGCTAAGCTGGAGGCGGAACAATGGTCAAGGGAGCTGTTGGAACGACGGGTGAGAAATATGGAGGAGATTTTGGAAGCGTATGGGCTAAAAGAAGAGGATGGCGAAGAAACTGTAGCGGAGGCCAAGGTCTGGCTGCTGGCAAACGTGCGACCGAAGAAACGGGAGCGGTTGTCAAAACTGATCAGCATGATTGAACAAAACTGGAACGGGAAGATCTACGAATTCAAGGAGAAAGGACGGGAACGGGTGGCCGTCTTTTGTCTTTTTAATGAGATACAGGTATGCCTGAATGTGACGCAGGCAGACTTTATACGCTTCATCATGAACCACACTAACCTTGGAAAGAACCCACATACCATCAAAAGCAGCCTCCGTTATGCGATGAATCGCAAATATGATTAAAAGTGATTGACTTTTTGATTATGAAACATCTTGTAAAGTTTGTGATATCTTCATACTTTTGTCGCCGATTGACCAAACATCATTATTATGGAAGTATCAAAAAGCATGGAAAAGCAATCCGTGACAATGTATGACAACTGTCTGACGAGGCAGTGCCGCGAAGTGACGTGGCAGGAAGTATATGAGATGGTCCGCAGCGAGGCGTTGCGGTCAAAGACAGAGGCTGTGCGGACGATGTCTGCGGGTCTCGATGAGCTGCCGGACGAGGAGCGACGGCGACGCGAGAAGGAGGTGAAGCGCATGAAGTCAACGTGGTTCCCGGGTATCATGCCGGCCTGCCACTGCAGCGACAACCAACGCAAGCTGGAGCTGGTCACGAGCTACACGGGCTTCTGTCAGGCGGACTTCGACCACATACCCGCCGCCGAGGTCGAAGCGGTCAAGGCTCGATTGCGCGAGGTGCCGGAGGTGATGCTCTTACACACGAGTATGCGCGGCGAGGGCCTGCACGTGTTCTTCCGTCTCGCACCCGACCCCTCGGAGGGCAAGAAGGCACGGTCGTATCAGGACATCTACGTCCAAGGCTACCGTCAGGGCAACATATATCTGGCCGAGAAGGCTGGCGTGCCATACGACAAGGCGCTGGAGCCGCCCGTACATCTCTCGTGCATCAACTACGACCCCGATGCCTATTTCAACCCCGATGCGGTGGTGTTTCATGTGGACATGGAGCATCCTGTGGATCAGGATGGAGAGCCAGTGACGGAAGGTAAGCGGAAAGGAAAGGGTAAGCGACGCAAGCGGGGCGGCGGTGACGATGGCGTGACGAAGGCCGAACGCATAGCGGAGTTCCTCAAGGGACAGCCGCTGCGGTACGATGTGCTGAGCCGAAAAGTGCAGACCCATGGGGAAGTGTGGCAGGAGCTGACGGAGCGGGGGATGAACGACCTGTATATCGAGTGCTGCAAGACGTTAGGGCTGAACCTGAACTTCCACGACTTCAAACATGTGCTTAACTCGGGCATCGTACCGGAGGTGAACCCGCTGCGCGAGTATATCCTGGCACTGCCAGAGTGGGACGGGGAGGATCATATCGGCGAGGTGGCGAGGATGGTGAAGACTGAGGGTCTCCTGTGGGAAAGATGTTTCAAGAAGTGGTTCGTGGCGATGGTGGCGTCGTGGATGCGTGACGAGGTGGTGAACCATCAGGTGCTGGTGCTCATCGGCGAGCAGGGCATCTACAAGACGACATGGCTCGACGCGCTCATGCCGCCGGAGCTGGTGCAGTACCGCTGCCGTCAGAGCGGGGCGCGGGCAGTGGATAAGGACGAGCAATTGCGAGCCACGGAGTTCGGGCTGATTAACATGGACGAGATAGACCGCATGAGCGAGCAGGAACTGAATGCGTTGAAGTCGCTCATCACGGCATCGGACATCAACGTGCGTGCGGCGTATGCCATCGCCAAGGAGCGTCGCCTGCGTGTGGCGAGCTATGTGGCCTCGGGCAACAAGGAGCGCTTCCTGACGGACACCACGGGCAACCGCCGCTGGCTGCCGTTCCGCGTGACGGCCATCGCCTCGCCCTTCGCACATCCCATGCCCTACGCGCAGATGTATGCCCAGGCGTGGGCGCTGGTGCAGCAGGGCTACGACTTCTGGTTCTCGCTCGACGACATCCGCGCCGTGGCCTCGCACGTCGATGAGTTCATGGTGGAGACCAACGAGCAGCAGCTCCTTCCCGTCTACTTCGCGCCCTGTGCTCCAGAAACCAACGGCGCACAGCTGCTCACTGTGGCAGAAATAAGCGCCAAACTCACGCTCTACGGCAACATAAGAAAGCCGTTAGATGTGCGACAACTCGGAGCGTTGCTGCGTAAGATGGGGTACACGTCGGCACGGACAAGTAATCGCGGCACGCGAGGGTATATCGTGCTGGAAAAGAGCGCAGATAGCATCAACGCAGAGCGGAAGATGAGCGCTCAGTCGGCAACATCAGAAACACCAGTTGAGCCGATAGAGCCGATAGAGCCGATACCTTTTTAAAACTTTTATTTTTTTGCAATAATAGGGTGTGTATATACCCTAGAAACGTAAAAAAAAATATTTATAGAATCCTATCGGCTCAAATGTTAATTATTCAAGTTTCGGAAGTGATGCCATAGGCATCTGATAGGGATAGCCAGCCATTTTAATGGCTGGTAACGTGTTCGTTAAGGGATGCGTGCCGTAGGTACGCGATAGGTTTTTTAAGGTCGCGTACCTAAAGGCACGCATTTTCATTGCCATTTGATACCAGCCATTTAAATGGCTGGCTAACCTTATTAAGCCCCGCTGGGGCTTTGTCTTCCATGGCATACTTGCGAAAGTTGAATTAATTATTGTGAGGGGTGAATAAAGGGTAATGGCACACAAAACAAACGCCACCACAAGCAATTGCTCGTGATGGCGTTTTCTTCATTCCTCACACAGGTTTCCCCCCTTTGCACTTAGCGTCTTCTGCTTGCACAAGCCGAGTGCTTCCTCACGTGTTTGACGTCAACTACTACGATTAAGATAAACTTATCTTGTATTTGCCGAACACTGTGAAGTCAATTTCGAAAACGATACTCAATCGTTTCCTTCATTGCCACCCCTCCTGTTATGAACGATAATCAATCGTTCATTTCCAGGAGGCCACAGGGTTCGAGGTCTCCGTAGTCGAGGAGGGCATCGAAGCAGGGGCATTGCTTGAGCCATTCGTCGGGATCGACGCGGCCGTTGCCGTCGAGGTCGGGTGAGAGGTCGCGGTGGCCCATGATGATGGCCGAGGGGAACTGTTCGGTGAGGCGCTCTAAGAGGGCACGCATACTGTAGCGCTGGGCCTTGGTGCGGGTGTCGCAGGCATAGCCGGCAGCATCGAGGCCACCCTCGTAGCAGATGCCGATGGAGTGTTGGTTGTGGTCCTTGCAGTGGGCACCGACCTTCCAGAGGGGGCGGCCCTCATGCACCTGTCCGTCGCGCGTGATGTAGTAATGGTAGCCTATATCCTTCCACCCGCGCTTCAGGTGGTCGGCCTTGCACTGGCGGAAGCTGTACTGCTGTGTGGTACGTGTGCCGGAGCAGTGAATGATGATCAATGTGATTGTTCGCATCTGGTTCTAAACGTTAATCGTTAAACGCTAAACGTGAGTGATGTCATGCAGCTGGTGGTCGTCAGCGATGTGACGAGTGCTGTGAGGATGGTGACGATGATGTCAAATACGCGCTTCCACGTTTTCTTCGTTGATTCTTTCATAATAGTTAAAGACCCACCCCCGGCCTCACCCCCGGCCCCTCTCCTGTAGGAGAGGGGAGAAAAGTGAGGGGTGGCTGCGCAGAGAATGATTGAGTATCATTGTCAAGCTGCCTTCTCAGTGCTCGACGAATGCAAGACAGGTTTATCCTTGTCGAAGCAGTCGGTGAAAAGCACGTGAGGGAAAGCTGCGCGTTGTGGGCGCTGCATGAGGGTTCATAGGGTCATTTTTTAATTGTTAGGTTAATTGTTAATTTGATAATTGCTTTCTTTCCTTGGAGGCAACCCTTCGCCCCCCTTGGGGGCTACAGGGGGCTTTTACTGCCCTTCGCCCCAGTCGGCGTTGGTCTGACCCGCTATCTCAGCGGCGAGGGCAGCGGCCTGGGCCTTGCGGGTAGACGTCTTCTCGAACTCGGCGTCGCGGCGCAGGCTCTCGAAGGCCTTGCCGGGGTTGAAGTTCACGCCCAGGTTCTTGATGTTGGAGGCGCTGAAGCTATCGAGGCTCTTGGCGCCCTCGGAGTTGATGCTGGGGGCGAAGGTGCCGATGTCACCCAGGTCTACCTTGTAGCCCTGAAGGATGAGCTCGCGCATACATACGCCCAGCTCGGTGAGGATGCCGACGATGGTGCCCTTGGAGAACACGCTGTTGTGCTCTGTGATGTGGTCGGCCAGTTCGGTGATGTCGACGTTGCCCGTCAGCTGGAGGTTAGCGTAAGCCTTGCGAGCCTCTTCGGGCTTCATGGGGTTGAGCATCATGGCTGTACTGTACTGAATCTTCTTCATGAAATTAGAGCCCCCTCCTAACCTCTCGGCCTCTCCCCCAACCCCTCCCCTGTTAGGGAGGGGAGCTTGGTTTGCAGGGAATGTTACCGGAGGGACTCGCAACAGGGGGTGGGAGTCCGGGTTGAACATTGGAATATGTCGTTGCGCATTGACATCGATTCTGAACCCCTAAAGGGTTTTGTCCGAAAGCTATAAGGCTTTTAGCGAAAAACCTTAAAGGTTTTGGGCTGAAGCTATAGGACTTCTGATTGACGATGCAAAGGTACGACATACGCAACCCTAAATTGTGGGATGAAGAAGGGTCAGGGGGAGAGTGTCACGATGCCATGTGATTCGATGGGATTAAGTGGCGGAAAAGTTTGGTTAATTGAAAGAAAATCACTATCTTTGCAGAGAAATAAGGAAGATAAATTAGAACTTAAAATTCATGTTGATCTGAACTTAAATCTCATATAAAATGGAACTTAAATTCGACATAAATCTGAACTTATTCAACTTTCGCAAGTATGCCATGGAAGACAAAGCCCCAGCGGGGCTTAATAAGGTTAGCCAGCCATTTAAATGGCTGGTATCAAATGGCAATGAAAATGCGTGCCTTTAGGTACGCGACCTTAAAAAACCTATCGCGTACCTACGGCACGCATCCCTTAACGAACACGTTACCAGCCATTAAAATGGC
The DNA here is from genome assembly GCA_947307015.1 of uncultured Prevotellaceae bacterium. GTDB lineage: Bacteria > Bacteroidota > Bacteroidia > Bacteroidales > Bacteroidaceae > Physcousia. The sequence goes on along the minus strand of CAMZHV010000021.1, from coordinate 28,486 downwards.
TGGCTATCCCTATCAGATGCCTATGGCATCACTTCCGAAACTTGAATGAACTTAAATAAGCTGAAAAGACAATGAAAGAGTACAACACACAATGCGCCAGCTACTCCCCTCCCCTTTCTCCCCTCTCCCACGGGAGAGGGGCCGGGGGTGAGGCCAGGGCCGGGGGTGGGTCTTGGGTGGTGCGCCCCATGAGTAAGTCGGAACTGGGCATGGCGTATGCTCCCTGCCTCACGCCGCAGGGTGCCGTGAATCGCCTGATGCAATGGATACATTACAACCCTGAGCTGGTGGAAGCGCTTGACCGCACCGGCTACCGCAAGACGCAAAAAATGCTCACGTCTCTCCAGGTCCGCATTATTGTCAGCTACCTTGGAGAGCCGTGAGCCTCACGCGCTAAGTGGCGCTTTAGAACCTTACGTTCATGCCTCCCATTGCCGTGGCTTTGGGCATCGGATAACCGAGAACGAGCTCATAACGCTGTGCCAGCAAGTTCTCGCCCCGAACCCAAAGGGTGATATAGCGGTTGATGGCATAGCTAACAGAAGCATTGACGAGGCAGAAGTTTTCTTTTGTCTCGTTTTCGCCTACAGCGGTGTAGAGGCCGTTGATGTATTGTACGCCAGCAATAGCCGTCCATCCCTTATAGTAGAAGTTAGCACCTAAGAAGCCTTTGTATTCGGGTGCTGCCAGCACTTTGTTCTTCATGTGCAAATAGGAATGATTCGTAGAAAGTGCCCAGTGGCTGTTGATGCGCCATTGAGCCTCTAACTCGGCACCCCAATTTTCTATCTCACCCGTGTTCACATTGCGTGGCTTGCCATCGACGGGCTGTGTTTGGATCATGTTGTCGCCCTTGATATAGAAGAGATTGGCACCGTAGGTAAGGCCGCCGATGCGGTGACGCCACGACAGCTCGTAGTTCCACAGGCGTTCCGGCTCCAGCTCCTCGTTCGAGGGAGGATAGAGGTACATCTCGCGCATGGTCGGGTTGCGGAAACCTTTGCTGGCCATGGCCTTGATTTCACCTGTAGTGCATGGGCGAACAACAATACCCGCCTGCGGAATCCACTCCAGCCCCGTGATATTATGGTAGTCGAGGCGCAAGCCTGCATCTACGGTTAGCCACCGTACGATGTCCTGACGGAAGTCAACATATCCTGCCACCTCGTTGCGATGACTCTTGCCGCTCTGCTTGTTGGGCGTATCAAGTACGTCTCCTGTTTCCTTTGATGTGTAGTAAGCGTCGCCGAAGATATGCTGATAGTCAAAACCAAAGGTCAGGCGGTTACCCTTAAATAGCCGTGCGCTCTGAAACAAAGAGATGCCTGTCAGCGCATCTTTCGAACGGAAGTAGCGTTGTGTAGGCTTGGTGGGATCGCTAGTGCCGTCGTCAATCTTATGCCATCCCAAGTTCGAATAGACGCTCACGGCACCGCTTGTGCGGTCGTAGTGGTTCTCTGCCGCTGCGGAGAAACAGCCGCGAGTTATCCATTGGTCAGCATCGAAAAGCGGAGATGTTACACTACCGGGATGGGAGGCATTGAAATGCGTGAGATTCGCGTCGATGTAAGCGTTCCAATGCGAAGAAAAGTCATAGCCTAACTTCACATGACCGCCATATTGTTCGAAGCCCATGCGTGGTCGGTGGTTGTCTGAAACCTGATATTGAGCAGATATGGTACTGCTGAACTTATTTTTGTGTATTTGATTCGTAGCTTCGGCCTGTAAGGTGTTATAGCTACCTGCACCGAAAGTTAAGTTTGTTGCGATTTCATCGCGACTTTCAGGCTTTCGAGTGACGATATTCAGCACGCCTCCCATGGCGTTAGAACCATAAAGCACCGAAGCAGGACCGCGTAGCACTTCCACACGCTCTGCCATCATCGTCTGATAGCTATCGGCGATGGGGTGACCATAGATACCCTGATACTGCGGATGGCCGTCGATGAGTACGAGCAGCTGTCCAGCCCCACCCGAAATACCGCGCAAGTTAATGCCCCCGGCAGCGCCGCCGCTGACACCGTAGCCCATCACCGCGCGTGAGGTGACCATCAGGCCTGGCACTTGCTGCATCACGGTTGAGAGAACATTGGGCTGATACTGTTCTGTGAGCGTTTCGCGGCCGATTACATTTACCGTCATCGGCAGATGGCGCACATCAATGGCGTTGCGCGTTCCAGTGACGACCACCTCTGAAATCTGAAGCGAATCAATGAGTGTTTCTTCCTCGGCTCCCACGGTTATTGACATCAAAGAGAGAGCCAACAATAATGTACTTTTCATCGTGTTTTGTTTTGCGCTTTAGTTATGAAAATGTGTTTTTGTGGGTTGATACATTTGTGGCCACAAAGGTAAAAATATTATATCTATCTAAAGCAAACAAACCACAGATTTTTCATTTTTTTCTTTTTTTAACTTAAATAATGTATGCGTGTATGAAAATAAATAGTATCTTGGCTCCGCAAAATCGCCAAAAAGCCTACTTTTGGGCGCCTAAATACTAACTTTACCGAAATTTTATCTCACATAAAGAAACAAAAATCAATTAATTAACCCTATTTATTAACTTAAATTATCAATCTTATGAGGAAGAAATTACAGATTCTCTTCTCGATGTTATTTTTGATGCTCTTTGCTTCTACGGCGAAAGCACAGGTTGACATCACTGATCAGTATTTGACAAATGCTGATTTGAGCACTGTAGATGCCGGTTGGACGTACTATTCCGATGCTTACAAGTATCAGGATTGGCAGCTTGGCAATGACACAGAGGCATCGGCTGTTGAGTTCTATGCTGGTTGGAGTTCTCTGGAACACACCAACTTCAAGTTCTCGCAGACAATTACTCTGCCTGCCGGTGACTACCGCATCGCTGTGAATGCCTTCTTCCGCGAGGGCAACGACGGTAATGGAACCAATGCCAACAAGGCGTGGATTTTTGCCGGCGAACAGAAACAAAATGTTCATGCCTTGTTGAACATGAGTGAGCTGAGTGCGTACAGCGGTTCTAACGATATGCACAGAGCCATGAATGCTTTCAAGACAGGCGCGTTCTCCAATGCTTTCGATTTCTCTCTTGCTGAAGAGACGGAGATCGAGGTTGGCTTCCAGGGTCTCTTTGATGCTATCCGTCAGTGGTGCATCCTCGGCCCTGTGAAACTCTATCAGTATAGCCTTGAAGACTACCTCGTTGACTATCGCTTAAAAGTTGCCGAGGCTGAGGCCGTCACTGGTAAGATGGGCGCTACCGAGGCTCAGGCGCTACAGGATGCGATTATAGAGGAGAGCGAGTTCGCGCTCGGCTCCCAGGTTGCTGCTGCTATTTTAGCGCTCACCGAGGCTATAGATGCTGCTAACCTCTCCATCCAGAATTACAGTGCCTTAGGCGAAGTCCTTGCAAAAGGTGAGACCTATAAGGCTAACAGTAGCGATGCCGAGGCAAAGGATGCTTACGACCTGACGATAGCTGATATTGCAACTGCTTACGAAGAAGGCACCGTTGCTGATTTTGCTGCCGCAACGGAAACCCTCATTGCTGCTCAGAACGTTTTGGGCAAGACTCAGACCGCTCCAGGCTCTGACTTGACAGCATTCATCGTTAATCCCGAAATCAACGGCGCTGACGGTTGGACTATCGATCGTCCCGTTGGCGGTAATGGTCCGTTGCTCGGCGGCACTTCCTTCGAGTACTGGGCAGGTAGCGCCAATCCTCGCGCTGAGGCTCAGTTCGACTACTATCAGGTAATCGAAGGTCTGCCCAATGGTATCTATACGATTAGCGCAGACATGTACAACTCCCTTAATGGCGAGGGTGGAGATTACACCGAATTTGCTCCCACTTGCGGTGTTTATGCCGCTGCTGGCGAAGCCGAGGTTGTCAAGTTGGTTGAAGAAGACGGTACAGCCCTTAATACTTACACAACAGAGAACATTACCGTTACCGACGGCACGCTCCGCATTGGTGTGAAGAGCATCAGCCCGTTGGCTGCACGCTGGTTCGTTGCTGACAACTTCAAGCTCACGCTCGTTAAGGCTATCTCTGATGAAGAGATTACTTATTATGCAGCTCTCGCAGCTATCAACGATGGCGAGACCTATCGCATCTTCACCGAGGTTGAAGGAACTAAGTACTTTTTGAATGCTACCGGTTATCTGGTTGCTGATTCTCAGGAAGCTGCTACCTTCACCTTTGATAAGGTGGTTGCTGACGGTACTCTCTATGAGGCTGGATGGAACCTTGGCTGCAAGTTCACCAATCCTTCTCTGACGAATGGTTCGAGTGGCGATGTTCACAACGATGGTCATATCCATGTTGGTACCAACGACCGCAACGATTGGGAGCGTCAGGTATTCTTCCTGAACGATGAAGGAAAATTTGCTGTTCGTTCCACCAATGCCAATAGCGCTAACTGGGGTGCCAACACTTATTGGGATGTCTTCTCCGAGACTCTGCCCGAGGCTGGCTATTCATTGAATCCCGCTTACGTATGGCAACTCGCAGGCTTTGTTGACCTCACAGAACTGAACGCTCTCGCTGACAAACTTGAGGCTCAGGTCGCTGCTACCGACACTTACGAGGATCCCAGCGGAGCCGTGTCTGGTATCAGCGCCGCAATCGAGGCTATCAGAAATGCTGACTACACCAGCAAGAAAGAGGCTGATGCAGCTATTGCTCAACTGGATGAACTGGCACAGCAGTTCTTCGGAGCTATCACTCCTAAGACCGCCATTGACGTGACCGACTGGTATATTGTTAATCCTGAACCCATGAACATCAAGGGTTGGGAGGGCACAGCATTTGGAACTGCCAGCGATGGCGTTTGCGAATATTGGAACAAGTCTGCCGCAGACTTCCATCAGACCATTAACATTCCTGCTGGTATGTACAGGCTGACGGCAATTGCCCTTACCCGTACAGGCATGGAAAGTATAATTTATGCTGGCGAAAACTCCGTCAATATCGTCACTGTTGAAAGTAGTGTTGCGAATAATCGCGCACAGGCTGCAAGCTGGTTCGCTGCTGGCAACGGCGTCAACGCGGTGTACTTTGAGATGGCAGAGGCTGGTCCTATCACCATTGGTCTGACAGCTGATGCAAACAACGGTGACCACTGGACGGTCTGGAAGAACTTCAAGCTCGAAATGGTTGCTGACGTCCCAGCCGACGTAACCTACAACCTGGTTAATGGTGATGCAATCTTGGCTACCGAGACTGTTTCTCAGCTCCCCGGTGACGAAGTGCAAGTTCCTACTTCATTCAAGGATCTGATGCACGGACTCTACTCCCTCGAGGCTGATGTTGATGTCATCGCCAAGGAGACCACGACAGTGAATATTACTCCTGTCTGGGCTGGTCCGTTCGAGTTCTCCACCGATGCAGAGAATGCCAAGTGGTACAACATGACCATCCGCGGTGAATGGACGGTTTCGAAGTGCGAGACTGAGCCTTACACCATGAAGAATGACGCTACTGATGAAGATCTTTCATCCGCTGAATTCCAGTGGGCATTCGCTCCTGTGGAAGGTGATCCTTTGAAGGTTGTCATCTTCAACAAGGCTGCTGAAGGTATGTCACTGACTCCGGACGATGTTCCCGATGGCGAAGGAACCCGTCATGCTGTTGTTCTGCGTGAGGGTAACTATGCTTGGGAGATCTTTGCAAACGCTGACGGCTTCGTGCTCCGCGAGGTTGGCACAGAAAACAACTGGGTGAACCAAGCTGGTGGTGGCAGTGCTACTTCTCCTCTTGGATTCTGGATTAGCGCAGATGGTAGAACCGATGGTGGTTCTACATTCCGCGTAGAGGAAGCGCCTATTGTTGTCATTCCCGAAGTTGTCCTGAACGCTCCCGCATGGAATGTTGAGGAAGGCACGCAGGCTGAGCCTAATATGCTTTCCGCTGGCGAAACGCTGACGATCAACTACTCCGCCGACAACCTCGAGGCTAACGGCCTCAGCGCTGACGACGTGATGGTGAATATCACCGTTATGGTTTCCGGTGACCTGCCCGAGAATGTCATGAATATGCAGTCCGAGACCAAACATAGTGTCATGGGTGCAACCTTCTCAATTCCTCTTGGCGAAACGGAATTCCCCGTTGAACTAAAGGAAGGCTATGTTTATCAGAACATCGTTGTCATGAGCGCTCAGCTCGTCAAGGGTGAAGAAGTCATCGCTACTGCTGCCGCTCCCGCTCAGCTTCATTGGATTGGTGTTGCTGCTCCCATCAAGGGTGATGCCGACGGCGATGGTGAAGTTGATGTTGCTGACCACGCTGTTATTCGCGATAACATCCTCTCCGAAGGCGAATATGATGCAAAGCTGGATATCAATGAAGACACCTACGTTGATGTTGCAGACCTCACGGGCCTCGTGAACATCCTGCTCTATAACAATTGGCAGGGCGAAGACGAAGCTGCTGGCGTTCGCGGCGTTGCTACCTCTGACGTGCTGACGTTGAACTATGTCGGCAACGGTCGCTATGCACTCCAGCTCCAGAGCGGTCGCTCCTTCAACGGTCTCCAGATGGATATCAACGTGCCCGCTGGCATGACGATTCTCTCCGAGGAAACTGACGGCAGCCATGCAGTGGCTACCAGCATCCTGCCCAGTGGCAAGACCCGCATTCTCGTCTACTCCTTGAACAATGCCGCTTTCGAGGGCTCCAACATCCTCTACTTCAACGTGGCAGGACAGGGCTCCATCACGGCTGACAACATCATCTTCGCTGACGTTAACGCCAACACTGTCCGCATGACCCTCGGCGATGCCACTGGCATCAATGGCATTGAACAGGCCGCTGGCGCTACCATCTACGACCTTAGCGGTCGCAAGGCTGACAGTATGCGTCATGGCGTGAACATCGTTCGCAAGGCTGACGGTACGACGAAGAAAATCCTGAAATAAATAAGGATGTTGTAATACTTAAAATAAAATCACATGAAAACTTTTTTGAAAGCTTTCTCCACTAAACTGACGTTGGTCATGCTGGCACTCGCCAGCATGGCTACGTCGGCCATGGCGGAGGTAAGACTGTCTTTTGAAGACATCTCACTTTTTCTCGGCACGAGCGCTCCTGTCACCGTGCTGATGGACAACGACGAGGCTGATGTCACAAATCTCCAATTCGACATCACGCTTCCCGAAAACGTAACACTCGATGAAGCTACGATTCAAGAGAAGAGCAGCATCTTGAGTGCAAGCCAGGGTTTCCGTTGGGCTAAGCAGAACGACGGTGCCTATCGTTTCGTTATCACTTCTTCAACGAGGGATGGCTTCACCGCTGCCAAGGGCGCACTGCTCTCCTTCAATGTCATCGCTGCTGAAGGCGTTGCTCAGGATGCAGCCTTGACGATCTCACAGATCGTGGCTGAGAAGGACGGTGTCAAGCTCGCAGTCGCTGCACAGCCTGGCGTTATCAACGTGATTCAGGAAGGTGTCAGCTTCGATGTTGATCCCACAGAGTTGACCATCAACGGCACTGCACAGGTCGCCCTGTCGATGACCAACAGTATGGAACTGGTAGGCGTTCAGGGTACCATCACGCTGCCCGAAGGCCTCACGTTGGATCCCAATGAGCCTTTCACGGCTTCTGACCGTATCCCGGCTGGCATGACCATCGACTACAGACCTGCTACTGGCAAGTTCGTCCTGTCATCTACTAACAATGTACGCATCATTGGCAACTATGGCACACTGCTCACCCTGAACCTTGTGGCAGATGCTACGCTGGCTGAGACTTCGCAGATTACCATTTCCGCTTTGGCTGCCAGCACGCCGCGTGCACAGTCCATTCGTCCGGATCAGACGCTCACCATCAACGTGACGAACGAAGTGGCTCCTGAAATCATCTACATTGAGACAGACCTCACCGCACAGTTCCCGCTCGACTGGGGGGGCTGGTCTGGTGCCACAGGTTTTGTCGGTTGGGCTGCTCCCGCTGTCACCACGAATGACGGTCGTTCGACTGCTGCCTGCGAGAAGTATGAAGGCACTTGCGCTAACACGGGTGTCGTATTCTCACGTACGCTGACAGGTCTGGCTGACGGCATCTACACCATCGAGCTCTACGGCGCTGCCGCTTACACCGCAGGTCGTGGCTTTGAGTCCACTCTTGAGGAAGGCGACATGACCGCCGTCTATCTCTTCGCAGAGACCGAAGCCGGCACCATCAAGCAGTACATCCCTGCTCATGTCGCTGATAATTTCAACGGCACGGGCATTGCAACTGCTGTCCTTGAAGGCGTTGAGGTAGTCAACGGCACGGTGACTATCGGTATGTACAAGGAAAAGGATCTTACCAACTGGCATGTCGTACAGATCAAGGGTGTGACGGCTCTCGTTCCTGCTGACGATGCGCTCGCAGCTGCCGTGGCATTTGCTGAGAATGCACAGTCCGACAAGCTTCCCGCAGCTGTCGCTCAGGAGCTCGCTTCTGTCATCAATGCGAACAAGGGTACCAAGTATGCCACCGCTGAAGAGTACATCGCTGCTATCGAAGATCTCGACGAGATCGCAAAGAAGGCTCAGGCTTGCACCATTGCTGCCGACAAGCTCGCTGCCATGAAACAGCTCGTCGATGCCACCAACGTTTACACCGCTGAGGCTTACGAAGAGTATTATGGCAAGTGGGCTGAGGCTTACGAAAGAGGCACCATCACCTTCGACGAGGCTAACGCGCTGCAGAATCCGTTCGTACGCACAGAGTGGCACGACGCCACCACTGTTGACAACTTCCTGCTCTCCGCTTGGGACACGAATCCCGACTTCGAGGATGCACCCTACTATATCAATACTTGGAGCACCGAAGGCGAAACTGACGGCACCAACTTCAAAGTCCCGTTCTTCGAGTACTGGACTGATGACACCAACTCGCTCGGCGAAAAGACCCTCACCGCTACCATGTCGGGCCTCACACCCGGATGGTACGAGGTTTCTGCATGGGTGCGTGTACGTGCTAAGAATGGCACTGGTGCTGCTGATGCTACGGGTATCACGCTCGTGGCTAACGACGGCGAGCCCGTCGATGTCACCGAAGGCGAGACCAATGGTCAGTTCAACCTAGCTGAGTACAAGGCTGTTGGTGAAGTCGCCGAAGATGGCGTGCTGAAGATTCAGTTCGTCGTGGCTGCCGACAACAACATCAGCTGGCTCAGCTTCCAGAACGTGATGTTCGTTGAGACTGAGAAGCCTGCTGATCCCGTCGTGCTGAACGCTCCCACATGGAGTGTGGCCGAAGGCACGCAGGAAGAACCCACCATCATTCCCGAAGGCACATCGCTCAAGATCAACTTCACTGCCGACAACCTTGAGGTTAACGGCCTCAGCGCTGACGACCTGAAGGTGAAGATCACTGTCGTTGCAATGGGTGACCTGCCCGAGAACATCATGTCCATGGGCTCCACCACCGCTCACCGCATCATGGGCGAATCCTTCGAGATTCCTCTTGGCGAGACAGACTTCCCCGTTGCATTGAAGGAAGGTTATGTCTATCAGAACATTGTTGTCATGAGCGCTCAGCTCGTAAAGGGTGAGGAGGTCATCGCAACCTATGATGGCGCTCCCGCTCAGCTCCACTGGATCCAGGTGCCTGCTGCTACCGATCCCGAGGCAGCCTACGAGGCTGCTATGGCTGCTATCACTGACGGTGGCAACTATCGTATCTTCACCGAGGTGGAGGGACAGAAGTACTACGTCACTGAGGCAGGTCTTCTGACCGATGCCGTAGAAGATGGTGGTATCTTCACCTTCAACAAAGTGACAGGTGGCGCATTATATGACACTGGTATCCAGATTAGCAGTGGCTCCAATCGCTTCACTAATCCTCCGTTGGCAAACAACGTGGCTAACTTGACGAGTGGCGTTTTCGCTACATCGACCAACAACCGCGTTGATTGGGAGACTCAGGTGCTCTTCATGAACGCATACGACATGTTCGCTATCCGTTCCTGTAACACTCAACCTGCTACTAGCAGTTGGGGTGATGCAGGTCGCACATTCTGGACCTTCGCTGCCGAGGAAGCAGTTATTCCGCAGTACACCTACGATCAGGTTTACGTCTGGCAAATCGAAGGCCCGATAACGACTATCAACGTCACCTATCAGCTCTATGAGTCTGATGGCACGACCAAGGTTAGTGCTGTTACCAAGAAACAGGAAGCTAACAGCGCAGTCAACGTTCCTGCAGACATGACATTCAACAAGCTTCTTTACTCTTATGAGGTTACTGGCACCATTGCAGATGAAGATTGCGAAATTGCAATCGTCCGCACCATGAAGAATGGCGTTGTTCATGACCTTGCTGATTTGAGCAACGAAAAAGCTTATCAGATTGGATGTGATCGCGGTGCTTTCTTGACCAACGATGGTTATATGGTTTCGACGGGTCTTAGCTCGTTGGCTGCTGCTGATCCTGCTGACTTTGCTATCATCACATACGAAGACAATATCTATGTCTACAGTATTGCTGATCAGAAGTTCGTGACGAACACCGGTGCACTGGCAGAATGGCCGACTCACGGCACCGACGATGCCTTTATCATGGAGCCTAAGACCGACCCGTACTTCTTTACCTACTTCTCCATTAATGGAACGAACAATGGTCTCAACACCAATGGTAACGCTCCTTACGGTTACGTCATCAACACTTGGATGACTGCCGACCCGGGCAACCAGTACTTTATGGTTGAGGCTGGCGACTTTGATCCCACCGATGCTCTGGCAGCTCTGGAGGCTTACTTCCATCCTTCATACACCGTGACCTACGTCATCAAGGATGTCAACGGCGACGAGATCTTCATCTCTGATCCGCAGCCTGCTCGTGAGGGTGAGCACATCACCTCAGTGCCTGCTGACCTCCAGCGCCCGTTCACCTCTTTCAGCACTATCGATGTGACCGTTGTTGATCAAGAGACAACAGTCGAGGTTACGGCTACATGGAATGGTCCGTTCGAGCTGTCCACCACCTTCGCAGGTGCCAAGTGGTACAACATGACCATCCGTGGCGACTACTATGTTGCTATGGACGAGAGCGAGCCTTACTACCCGAAGGCCGACAAGGATCTCGACGCTCCTGAAAGTCAGTGGGCATTCGGCGGCGACGCTTTCAATGGCATCTTCGTCTACAACAAGGCTGCCGGTGATGGCTGGACCTTGACGAAGGATGGCAACAATGCCGTCATGCGTGAAGGTGAATACGCTTGGACTATCGGTGCTAATGCTGACGGCTTCACCCTGAAAGAGCCCGGAACAGACTACAACTGCATCAACCAGAATGGTGGTACTTCCGGTCCTCTCCAGTTCTGGAACAGCGGCAACGCTCCCACCGACAACGGTTCCACATTCCGTGTAACTGCAGTCGAAGTCGTATCTCCTGTGAAGGTCTTCACGATTAATGTTGATCGTTATGTCGGTATGGGTTACACCCCGACTGTTGCTACCGTTGCTGCTGAGGTCTTCGAGGAAGCAAAGCAGCACCTCGGTGTTGAAGAACTGACAACCAGCATGCTTGACATTGTGAAGCCCAATGGTGTCGTAGAATTTGAGTATTCTGATTACGACGGTTGGTTCAACACTCAAGGATATCCAGAGACATGGAATGCCCTCAATGCTGAAGCAGAGCCTGCAGACAAGGCTGGTATCTGCGTGAAGTTCTTCCAGGCTCTGCCCGACGGACAGTTCGAGATCTGCGATATGAACGGTGCTGACGTGGTAGGCCAGAGCTACAAGGTTACTTGGGAATTCCAGGCTAACGGCAAGGCTGCATGGTTTGAGATCAACGTGACCTTCGTTGAAGCTCCCGACGCCGAACTCGATATCGTCAAGACCATCGAGGGTGGCTCCGTTGAGTACGCTTCCGCTGATGGCAGCTACATCGAGAAGACTGTCTCCCTGTCCGACGATCAGGTAACTGAGATTCTCACCGCCCTCGGACTCGCTTCTCTCGACGATGCTACGGTCTATGGTTGGAATCCTTCCACCGAGACGGCTGTTACCAACTACGAAGGCTATGACGGTTGGCGTGATGTCAATGGTGACTTCCACACCTGGACTGGTAACGAAGAAGTTCCCGCTTGTGTCAAGTACACCAACGGTAAGGACTACAATACCTACAACATCCAGGGTAGCTTCAGTGGTAGCATCGACACCTACTGGGCTATCGCCAATGATAACAACCAGGCTGTGCTCGTCAAGATTACCTTCGTCATCACCGCTACTGATGTCCAGAAGGCTCTTGAGGATGAGATCGCCAATGCAGAGGCACTGATTGTGTCTTCCGAGGATACGGAACTCTACAATCAGGATGACCAGAGACTCATTGATGCTGTTGCCGCTCTGAATACTGCTATCCAGGCAGCTAAGGATAAGCTCGGCACCTCCGACGATGCAATGACTGCTGCCATCGAGGATCTGCAGGCTGCTGAGGAAGTCTTCCGGGGTGCACTCACTGGCATCAACGGTGTCAATGCCGATATGCAGAACACCATCTATGATCTTAGCGGTCGCAAGATCCAGAAGATCCAGCGTGGTGGCATCTACATCATCAATGGCCAAAAGGTTGCTGTCAAGTAAACAGACCTCAGTTGTCGCGGGTAAACCGTGATACACCAACGATAGAGAGGGGCGCTCCATTGCGGGGCGCCCTTCTTGTCGGTTGTCGCATGGCTTTTTTCGTAGTGCATTTGGGCATCTTTTGCATGGTTATCACAAAATTATATTCTTTTGACATGATTTTGTTCTTCTGAACGAATAATTATGCTTACCTTTGCAGCAAAAGAAACCTTTATTAGCTATTAAACAATGAAAAAACTGGTTCTTTTGGCTCTTGCAGCCACCCTTTCCTTCTCAGCTCAGGCTGCCCAAGTGACGGGCACCGAAGCACTCGCACCCGCCATTCCCACCGTGAAGGCTGACGTGCTGAAAATCAATAACCGCCCCGCAGAGAGCGAACGTCTGTTCCGATCCGATGCTGTGGAGAAACAGATCAAGGAGATTGTGAAACAGCTGACCAACGTACGTCTGGCATGGATGTTCGTCAACTGTTTCCCAAACACCATCGACACCACAGTCCACTACACCGAGAGTGATGCCGACGGTCTGCCCGACACCTTTGTCTACACTGGCGACATCCACGCTATGTGGCTGCGCGATTCGGGAGCGCAGGTCTTCCCCTACGTGAAGCTGGCGCCGCAGGACAAGCACCTCCAGCGTATGCTCGCTGGCGTGGTGTTGCGTCAGTTCAAGTGCATCAACATCGACCCCTTTGCCAATGCCTTCAACAAGGAACCTAATCCCAATGGCAGCTGGATGAAGGACATGACAGCCATGAAACCTGAGCTCCACGAGCGCAAGTGGGAGATTGATTCGCTGTGCTATGTCATCCGCCTCGCCTACGAGTATTGGACGGTGACGGGTGATGCTTCAGTTTTCGGCGAATCCTGGATTCAGGCTGTGCAGAATATCCTCGCTACTTTCCGCGACCAGCAGCATAAGGACGGCAACAAAGGCAAATACCGCTTTGAGCGCAAGACCAACCGTCAGCTCGACACCATGTCCAACGACGGCTGGGGTGCTCCTGTGAAGCCCGTGGGTCTGATCGCCTCCGCTTTCCGTCCCAGCGACGATGCCACGACGTTTCTCTTCCTTGTTCCCTCGAATTTCATGGCCGTGACTCAGCTGCGCCATGCCGCAGAGATCCTGACCAAGGTCAACAACCGCGCCGACCTCGCTTCCCAATGTACGGCGCTGGCCGACGAAGTACATGAAGCGCTGAACAAGTATGCCATTAACATCCATCCGAAGTACGGTCCCATCTACGCTTTCGAGGTCGACGGCTTTGGCAACCAGCTGCTCATGGACGATGCCAACGTACCTTCGCTCCTTGCGATGGCTTACCTCGGCGATGTGCCTACCTGCGACCCAATCTACCAGAACACGCGCCGCTTCGTGTGGAGCGAAGACAACCCCTACTTCTTCCGTGGTAAGGCTGGTGAGGGTATTGGCGGTCCGCACATCGGTCATGATATGCCCTGGCCTATGAGCATCATGATGAAGGCATTCACCAGCACCGACGACGCAGAGATTAAGGCGTGCATCGAGATGCTCATGCGCACGGATGCTGGCAAGGGATTCATGCACGAGAGCTTCAACAAGGACGACGCCACGAAGTACACCCGCGATTGGTTTGCCTGGCAGAACACCCTCTTCGGCGAACTCATCATCAAGATTGTCAACGACGGCAAACTCGACTTGCTCAACAGCATAACGATACAATAAACATCAGATGAACAGACACACCATATTCGTCATTGTCTTCATGGCCTTTGCCATGAACGCTTTTGCACAGATAGACACAGACAAAGTCTATCGCATCGTACCGGTGTCGGCACCTGACAAAGCGCTGATGGTGCAGAACTCATCGCTCGACAATGGTGTCGACGTGGTGTTGTGGACAACGACCGATGTGGCCTCGGAATGTTGGACATTTGCTATTTCGACGAATGTTACCATCCGCAACGTCTATTCCAAAATTACCATGGTGGTCAACTCTGCTGCTGTGGATGCTAAGGTACGACAGTCGCGCTCTGGTGTCGGCCGATGGCTCCTCGAAGCTGTCGATGAAGCTTCTGGCATCTACAGGATCAAAAACAACACCAAGGAGCTCTTCATGACCCTGCGCGCCACTGCGGATGGTACCGTGCCCGTGCTCGCAGAGCCTATCGACGACGACACGCAGCTCTGGCAAATCGTGGAAGTCGAGCCTAAGACGACGTTCACTGCTTCCATGCGCGAGGAGATGATGGACGCTTACATCAAGAGCGCTGTGGAATCGAAGGGCAGCGGCCGCAAGACATTTATCAACGGCAGTTGGGGTGAGAGCGAGCAGCTGGAGGTGGTGCTTGACGCCTATGAGACAACAGGCCGCGAGGACTATCTAAAGCTCGCCAAGGAAGTCTACAACTGGTTTAATTACAACGTAAGTACATCGTGGAACAAGCTCGTCTATACCGACAACTACCATTGGTTTGGGCATGACTTCAACGACGACGTCATGTGGCAGATTATCGCCGTGGCGCGTCTCGGCCTGCTGTCGAACAATCAGACATATATCAACGTCGCCAAGCGCAACTTCGACGTTATCTACAAACGTGCTTACATTCCTTTCACGGGTCTCATGCGTTGGGCAGAGCAGTCGGGCGATCCCTATGGCACCAACTCGTGCATCGCCGGCCCAACGGAAGTGGCTGCGTGTTACTTGGGTTTCGCTGGTTGCGGTGAGGAGTATTTCGAAAAGGCTCGCGACCTCTATGCCGCTCAGCGTTATGTGTTGGCCAACAATATGTCTACGGGCAAGGTGTGGGACAGCGTGGTATGGGATCCTGCGACCGAGAAAGTCAAGAGCAAGAACGAGTGGGGATCTACGTACAACCAAGGCACAATGCTTGGCGCGGCTTGTATGTTGTATAAGTACTACGGCGACGAGCAGTATCTCAAGGACGCCAAAAAGATCATGAAGTGGACCAAGGAGAACCTCTGCGATAGCCACGGCATCATCAACGTCTGTCAGGGCGGCGACAACCACGACCTCTGGGGCTTCAAGGGCATACTCATGCGCTATGTTCGTCGTTTGATCCGTGATTGCGATGCCACGACCTATCAGGACTGGATGGAGACAAACGCGCTGCACGCCTACTGCAACCGTACGCCCGAAGGTATCACGCCGACAGCATGGCTGCAGAAGGGCAATGCTGAGAACACTTCTGATGACTTCGGCAACAGCACCGCTGCCAGTGCAGCCGTGAATGTCATCTTCCCCGATGATCCCGCGCTGCCCTACGAAGAAAAACCGAAAGAAATGCCCGATGGAATCGAGGAAATAGACAATGGACAATGGAAAGGGGACTGCTCAGCACCTCAAGCCATCTTCGATCTCTCTGGTCGCCCTGTCAGCTGCGTTGCATCTTTGCGCCGAGGTCTCTACTTCCTCAACGGCAAAAAAACCATCATCAAATAAATCAGTAACCGTTCCTGAGGGTTCTCCCGAAGGATTAAATCAGAGAATATGAAACGAATCATCACAGCTATCCTCCTCACCGCCGCCATCGGTGTACAGGCACAGACATCAGGCTGGCGTCCGGCCGGCGACCGTTTGAAATCAGCATGGGCAGAGCAAGTGAATCCTGCCGCACCGCTGCCAGAATATCCCCGTCCGCTGCTTGTGCGCGGCGAATGGCAGAACCTCAATGGCCTCTGGGACTATGCCATCGTCGGTGCCGATGACCTCTGTCCTACCGTCTTCGACGGCAAGATACTCGTGCCCTATCCGCTCGAATCCAGCCTTTCCGGCGTGCAGCGCAAGATGATGCGCGGCGAGGTCTTGTGGTACGACCGCACGTTCACCGTTCCTGCATCTTGGCGCGGGCGCGATGTGCTGCTCCACTTCGGAGCCATCGACCATGAGGCCACCGTCTATGTCAATGGCCGCCGTGTCGCATCTCATGTGGGCGGTTATGCCGCCTTTTCGGCCAATATCACTTCTGCACTGAAGGACGGCAGCAACCGTCTCACTGTGCGCGTCGTAGACTCCACTAATGAGCGTTTCCAGCCTGTCGGCAAGCAGCGTCTCAACCCAGGTGGCAACGGTAGTATCTGGTACACCAGTGTCTCCGGTATTTGGCAGACCGTGTGGATGGAGCCCGTCGCTAAACAGCACATCGCTGACGTCCGTACGACGCCCGACCTCGATGCCTCGCGCTTTGCTGTTGACGTCAAGACCGTAGCTACGATGCCCTCCACCGATCGCGTGGAAGTCACCCTTTCCTTCGCTGGAAAGGAAGTGGCCAAGGTGAGTGCTCCCGTGGGACAGACCATCTACGTCCCCGTGAAGAAGCCACAGCTTTGGTCGCCCGACAGCCCTAACCTTTATCAGATGAGCGTCAGCCTTGTGGCTCGCGGACAGCAAGTCGATTGTGTCGCCAGCTATGCCGCCATGCGCAAGATCAGCGTGGCACAGATGGCCGACGGTGTATGGCGTCTGCAACTCAACAATAAGAACCTCTTCCACTTCGGCCCCCTTGACCAAGGCTACTGGCCTGACGGTCTCTACACCGCGCCTACCGACGAAGCGCTGAAGTTCGACATCCAGAAGACCAAGGATTGGGGCTTTAACATGATTCGCAAGCACATGAAGGTCGAACCCGCCCGCTGGTACTATTATTGCGATTCCATCGGCATTATGGTGTGGCAGGATATGCCTTCCATCTGCCGTTCCGACCAACATTGGCACCCACGCAATTGGAATGATCAGGCTGACGGCGCTCATGCTGCCGATGTCGAAGCCAACTATTTCCACGAGTGGGGTGAGATTATCTCGCAGTTCTATTCCCATCCGTCCATTGTTGTCTGGACGCCCTTCAACGAAGCTTGGGGACAGTTCAAGACATCCGAGGTCGTAGAGTTCACGCGCAGTCAAGATGCTTCGCGCCTCATCAATCCCGCGAGCGGCGGCAATCATTATCTCGCAGGCGACTTCCTCGACTTGCACGACTATGCCCGTCCGCCCGTGCTCTTCATGAACGACAAGACACGTCCCGTCGTGTTGGGTGAGTATGGTGGCCTTGGTCGTCATGTCGAAGGCCACCGCTGGGTGGAGAGCGACGCGCGCACGTATGTTAATTATAAGGATGTCAAGGAACTCACCGACTCCTACGTCGAGCAGGGTGAAGCCGTGTTGCGCATGGCCAAGGGCATCACCCTCGACGACGGCACTCCTGCCGCTTTCTCAGCCGCTGTTTACACACAGACGACAGATGTCGAGACGGAGGTCAACGGCCTGATGACCTACGACCGCAAAGTGATGAAGATGGACGAGGCGCGCATCCGTGCCATCAACCATGCCATCAGTCATTCATTAGACAAGTAACTCCTTGAAAAATGCGAATAACAGTATAAATAGATGTGATTATGGAGCAATCGAATACAGTAGGAACGAAAAGTCCGAGGCTGAAACTGGGGGGCAGTAATCGCCTCACCGTGTCGCGCTTCACGGATCATGGAGCCTATCTCTCCGGCGGGCCGGAGGACATCCTCCTGCCGCGCAGATATGTGTCTGAGCAGCTCAAGGTCGGCGATGAAATCGACGTTTTCGTTTATCTCGACAACGAAGAACGTTTAGTGGCAACAACTGAGACCCCGCGAGCTCAGGTGGGCGATTTCGCTTGGCTCGAAGTAGCCTGGGTCAACAATTATGGAGCCTTTCTCGATTGGGGGCTGATGAAAGACCTTTTCGTGCCTTTCCGCGAACAGAAGATGAAAATGCAGAAGGGGAGGAGCTACCTTGTCCACGTGCATCTCGACCCCGAGACCTACCGTATCGTGGCATCCGCGAAGGTCGAACGCTACCTCAGCAACGACTATCCGCCTTACCACGGCGGCGACGAGGTGCAGTTGCTCATCTGGCAGAAGACTGACCTGGGCTTCAAGGCCATTGTCGACAACAAATATGCCGGACTGCTCTTCGACGACGAGATCTTCCGCTATCTGCATAGCGGCGACCGCGTCACGGCCTACGTCAAGCAGGTGCGTCCTGACGGCAAAATAGACCTCAGCTTGCAGAAGAAAGGGCAGAAAGCCGTCGTGGACTTCAGCGACACACTCCTGCAACATCTCCAGACCAACGGTGGGCGTACCCCCCTCGGCGACAAGAGCCCCGCGGAGGAGATCTATGCGGTCTTCGGCGTCAGCAAGAAGGTCTTCAAGAAAGCCGTCGGCGACCTCTACAAACGCCATCTCATTACCATACAACCCGATGGAATCGCCCTAAATGCTACAATTTGACAAAATGTAAATTAATTGTAAATTGTAAATTAACCGATGTCCCCCAAGCCTTCCCTCGCCCTCCTCTTAGCTGCTGCTCATGTCCCCATAGCGGCACAGACGCAGCGCCCAAACATCGTGTATATCATGACCGACGACCACACGGCGCAGATGATGTCGTGCTACGACACGCGTTTTGTGTCTACGCCGAACCTCGACCGTATCGCTGCCGACGGTGTTCGCTTCACCCACAGCTTCGTTGCCAACTCTCTCTCCGGCCCCAGTCGGGCGTGTATGCTCACGGGCAAACATTCCCATAAGAATGGTTTCACCAACAATGAGCATGGCATCTTCGACGGCTCGCAGCAGACTATGCCCAAGCTCTTGCGCGCCGCTGGCTATGAGACTTGTCTCATCGGCAAATGGCACCTCGTCAGCACGCCTACGGGCTTCGACCACTGGGAGATACTGCCTGCACAGGGCGACTACTATAACCCTGTGTTCATCCACATGGACGGTCGCCATGTCGTCGACAGTGGCTACGTCACCCGTCTCATCACCGACAAGGCCATCGCTTGGCTGGACAAGCATACTGCCACCGTTCCCGAGGGTTCTCCCGAGGGAGCATCAAAACCCTTCGCCCTCTTCATCCACCACAAGGCTTGTCATCGCGCTTGGCTGCCTGACCTCGATGATATCCGCCTCTATGAGGACACCACTTTCCCGCTGCCGCCAGAGTTCCATGACGATTACGCCACACGTGAGGCTGCCGCTAAGACAGAGATGGAGATTGGCAAGGACATGGATATCGTCTATGACACCAAGATGTTCGTCAGCCATGAAGCAACGCCTGCTACGCGACTCTCCAGCTCCTATGAGCGCATGATTGGTCGCCTTTCACCTGCCGAGCGCAAGCGTTATGACGATTTCTACGTTCCGCTTTCCCAACGTTTCTATCAGGAGTGGGGCACCGACTACAACTTCCTGCCGCGTCAGTCGCAGAGCAGTGTCGACGGCTCCCGCGATGCCAAGCTCCTTGAATGGAAGTACCAACGCTATATGCGCGACTACGCTAAGGTTGTCCACGCTCTCGATCAGGAAGTCGGGCGCGTCCTCGACTACCTTGAGGCCAAGGGCCTTTTGGACAACACCCTCGTTGTCTACACCTCCGATCAGGGCTTCTATATGGGTGAGCACGGATGGTTCGACAAGCGCTTCATGTACGAGGAGAGCTTGTCTACACCGCTCGTCATGCGTCTGCCCAAGGGCTATGAGCGCCGCGGAATCATCGATGAAATGGTGCAAAATATCGATTATGCTCCCACCTTCCTTGCTCTCGCGGGCGCGCCTATACCCAAGGATATACAAGGTGTGTCGCTGTTGCCGTTGCTCAAAGGCAAGGCTGCCACGAAAGCAGACAAACAGGCCATCCGCAACTGGCGTGACGCCATCTACTACCATTATTATGAATATCCTGCTGAGCATGATGTGCGTCGCCACTATGGCATCCGCACCGACCGCTACAAGCTCATTCATTTCTATGGCCATGATGTCAACGCTTGGGAACTCTTCGATCTGAAAAACGACCCGCATGAGCTGCATAACCTCTACGGACAGCCTGCCTACGACAAGCTTCAGCGCCAGTTGCACCGACAGCTCGAGGCCCTGCAAATCCAGTACGACGACCCGCAGCGCTGAATTTTAGCCCTTATCCCTTGGAGTTTTATTTAACAAATCTTAAAAAATGAGTCGTCAAGGGATATTTTCTACCCTTGATGCTTCATTTCTCGCGAATTATGTCTACCTTTGCGCCCGCTTTCCGCACGGGTCGCTGGCAGGATGCAGAGTTCCCTGTTATGCCCGTGCAGGACCGACAACAACAATTTAAACCATTTCACAACAATGGCAGATTTAATCAAGATTGCTGAAGAAGCATTTGCAACAGGCACGCAGTACCCCAAGTTCAAGGCTGGCGACACCGTGACTGTGGCTTACAAAATTGTCGAGGGTAACAAGGAGCGCATCCAGCTCTACCGTGGCGTTTGCATCAAGATCAGTGGCCATGGTGCACAGAAGCGCTTCACGGTTCGCAAGATGAGCGGCACCGTAGGTGTCGAGCGCATCTTCCCCATCTCGAGCCCCAACATCGACAGCATCACCATCAACAAGATCGGTAAGGTGCGTCGTGCTAAGCTCTACTATCTCCGCGGTCTCACTGGCAAGAAGGCTCGCATCGCTGAGAAGAAGACCGTCACAGCAGACAACTGATGTCCGGCATCACGCTTCGACAGACAATAAGGGCAGCATCCTTCACGGGAGCTGCCCTTTTGTGGACTTTATACTAAGGCAACACGATGAAGAAGTACCTCTCGCTGATACCTTTCTCGGCGCTCATCGCACTCATCTATGTCTGCGTCTCTACCTTTGGTACTGATGCCCTCGACGGCGCCACGCAGGTGTCCCTGCTCATTGCCTCGGCCATCTGCGTCCTCGTTGGCTATGTCATGCGCCGCGTGGACTGGGAACTGCTGGAGCAGGAGATGACGTCCAAGATCTCCAGCTGCATGCCATCCATCATCATCCTCTTGCTCATCGGAGCCATTGGAGGCACATGGATGGTGTCAGGCATTGTGCCTACGATGATCTACTATGGTGTGCAGTTGCTGCGTCCTGAGTGGTTCCTCGTCAGCAGTAGCCTTTTCTGTGCCCTCGTCAGCCTGATGGTGGGGTCCTCATGGACCACGGTGGCCACTATTGGCGTAGCACTCATGGGCATAGGGCGTGCCCACGGCATCGACGACGGCTGGGTGGCAGGCTCCATCATCACGGGTGCTTACTTCGGTGACAAACTCTCGCCGCTATCCGACACCACGGTGCTGGCCTCCAGTGTCTCTGCCACGCCCCTCTTCACGCATATCCGCTATATGATGCAGACGACAATCCCTACGTTCTGCATCTCGCTTCTCATCTTCACTGTCGCAGGTCTCATGATGGACGCACCTGGCAGTGGCGATGTAGCTTTCCTCGACGAGTTGCAGGACACGTTCCTCATCTCCCCCTGGCTGCTGTTGGTGCCCGTGCTCACAGGTGTGATGATTGCCCGCCGTTGGCCTGCCATGGTGGTGCTCTTCTTGGCAGCGCTGATGGCCGCTCTCGTTGCCGCCCTCGGACAGCCGCAATTGGTAGCTCAGATTGCCGATGAAACCGAGGTTTCTGCCGTTGCTATTTATGAAGGCGTCATGCGCGTCGTCTATGATTCCACAGCCTTGAAGACGGGCTCGCCCATGCTCGACGCTTTAGTCAAGACGCACGGCATGTCAGGTATGATGCCCACCGTCTGGCTCATCATCTGTGCTCAGATCTTCGGAGGTGTTGTCACCGCCACGGGTGCTCTTCGCGACCTGATGTCCCTCGTCCTGCGCTTTCTGCGGGGTACGGCATCGCTGGTTGCTTCCACAGCCCTCACCGGCATCTTCTGCAACATAGCCCTCGCTGACCAGTTCCTCTCCATCATCCTCACCAGCTCCGTCTACAAGGACATCTATGACGAGCGCGGCTATGAAGCGCGCTTGCTCAGCCGCACCTGCGAGGATGGTGCCACAGTGACCAGCGTACTTGTCCCTTGGAACACCTGCGGCCTCGTGCAAAGCACCGTGCTGGGCGTCGCCACCCTCACCTACCTCCCCTACTGCTTCTTCAACTTCCTCTCACCTGTCACCAGCGTTGTCGTTGCCGCTACGGGCTGGGGCATCAAAAGGAAGAAGTCTTACTTGTAGTCAGGCTCCCACAGGTGGTGATTCATATCCACATGGCCGTTGGCCTTGAAGTGAACACCCTCCTTCTCCAATAGCATGCGGTGTTCAAGCCAACCTGGCGCGGTCCGACCTGTCGCATTGACTACGCGATGACAGGGCAGGCGTTCAGCTCCAGGTGTATAGCGCAATATCCGTCCCACCAATCGAGCATGACTCGGCCATCCTGCCAGCGTGGCGATAAGCCCATAAGTCATTACGTGTCCGCGAGGTATCTGCCCAACGATGCTGAGCACGTCATCTTGAAATGCCCGTGCCTGCTCTGATGACATCTGATTAGGATAATCCTTCATCAACTCTGAACCCTTTTATTCTTGTAAGAATCACAACGTTTGCAGTTGACAATGGACTTCTGATAGCGAGAGATGATTTTGGGGATAGGCACGTCGTGACCACCCTTCATCACACGTTTGGCAATGCGAGAAGAATTAATTGAAGGGTGATTAGTGGAAACTGTTTGAAGAATTATGTGTATTTTTGCAACTGTTCTTCGGAATCATTTTTCACATTCTATTTACAGCCCCCAACCGTTTCTCTTGAGGGATATGGTGCCTCATATCGTTAGTCCTCCATATATGAGTCCACTTGTAGAAGTGGCATTAATTTGATTCGATATTGACCTCTGACAGGCTTTGTATCCCTGCGTTGGTCGTTCCGAATTATTGCACTACACTTCAGAAAGTCGGTTCGGCGGCACCGCGCTGATAGGTCATTAGGTTGCTACCATTCGAGGCCCAGAATCCGTAAAAGCGGAGAGTGGTAGCATCTACGCCGTCAAAGAGGGCGGTGTGACTGTATGGGAGAACGGTATTGGCATCGTCATCAAATTCGGCCCTGAGGAATATCATGTTATGTCCTTCGCCCTCCCCGTCGCGTTCCCACAGCAGGAACCATTTACCCGTGAACGTGCCGTTCAATTGCTGTAAACTTTCCCAATCCGTATAACGCTGTTCGTTGTTCATGGTGACGAGTTGGCGCGACTGCCATTTGCGTACGCCTGTAAATGTGCCGTCGTCTTGAAAAGTCAGTTGCTCAAAGAAGCGTTCTTTGTCGGTCGTTTGCTCAAAATGCCATGTGCCGACGATGAGTGGCGCAAACTGCTCGCGTAGCTCCGCGGTCTTCTCGTGAGCTTCAGGGTCTGCATACTCAGGTTCGCTGCTGCAAGAGGCGAGGGAGAAAGCAGCGAGCACGACAAGCACCATTCTCCAGAATTTCATTGTTTTCATTGTTGTTTCTGTTGATAATGTTTCTGTCTATATCAACGTGAAATGCCCCTTTTTGTTGTATCTCCCAATATTAAATCTTCTGAAATTACGTTTCATGGATGCTTAAGACCGTTTTTTTTAGGCAACACAGGCGGCTGTCCTCACGGATAGCCGCCTACACGTTATCTGTAGCTTGGTGATACAGATAAAGCAATTGATATGAGAGTATTTATGGTTGCGTGGATGATTCCTATGCCTCACTCTGTTCCTGCTGTTCTTTCTTCGTGAGCTTGTACTCGACGATGAAGGAGATGAGGAGGCCGAAACCCATGCCGGCGCCGATGGCAATCCAGAAATAGACGTCTTCCGTGTCTACGCCACATAAGCCGTTGCAGAGCGCTCCGAGACCCGCGCCGATGAGGACGCAAGCCCAGCGTAAGCTGCTGTACTTGTTGTGCTTCTCGGCTTGTTCTTCAATGAGCAGTTTGGCAGTTTCTGCGTCTGTGCCTTGCTGGACGAGAGCCAGGCGGAGCTCTGTGTCGCGGTTCTTCTTCTTGATGCTGGTGATGAACACCATTACGATGGCGACAATGGGAATAGATAGGGAGAGAACTACCCCAAAAATAGGTATCAAATCTGAAGCTTCAAACATAGTGGTTATAAGTTTAGAGTTTTATGTTTAGGGTTTTGAGTTTGTAGAGCGAGCTGTTGTGTACGGCCTTAAGGCCTTACATTATTAAGACCTCACGACCTCAAAAATATTACACTTCCTCGGGCGAAAAAGTTCTAAGGGCATAGACTGTGGAGAAGAGCAGGCCGAGCGTGGGCCACAGCATCACAACAAAGCTCTGCAGCGTCCAGGCGTACTCTTTTATATAAAGGTATGCGCACGTGAAGAAGAAGATCAGCACCAGCGGCAGCCCGAAGCTGAAGACGGCAGCTCGTGCCCAGCGGCGCAGCCAAGCACGTCGTGCCTGACGGCGCACATCGGAGATGATGAATCGGTCGAGGTCGGCAAGGAGTTCGCGACGCTGAAAGACTTCAGAAATCAAGGTCTCATCAGACCCACCTCCCTGCCCCTCCCTGTGAGGGAGGGGAGTAGTATGTATTTGACTGGTTGTCATCTTTTCCATATCACATCTGAAATATTATTTGTTCTTGGAAAGTAATTACTCCCTCCCTCACAGGGAGGGTAAGGGGTGGGTCTGTAGGTTTTTTCTTAACCTTTCCCTAATTCTATGCAGTTTCACGAGCACGTTGCTTTGCGAAAGCCCTGTGCGGCGGGCGATGTCTGCGGTCTTGCATTGTTCGTAGTAGTGGAGGCGCAGCAGCTGCTGGTCGTCTTCGGGCAGGGCGGCGATGGCGGCTTCCATCTGTTGAAGGCGGGCTTCATGCTCTGCAGAGTAAGAGGACTCGACAGGGATAGCGCCGAGCTCCGATGTTGGGAGGTCGTCGATGGATGACGTGCGTCTGCGCCGCTCTTTGTCAAGGAGCTTGAGAGCCGTGTGTACGGCAATGGCCGTGAGCCAAGGCCCTAACTCTGTGCCACGCCAGGCATCAAGATTCGTATAGGCACGGACGAAGGTCTGCTGTGTCACCTCCGCAGCCCCTTCCTCCGTGTGTATCACACCCAACGCCTTCGAGAACACTATTCCCGAATAGCGGTGTACAATCTCCGCGAAGGCCTTTTGGCTGCCACGCTGCGTGACTTGATATGCGAGTTCTCTGTCTGTCATCATATTTAAGACACATAAGCCTCATAATTATTACACTATCGTACCATCTTTTTCTCGGTTTCGACCACAAAGTTATGGAAACGGCATGAAAAAGCTACAAGATGCGATTTTTAATATCCCATACGCGAGGTGTCAACACCTTTTGTTTTCTTCTCCTTGTATTTACCAATGCGATAGATGGCGGTCAGCGTGGCATTGGGGACTTCTGACCATACACGCAGGGAGAAATCTTGATTGGCAAGGTTGGAGTGTGTGTCGGTATGACTATTGGTAACGTTGTTCCCGCCGGCGATGACACTCCATTTCCCGTTATCCGAAGTCCAGCGCAGTGAGGCATTGAGGCGGAAGAACGGGGCGATGTCGTAAACGCCTTGAATAGCTCCCGACTGAAAGAATGGATTGAGCATCAACATGATATTATGTCGGCGTGAGAGTTTGGCGGCAAGCTGTCCTCCAAGGATGAGTGACAGGTGACGACGATTGAAAGGAAGGTCGAAGAAGTTGTTGCTTTTATCATGCTTGTAGAGTCCTGTGGCGTTGACGGTTCCGTTCAGCCACCAACCTGCATTGAAGCGTACCGAGGCATAGATGCCCGCAAGGTTAGAATAGTTGAAATTGGTCTCCTTCATGATAACAGCCAAGCGGTCGGAGGGCTGGTAGGGCATTTGCACGAAATAATCGGGCTGAAGACTGACAAAGGTCCCAAAGGTGTAACGCTGCCGTAGTTGCCACATCAGGTCGAACTTATAAACTGACGATGGCTTCAAATCAGGGTTGCCCCATATCTCGCTGTAGGCCGACGAATAGAAGATGCTGCTCATCGTGCTCCAATAGGTGGGATATACGGTCTCGGAACTGAGCGAGAAGTTGAGCAGATTCGTCTCGTTGATGTTCCACATCGCATTGAGTGAAGGGTATATGTGCCAGTCGTTCCACTTCGTGGCATGATAATTCTCTGCAGCTACCGATGCTTCCAGGCTGAATGCCGAGCTGAACTGCTTGCTAAATCCTGCATAGATGTTTAAGATGCGCTCATTGTAGTTGACGTGGCTTGTGGCATCGGGCAACTCGTTCCCATTCTCATCCAGCGTTGTCTGATAACTGTCATTGGACGTGAATTGTGCTTCCACGCCATAGCTCAGTTCCCAATCTTTGGGCAGCTCGTGTGTCTGGTCGGCGGTGAGGAGCCACTTGCTGATGCGTTGTCGGCTGTCGGCTGTCAGGTTGCGTGTCTCATCGTAAAGCTTGCTATCCAAATACTGTGTGCGTGGGTGCTGATAGTTGGTGTATGATGCACTAAGTTGCAAACCGAACGGAGCCGAATAACTGGCATCCACATTATGCAGATAGTTATGGAGCTTTGATTTCTGCACGGCGGTCTCAACCCCAGTACTGGTATTGGTGGCATCGGATGAAAGCCACTTTCCCGTATAGGCAAGGTTTAGCTGGCTGTTCTTGGCAATGGTATAGTCCATCCCTAAACGGTAGTTGTGGCTGATGTTGCTGCTCGTGCGTTCGGTCTTGTCTGAATAATCGACCCGCTGATCGCCCAAAGGATGATACGCCTGATGTTCTGTCTTACCATAAGCATCCCCGTAGCCAAAGGCGTATGAGGCATCTAAGCCAAAGTTGCCATGTTGATATATCAGATTGCCCTTAGCCTGTCCGTAGCCATATTTGTTCTGACGATAGAAGCCTTCTAACTGTCCTAACAGCTGATGAGTCCCAGCATAGTCTTTAGTTATCACGTTGATAGCCATTCCGCGTACATGATATTTGGCTGGAGCCGATGGCAGCAACTCGGCTTTGGCCAGTTGTGTCGCCGGCATCTGCTTCAGTCGTTCCATGACTTGTTCTGCGCTCATTGTTGTCGGCTTGCCATTGATGATGAGCGTCACGGAGCGACCCGTGAAAGTCAATCCGTCGCCGTTATCCATCACACCCGGGATGCGTGTCAGGGCATCGTAGGCATTATCGGCAGGCAGGATTTCCAAAAGTTGCGGGATGCTATATGTCAAATGGCCTTTCTCGGCCTTAACAATGATACGTTCGCCATTCACCTGTATGCCTTTGATTGTATAGGTGTCTGGTTGCATCTGAATATCGCCCACGCTATCCTTCGGTACATCTATATACCTTGTTATATATCCCATGCTCGATACTTTCAGCATTCCTTCCTTTTTGTTGGTCTCTATACAGAAAGTTCCGTCGTCCTTTGTCACGGCTCCTGCAATGAAGGTCGAGTCGGCACGGTTAAGTAGCATGACGTTTGCCGTTGCCATCGGCTGAAACAGTTCGTCGATAACACGTCCGCTGATACTCTGTGCGCTTGTGGTCGTCACCATCAAGCACATCATTGATAATAGAATTTCTCTTTTCATTGTACTATTTGTTTTGCGTTTAACATTTGTGGATGCAAAGTTACGTCACAGAGGCTACGAAATGCAAATTATCTTCCTGACATTTGTCTGACATTTGCAAAACTGCCGATGATATCGGCAATATCTGTAATAGCTTGTGAGACTTGTTATGCTTTTAATCTATTCATTAGTTTAGTGTGTCGCTTGATACCATTTCGTTTCCTACAGCCTGACGAAACGTGTATTGTGACTTTGTGCTGAGGTGCTGATGCTGGATGTTCCGTCATCCTTGGTCACTGCTCCTACAATCAAAGCGGATTCGGTACGGTTGACTAGCACAACATTGGCTAACGGCATCGGCTGGGTTTGCTCATCGATGATTCGTCCGCTGATGCCCTGTGCTGTCGAGGCTATCAACATGAGGCACATCATCGAAAATAGAATAAGCCTTTTCATTTCATTTACGAGTTTTTGCCCGCAAAATAAATGAAACGACCTAATAAATCTACTACCCAAATGGGTAATTCTGCATCACGGGGATGAAAAATTACCCATTTGGG
>CAMZHV010000020.1 GCA_947307015.1 uncultured Prevotellaceae bacterium | reverse complement strand
ACATTGAGAAACAGACGGCTATAAATAATCTTAATTTTTAACGATACTCCCTATTATAAGTTAAGAGGAGAATTACAACAACAGACGGCGGCGTTTTTAAGTTCTTTGTTACCAATTGAAACAACTGTTCATTGGGATGGTAAACAAGTTGGCTATAAAAGTAAAAATCAAGATAAGAGACTTCCACATCACATTACTGAGATGATAATGAACGTTGAAATCGGAGGATGATAATTAAAGGATGGTTGGTTTTGACCATCCTTTTTAGTCTAATCCATCCAACATTATAAACGAAGCCCAATACTTTGGATCATCATACTTGCCATCCTCCACTTGCCTTAGATACTTTTGGGCATCTTTGAGCGACTGCAACTTTGACTTGCCACTCATCAGGTTCTTATAAAACTCCACCATAAGAATCTTTGTTGCTTCATCATCGACTTGATTTAAACTCATTAATATTGTATTGGCGCCAGCCATCTTAAAACCACGTTGCAAACCATAGACACCTTCATTGGTGATTTCACCTGAAGCTGTTTTGCAAGCCGACAAGACAACAACATCCAAATCTTTAAAATCCAAACGAGAGATTTCTAAAGCTGTTAAGTAACCATCGTCAGCCGTTATTGTAATCCTATCTCTCTTTATTCTTTTGTTCCCACCAGATAATAATAAAAAGGATCTAGAAAGCATCATTTCATCCATCTCTGAGTGGGAACCATCATCCCAAAAAGGATAATTCAATTCTTCGGAACGAGTTAGAACCTCTTCGTCTTCAACAAAGACACCATGCGTCGCAAGATGAAGAATATTAACGGGCTTACCAGAAAGAGCCTTGAGTGCAGACTCATTTCCCTTATCACCTGTATATAACTCACAATTCATCCCATGGCTCTCCAAAATTGTGTCAACGGACAATACCTCATCATAAGTATGAATCAGTGGTTCATACGTACCCCTTGTTTTTTCTTTATCTGAAGTGGATTCAAAAGAATTCCGACCTTGCTCTATGGAATCATAATTCAAGCCGCCAAATAGAGCAACCTTATTCCATCCTATTTTTTCTTTTTGATAACATATCTCCTTTGTTGAAGAACATCTATAAATATCTATCTCCCTCTCTTGTACAAAAGGAAGGTTTTCAATACCTATTACGTTGAGCGCTCCAAAGGGAGAAAAGAAAACATTCTTCGCTGTGCCTATTTCCTCAACTAAAGGAGCCCATATCAAATCGGATAATTGATGTTCATCAGAAACGACCGATAATAATTGACTTTCATTGAACAATCTAATAATATGCGGTGCTCCATAGTTTTTCTTTATCACCAATGCATAATACAAAGTTTCGCCATCTGTATTATTAAAAGCTCCAAACTCTATTGCAATATCATCACTACTTAAAGTACGTTGAACATCTTTCCAACTTTGCGATTCATTAAAACTGTAACCATTGATATTTAGATCTTCTACCAGTTTTGCTTCAACTGTTTGTATTTGTTTTGTCTGATTCTCGTAGATTGCTTGGGAAGGACGCTCATTTAATGGCAATCCAAGTAACTGATCTCGTGCCGATAAAAGTTGAACGTATTTTTTGAACGCGGAGTGTATTGATGCATCAGGACTCCCCATAACTTTGGTCCTTAATTGACATTCTACATTGAGTTTAAAACCTTTAGAATATAGCATAGCATCATATGCTATGGCATTAATGGAATCTATATCAAGGAAATATGCTATAGCGGGAATAAAGTCATCAAAATGGCTACGATATTGATTCCAATAAGCTTCTCTCTCTGTCCGTGGTACGCAAAACATTGTGCTATTAAGATGGCGCTTGATGATATTGGCAGATTTAGAGATGTAAAATGAAATAGTATCTACATTTCCTTTTCCAAAATACATTTTGTTCAAAAAGGATTCTTCCGCATAGTGTATTGCTCCCCATGCAAATGATATATTATCATCACCATACACTTTCTTGTAAATCATCATGGCAGTACTATCGCAGCAAACAGCTTCATCAAATTGATGTAACAATTTATGCACCTGACCCTTTTTCTCATATAAATCCGCTAATGATGTATTGTTCTCCCCCAAAAGGTCAAAAGCCATCTCCATGGCTTTATTATAAATATCGAGTGAATGCGTATAGTCCTTATTGTGTCTATAAATATCACCTATTAAAGTTAAAACCATTATCATATTTTTGTTGGTAGAGAGGCAATGTTCCACAAATGCACTTTGAGAAAGTAGAGTAAGGGCATAGTTGTGATACACTCCAACTTTCAAGGGAGATGAAATACTATCGGCTTTTTGAATAACAATATCAACTACCTTTTTTGCAGTATTAGAGGCCTCTTTTTTGTTTCCAATGTCATTTAAGAAAACAGATTCGTTTATTAAAGATTGAATGTATTCGTTTGATTGTTCACCGTAAGTCTGATAAAAGATCTCAGAACACTCCCGTTCATAGAGTAATGCTTTAGATGAATTTCCGAGCCAATAATAAAAAATTCGAGCCATATAATCTAAATATACAGCAAGCTTAGGAGTTTCCCCCCACAATAATCTTCTTGCATTTAAAGAATTTTGGCCATGATAAACAGCTCTATCAAACTGCTTAATAATACCATAATCAGCTAATAAGCTACTTTGAATCCTTGCAATGTCTTCTGCAAAACTCCCTGGTAACCCCTTTATGATATCAATGGCTTCTTCACCATAGTCAATTGCGGCCAAATAATCTTTAGCCTGAAAACACAAAAGATTCAAATCATAAAGAATAGAGCCTACATATATTGATCTTACACCAAATAAAGACTTTGCCTTTTCCAATTGCAGCTTTTTGTATTGGATAGCTTTGTCTTGATTGTTTAGGGAGTCAAACTGTGCAGATAGCTCATAATCATACTCATACTCTTTTATGGAATAGGTGGTATTATATGATTTGTTTAGATTTATTCCCCATATATTGAAGGCCGTACTGTCTTTCTCTTTTTCAATGAAGTCAATGTGATTTGTATTGCTTACTGATGAGAAACTGACCTTTACAGGAGTCTTTCCGCTATATGTAAAATGCCGCTTTGCAGGATGAAAAGGTATTCCTTGAACGGAAATCGCCTTGTATTCTTTGCCCGATTCCTTGTCTACGATATGTGTGTTGTCTGAAATGTTCGCCCATGATCCACCTTCTGCATCATAAGTGAAGAACAGGAAAGTTGAATCTTTGGTGACTTTTACACTATCTATGTGAAACAGATAATTATCCGTCCTGTCAAAAACGGGACGAATATATTTCTGAGCATAGCAATTACTAGACAATATAGCCAAGAAGATAATGAAGATGTTCTTCATCTTTGTATTATTTTGAGGACAAAGGTAGGGATTTATTTCTTTTTAAAAGAAAAATGGTATCGAATTTGTTATTAAAAATCATTATCTGGTTACTTTTCCGTCTTTTGATGGTATAAACAAGCAAAAAAACAAATATATGGCAACAGTGACAGGACAAAGAGCTACTTTAGCACAATACTATATGCCTTCTGAGATTTTGAAGGCATATAAAAATAAGTTGGCAACAGATTACTACACTAATCGACAAGGACAAATACGAATTTATATGCAAGGGATATATGTCCCAGATAGAGGTCAAGTGTACCAAGGTTATTGCTACGATTGGATTCGTGATTCATTATGCAATGAACATATTAGACTGAAAGTACCCATAAGATTGCGCGCTCAGCTGAAAGTGAACAGCCTCATTAATGTGGCAGGAGTATTAGAATACTCCGTTCAAGGTGCATATAGTTCCATCCAGCTAATACTGGAAGTGACTTGGGCAGAAACAGTACAAGTTAATGCTGTAACTAAAGAGGATGTCAGGCGTAATGAACTACTTATGATGAAAAACAATAGTAAAAGGAGGAATGTGGATACTTTATTAGAAGGCATTCTGTATGAAGATAAGCGTCCGTCCATTGGGCTTATCTTCGCAGAGTCTGCTATTACAGAAACGGATTTTGACAAAGGCCTGAACGCGGCTGCAAGAGAGAAAGTACAGTTTATAAGAATGCGTTGTAGCTTCTCCCGTCCAAACGATTTAATGATGATGCTTAAACAACAGGACTTGAAAGGTTATCATGCCATCGCACTTGTCAGAGGTGGTGGAGGAGAAAAAAATTGGGGCGCATTAGATAATTTGGATGTATTGCTAACGATTGTTCAGATGAAGACTCCAGTGATTGCTGCTATTGGTCATCCTGATGAAAAGGCGTTCATCAAGAATCTTGTGGACAAAGAGATAGATGTACCTTTCGCATTAGGAACATACTTCAGTAATATGGTGAATGGAATTATTGAGCAAAGAGCGAAATCAAAAGCAGCATTGGTCGAAGAAGTAAAAAAGCAATATGAGGAACGGCTGAAAGTCACCCAAACGCAGAATGCAGAATTACTGAAGAGCATAGATAAGATCAATGGTTCGATAACAGATTTAACAAAGAAAAATACAGAGTATGCTCAACAGGTTGCACGTGACTCTTCCCGCATCAAAGAATTAGAAGATCAGATAAGGCATAATCCCAATTGGATGGTCGTCGTTATCTTCTCAATCGTGTCAGCTGCAATTGCTGTTTTTATATTCATGCAGACACATATTATCCTGTAAAAGAATGGTCAAATATATTTTTCAAAAAAATATTGTTAATCCGGTTACCTTTGTTTCATTTGGGGTATAAAAGGGTGAAGAGAAACAAAAACATTATTAACAACTAAAAAATTACAATTATGAAAAAGTTATCTTTAGTGATTTTGGCAATGACTCTTGCCCTCACAGCAAATGCTCAGCGTTACAATGTCGGTTCGTCCTACACTACGACAGACTATTATGGCACACGCTCAACGACCCACCGCAATGGATATGGTCAGATAACCGGCACATCCACTGCTACAACCGATTGCTTTGGCAACACGACAACCACCCACAGGGACAGCTATGGGAATTCCATAGGAACCTCCACCTCATCAACGGATTGCTATGGCACTACGACTACAACCCATCGTGATCGCTACGGCAACAATACAGGCTCTACCATCACCACCTCTGATTATTACGGAAACACGAATTCTCGCTATACTGATTCCTACGGACGTTCCATCGGTTCCACCACTTCTTCAACAGACTATTACGGGAATACGACCAGCAGTCATCGAAACATTTATGGTAATACCATCGGCTTGTCCACTTCTTCAACAGACTGTTTTGGAAACCGCAGCACACGTCACATGAGCGATGATCTTGACACAGATATCTGGTCGTGGTAAGAATCAATAACACTTTATCAATGATAGGCAGTCCGGAAAGAGACTGCCTATCATTATTTTATAATATAAATAGAAACGAATAGGTGATATTTTTATGCTATCTCATGTGCATAATTCTGGTAGTTGCCAAGAATCTGCTCAATGTGGATGACTTCGGGGCAGGAGTCCCAAGTCACGCCACCACCCATGAGATACCAGTTCGGACGTTCCTTCAACGGAACTTTCTTCATGCTGGGGAAGGCTGATATAGGCATGACGATGGAACGGCCGTCCTGCAAGTCCACCTGAAACTTGCCGCGCTTGGGGAAGGACAGCGACTTGATGCGCGGTGTCACATTCCAATATCCTTCTGTTACGTACATAACTTTATTTCTTTACTTTAATGACTCACTCAGAGCAGTTTTCTCGCCCTTTCGGTGGCAAAAGTACAAAAACAATTGTGATTAAAGGCAAATAATCGAGGAAAAATTTGGAGGGAAGTGAAAAAAACGCTTACTTTGCAGTGTCAAACAGAAATGTTGGACTATCCGGGCAGAATCCCGAGAGGGCAGGACAACCATTGACACCGCCTTAGGAGCAAGACATCACCGCCCCTACTCCATTTAAAACCATCCCTCCATGGGGTGGTTTTATCGTTCATATAGCTTTATGAACATTCTCAGGAAATCATTGTTCGTAGCCAAGGCGCGTTTAATTAGGATGCGTTTACCACCCTTGAAAATCATGACTTCGATGGCTCTGACATTAACCTCGAAATACTGCTTTATGGCAAGAGCCAGTCGACGTGTGTTATACTCTGTTGTCATGTGGATGAGGACAGAATTGCATTGCCCGATGGAATCCAGCAGGCTACCGCCGACAGATGATTTGCCGAACACGGTTTTCAAGTCGTAGGTTCGATAGACGCCCTTCTTGCAAAGGATGAAATCGGGCGTGCGCGTCTCCGTGGGATTAGGCAACAGATAGACGCGGTAGCCGAACTCAACGGCCTTTCGTGCCGCCAGCAACAAGTTCTGGTAGTCATCACTTTTCGAGTCGCCAACGACAAAGATATCCTTGTCCGTGTCCAAGGGATGAAACTCTTTGCGAAGGGCAATGCGCTCCACTTGTCGGGAGAACTCAGCTCCCGACAGCTGGTGAAGTTTAGCCAACTCTAAAGTGAAATCACTCATAATGGCGGCAAAGATATATATAATTTACGATTTTACGATTTACAATTGACTATTTCTTTTGCAAGAAGTGAAAAAAGAACATCTATTTTCTTAGGGCACCAAAAATGCCCTCCCGAGGAGAATGGGAAGGCGGTGAAGATGTGGATAGGAACTAACCTATGATTTCATCAATAGCCTTACGAGTCTTCGGCTTGATGGCATCAGCGGCATAGCCGAGAGGGATGATTACTGCTGGTTCTTGGTTATCAGGAAAGTTAAACAGCTCTTTACACAGGTTGGCATCAAAGTTGCAGACCCAGCATGTGGCCAACCCCTGCTCAGTGGCAGCCAAGCAGAGATGCTCAACAGCGATGGCGATGTCAATGTCTCCGTGATGCTTGCCGTCGGCCCTCACCCATTCTTCATCATGGAGTATCGATGCTATGATATACATGGGGGCAGTTTTGAACCAGTCACGATTGTAGCACTGCTGCAATTTGGCCTTTTCCTCCTGATTGCTGACGATGCGGAACTTCCACGGCTGTCTGTTCACCGCAGACGGTGCAAAGCGGACACATTCCATGATGTAGTTGAGCTTCTCCTGTTCAACAGCCGTAGGCTGATAGTTCCTACAACTATACCTCGCATTTACTAATTCCAATAAGTTCATAATTTAATCGTTTGTGAAGTTTGTTTTGTACGCTGTTTATCGCGTTTTTCGGGACAAATGTACGAAAAAAACGCCAAAATCTGCCCTTTGGGAAGTAAATGTAGGTAAATTAAGCTGCTTTCGAATGAAAAATGAGGAGTTTCCATGAGTATTTCAAATATTTCGAGTACTTTTGTCGCTCGTAATGAAGTATTAATATGGATTTCCTACCCCAAGACCCCGCTATATTGGTTTCGAGCGTTAATATGCTCCTGAGAGATGAAGAGTATGACACGCTTGAAGAACTTTGTTTTGCCTTCAACAGAGAACCCGAAGAGATGAAGGACTATCTGCTCAAGAACGGCTACGTGTGGAGTGAGAGCCAGGAGCAGTTCCGCCCAGTCGGCTACGACGAATGACTACGAAGGAAGGGATAAGAAGAAATGACAACAAAACAGCTTTAATGTATACATCAATGAAACAAATCCTTACCACATTTCTTGCGCTGGCAACCGTTGCGGCTGTTGAAGCGGCAAGACCCATCACACTAACAGTGAACAGCACCCGCAAACAGACAGTGACTGGCTTTGGCGCTGCATGCTGCTTTGGCGCCATGGAGCCATACGCAACTGATACACAACCCGTGAAGCTGCTGTTCGGCCCTCAGTCGAAGATTGGCCTGAACATCATGCGCATGGAGATCTCACCTAACTTCGAGGGTGACGTCCGTGTGGCAGAATGGGGAAACTGGGACACGCCTTACGATTGGCAAGGCTCGGTTCCATCGGCCAAGATTGTCAAGCAGCGCGGCGGTATTGTTTTCGGCACACCGTGGTCGCCTCCAGGCGAATACAAGACCAACGGCACGGCGCAGGGCGGTAATGCCGAAGATCAGGGCTACCAGAAAGGCAAGCTTCGCGATGACTGCTACGAGAAGTTCTTCCCCTGGCTGAACTTGTTCCTGAAGTACATGAAATCGAAGGGTGTCAACGTTGATGCCGTGTCCCTTCAGAACGAGCCCGACTGGTGGGTCAGCTACTCCGGCTGCCTCTATAATCCTCAGGACTTGGTGAAACTGGTTAAGAACCACGCAGACAAGCTCGACCGTGAGACTTACTCCGGCGTGCGCCTTATCAGCGGCGAGAGCTTAGGTTTCACGCAGAACTACACCGACCCGCTCATGCAGGACGCCACCTGTCGCGATCAGATTGACATCGTGGCTGGCCACCTCTATGGTCATGCACCCCTTGACTATATGAAGAAAGCGGCTGTCCTGCCGCTCAGATACGGCAAGGAAGTGTGGATGACTGAGCACTCTTCGACCGACAATATCGGCAATCGTCTGCCGACGTGGCACGAGCAACTGCTCTTTGCCGAAGAACTCAACGAATGTATGCTGGCCGGCTGCACCGGATATATTTATTGGTACATGCGCGCGCATTGGGCCTTCGTGAGTACGGGCGAGTCGAAATATGGCGCAGGGAATACGCCAAAGAACAAGCTCCTGCCCCGCGCCTTCGTCATGTCCCATTTCTCAAAACATGTCACGGGCTCAACCCGTCTCACCACCTCGCGCGATATGACTTCGGGCGCCGAAGCCGCCCAGGAGTATTCGGCATACATCAAAGGCGATTCACTCATCGTCATGGCTATTGACACTACGAGTGTAGACTATGAGCTCAAGCTCAAGCTGCCCGAGAAGGTGAAGAGCGGTACGCATCTGATATCCACTGGCAATGAGACGGAAAACCTCTGCCAAGAGTCGCCCATCGAGATTGAAGAGCCTGTACAGGAGCTCCTCGTCAACATGCCCGCCCGCAGCCTCAACACCTACATCTTCATCATCGACCGCGGCGAGGATGCTATCCCTGACACGCCTATCGCCAACGTCAGGACATCAAACAGCAAATACTTCGACATCCTCGGTCGCCGCGTGTCTACACCCCACGGCCTCAGCATTGAGATGCGACCGGACGGCACGACACGCAAGATCTACAACAGCCGAAACAGAAAATGACTCAAGTTTCGCAAGTACTCAACTTATAAGGTTGTAAGGCTATAAGGTTATAAGATTATAAGATTATAAGGTTATAAGGCTATAAGGTTATAAGATTATAAGGTTATAAGGGGCGGCGTCAAATGAAATGACACCGCCCCTTTTCATATATTCAGAAAAAGCAATTAGGACTTGTCCTCATCCTTGACGATGAGCGCACCGCGGACGGATTCATCGGCCTTGAGACCCGAACGAATCTCGATGTTGATGCCGTCGGAGAGGCCTGTGGCAACGGCGCGACGCTCGTAGGTAGGCTTATCAGGAGTAGTACTGGTGAGGACGTAGACAAAGGTGCTGTCGTCAGAGAACTCGATGGCAGCCTCGGGGATGGTGAGGACTTGAGCGGCCTCGTCGAGAACAATCTGAGCGGTGGCGCTGTAGCCGCTGCGGATGGCCTCGGTAGAGACTTCTTCGGGCAGGCGCACAGCAGCCTTGATCTCAAACTGATTGGCACCGCCTGTCGTAGCCGTAGCCTTTGGACTGATGTATTCGAGGGCAGCAGCAAAGCGGACATCCTGCATGGCACCGATGGTGATTTGCATGGGCATACCCGTCGTGAGGCGTCCCACATCAGTCTCATCAATATTGCCACGGAAGATCAAATCACTCATGTCGGCGACTGAAGCAATGGTTGTACCATCATTGAATGTATTGCTGAGAATCACCGAATTACCGACCTTTACTGGGATATCAAGTATAATGCCGCTGATGGTGGAGCGCACAAGGGTGTTGGAGGATGAGGCGTTCGACGCCGATACACCATCGCGGGTGAGTTCCAGCTGCTCCTGTGCCACCTTGACTTCCTCTAACGACTGGTTGTATGACTGCCGCACTTTCTCGTAGTCGTTGGCAGAGATGAGCCCTTTGTCGTAAAGCGACTTCTGGCGCTCGTAATCCGTCTTGGCTTGCTCGGAGTTGATCTTAGCCAGACGCACACGGCTCTCGGCAGAGGCGAGCTGGTTCATGTCGGGGATGACCTTGAGCTTAGCGATAATCTCGCCCGCCTGCACATACTGTCCTGCTTCCTTGTAGAGCTCGGTGATGATGCCAGAGATCTGCGGCTTCACGGCCACTTCGTCGCGCGGCTCAATCTTGCCTGTGACGATGGTGGTCTTGCTGATGTCCATGACAGCAGGCGTCAACGTCTCGTAGCGGTCGGGCTTGGGACGGGAATTGAGGAACAGGAACACAAAGGTTCCCAGAAAGATGAGTGCCACAAGCACTGCAATAATCACACTAATTACCTTTTTCATTGTTATGATATTTTCTTTTTTCCTTTTTTAGGGAAGTTATGCGCCTGTGGCGCAGAAGTTAGAGGAAGTTCTTCAAGTATGAAGCGACCAAAGGTCGAGCGATGTGGCCTGCGTCCACGGAAGTTAAAGACAACACCTGTGAGCA
Organism: uncultured Prevotellaceae bacterium; assembly: GCA_947307015.1. Classification (GTDB taxonomy): domain Bacteria; phylum Bacteroidota; class Bacteroidia; order Bacteroidales; family Bacteroidaceae; genus Physcousia. The sequence continues at coordinate 31,954 of CAMZHV010000020.1, read as the reverse complement.
TGGCATAAAACCAGCCAGCATTACTATCATCTGTGGTCGAAGACCACATAACTTCCGTCGCGAAGCGACATAACTTCCTTTAACTTCTTTAACTTCCATATTCATTCAAAATTTTAATCTTCGCGCATGGCATCGACGGGTTTGATGCTCATGGCGCGTGCTGCGGGCGCAAGGCCTGCGAGAACTCCAAGAGCAGCGAGGAGGGCAGCAGCTCCGATGGCTATCCAGAAATCCACCTGGAAATGTGCTGTCACGATACCATCCTCGGTGAATCCCAACTCCATCATCTGAAGGATGAGCACGGCAAAAAGTATGCCACTCATGCCCGCTACAGACGTGAGTAGGATGCTTTCGGAGATGATCTGCGTGAGGATAGTACGCGGGGTAGCACCGATGGCACGGCGAATACCAATCTCAGTGGTGCGTTCCTTAACGGTGACCATCATGATGTTAGAGACACCGATGGCACCTGCTAGCAATGTGCCGATTCCCACGAGCCATATCAGCAGGTCAACGCCATGATAAAGATTATCCAAGAGTCCGAAAAGCACCTCGGTATTGAATACCGTCACCGCTTTCTCGTCGGTGGGATCAATGTCATGGGCACGGGCTATGACTTCACGAATCTGTGATGTGATGTCACTCATGGTGATACCACGACGCCCTGTGACAGCGATGAGGTCGATGTGATCGCCCATATTGAAAGCGCGCTGCATCAGCGAGAGCGGCACACATACGCCCTCCTCTGCCGAACCGTTGATATTCATGTTGCCACCGGCATAATCCACGCCGATGACCGAATAGTAGGCCGAATCAAGTCGAACAAGCTGTCCGCAGGGGTCGCCACCGCCGGGGAAGAGCGTCTTATAGACCTTTTTGCCCAACACACACACCTTGCGCTGCTGAGCTATATCCATTTCGTTGATGAAGCGTCCGTAGTAAATCTTTGGAGCGTCAACCTTCGCATAATCAGGCAAAAGGCCTTTGATGCTGCAATTGAATTTATGGTCGCCATTGACGGCTTGCACACCCCATTTCGACACCATCGGTGAGATCACATCGAGTTGCGGCACCTGCTGGCGGAGGCGTTCAATGTCGCCTGCTGTGAGCGACCAAATACGCCCCTTGCGGAATCCGTGGAAAGGCTTCGTCGTGGGTTGCCCGAAAATGATAGCGGAGTTGGTGGCAAAGCCTTCAAAATTGCTGTTCAGCATCTCCTTCATACCATCGCCGCCGCCGATAAGCCCGATGAGCATAAACACGCCCCAGAACACGCCGAATCCCGTGAGGAAGGAGCGTGTCTTGTTGCGCATGAGGGTCTGCAACAGTTCGTGGAAGGAATCTATATCAACTTTCATTCTGCCATAAGTGCTACGATGGGACGTATTCTTGCGGCTTTCAATGCAGGCATGAGACCTGCAATGGTGCCGGCTATGATGAGGACAATGGTGACAGCGATGCAAGTGCCGAGACCTACGGTAGGATTGACGAAGACGGTGGTCGTAAACAAGCCTGTCTCGATGGGTTTGGAACCGAGCGTCGCATCCATATAGAGATTGGCAAGGATGCCAAGGATCATGCCAATGTAGCCGAAGAAACCCGTGATAATGATGCTCTCCGTGATAATGATTTTCAGGATGTTGGCAGGCGAGGCGCCTATGGCTTTGCGAATGCCGAACTCACGCGTGCGCTCGCGTACCGTAATCAACATGATATTCGATACGCCGACAATGCCGCTCAGCAGCGTGAACAAGCCGATGATCCACAGCGCCGTCTGTATGATGTTTGTGCCTTTGGCCATCTGAAGAGCCTGCGTGAAGCGGTTCCATATCCAGATGGATTCCTCGTCGTCGGGGGCAGCGCGATGCTGACGGTTGATGGTGGCACGATAGCGCTTTTCGAAGGCTTCGTTGTCTGCCTCGCTCTCCAATCCGTTGAACGAAAACACGATACGCCCAACATGGTTGCCTTTGTTGTAGATCGTCTTCAGCGTCGTGAACGGCACACTGACATCCGAACTCATGCGGCTCTTGTCCTCCTGCTCGATGCCCACAACGGTGAAAGCCATATCCCCCACCCTCACGGTCTTGCCCAAAAGGGCACGCGGGTTGTTGGGGATGAGCTCACGTGCCTGATTCTCAGGGATGACGAGCACACGGCGCTGGTCGCGGATGTCGATGTCGTTGATGAAACGCCCTGTGGAGATCTTCGTCTTGTTGACCTCCGCAAACATAGGATAAACGCCTCTCAAGCTGCTGCTAACGTAGTTCTCTCCATAGGTGATGGTGGCGCCTCCTTCGTTGAGGATGGCACCTGCCTTGTCAATGTTCTGCGTGAAGCGGCTCTGCGTGATTTGCAGGTCATTCTCGTCGAGTTCTATCTCGCGTCCCTCTTTCAATCCGTCGTAAGCCTTGGAGGTCTGACCTCCGAATATCATCATGGAGTTGTCCACGTAGCGGTCGTTGTTCTCGTTTGAAGCGTTGAGCAAGCCATTGCCGGCACCCAGCAGCACGATGAGCATAAAGATGCCCCACGCCACGGCAAAACCCGTGAGCGATGTGCGCAGTTTATTGCGACGTGTTGTCTGCCAGATTTCAGATAATAGCTCTATCATTCCTCAATTACTCCGTCCTTGATGCGGATTATGCGGTTAGTTTTTGAGGCCACGCCGGGGTCGTGCGTGACGATGATCATCGTAATTTTCTCCTCGCGATTCAGCTTCTGTAGCAGTTGCATCACCTCGACACCCGTCTTCGAATCCAGAGCACCCGTGGGCTCGTCGGCGAGGATGATCTTGGGACGTGTGGCCAAGGCACGCGCTATAGCAACACGCTGACGCTGACCGCCTGACATTTCGTTAGGATAGTGCGACGCCCAGTCGGTGAGCCCCATCTTCTCCAGTTCCTCCATGGCCATCTGATGACGCTTCCTGCGACCCACGCCCTGATAGAATAGCGGCAGCTCCACGTTCTCCACGGCCGTCTTGAAACCGATGAGGTTGAACGACTGGAAGATGAAGCCGATCAGGCGGTTGCGGTAGTCGGCAGCACGCGTCTCGGAGAGGTTCTTGATCAGCGTGCCGGCCAGGTGGTACTCGCCCTCGTCGTAATCGTCGAGGATGCCCAATATATTTAATAAGGTGCTCTTACCCGAACCCGAGGCCCCCATGATGCTCACCAGCTCGCCCTCGGCAATGTTGAGATCGATGCCTTTGAGCACATGCAGCGGCTGTGCACCGAAATAAGTCTTGTGTATGCCCTTCAGTTGTATCATAATTGGTTGCAAAGGTACGCTTTCTTTATGCATTAGACGAATAATTCGTGTGAAAAGTTGCAATCATAACAATAAACTTTCTAAAAAGTTTGGTGCGTACGCCCGAAAAACCTACTTTTGCACAAAGAAAAGCCCAAAAACGTACATCATGAGCGTCAATCTGCTATCACAAAAATTCTTTGCAGGCCTCCTCGCAGCCCTCGGATTCTCATCTTGCTGCCACCACTACGGGCCGCCTGCGCTCTATGGTCCTCCGGTGGATGACTCCATACCCGTTGACACCAGAGAGCGTGCGCTCTACGGCACAAAGACGCGTGCCTATATGTCTCCCGATGAGATACAACAGCAAGACAAGGACTCGCTCCCTGAACAACAAGAACAGCAATGAGGAAAGTAAGCATACGCATACTGGCAGCGCTTTTAGCTGCGCTTGGCTTCACGGCTGTCTATAGTTGCTACGAGCCCGAGGATTTGTACGGAAGCCCAGTCATTGATTACAACGATTCCATACCCCAGCAATGAAAAAGCTATACTATCGCGCCCTTTCCAGCGTGCTTGCAGCACTCGGCTTCGGTGCTGTTTGCAGTTGCGGCAACCCTGAGCAACCCGAAGATGTCGAGGATCTCTACGGCTGTCCTATCGAGGAATACAACGATTCCATAGCCAACGAATAGCATGAATCTCCGCAAACGCATAGGGCTTGAAGTGGCCCATCAACTCTACCGCGCTGTCGAACGCGAGCATCCGCTCAGGCAGCTGTTCTGGGAATGTACGCTCCGCTGCAATGTCCATTGCCGTCATTGTGGCAGCGACTGCAAGAAGATTGCCGGTGTTGGGGACATGCCTGCCGAGGATTTCCTGCGCGTGCTGGACAGCGTGGAGAAGAAATGCGACCCGCACAAGGTCTTTGTCATCGTCACAGGCGGCGAACCTCTCGTACGCGACGACCTCGAAGAAGTGTGCAGCGAAATCTATCGCAGAGGATTCCCATGGGGATTGGTAACCAACGGCTTAGCCTTGACACCTGAGCGCTTCGCCTCACTTCGCAAGGCAGGTATGCACACCCTCGCCCTGAGCCTCGACGGTCTCGAAGAGAACCACAACTGGCTGCGCGGACACTTGAAGTCGTTCAAGGCCGCATCGCAGGCCATTGACCTCCTCGTGAACTCCAACATCATCTTCGACTGCGTGACATGCGCCAACCGCCGCAACTATCATGAGCTGCCTAACATCCGCGACTTCCTCATTGAGAAAGGTGTACACGACTGGCGCATCTACACCATCTTCCCCGTGGGACGTGCCAAGAACGACCCCGAGATGCGCCTCACCGCCGAGGAGTTCCGCGGCGTGTTTGAGTTCATCAAGCAGACGCGCAAGGAAGGCAAGATACACGTCAGCTACGGCTGCGAGGGCTATCTCGGAGCGTACGAAGGCGACGTGCGCGACCATTTCTTCCACTGCCAGGCGGGCATCACCGTGGGCAGCGTGATGGCGGACGGAGCCATCGCCGCCTGCGCCAGCATACGCTCCGACTACAATCAGGGCAATATCTATCAGGATGACTTCATGGAGGTGTGGGAGCATCGCTACCAACCTCATCGCACCTTCGAATGGCGCCGCACAGGCGAGTGTGCCGACTGCCGCCACTGGCGCTACTGCCGAGGCAATGGTATGCACCTGCGCGATGACGAAGGCCACAACATTCTTTGCCACGTCAAGCGACTGGAAGAAAGCGAGAAATAACAAAATGGTGCTCATCCGTTCGAGAGGAGCACCATTTTGTTTCGATTACAGTTCACGTTTACAGGTTGCGTCCGTGGCAGTTCTTGAACTTCTTGCCGCTGCCGCAGGGACATGGATCGTTGCGACCAGGCACCTTCTCAGCGGTGAAAGGCGTGCGGGGCTGACGCTCACGAGTATCCTGAGCTGCTGCTGCCTGCTGGGCTGGGTCGTTGAGATCAGCAGGGGTACCACCAGCATATTCAGGACGGTCGTAGCGGGGAGCTGCCGTAGTGCCACGACCAGCCGTGTACTGAGCACGCTGAGCGGCAGCAGCACGGGCACGGCGCTGAGCCTCATATTCGGCACGTCGCTGGGCAGCATCATCAGGCGCCTGCACCTGTTGCTCAGGCACTTGACCGCGCATCAGGATGCTGATGGTCTGATTGTTGATCTTGTTGACCATCTTGTCGAAGAGCTGAACACTCTCTAACTTGAAGATGAGGAGCGGGTCTTTCTGCTCATAAGAGGCGTTCTGCACGCTATGCTTCAATTCGTCGAGCTCACGCAGGTTCTCCTTCCAAGCCTCGTCGATGACGTGGAGCATGATGGCTTTCTCAAAGGCCGTGACAAGAGCACGTCCCTCGCTGTCGCAGGTCTGCTTCAGGGACACGCCGCCGATGTTATAGACGCGACGCCCGTCGATGATAGGCACCATAACGGGACGATCCTTCCACTCCTGCCCGTTGGGGCCGTCGTAGATAGGTTTGAACACCTTATATGCCTCAGAAGCAATGAGATCAGTCTTCTGCTGGAAGCGTGCAAGGACGGCTTGATAAGCCTTTTCCTCGAGGTCGGAACGCTTCATATTGAGCAGGTCGTCTGACGTGAAGGGTATCTCCATAGCGAAGATCTCGATGAACTGCTGAGCCATCTGCTCGATGGTGGCGTTGTTCTCGATGATGGTGCAGACGCGGTCGTAGAGCATGTCGGCGATGTCCATGCCGAGGCGCTCACCCATGAGGGCGTGACGACGCTTCTCATAAACCACGGTGCGCTGCTTGTTCATCACGTCGTCGTACTCGAGCAGACGTTTACGAACACCAAAGTGGTTCTCCTCAACCTTCTTTTGTGCGCGCTCGATGGAGCTGTTAATCATCGGATGCTCAATCATTTCGCCATCCTCGAAGCCGAGACGGTCCATGACCTTGGAGATACGTTCAGAGGCGAACAGGCGCATGAGCTTATCCTCCAGCGAGACGAAGAAGACTGAGCTACCCGGGTCACCCTGACGACCAGAACGACCGCGCAGCTGGCGGTCGACGCGACGACTCTCATGGCGCTCAGTGCCGATGATGGCAAGACCACCTGCCTCGCGAACCTCGGGCGACAGCTTGATATCAGTACCACGACCTGCCATGTTGGTGGCGATGGTGACAGCACCGAGACCGTTGGTCGACTGACCGGCAAGTGCCACGATGTCAGCCTCCTTCTGGTGCAACTTGGCATTCAACACCTGATGAGGTATCTTGCGAAGCGAGAGCATACGGGAAAGCAACTCACTGATTTCCACGGATGTCGTACCCACAAGCGTCGGGCGTCCACTCTCGCGCATCTTGGCGACTTCGGCGATGACAGCATTGTACTTCTCGCGCTGAGTCTTGTAGACACGGTCGTTCATATCATTGCGAATGACAGGACGATTGGTGGGAATCTCGACGACATCAAGCTTGTAGATGTCCCAGAACTCACCAGCCTCAGTGACGGCAGTACCCGTCATACCTGCCAGCTTGTGGTACATACGGAAGTAGTTCTGCAACGTGATGGTGGCAAAAGTCTGCGTCGCATCTTGCACCTTGACGTGCTCCTTGGCCTCTACTGCCTGATGGAGGCCATCGCTCCAGCGGCGACCTTCCATGACACGACCTGTCTGCTCGTCGACAATCTTGATCTCACCGTCGACAATGATGTATTCCTCGTTGAGGTTAAACATCGCATAAGCCTTCAGTAGCTGCTGGATGGTGTGAACGCGCTCGCTCTTGATGGCGTAGTCGGAGTAGAGCTGATCCTTCTTCTGCACGCGTTCCTCTTCGCTGAGCCCCTTCTCGTTCTCGAGAGCCGAGAGCTGACCTGCGATGTCAGGCAGGATGAACAGATTCTCATCGTTGACCTGTCCAGCAAGCCATGCGTTACCCTTGTCGGTGAGGTCTGCGCTGTTGAGCTTCTCATCGATGACGAAGAACAGCGGTTCAACGGCTTCGGGCATACGCTTGTTGTTGTTCTCCATGTAGATCTCCTCGGTGGCGAGCATACCGCTCTTGATGCCAGGTTCGGAGAGATACTTGATGAGCGGCTTGTTCTTGGGCAGCGCCTTGTAGGAGCGGAAAAGGGAGAGGAAACCGGCTGCTGTCTTGTCCTTATCCTCATTGGCCTGACCTTCGGCGATAAGCTTCTTGGCCTCAGCGAGATACTGCGTGGCCAACTGACGCTGCACACCTACGAGCTTCTCGACCAGCGGTTGGTATTCTTCATACATCTGATCATCGCCCTTGGGCACAGGACCACTGATAATCAAAGGCGTACGGGCATCGTCGATCAACACGGAGTCAACCTCGTCGACGATGGCATAGTTATGAGAGCGCTGCACGAGGTCTTCGGGCGAAGTGGCCATGTTGTCACGCAGGTAGTCGAAGCCGAACTCGTTGTTTGTGCCGAAGGTGATGTCTGCCTGATAAGCCTTACGACGTGCCTCGCTATTGGGTTGGTGCTTGTCGATGCAGTCGACCGAGAGGCCGTGGAACATATACAGCGGCCCCATCCATTCGGAGTCACGCTTGGCAAGGTAGTCGTTGACCGTGACCACATGTACGCCGTTGCCTGTCAGTGCGTTGAGGAACACGGGGAGGGTAGCCACGAGGGTCTTACCTTCACCTGTCGCCATCTCAGCTATCTTGCCTTGATGCAACACTGTTCCGCCGAAGAGCTGTACATCATAATGAATCATGTTCCACACGGTCTCATTGCCGCCAGCCACCCAATGGTTGTGGTAGATGGCCTTGTCGCCGTCGATGTCCACGAAGTCATGACGGGCAGCGAGTTCGCGGTCGAAGTCGGTGGCCGAGACCACGACGTCCTCGTTGTTGGTGAAACGCTCGGCGGTGCTCTTGACGATAGCAAAAGCTTCAGGACGAATCTCGTTCAACACCTTTTCAAAGACCTCCAGCTGGTCTTTCTCCAACTTGTCGATTTTCTCGAAGATGGGCTTGCGATTCTCGATGGGCGTCTGTTCGATGGTGGCCTTCAGCTCATCAATCTGTGCGCGAATAGGCTTTCCAGCCTCGCGAATCTTCTCTTTTAATAATATTGTACGCGCACGAAGTTCGTCATTCGACAGCGCGTTGATCTCAGGGTATACCTTAATGACCTCGTTCACAAGCGGCTGGATCTGCTTCATGTCGCGGTCGCTCTTGGTTCCGAAGAGGTTGCTGATTAATTTGATAAAGTTCATAAATTATAGACCCACCCCCAACCCCTCCCTGCAAGGGAGGGGAGAATAATGTTTTTCTAACGGAGGGCTATTAGGGTCATTATCTATTTGGTTTATATTTTTTATAATTCTTCAATTCTTGAAAGTGACCACTCTCCCCTCCCTCACAGGGAGGGGGCGGGGGTGGGTCTTTATTTCAGCACCAGCGGTGCCTCGCTGCTTCCGTTCGGAGCTCGTATTCTCAGGCAGCGTGCGAGCGTAGGTGCCACGGCAGCCGTGGTAACGGGCGTGGTGATGCGCTCAGTTGCAATGTCTGCGCCAAGGAAAAAGAGGGGGAAGCTAAGATAAGCCTCGTTGGGATTGATATAATCGGGATTATTCTCGTAACTGATGACCCAACCTGGGAAGACCTCAATGAGGATGTCACCCGAGCAAATGGCATTCCAGCCGGCACGGATGCGCGAAACGCGAGGTTCCCAGCTACTGAGCACGAGGCTCTGCGAAGTGTAAACCTGACGAACGCCAGCCATCTGGGCGATGAACTCCTCACTGCGTGCCAGCAGGTCAGCTAATCGCAATTGCTTCTGCTCAATGAGCTTATGGTCGAGGTAAATCTGATTGTCGAAGGTAGCAACGACGTACTGCGCCTGTCCGAAGATGGCCGACAGGTACATGTTCAGGAGCATCGACGAGCGCTGCATGGAGAATGTGCCCGTAGGGATATTCTCCAAGCGCTGCCCACTGTCGTCGCTGTCGGCATAGCCTGTCGAAGAGACGACAAACAGGGCTTTGTCCTTACCGAAAATCTTCTCAACGGAAGTAATCAGATGTGCCAACGCCTGGTCAAGACGCACGTAGGCATCCTGCAACTCAGAAGGTGCTTCGGTGACGGAGCGGTGGTCGAAATTGCCAGCATAGAGCCCCACGTTGAGGATGTCCGGCACGCGGTCACGACCAATATAAGAGCTTTTAAGACATTGATCTACAAAACCTACGACTTCATCGTTGACCAAAACGGAATTCTTCAACAGGCGATAGCGACGATCTCCCTCGAACTTGTGCTTGAAGTCCTTCTGCTCCGTGTCGTCCAAGCTCTGGAAATAATGGAAATCTTGCAAAGCGCCCTCATAGACTGACTCATACGTCATCTTCTTAATGCGCGATGACAGGGCGTTGGAACGCTCGTAGACGGAAGCCCACGAAGGATAGATAGTGCCGTAGTATTCGGTGCTGCACCACGCCCCCGTCTCATCGTTGATCCAAAAGGCGCCATCAGCCAGATGACCTGCCATCAGCACCGCCATCTCGCGCTCGGGTGCAATGCTATAAACAATAGCTTTCTTGCCCGTAGCCAATTCCAACTCATCGGTAAGCGTCGTGGTGAGCAGGCGTTGGGGCGAGGTGCGTTCTGTCGTATGCAAGCCTTTGTAACGGGCATCATCGACGCAAAAAATAGGTTGTAGCGTCTCTCGCGACATCCAAGAGAGGCCAGGTATGCCGTTGACAGAAGGTGATGTGCCCGTGCTGAGCATGGCAGCTGCACTGGCGCGATCGACACGATAGAATGGCTGCTGGGTATCGGTATAGAAACGGGCCTCAGCCATCAGACGCTTCAAACCGTCCTCGCCATACAGCGGTGCAAAAGCTTCCATGTAATCCGTGCGCAGCTGATCCACAAGGATATTCACCACCAGACGTGGCAGCTCAGCAGCGTTCTGAGCATCAACACCTACCAGCGCCATCAAAGCGATGACGGAGGTTAGCAGGCGGCTCTTGGTTATGGAAGCGTGGTGTGCTATTGTAGTTTAATGCTTAATGGTTAAGTCTAATGTCTCCTATATATAATAAGGTGTACCACTGCACGGCTCAGCAAAAGCAGTGCCAAAGGCAGGATCAGCGCACTGAAGTCTTGTGGAAGGATGAAATATAGGATGATGAAAGCCGAGTACCACACGGCAGCACCTGTGTGATAGACAGCACGTTGATGACGGATGTCGGACTTTACGACTTGGTAGACAAATAACAGGGGAATGGGATTCAGCACCCACACCTGCCAATTTGACGCTACTGTAGGATGCTCGGAGTACGACACGATGAGCATCACCAGACAACCAGCTACGCCCTGCAACACCATAAGCACGGCGTCTACAGGCCAAATCACACGCTGCCAATAAAGTTCGGCTGCGGCGATAAGCAAGCCAACAACGAAAACCATCCACCAAAGGGTATTCGGCGTGAAGGGAATCTGAGGCAGCTGATCGGCCGCCAGCTGCTGACGCTGGTCATTGGCAGGCAGCAATTCGTAGCGTTCTGTCACCAAAGGCATATATTCCGTTCGTCCACGGTCGACGAAAGCACTGTCGAAATAGTGCATCAGGTAAATGGGTGAGAACTGTTCGCCGCGTTCCAAAAGCAGCGTGTCGGCATCAGCGCCGATCAGAAGGTCGTTACCTTCTCTCGCCCACTCATGACCTTTCGTAAACTCATGAAGAATGGTGCGATATGTATTGCGACGGGGGCGGAAGGGATAGATGACATCACCATCGATACATTCCTCTATGACGTCACGTGCCCTTGTCGTGCAGTTGTTGCTGAAGATGTTATAGCGGTACAGGCGGTTCTCGGGGCGGCATAAGCTATCCAAAGTCAACAGCAGGCGCTTAGCCTCATACGTCTTCAGCCTCAGCACCTGTGCCGTCACCGACGAGCCGCGGTATTCATATTCGAGCAGGAAATGATCCAGTGGCGAAGGTGCAACGATATAGTCGCACTCACCCATTGTGAAATGCCAGACAAAATGAGGCTGGTTGAAATCGAAGAGACCGAAATTGTAGACGAGGTCGTGCGCAACAATACTCTCACCCATGACCTCTGACCATTGCATACGAATAGCCGTGTGCCCATAAAGCTCATAGTTCTCCTGCCCTGGCGAACAGGTCAGGAGGCTCGCAGTAATCGTGGAATCCACGAGCTCGAAACCTTCGATCGGCACCTGTGCTACAAGGACAGACGGGAACAGGGGCAACAGCACCGCAAGAAGTATGAATTGATACAGTCGTCTCATAAACGGCCGCAAAGGTAATGATAATTTATGATTTAAACCTTACATTTTGTATTTTTCTGCATTTTCAAGGCATAAAATAAGAATAAATCACAAATTATGCGTACCTTTGCACCCGCAAATGAACTTGGTCATCGATATCGGCAACACCTTCAGCAAGTATTATTGCTTCGATGGTGACGAAATGATCTGCCATGGAAAGCAGGTCGGGCATGACCTTGCCTTCATCCCACTTACCACAGCCCCGGAGGCAGCCATCGTCTCCTCTGTGGTGACGCTCCCTCCTCTTGCCGAGGCATGGTTGGCCGCCCTCCCTTGCCCCGTCATCCGCTTCTCATCGGAGACGCCCAGCCCCCTTCGCAACGCCTACCGCACGCCCGACACCTTAGGACCCGACCGTCTGGCCGCGGCCATCGGAGCGTGGTCGCAAAGTCCGGGATTCCCGTTGCTCATCATCGATGCCGGCAGCTGCATCACTTTCGACTTCGTCACCGCTGAAGGCGAGTACGTCGGCGGCAATATCAGCCCCGGTTTACACGCCCGCCTGAAAGCCATCGACTATTATTTCCCACGCCTACCACTCGTGGAAGCCGAAGGAGCGACGCCAGAACTCGGTTACAACACCGAAACAGCCATCCGATCGGGCGTCATTCAAGGGCTGAAACACGAAATCGAAGGCTATATCGCCCATTTTAAAGCTAAATATCCTCAACTTTTGGTTTTTTTAACGGGCGGAGACGAGATAAATTTTGAAGACACAATAAAAAGTGGCACCTTTGCAGACCAATTCCTCGTTCCACGTGGGCTCAACACGGTTTTAAGGCACCAAATGACGCCCTCAACAACGCAACAATGAGACTCAGATACATCCTTTTTATGGCCACTGCGGCAATGCTGCTCAACCCCTTCACAGCAGCAGCACAAGCTAATGGCACCAACTCGACCTACTCACGCTTCGGCCTCGGCTTGCCGTGCGACCAGTCGCAGAGCTACAACCGTTCCATGGGCGGTGTGGCACAAGGCTTGCGCAACGGCTCACGCGTCAATATGCAGAACCCTGCCAGCTACTCTGCGATGGATTCGCTGACCTTCCTCTTCGATGTCGGCATGGGTTTGCAGCGCACACGTTTCACGCAGGGCAACGCCCACGTGGCAGCCAACAACACCTCCTTCGACCACGTCAACGCCGCCTTCCGCCTGGCTCGCAATGCCGGCATGAGCATTGGTTTCCAACCGTACACCAAGATCGGCTACACTTTCACGCAGACGCGCGACGTAGGCATAGATTCCTATACAAGTCAGAAAATCACCAACACATTCGCTTACAAGGGCAGCGGCGGGCTACATCAGGCTTATATCGGTGCGGGTTGGCAACCTTTTAAGGGATTCTCGTTTGGTGCCAATGTCGGTTTCCTTTGGGGTGACATCTATCATGAGTTTATGCAGTCTTTCCAGGAGAACGGCACCACTAACACTACGTCGTTCAGCAGTTTGCGCACCTTCTACTATACAACTATCGCCTCGTGGAAGGGTGATGTCGCCATACAATACCAGGCACAGCTGAAAAATGAACAACGCCTGACCATCGGTGCCACCGTGGGGCTCGGCCATAAGCTTAGCGGCGAATGTAATATGCTGCGCACAGCCGTCAGCAGCGACAGCATACTCAGCAAAACCGACCATGGGTACAGCATCCCAATGACCTACAGCTTGGGTGTTGCCTGGGAACGGACGAACATCCTGACAATAGCAGCTGACGTCACCTTCGAGCAGTGGAGCAAATGCAATACGCCCGTCTTCGATGCCAGCGACCGCTCCTACACACCGCAGACGGGAGCATACTCCAACCGCTGGCGCATCAATGCCGGTGCCGAATACATCCCCGAACGCTACTCCCCGAATTTCCTGCGCCGCATCAACTACCGCGTCGGTGCCTACTATTCCACACCTTATATTAATATACCCATGGGCGGCACGACGCTCGATGGCCCTGCAGAATTTGGCATCACGGCAGGCGTAGGACTTCCCATCACTAACAAGTACAACAACCGTTCCTACGTCAACGTCGGCGTGGAATGGTCGCGCCGCGAAGCCAGTGCCGCCGCCCTCATCGATGAGAACATTCTCAGCGTACACATCGGCCTCACGTTCAACGAACGCTGGTTCATGAAATGGAAGTTCAAGTGAAGCCCTTCCGCCATCCCCTGCACCGTATAGCGCTATCGGCAGTCATCCTGCTGGCTGTTTTCATGTCGTGCGGCGAAAGCCACGAGCACATCGCTCCCGCTGTCTATGACAAGGATTCGCTGCCGACGATGTCTGCTCACGGCATCAGCAATCTCATTTCCGACTCTGGCATCATCAGCTACAAAATTGTCGCCGAGGATTGGGACATCTACATGACCGAACCGCAGGAATGGACATTTCTTAAAGGCCTATTCCTCGAGAAATTCGATTCCACGTTCCACGTCGAATGGTACGTTCAGGCCGACACCGCCTACTGCCACGCCAATCGCATCTGGGAACTGCGCGGACGTGTTGTTGTGCTTAATCGTCAGGGCGACCTTTTTGAAACAGAGGAACTTTTCTGGGATATGACAGCACGCGAGATGTGGAACACTATGTTCATGTGCATCACCATGCCCACCTCCGATCAGCAACTCAAGGGCTACAACTTCCGCTCCAATGAGGAGATGACAAAATATAGTGTCGAAAACAGTGTTGGCTACATGCCTATGAATGAGAAGGAGGAGGAAAACGACAACTTGTCGCCCGAGAAGCCCGGCGTCATCTATGAAGATACCCGTCGAGGCTCACAAGCCGACACCCGACGGGATGCCAGCGTATCATCTGCACCCACGCACAGCATTACGGATTCAACAAAAGTTCAATAGTTCAAGAGTTTAAGAGTTCAACAGTGACCACCCTCATCGTATACATCCTCATCACCCTGGCCTTCTCCGCTTTCTTCTCAGGCATGGAGATTGCCTTCGTTTCGAGCAACAAGCTGCGCTTCGAGATGGATCGTTCGCAGAGCAGCTTTAGCTCACGCTTTGCTGCCAAGTTCTTTGAGCACCCAAACAGTTTCATCTCCACGCTCCTCGTGGGCAACAACATAGCCATTGTCATCTACGGCATTCTCATTGCCAAGTTCCTGGAGCCCACCGTTATACAGCCGTTAGGTATCACCAACGAATGGCTCGCCCTATTCGTCCAAACCGTCATCTCCACGCTCATCGTGCTTTTCACTGGCGAATTCCTGCCCAAGACGCTATTCAAGCTCAATCCCAACCGCACGCTGCTTTTCTTCGCGCCTTTCGCGTTCCTCTTTTATGTCGTCCTCTTCCCCATCTCCAAGTTCACCAGCGGCCTTTCCAAGCTCCTGTTGCGCGCTTTTGGGTTTAAGGTCACCAACAACGACACCGACCAAGGTTTCACAAAAGTCGACCTCGACTACCTCATCCAATCCACCATTGATCAGAGCGACAACGAGGAAGAGATTACCGACGAAGTCAAGATCTTCCAGAACGCCCTCGATTTCAGCAACTGCAAGGTGCGCGACTGTATTGTACCTCGCACCGAGATTGTAGCTGTTGAGGCTGATGACTCCCTCGAACAGCTCAAAGCACGTTTCGTTGAGAGCGGCTGCTCGAAAATTATCGTCTACGAGAACGACATCGACAACATCATCGGCTTCATACACTCCTCCGAGCTCTTCCGTCTCAAGCCGTCCGACAGCTGGAAGGATCACATACGCGAAGTGCCCATCGTGCCTGAGAGCATGAACGCCCAGAAGCTGATGCAGACGCTCATGCAGAAGAAAATATCCCTCGCCGTCGTCGTCGATGAGTTCGGCGGCACCAGCGGCATCTGCACCCTCGAAGACCTCGTCGAGGAAATCTTCGGCGATATTGAGGACGAGCACGACCAGCAGTCATACATCGCCAAGCGGCTGCCTTCCGGCGAGTACGAAATCTCCGCTCGCCTCGAAGTGAGCAAAGCCAACGAGCTCCTTGACATCGAACTGCCCGAGAACGACGAATACCTTACCGTAGGCGGCCTCATTCTCCACCGTATGCAGCGCTTCCCGAAACTCAACGAAGTCTTCACATTCGATAACTTCGAATTTAAGATAATTAAGAATACAAGTACCAAAATTGAGCTCGTGAAGCTCCGAATATTGGACGAATGAGCACTTTTACATCAATCTTTGACGTTTAATTTGCATTTTTCAGCCCAAACGCGTGGCTGTTTAATGATTTTTTAGTACCTTCGCACGCTTTTTGAACAATAATCACAAAAAATAATAACAAAAACAACAAATGGCAACATTACAGAAGATTAGAAACAGAGGTGCTTTGCTGATCCTTTTCGTGGGTCTCGCACTCTTTGCTTTCATCGCCGAGGAAGGCGTTCGCTCGCTCTCCTCCACCCGCGCCGAGAGCCACCAGCGCATCGGTGAAGTGTTCGGTAACACAATCAACATCACGGAGTACAACAAACTCGTCGATGAGTACGTCGACGTCATCAAGTTCAGCTCCGGAAGCGACAACCTCACCGAAGAGCAGATGCAACAAGTGCGAGACCAAGTGTGGAGCACCTACGTACAGAACCAGATCCTCGAACACGAAGCTGGTGAGCTCGGCCTCACCGTCACCGATGCCGAGATGCAGCAGATTATCAAGAACGGTCAGAACCCCATGCTCGCCCAGACACCTTTCGTCAACCAGCAGACAGGTGCTTTCGACATTGAGCAACTCAACCAGTTCCTCACACAGTACAAGGCTGTGAAGGATCAGCCGGGTCAGCCCGCCGAGGCGCTCGCTTACTACAATCAGCTCTACAATTTCTGGACGTTCGTTGAAAAGAACATCCGTCAGCAAACTCTTGCCAGCAAGTATCAGGCTTTGCTCACCAAGAGCTTCATCCCCAATCCCGTCAACACACTCAACTTCTTCAAGGGTCAGAGCGCTGAGAAGGACGTTCTCCTCGCCACACTTCCCTACTCCAGCATTAAGGAAGAGGTGAAGATCGAAGAGCAGGAGTTCAAGACGAAATACAATGAAATGAAGAATCTCTTCCGCATCTCCGATCCCATGCGCGACATCAAATACATCGACGTCGCCATCACCGCCAGTAAGGCTGACCGCGAAGAGATCTTAGCCGAGATGCAGGAAGTGGCAGAGCAGATGCAGGCCGAGGATGCCGACTTCGCCAACATCATCCGCAAGAGCGGCAGCACCGTAGCTTACAACGCTATGGCCGTGCGTCCCGCTGCCCTCCCCTCTGACATCGCTAAGGAGCTTGACTCCATCGCCGTCGGCACACAGAAGGGTCCCTACCTCAATGCTTCAGACAACACGCAGAACATCATCCGCGTCATCGCCAAGGCTTCCATGCCCGACTCCGTGCTCTTCCGTCAGATTGGTGTTGGCGGTATCGACGAGGCTGCTGCACAGAAGACCGCCGACAGCATCATGACAGCCCTCAACGCCGGCGTGCCTTTCGACAGCATCGCACGTAAGTACAACCAGACAGGCGAAGAGACATGGCTCACCTCTGCTCAGTACGAGACAGCCATCCTCGATGAGAACAACCAGAAGTTCATCAACGCCATCTGCAATCAGGCCGTTGGAACCACGCAGCAGGTCAAGATCGGCACGGGCATTGCTATCCTCCGCGTCATCGACCGTAAGAACTTCGTAAACAAGTACAACGTTGCTGTCGTGAAGCGTCCTATCGACTTCTCCAACGATACGTTCAACAAGACCTTCAACGACTTCTCGCAGTTCATAGCAACCAACAAGACCATTGAGGAGATCGAGGCCAACGCCACTAAGAGCGGTTATATGGTTCAGACACGCGAAGGTATGTTCAGCACCGAGCACAACGTGGCTGGTCTCAGCTCCACACGTGAGGCCTTCCGCTGGATTTTCAACGAGGACACCAAGGTTGGTGAAATCTCCGACATCTACACCTGTGGCAACAACGATCACCTCCTCGTGGTCATGCTCACTGGCAAGAACAACGAGCAGTACCGCAACCTCGAGAGCGTGAAGGATTACCTCCAGAGCGAGATTGAGCGCGACAAGAAGGCTGCCATGCTTCAGGAGAAGATGGAGGCTTGCAACAACCTCGCTGCCGTAGCTAAGATTCAGGGCGCCCTTTCCGTCGACACTATCAAGCACGTCACCTTCAATGCTCCCGTCTTCCTGCAGTCCATTGGCAGCAGCGAGCCCGCCCTCAGCGGTGCCATCGCCAAGACCGCCAAGGGTCAGTTCGCCAAGGGTATCAAGGGTAACGCCGGTGTCTTCGCCTTCCAGGTTACTGGCGAGGAGAACACCAACGCAGAGTTCGACGACATCTCCAAGCAAAACGCCAAGGTGCAGATTATCAACCAAGGCATCCGCGCCTCCTCGCGCTACACCTCCGAGCTCATGGAGAAAGCCAACGTCAAGGACAATCGCTACATCTTCTATTAAGCACATAGCTCACGCGCGCATAATATAATAAGGTACGCGCGCGCCAACCCCAAAGCCCCTGCCAGCGTCCCCTGCTGACAGGGGTTAATTCTTAAAAAAAGCAAATCTTTCGCCGAAATAGAACAACGAATGCAAGAAAGCTGTATCTTTGCATCTGAAATAGCAAAAAAGTATAATCATCTACCCATTTATGAACACTAACCTCATCCTCAAGAGACCCGTCCACACAGCCCTTGAAGCACGACGCGAGAAGGAAGCCGTGCGCCGACTCCTCACCTTCGAGCGTTTCGCCCGCGACAACCAGCTATGGGACGAGATGCTCACCTGCTACGACACCGACGCTCACGTCAAGGCATCGTGGTTCGAGGGCACAGCCAAGGAATTTGCCGAAGCGCTCGCAGCACGCACCGACTATATCTCCTACCACATTCATTCCACACTCGTATGGCCTCACGGCAACCGTGCCGTTGCCATCATGGACACCACGTTCCCCGTCAAGGTCGAAGTGGCTGGCGCCACGTTCAGTCAGACAGCCGACTCGCAGTACATCTACAAGCTCCACCGCATCAATGGCGAGTGGTACATCATTGACTGCACCACCATCCTTGAGACGCTGCCCGGACAGACGCGCCCCGAATACATCACACAGCTCTACGAAGAAGCCGACCATTGGCTCCAGAACGGATAAATCCACATCCTACATCTGTTCTTGCTCAGCTGCAAGCTCACATTTCTCTCAACCATCCTTTCTCCGTAGGCGGCGGCATGGTCGCCGCCCATTTGTCCTATGAAGAAAACAGCACTTATCCTGTTGGCAGCCATCGCATTGATGGCGTGTCACAACACGCATGAAGAGGAGAATTATCTCCTCTTCCTTTATGATAATATGTCGCTCGCCGACCGTCTCGAGCTCGACAGCGCTTACTACCGCGCACAAGTCGAGGCCGCCGTCACGGCACGCGCCGAGCTGCCTTGGGGGAAGATTGTCCCCGAACGCGAGTTCCGCCATTTCGTGCTGCCGCCGCGCGTCAACAACGAAGACCTCGACGACTTCCGCCAGCGTTACTATACTGAGCTACGCGACCGCGTCCGCGATCTCAGCATGATCGAAGCTATCCTCGAAGTCAACCACTGGTGTCACGAGCACGTCACCTACCGTCCCACCAGCGCCCGCACCCTTGGCCCCGTCTCCACCGTACGCACCGCCTACGGCCGCTGTGGTGAGGAGTCCGTGCTTCTCGTCGCCGCTCTCCGCACCGTAGGTATACCCGCCCGCCAAGTTTACACGCCGCGCTGGGCACACACCGACGACAACCACGCTTGGGTTGAAGCGTGGGCCGACGGACAGTGGCATTTCCTCGGCGCTTGCGAACCCGAGCCCATCCTCGACCTCGGATGGTTCAACGAGAGCGCCTCGCGCGGTATGCTCATGCACACCAAGGTCTTCGGCAACTATGACGGTCCCGAAGAGGTCGTCGGTCGCGAGTACGCCCTTACCGAGATCAACGTCATCGACCACTACGCCCCCTCTACGCGTCTCACTGTCACCGTTGTCGACAGCCTCGACCGCCCTGTACCTGATGCCACTGTGGAGTTCAAGATCTACAATTATGCCGAGTTCTACACCGTAGCACGCAAGACTACTGATGCTCAGGGCCGTGCCTCCCTCACCTCAGGCCATGGTACCCTACTACTCTGGGTCACCGCTTCCCCCTCGCTCCTCGCCTTCCGCACGGCTACACTACCTGCCGACAGTGCCATCACCCTCCGCCTCAGCGCCTTCGACGCTCCGCTCTCAACACTCCAGCCTCAACTCGCTTTAGACATCACCCCACCGCCTGCCAGCGGTGCCCTACCAGCCGTCACTCCCGAACAGCGCGCTGAGAACGACCGCCGCCTTGCCGTCGAAGACAGCATTCGCCACGCCTATGAAGCCACCATGACCGACCAGCGCAGCCGTGGCAATCACGCGGTCATCACCGCTTTCCTCGATAGCGCAGCCACCCTCGGTCAGCAAGCACTCGCCGAGCAGCTTATCGCTGTCCTTCCTGACAAGGATTTGCAGGACATCACTCTCGACGTTCTCCTCGACAACCTCCCGGCAGATCATGCTGGTCACGATGTGGCGCTCACAGACATAGAACGTTCCTATCTCCTCTCTCCCCGTATTGAGCGCGAACGCCTCACCCCGTTTAAAGCTCCCCTCCGCGCCGCCCTCTCCGGCTTCGATATCCGACGTCTCATTGCCTGGACGCGCGACAGCCTCACCATCATCGACGGCCAAAACCCGCAGCGTCTCCGCATGACTCCCCTCGCCGTCCTCCGCTCGCGCACCGCCGACCGTCTGGGTCGCAACATATTCTTCGTCGCAGCCTGCCGTGCCCTCAGCATCCCCGCCCGCATCAACGAAATCGACGGAAAAGTCCAATACTTCGACACGCTCTGGCAGGATGTAACGTTTGATGATGCTACGACCACAGAGCCATCGCCTTCCAACGCCGCCAAAGGCCGCCTCATCCTCCTCTATCATCCCACCCGTTTCGTCCCCGACGCGCAGTATTACACCCATTTCACCCTCTCCCGCCTTGATGACGACGCCCGCTTGCAGCTCCTCACCTATCCTGAAGAGGCCACTGTGCAAAACACCTTCGCCACGGGCGTAGACCTCGACGCTGGCACATACGTCCTCACCACAGGCACCCGCCTTGCCGACGGCAGCGTACTGGCTGAAATGCAAGCTATTACCGTCGTTCCCGGCCTCACCACCAGTGCCACATTCTCCCTTCGTGAGCAGCCCGGCACCATCGCCGTCCTCGGTTCCCTCAACGCCGAAGACCTCTATCAACCCCTGTCTGCGGACGGTACTTTCCTCGCCGTCTCCCCCAACTCCTCAGATGTCACCCTCCCCGCTCCAACGTCTCTGCTCTCCACCACCGGACGTGGTTACTACGCCCTCGGCCTCATCGCGCCCAACCATGAGCCTTCAAACCACACCTTACGAGATATCGCTCGCGTGGCCGACGGTTTCAACGCCTGGAACCGCAAGTTCATCCTCCTTTTTGACAGCCCTGCCTCCGCCAGTCGCTTCAATTTCAAGGAATATGAAAATATCCCCACCACAGTCGTCTGGGGCGCAGATATCGATGGTACCATCCGCGACGAGCTCATCGCGCAGCTCCACCTCCCCACCTCCTCCCTTCCGATCTTTGTCATCGCCGACAGCTTCAACCGCGTCGTCTTCGTACAGCAGGGTTACACCATCGGCCTCGGCGACCAAATGCTCAAAGTCATCCAACAGTTGAAATAATTGTGGAAGATGGGAAATAAATTGCGATTGCATTAAACCATTTCGTGGAAGTCGGGTCATAGAAGAGCCAACCCGCTCTGAAAGCATCCGATGACAACACGACAAACACTCATGGCGATGGCATTGACGCTCATCGCCATCTTTTTTCATTCCGAACCCATCGCCGCACAATGGTTTAATGTTCGCGGCACAGTTTACGAGAGTTCCACATTGAAGGGCCTCCCAGGTGCCAGCGTGGTGGTCAACGATTCCACAGGTAAGACGGTCGCTGGGCGCCAAACAACAGAGAGTGGACAATTTATGATACCAGGTGTGCCCGTTGGCAAGTACACATTGAAGGTGTCGTTCATCGGGTTCAAGACGCAGTCGTTCGCCTTGAACCTCACAGGCAAGGGTGGCAACAAGAAAGTCAATGACATCTTGATGAAAGAAGATGCTACGCTGATGCAGGAGGCTGTCGTCGAGGGCAAACTGCCAGAAATGACCATCGTCGATGACACCGTAATGTACAACGCCGCAGCCTTCGCCCTTCCGCCAGGCTCTATGGTCGAAGAGTTGATCAAGAAACTGCCGGGCATCGTCATCGATGAGAATGGAAAAATTACGCACAATGGCAAGGAGGTCAAGCAGATACTCGTTGATGGCAAGGAGTTCTTTGGCAACAACCAACAGCTCGTGCTCAAGAACATTCCCGCTGAAATCGTCGATAAGGTGAAGGCCTACGACAAACAGAGCGATTTGGCACGCATCACAGGCATCGACGACGGCGAGGAGCAGACCGTGCTCGACCTCGAAATCAAGAAGGACAAGCGACGCGGATGGTTCGGACGTGTCACCGGAGGCTACGGCACCGAGAATCGCTACAACGGGCACGGCGACGTTTATCGCTTCCTCGACAGACAAAAGGCAGGCATCGTGGCCAACGCCGACAACACGCGTGGCAGCGGTATGCAGGAGACACAGGACGTGGCCGCCAGCCTCAACCTCGAATGGGACAAGTTGGAGCTCAACGGCGGTGCCTCGGGACGTTTCAACCAATCAACAGGCAGTTCGTGGAGCAACAGCCAAAACTTCGAGAACCGCAACGCCGCCTACAGCAACCGCAGCAGCAGCAACGGCAGCCATAGCAATAACTTCGACACCAACTGGCGCATCGAATGGAAGCCCGACACGATGACCAACATACTTTTGCGCCCGCAGTTCAACATCAACGGCAACCGCAGTCACAGCAACAGCGAAAGCGCCACCTTCAACGACGACCCCTACGCCATCACCGACAATCCCCTCGCCGCCTTTAGCGTACCCGACGGCATCGCCGTCGGGATCTCTCCCGCCCTCCGCGCCATCACCGTCAACCACAACCTCGGTGCCAACCGCAACGCCAGCGACGCCCTCTCGGCCTCGCTCTCTGTACAGTTCAACCGTCGCCTGCGCAAGCCCGGTCGCAACATCACTTTCAATGTCAACGGCGGCCTCAACAACAACGACGGCAACAGCAGCAGCTATTCGCAGATCGACTACTACCAAATCCTCGCCCTCACTGGCGGCGACAGCGTCTATCATAAGATACAATACGACGACTCGCGCAACGTGGGACGCAACATCTCTGCCCGCTTCTCTTATACTGAGCCCATCGGCACAGGGCAGTTCCTGCAGTTCTCGTACAACTACAGCTACCGCTTCAACGACCGCGACCGCACCGTAGCCAGCATCTTCGATCCGTATGTCGATTATTATGGCCTTGGTATCAGCGGTTATGATGGTCACCTCGACCTCGCCACACCTGACACCGCGCAGTGCAACTACACCGTGAACCGCTATCAGAACCACGACCTACGCCTGCAATACCGCCTCGTCGACTCCAAAATGCGCCTGAACATCGGCTTCAACCTGCAGCCACAAGTCAACAATGTTGACTACACGAAGGGCTGGAAGCACTACGATCTCTCGCGTACCGTCGTCAACTGGTCGCCGACACTCAATTTCCGCTACCGCTTCACTCGCCAGCATCAGATCGAGGCGCGCTACAACGGACAGAGCGGACAACCGAGCATCACCGACCTGATCCCCGACACCCTCTCCAATGCCAACCCGCTGGCCATTCGCCTCGGTAATCCCGAGTTGAAGCCCTCCTTCACGCACGGAGCCAATGCAGAATGGCGCCTCAGCATCCCCGATGCACAGCGCACCTACAACTTCAACGCCAATTTCCGTACCACGCAGAACGCCACCACGAACCGCACGGAATACAACGAGGTGACGGGCGGGCGCGTGACCATGCCCGTGAATATCAGTGGCAACTGGAACGCCGGCGCCAACTTCAACTTCAACACGGCATTCAAGGATCAGCGTTTCCGCGTCAACAGCCGCACAGCCTACAGCCACACCCTTGCCAAGGGCTACGTCTATCGCAGCGAAGAGCACGCCACCGTGGACATTTCCACCACGTCCAACAACTTTAGCGAAGGCCTCCGCTTCACCTTCCGCGACGAGTTCGACAGTCGTGCCACCTACGAGGATGAGGAGTCCGAGGACGGCTTAGCCTATTACAAGAACACCCTTGAGGTCAACCTTCACGGCAACTTTGCTTACAATGCTTCCGTCTCCACCAACACGGCAGCCACCGACCTCAGCCATTACAGTTTCTCCTACGGTTTGAGTGCACACTGGAACTTCTGGTTCGGCCTCAACCTCAGCACTGACATCAACCAGAACAGCCGTCGTGGTTACGCCGACGAAGTCATGAACACCAACCAGTGGATATGGAATGCCCAAGCCACCTACAGTTTCCTCCAGCGTCGCCAGGCCATCCTCACCCTGCGCTGGAA
Organism: uncultured Prevotellaceae bacterium; assembly: GCA_947307015.1. Taxonomy (GTDB): domain Bacteria; phylum Bacteroidota; class Bacteroidia; order Bacteroidales; family Bacteroidaceae; genus Physcousia. The sequence goes on along the minus strand of CAMZHV010000020.1, from coordinate 7,797 downwards.
TGACATTCTTCGTCAGCGCGACATGGTCAACCGCAGTATCAGCGCCACCTCGCGCACCGACTCCGACAGCGAGCGCATCACCTCCTACGTCATGCTCTCCTTTACCTACCGCTTCAACCTTTTCGGCGGCCGTAATGTCGGCGGCAACCGCGAACGCAACCGCAACCGCGAAGAAGGTGATAGTGAAGGCGGTGAACGCGGACCTCGCGGCGGCAGCGGCGGCAATCGTGGAGGCTTCGGAGGCGGCGGTGGTGGCTTCGGTGGCCCCGGCGGTGGTCGTTTCTAAGAGCGTCCTTCCTCGCCCCATTGCTTATTCACCTCATTGCCGATGCTCCACATGATATGATGTCTATTTTCGCTGCCACAGGAAACGATAGCGGAAGCGGCGGTTGGGTGCCGTGTCGCCGGTGGTGGAGATGGAGATGATGTCTGATTAGCAGGGTTATTTATTCGTTATTTCCCAAAAACGATATGCGTTTCAGGGGCAGCATATTCAGCTCCTCGGCCCTGTCGCCCTCGGCGGCCTTGCGCACCCGGGCGGGACTGACCTCGCCGCCGGGGAAGAGGACAGTGTCCAGATAGTCCGCGTCCTTTCCCATCCGCAGCACCCGGACGGCGCTGCGCAGATTGGCCGCGTCGCCCTCGGCATTATCGTCTGTCGGCTCTTCTTCGGAGCTATCATCCTTGGGATTCAACCGTCGCCATTCATGATAAGCCTCGTTGGCGATATTCATCACCTCCTCGGGTGTCTTCTTCAGGATGGCTTCACCCTCAGGTGTCAAGTACCAGCTACCTTTCTGCTTGACAATAAACCCAGCTTTCTGATAGTCTATGGAATAGAACTAGAAGCTGTTTGTCCAACGGATGTACTGCATCTTCCCTGCCGAAAAATATCAATGACAGATGACAGATGACAGTTTCCATACGAGGGGGTATCACCACAAGATGAGAGAACTATTTATACTTAATAATAGATCTATACTTAAATAACATACTTAAATAATATATATAAAGATAAATATAAAGATAGAATAAGAACTACTTTCACATGGCTCACCCCCCCCGTGGGGGGCACCTACCGAAACTGTCATCTGTCATCTGTCACGGCTGCGTCACACATCCAGTCGTACCTCTCCATACATATATACGTACAGCTCCACACGTATATACGTACAAGCCCACACGTATATATGTACAGCGCCGTACGTACGTATATATGTATCGCCGTGTCCCAGCAGTGGGACAGAAATAGACAGGGCTTGAAAGTGTGCTTGGAAAGGCTCGAAAGTGGGGCGAAGGTGGAAACGGCGGTAACGCAGGATAAGAGGACCTACGACCTGATTCAGCTGTGACGACGAAGCGTTAGCCGTGTTCCTTGGAACCATAGAAGTGTCTGCCCCGCAAGACGTAAAGAGCTTGCGGGGCAGATTGCGTTTTATGAAGCCTTAGAAGTTTTTGCGCAGACCCTTAGGAGGGTACGCGCAGACTCATAGGAGGGGTGCAGTTAGAGGATCTGATGGTAGAGGTCGATGATGTCTTGTTTGCTGACGGGACGCGGGTTGCCGGGTGTGCAGACATCGTTGATGGCCTGTTCTGCCAGCGCTTCGATATCCTTCTCCGTGATGCCGAGGTCGGTGAGGCGCTTGTTGGTTCCTACGAGGGCGCTGAGTTCTTCAATGGCCTTGCAGGCAGCTTCGGCAGCCTCGTCGACGGTCATCGAGGGTTGATAAACGCCACAGGCCTTGGCAATCTCCACATATTTCTCCTTGGCGGCGGGCATGTTGAAGCGCATCACCGTGGGCAGCAGCATGGCACAGGCCACGCCGTGGGGAACGTCGAAGAGGGCGCTGAGGGGATGAGCCATGCCATGATCCACGCCCAGACCTACATTGGAGAAGGCCATGCCGGCGACGTACTGCGCAACGGCCATGCCATCGCGTCCGACGGGATTCGTGGGTTCGCTGACGGCTATAGGCAAATACTTATAAATCATCTCAATGGCCTTCACTTCAAACATATCGCTCAGCTCCCATGCAGCCTTGGTGATGAGACCTTCGATGGCGTGCGTCATGGCATCCATACCCGTGGCGGCAGTGAGGCTCTTGGGCAGGGAATACATCAGTTCGGCATCGATGATGGCCACGCAAGGGATGTCGTTGGGGTCAACACAGACCATCTTGGCCTGACGTGTCTCGTCGATGATGACGTAGTTGATGGTCGTCTCGGCCGCTGTGCCTGCCGTGGTGGGCAGAGCGATGATGGGCAGCGACTTCTTCTTGGTGTCGGCCACGCCCTCCAGCGATATGATGTCGCTGAATTCGGGGTTGTTCACCACGATGCCGATGCCCTTGGCGGTGTCCATGCTGGAGCCGCCTCCGATGGCTACGATGAAGTCGGCCTGAGCACGTCGGCAAGCTTCGATGCCGTTCTTCACGTTGGTCACGGTGGGGTTGGGTTTCACATCGTCGAAGATGTCGTATGCGATGCCAGCCTCGTCCATGACGTCGAGAACCTTCTTGGCCACGCCAAACTGCATGAGACCTTTGTCGGTCACCACGAGGGCTTTATGGAATCCCAATCGTTTCACTACACCGGGCAGCTCCTTGCGAGCGCCAGGGCCGAAGTACGATACTTCGTTGAGGATAAATCTGTTTACCATAGTAAGTTAGTTTATCTTATTAAAGTTGAAGTTTAACTTTATCCTTAGGCCTCACACCTCCAACAACATCTCGTCGAGATTGGCTCCGGGCGGGGTCATCGGCAGCACATCGTCCTCTTCCTTGACGGCGCACTGGAGGAGATAGGGGCCAGGGGTGGCGAGCATCTCGCTGATGGCTGAGGACAGATCGGCGCGGTCGACGACGGTGCGGGCAGGGATATTGTATGCACGGGCGATGAGCTCGTAGTCGGGATTCTTCATCGGCGTGAAGGAATAGCGATGGTTCCAGAACATCGCCTGCCACTGACGGACGTTGCCCAAGAAATTGTTGTTCAGCAGGATGATCTTCACGGGCGCACCCTGTTCCATGATCGTGCCCAGCTCCTGAATGGTCATCTGCAAACCGCCGTCGCCCACAAACAGGCACACCGTGCGGTCAGGAGCACCGAAGGTGGCGCCGATGGCAGCAGGCAGGCCGAAGCCCATCGTGCCACAGCCGCCCGAGGTGACGATGCTGCGCGGCTTCGAGAACTGGAAGTAACGGGCACCAAACATCTGGTTCTGACCCACGTCGGTCACGAGCACCGCCTCGTGATTGGATGCTTCGCTCACCGCACGCACGACTTCGCCCATGAGCAATGGCCCTTCGGTGGGATGTATGGCTTTGCTGATGACTTTGTTGTACTCGCGTTCGGCGTATGGCGCGAAGCCGTCAACCCATGCCTGATGCGTCGTAGGCTCGATGAGCGGCAGCAGCGCAGCGAGTGTCTCGCGGCAGTCGCCCAACACCTTGCAGTCGGCATGAATGAGCTTGTTGAACTCCGAGGGGTCGATGTCGAAATGGATGACCTTGGCCTGACGGGCGTAAGTCTTGATGTTGCCCGTGACGCGGTCGTCGAAGCGCATACCGATGGCGATGAGCACGTCGCACTGGTTCGTCATCACGTTGGGACCCAAATTGCCGTGCATGCCGAGCATACCCATGTTCAGAGGATGATCGGAGGGCAGTGCAGAAAGGCCGAGCAGCGTGCAGCCCGCGGGAATCTGAGCCTTCTCCAAGAGCGTGCGCAGTTCCTGTTGTGCACCAGCCAGTTCCACGCCCTGACCGACGAGCACAAAGGGCTTGGCGGCATTGTTGATGAGGCGTGCAGCTTCGGCAATGGTGTCCATGTCGGGTTTGGGCGCAGGCACGTAGCTGCGGATGAAGTCTACTTTTGCGGGTTCGTATTCCACCTGACCGACCTGCGCATTGCGCGTGAAGTCGAGGACTACGGGGCCAGGACGACCACTGCTGGCGATGAAGAAGGCGCGGCTGACAGCCCATGCGACATCTTCGGCGCGACGGATCTGATAGTTCCACTTGGAGATCGGCTGCGTCATGCCTACGACATCAACTTCCTGAAAAGCGTCGGTGCCGAGGACTGCTGCGCCCACCTGTCCGCAGATGATGACGACAGGCGTGGAGTCGATCATCGCATCGGCAACGCCGGTGACGGTGTTGGTGGCTCCAGGTCCGCTCGTGACGATGGCCACGCCGACACGTCCGCTGACACGGGCATAGCCCTGGGCGGCATGTACGGCGCCTTGCTCGTGGCGCACGAGGATGTGATTGAGAGAGTGTGTGTGGTCGTAAAGGGCGTCATAGACGGGCATGATGGAGCCGCCAGGGTATCCGAAGAGCGTGGTGACGCCCTCGTGCTCCAGCGACTGCATCAATGCTTCTGCACCAGTGATGGTTTGTTTCATTGTATAATTTAGAGTGGATGGTACTGTACGAAAGCTTCCATGGCTTCGTAGGCGGCCAGGCCGAGGCGGTTGTAGAGCTCGGCGGTGGCATGGTTGCGATCCTCTGCACGCTGCCAGAAGAGACGTTCGTCGTTGCCGAGGAACGGGGCGGACTCCATCTGCGACTGGTGCTTGAGAATTGCATTACGCTTGGCTCGCAGCTCCTCGGGGCTGATGGGCACGGCCATCTCGATGTGCTCGATCTCCCATTCTGCCCACGCTCCGCGGTACATCCAGATGCGGCAGTTCTTGAGCCACTCGGCGCCAGCCTCCTTCTCGATGTCGATGGCAGCGAGGACGGCATCCGTGCAGACGCGGTGTGTGCCATGGGGGTCGGCAAGGTCGCCAGCGACGAAGATCTGATGAGGCTTCACCTCACGCAGCAGGTTGAGCACGATCTCGACGTCAGCCTCGCTGATGGGGTTCTTCTGAATCTTACCCGTCTCATAGAACGGCAGGTTGAGGAAGTGTACGCGCTCGAGAGGTATGCCGCTGAAGAGCGATGCCAGACGTGCCTCGCCACGACGAATCAGGCCTTTCACCTCCAGGATCTCACGCGTGTCGAAATCCTCGGGTTTCTTGTTGGTGATGAATTCCCTGAACTCCTTGTCTCGGGCGTTAATAACCTCATTCTTACCTTCATCGAAGAGTTGGTTGAAGCCTTGCACGAAGTGCATGAAGCGGAAAACTTCCTCGTCGCCCACGGCAATATTGCCGCTGGTCTCGTATGCCACGTGTACCTCATGTTTCTGCTTGACGAGGCGCTGGAGCGTGCCACCCATAGAGATGACGTCGTCGTCGGGGTGGGGAGAGAAGATGATGATGCGCTTCTGTGCGGGCTTGGCACGCTCTGGACGGTTGCTGTCGTCGGCGTTGGGTTTGCCGCCCGGCCAGCCCGTGATGGTGTGCTGCAGGTCGTTGAAGATCTTGATGTTGACATCGTAGGCTGAGCCGTAGAGGGCGAGGAGCTCGCCGAGGCCGTGCTCGTTGTAATCCTTATTGGTGAGCTTGAGAATGGGCTTGCCTGTCTTCTGGCAAAGCCAGACGATGGCAGAGCGGATAAGCTTGTCGTCCCAATCGCAGGAGGTGACAAGCCATGGACGGCGGATACGTGTGAGGTTAGCAGCGGCGCTGAGGTCGAGCACAACCTGCGTGTTGTTGTGCATCTGCAGGAAGGTGGCGCTCTGTGCATCGTTGATCTCGCCTTCGACGGCGTTCTTGATGACTTCGGCCTTCTCGTCGCCCCAGGCCAAGAGGAAAATCTTGCGGGCCTGACGGATGGTGGAGATGCCCATGGTGATGGCACAGACAGGCACATTCTGGTCGGTGCCGAAGACCTTGAGGGCCTCGCTGCGGCTGGTGGCATCGAGGAGCACGAGGCGCGTGTGGCTGTTGCGCTGCGAGCCGGTGACGTTGAGCGCAATATTGCCCATGCGTCCGATGCCGAGGAGGGCAATGTCGATGCCCCCCATCTGCTCGATCATCTTCTCGTAGGCCATGCAGTGCTCGTTGACACGCTCCTGAGGCGTAGTGCCGTCGAGGGGATAGATGTTCTGTACGGGGATGTCCACGCGCTCAAAGAATTCCTCGCGCAGGATCTTAAGATTGGACTGTACGCTGTCGGGGGGCAGAGGATAATACTCGTAGGCGACGAAAACGACGACATTCTGGAAGCTCAAACTTTCCTGCTCGTGCATGCGGACAAGCTGGTTGAAGACTTCCGTGAGGGTGGAGCCACCAGAGATGGCCATGGTGCAAGCACGAATCTCGCGCTGACGCTGGCGGATGGTGGCAGCAATCTTTATGGCTACCTCGGCGGCACCTTCCTCGGCAGAAGGATAGATTTCGGTAGGCAGCTTTTCGAAGCGTGTGAGCACGGAACGCTCGATGGTTCCGTCAGGACGATAATAACGTGGCGACACGCGGTCGAGGGTAATCTGTGAGCTAAGGTTGGTTTTCATTCAAATGGATATTTTGGGGGTTGTTATTATTGTCGTTTAATCGTTTGAACGAGATGACGATATCGTCATCTCAGGATGGCGAGATCAGAAATAGAAACCCACGCCGAGCTTGAGGCCAACGGTGCTGGCGTCAGCGAAGTTGTTGAGGGACATCTGATAATATACGGCTGGTTCGAGGGTGATATACTGGTTGACGAAGAACGCATAACCAATCTCCGGCGTGAGGAAGAGGTTGTCGTTGGTCTGCTCGTGATGGCTGAACTGCGTCGCAAGGCCCAAGTAGAGACCATTCTGCGCGATGTAGTAGCGGGCACCAACGCCGATAATCACTTCATCCTGTTGCACCTTCTTGTCGCCGAAATCGGAATACATCAGGCGCTTGTGGTTGTAGTTGGCTTCAGCGAGAAGCATCCAGCCGTCGGCCACGAACATTCCGGCGGTAGCGCCGACATCGAAACGCAGCTTGTCGTTTTTGCTATAAGAAAGACTTAAACTCGAGCTTGACAAGTTGAGATAGATCTTGCCAGCTTCAAACTGAGCATTGGCGCTGAGAGCGCAGAGAGCCATCATGCAGCCCAAAAGAAATTTCTTATACATAATCACAATATTTTAAGAGTTTAACTATTTTTCATGCAAAGCTACGTACAATGCGCGTGGAAACCAAAGGAAAGGCCGAAGTTTTAGGTTTATTTAACGGGTCAAAGGGCGTAAGGGACTTTTTTCGCCGCCCTACGCCCTAACTTGCGTATCACAGTAGGATCAAAAGATGCGGGACTGCTACCCGCGTGCCATCTTATAGATGGCCTCCATATCCTCGGCCTTGAGGACGCGGAGGCATCCGCAGGTGGCCGTGTAGTCGCGGCTGCATTTGCGGGTCATCTCGCGTATCTCGTCGTCGGTGATTTCGCGCCCGATGAGCTCGCGGATATTGACAGGCATACCAATGGCGTGGTAGAAGCGCTCCATGGCTTCGATGCCCTTCAAGGCGGTGCCTTCGGGGTCGGTGAAGTCGTTGGGAACGTCCATCACGTTGACGGCGAAGCGGACGAAGCGGCTGAGGTTCTTGTGCATAACGTAGCGCGCCCAACTGGGCCAGATGGCAGCGAGGCCGGCGCCGTGCGTCACGTCGAACATACCACTGAGCTCATGCTCAAGCTGATGGGTCGCCCAGTCGTCGCTGACGCCACAACCCGTCAGACCGTTGTGCGCTATGCTGCCGCCCCACATGATCTGTGCACGCTGGCGATAATCCTCGGGGTTCTTCAGGACATCGAAGACAGCTACCTTCATGCGGCGCAGCACGGCCTCGGCGAGGTCGGTGGTCAGGTCCATGTCGTCGTCCTTGGTGAAGTAGCGCTCCATGGTGTGCATCATCATGTCGGTGACGCCGGC
>CAMZHV010000019.1 GCA_947307015.1 uncultured Prevotellaceae bacterium | reverse complement strand
AGAAGCTAGACAGAACTCAAAGCAATTACAGTTGAAAAAATTAAACGACAATCCCATAAGTAACTATGAAAAAAAATATAAATGATTGACGATAAGATTGACGTAGATTGACGGGGAATATAAACACTTGAATAGATTCGTTTTAGCCCTCAATCTACGTTAATCAAGTCGTCAATCTCCGGAAATCAATAATGTTAACTAATAATGAGCACTTACTTAAAATATGACACTACAAGAAGCTATAAAAGCCCGGCATAGCGTGAGGGCGTATAAGGAACAGCCATTGGCTGAGGATGTCGTCAAGGTGTTGGAAGAGAAGATTGCGGTTCTGAACCGTGAGGGCAAGCTGCATATTCAGCTGATTCTGAATGAGCCGAAGGCGTTCTTGGGAACGATGGCAAAATACGGAAGGTTTCGCAATGTAGGCAACTATTTCGTCGTGGCCGGAAAGAAGGCTGATGACCTTGATGAGCGCGCGGGCTACTACGGCGAGCAATTAGTGCTGCTGGCTCAGACGCTTGGGCTGAACACCTGCTGGGTAGGACTCACGTACTCGAAAGTGCCTGGAACGTTTGTCCTTGACGATGGCGAGAAGATTGCCTGCTATATTTCCTTGGGCTACGGTGAGACTCAGGGGGTTAGGCATAAGATAAAGACCGTGGAGCAGGTGAGCAATGCGAGTGACACCACGCCCGCGTGGTTCCGCAAGGGCGTTGAAGAAGCCCTGCTTGCGCCTACGGCCGTGAACCAGCAGAAGTTCTCATTCGAGTATGTCGGGATGAAGGATGGTCGCCATCAGGTACATGCCAAAAAGGGCTTCTCGATGATTGGCTATACGCAGATGGACTTAGGCATTGCCAAGTATCATTTCGAGATTGGTGCTGGCAAGGAGAACTTTGAATGGGTGTGAAATAAGCTTACAGCGGCAGTTCTTTCGCTGGCCAGCCGTAGTCCTGATACATGGTGGCGGTGAGGCCATTCTTCTTGACATACACAGCCAGCCCTTCGGCTCTCAGCCGCTCGCGGTTCTTGTCATCGCTGTTGATGGCTTGGAAGGCTTCGTACTTGTCGCCAAAGATCTCCTTGGCTGACGGCACATTTCTGGAGCCGTCTTCCACGCGGTCGAAGGCTGTCACCTCAAAGCCCTTCTCCGTCTGCCGGATGTGCATCAGCCCGGGATGACTGCCGCCAGAGACGCATTGCAGGGTGTCGCCCACCTGATTGTAGTTGAACACCCAGAAGTCACCCCACACGAGGATGTCCTCTGCATTGCGCTCATCAACGCTCACGATGCTGTGAATGGGGACGCAGTGCTCGCCCTCGGCATAAAACTTGCCGATTTCATTAACCAGATAGCGGTCGATGGCTGGGAAATAGTTTGTCTCCACGTCAACAGCCTCAGCGTCCGTGGCGATTGTATCAGTTGCCTGAGCGTCTGATGACGTGTTGGTCTGTTTGTTACCACATGCGCCCATCACAACTATGGCAGCAAAAGCGAATAGAATCTTTTTCATTGCTGTTTCTATGTTTTTGGTTTCCAATTGAATCATCCCTCAGAAAAGGCTCATTTGGCTCAGTCCTTTCATGTTAAGTAGGTTTTCAATGCCCGCAAAATTAGGGATAATAAATGATATGGCCAAAAGATTCGCATAAATAATGGCGAAACAGCGTGATTTCATGTGAAATGCAACCGCTTTCGCATGATTTTTGCGTTATTTCATTCGTTTTATTTGGCCATAACAGCAAATATGCCTACCTTTGCCACAGCGTCTTTCATTTAAGAATGAAATAAAACTTGGCGCCGCTCGGCCGAAGGACGCTTGCAAGGCAAGAACCTCGACGGATAGAACCGATTCGGTTGCAGTCCTGCATTGTGAAGAAGAAAAAATAATAACTTTAAAACCAATGAATTATGAAGTACCCATGTGAGAATTGCAAGCTACGTGCTGCTTATGAAAAGAATCCCAAGTCATTAGTCGGTCGCTTCTGGCGATGGCAGATCAACTTCTGCCCCAGCTGGCGAGGCTACTTTAAGTCGCTGCCACCTGAGAAACAGGAAGAGCTGCGCAAGAAGTATGACTTCTGGAAGTATCAGAATTAATCAGATCAAAGATGATAACAAAGGATTGTGTCGAGACCGCCTACAGTTTCCTGCATCAGAAGCAGCGCATATATGTTCATTCCACGCTCGACTGGCAGAAGGATGACATAGAGCTGGCCATCGCTGACTATGCCGACAATATGAGTCAGGAGCTGTATGACGCCATCTGTGGCGGCAGCTCAGACTTCCTTCGCAACCACAAGCGGTTTCAGGAGGACATCACCAAGGCTGTCGAGATACTTGAAGAGATGCTACCTGTTGATCAGTGCTAAAAGTATATATTTCCTCGCAAGAAATTCTATTCGATTTTTGTGTCATTTATGACGACAGAATCAAATAGAAGGGATTGATTTAATGAAAAAATACTCCGATAATGCTTCCGTAAGCGCTTTTTTTGCCCTCTTTCGGAAGTCTTATCGGCATATTTCGTCATAAAACGAGCATTATGAGCGCAACACAAGACCAGCATGATTGCCAGCGGTTGAGTGTCTCTCTCTGCGGCAAGTGTGTAGATTCATCGGAATTAGATGCACAGATTAAAAGATTAGCAGCATGAATAAGAAGAACCCCAATTGGACTGTTGATGAATTGAAGATGGCAATCAATGTCTATTGCAAGATTCCTTTCACGAAAGCCCATAAGACCTCGCCTGAAATTATCAAATGGGCAAAGATTATCGGCAGGCCTCCAGGTGGGCTCTATGCGAAGATATGTAATTTGGGCCACTATGACAAGGGAGTGGAAGCTAAAGGACTGTCTCACACTGGCAAACTTGACCCTATTGTCTGGGCTGAGTTTGAGATGAACCCAGAGAAGTTGATATTTGAGAGGAGCAACTGTTAGCGCAGAGGATGAACAAGACTTTAGAGGATTATGCGGAAATTAGTATGGATGACTTGCCAGAGGGCAAGACTCGCGAGGCCGTGGTGCGTCAGCGCGTAAATCAGCGTTTCTTTCATGATACTGTTTTTTCAGCATACAACAACCAATGCTGCATCACGGGCATCAACATTTCCTCTCTGCTTGAAGCCTGCCATATTCCTGGATGGAAAGAGGATGTGAAGAACCGCACCAACCCTAAGAATGGGTTGTGCATGACACACACCTTCCATCGCGCATACGACAAGTATCTGATGGCAATTACCCCTGATTACGACATTGTCGTGTCAGACCAGACACATCGTAACTGAATACCACAAGATTCAGACACTCTTCAATTGGATGGGCATAGACAGTGCTTCTATGCTATATGGCCTTGACCACGTTCTGAAGGTTTGCGACAGAATCGACGGATTGAAATAAAGTCAAGATGTGGGGGGGGTATCATAGCAGATAATATATCACCAAGTTTCAGGCCCATGAGTTTCCAACCAACAGCCCAAAGCTTCGTAAGCTAATTTTTTATCCATCTGATCAACAGCTGCTGCCACTTTGTCCCTGTCTGGGCCATAGTCCCGATAGATCCATTCAAGGTCACCTTCAGATACTTCCTCGTTATTTAAGTAACGAGACAAAATATCCTCGTGAAGAACGTCATTTCTATGGTAATAGTCTGGTAAGAACGCCGCAATAAACTCCCACATATCGTTAATGTTATGCTTCCGCGTAGACAAAGGCATAAACTTGAACATGGTATCAGAGCCTTCGGTAGTTTCAATTATTATCTTCTTTCCTGATTTCCTTTTGTGAGGTTGAATGACAGATATTTCCAATTTGTCTTTACTGCCGATGAGCTCTTCCAAATACTTTCCGATGATTGCAGAAATGATGCGCTGGCACATATCTACGGCCTCGTTTTGTTTAATTCTGTATTCCATTTTTTGCGCAAAAGTACTCCGGCTCTGTGAAGAATCAAAACATTCCGGCATTCTTTAAGATTTTACCGGGTTTATTAAGAAATCAAGAAGGATTTTTTGTGCCTTTGCAAAATAATTGGCAATCCTTGACGAGAATGAGTGACAAATGATGGACCACCTCACCCCTCAACAGCGACACAAAAACATGTCGGCTATCCGTTCTCAAAACACGAAGCCCGAGTTGATTGTGGGGCAGGAACTGTAGAAGAGTTTTTGGGGTAAGAAACAAGAAACCCGCTGAGATTCAGCGGGTTTTGGTTGCGGGTTTGTGGAGCATGCGAGACTCGAACTCGCCACCTCTTGACTGCCAGTCAAACGCTCTAGCCAGATGAGCTAATGCCCCTTTACTTTGGAAAAGCGGTGCAAAGGTAGAGATTATTTGTGAGAATGCAAACTTTTTCGTGATTTTTTTGCTTCAAATCGGGAAAAAGATGTATCTTTGTACTCAAATTCGGGCTTTCTATGGCCAAAAGAAGTGAAATACGTATAAAAAAAGAGTAGAAAATGAGCTTAATCAAATGTCCAGAGTGCGGTCATCAAGTGTCCTCGAAAGCGGAGACTTGTCCCGAGTGCGGTGTTCGCATCGCAGGCAACGTGAAGCGCTGCCCCATCTGCCAACGCACGGTGCTGATGTATGTCGCACAATGTCCTCATTGCCACACGCGCTTCGAGACGCAACCTGAAATCATGTTGGAGCCTGGTGGCGAGGGTGAGGGTGAGGTGGCCCCCCATTCAGCCCCCGAGGGGGCTACGGATGCTTCGTCCTCTGTCAACACTTCAACAGACGCTCCATCTGGGGCAGTAGGGGAGGGCAATGGCTCCGTGGCGCCGAAGAAAGGGATGCCATGGTATTTGTTGCTGTTTATCATCGTGGTCATCGGCGTGGGCGGCTATCTCTATTGGGACAACTACCAGCAGCGCCGCTACAGCGAGGAGAAGGCTTTCAACCTGCTGCGCGACTGCAATGACCCGCTCAACTTCGAGGACTTCATTGCGCGCTATCCCAACAGCGAGCACCTCGAAGAGGTGCGTGCCCAGCTGCGCGAGTTGCAGAAGGAAGATGCGGTGTGGGAGGTCGTGGCCGGTAGCTCCAACACGGAGGACTATCGCAACTTCATTCAGACGCATCCCCGCTCGCCTTTTGTGAAGGTGGCACAGCACAAGATTGACTCGCTGGATTGGCGCGAGGCTGACAGCAAGGGTACGTCGGAGGCTTATGACCGCTATATTGCTGCACACGCCGCAGGCGAATATGTCACCGAAGCTTATTCTGCCCGTGACGCTGCCCGTGCCCGTGAGGAACGTGCCCTCCGCGACTCCCTTGCCGCAGAACAGGCTCGTGCCGATTCCCTTGCAAGCGCAGAAGCGGCTATGGGCATCGACGAGCTTGTGCAATAATAATAAGGAAGTTAAAGAAGTTAAAGACATTAGCGGCGCACGAGCTGCACCACGTTCTCCACGTGCTGTGTGTGCGGGAACATATCAACTGGTTGTATACGCGTGACCTTGTAAGCTGCGTCGAGCAGTGCAAGGTCGCGCGCTTGTGTTGCGGGGTTGCAGCTGACGTAGACAATGCGCGAGGGTGCGGCGTTGAGGATCACCTTGATGACATCGGCGTGCATACCGGCACGGGGCGGGTCGGTGATGATGATGTCCGGGCGCCCATGCTCGGCAATGAAGGCGTCGGTGAGGATGTCCTTCATGTCGCCTGCAAAGAACTGCGTATTCGTGATGCCGTTGATGGCGCTGTTGACCTTGGCATCCTCAATGGCTTCAGGGACGTATTCAATGCCGATGACCTGCCGTGCCTGACGGGCTACGAAGTTGGCAATGGTGCCTGTGCCGGTGTAGAGGTCGTAGACGAGAAGACCCTCTCCCCGCTCCCCCGTCAGGGGGAGAGCCTCACTACGTTCGTTAGCTTCGCGCAGCCATTCCCCTCCTTGACGGGAGGGGTCAGGGGTGGGTCTTTCGAAGGCAAATTCTCGTGCCACCTTATATAATTCGTAGGCCTGTTCGGTGTTGGTTTGGTAGAAACTCTTGGCGCCGACCTTGAAACGGAGGCCTTCCATCTCCAAGAAAATATGGTCGTCGCCTGCAAAGACTTCTACGGGCAGGTCGCCAAAGGTGTCGTTGAACTTGCGGTTGTTGACGTAGAGAAGGGAGGTGATTTCGGGGAACTGCTCGTGGACGTAAGCCATCAGATCCATAGCCTGCTGATGCTCCACGTCGGTTTCAATAACAAATTGAATCAACAGCATCAAACCGCCTGAATTAGAAAGGCGTATCATCATGCCTCGCAGCAGACCCGTATGCTCGCGGGCATCGAAGAAGGTGAGGTTGTGGTCGTAGGCATAATCGCGTATGGCCAGACGGATGCGGTCGTTGATGGGTTCCATGAGATGGCACTCCTCGATGGGCAGAATCTTGTCGAAGGTGCCGTTGGCGTGATAGCCTACGCTCTCCTGCCGCTCGAAGGCCTCGCCAGAACGGATCTGCTCCTTCGTGAGCCAGCGGCGGTTGGCAAAGCCAAACTCCAGCTTGTTGCGGTACTCCTGTGTGCGCTTCGAGCCGAGGATGGGCTGGCAGGGGGGCAGTTCCACCTTGCCGATGCGCGTCAGGGCGTCCATGACCTGCTGCTGCTTGGCCCGCAGCTGTAGCTCGTAGGGCAGAATCTGCCATTTGCAACCGCCGCAGACACCGAAGTGCGGACAGAAGGGCGCGATGCGGTCGGGGCTGGGCTTCAGCAGTCGCACGACTTCCGCCTCGGCATAGGAGTGCTTCTTCTTTGTCACCTGCAAATCGACCACATCGCCAGGCACGGCGAAGGGCACGAACACCACGAGGTCATCAACCCGCACCAGGGCCTTGCCCTCAGCGGCCACGGCCTCTATGGTCACACCCTCCAACAGGGGTAGCGCTTTCTTTTTTCTTGCCATAATGTTATGTTTTTGCGCCGCAAAGGTAAGCATTTTAATCCGAACGCCCGCGTCCACGGCCTATTTTTTATTCAACTTTTGCATGTTTTGGAAGTTCTTGAAGGGTCAAGCGTCGCAGAGCGCCGAGCGAAAGAAGTTAAAGACGACACCGATGTAACTTGCAAGAAGAAATGTATAAAAAAGCTAAATTTTTTGGACGTTTACTGCTTTATCAGTATCTTTGCACACCCAAAAAGAAAGACGTTGGCTTAAGCCAGCGGGAGACATGTTTAATAAATAAAAAGGTATCAACCATCATTCGAAAGTAAACAAACGATGAAAGCATTTGTGTTCCCTGGTCAGGGCGCCCAGTTCTCCGGAATGGGCAAAGACCTCTATGAAAATAATGCTGAGGCAAAAGCGCTGTTCGACAAGGCTAATGAAATCCTCGGCTTTGAGATCACGAAGATTATGTTTGAAGGCACAGCTGAAGAGCTGAAGCAGACGAAGGTGACGCAGCCTGCTGTGTTCCTGCACTCTGTCATCACCGCCATCTGCTTAGGCGACAAGTTCCAGCCCGACATGGTGGGCGGTCACTCCTTGGGTGAGTTCAGCGCCTTGGTTGCTGCCGGTGCCTTGTCCTTCGAGGACGGCCTGCGCCTTGTGAGCGCCCGTGCCCAAGCGATGCAGAAGGCTTGCGAGGCTCAGCCCTCGACGATGGCCGCCATCATTGGTCTCGACGATGAGACTGTGGAGCGCATCTGCGCCGAGGTGACTGCTGAAGGCGGCGTCTGCGTGCCTGCCAACTACAACAACCCCGGCCAGCTGGTGATCAGCGGCTCGGTGGAAGCCATCAACGCAGCTTGCGAGAAGATGAAGGCAGCAGGTGCCAAGCGCGCGCTGCCCCTGCCCGTTGGCGGTGCTTTCCACAGCCCCCTGATGCAGCCCGCCAAGGACGAGTTGCAGGCTGCCATCGAAGCCACCGAGTTCCACACCCCGAAGTGCCCTGTCTACCAGAACGTTGACGGACAGGCACACACCGAACCCGCCGAGATCAAGGTTAACCTCATCGCACAGCTCACCGCCAGTGTGCGTTGGACACAGGAAGTGCAGGCCATGGTGGCTGCCGGTGCCAACGAGTTCACCGAGTGCGGTCCGGGCAAGGCTCTGCAAGGAATGATTGCCAAGATTGCCAAGGATGTCGAAGGCCTCGTCATTCGCAGCGCAACAGATCTGTAAATGAAAACGTCACTCACACGCTTAGCTTGCATCATGCTCATCATGGGGCTGATGCAGGCTTGTACTGTCAAACAAACAGAAGAAGTACAGCAGATGGATAAACCTGTCATCTATCAAGTCTTTACGCGCCTCTTCGGCAACGACACCAATGCCAACATCAAGAACGGCGACCGCAGTCAGAACGGTTGTGGCACAATGGCTGACTTCACGCCGCGTGCGCTGAAGGAAATCAAAGAATTGGGTGTCACACACATTTGGTACACCGGCATCATTGAGCACGCCACGCAGACCGACTACTCGGCCTACGGTATTGCCCGCGATCACCACGCCGTCGTCAAAGGCAAGGCAGGTTCGGCATACGCCATCAAGGACTACTACGACGTAGATCCAGACTTGGCCACGAGTGTGCCGGCACGCATGAAGGAGTTTGAAGCCCTCGTGGAGCGTTCGCACGCTGCTGGCCTGAAGGTCATCATTGACTTTGTGCCCAACCATGTGGCGCGCCAGTACCACAGCGATGTTTGCCCTGAGGGTACGGAAGACTTGGGCGCTGCCGACGACACAACCATGCACTTCTCGCCGAAGAACAATTTCTATTATTTCCCCGGCGAGGCTTTTCACGCCGATTTCGACCTCCAGCAGGACGAGGCTCAACCCTACTATGAGCAGCCTGCACGCGCCACGGGCAACGATGTGTTCTCGAGCTTTGCCCGCCACGACGACTGGTATGAGACCGTGAAGCTCAACTACGGCGTTGACTATACTGGCGGCCGCTCTACGCATTTTGACCCCGTGCCCTCGACGTGGACGAAGATGGTGGACATCCTCCAGTTCTGGGCTGAGAAGGGTGTAGACGGCTTCCGTTGCGACATGGCGGAGATGGTGCCCGCTGAGTTCTGGGGCTGGGCCATTCCAAGGGTCAAGGAGCAGCATCCGAATGTCATCTTCATCGCAGAAATCTACGGCCCCGATGCCTACCGCCGTTATATCGACGAAGGACGTTTTGACTATCTCTATGACAAGGTGGGATTGTATGACACCCTTCGCGCCGTCACCTGCGGCACTGCCAACGCCGACGCCATCACCTCATGCTGGCAGGCTGTCGATGACATTCGTCCCCACATGCTCTCGTTCCTTGAGAACCACGATGAGCAGCGCATAGCCTCCGACTTCTTTGCCGGCAATGCTGCGCGAGGCTTTGCGCCCATGATTGTTGCCGCCACGTTCAGCACAGGTCCCGTCATGATCTACTTCGGACAGGAATTAGGTGAGCGAGGCATGGACGAGGAAGGCTTCAGCGGGCGTGACGGTCGCACCACGATCTTTGATTACTGGAGCGTCAACACCATCAGCCGCTGGCGCAACCGCAACAAGTTCGACAACCGCAAGCTGACACCCGAGGAGCAGGAGACGCGCCAATTCTACAAGACGCTGCTCAACCTCTGCACCACGGACAGCACGCTAATGTTCGGCGACTTCTACGACCTCATGTATGTCAACCCGGCATCGCCGACCTTTAACCCGCGCAAGCAGTACGCCTTCCTGCGCCACTACAACCGCGACGTGATGCTCATTGTCGTGAACTTCGATGACCAGCCTGCCACGGTTGACGTCAACATCCCACAGCACGCCTTCAAGCTTTATCGCATGAATCCGCGTCTGAAGCTGCGCGCCGTTGATGCCCTCACAGGCGAGGCTGTGGCGACGAGCTTTGCTTTCACACGTCCTTCGCACGTCCAAGTGCCTGCCAACGGCGGTGTCATCCTGAAGTTTAAGACGCGCTGACGCCTTTTCCAAAGGAAAAATGGCTCTTCCGTGAAGGTTTTGCTCATTTTCTTTGGTAGTGTGCAAAAAAAGACGTACTTTTGCAGACCATTTAAGTCTAAAGCATCATCATTTATATCATTAATTCATAATCTCTCTAATTCATTAAATCATCAACATGAATCAAAAACGTGTTTACACCTTCGGTAACGGACAAGCTGAAGGCAATGCGCAGATGCGCGAGCAACTGGGTGGCAAGGGTGCTAACCTCGCCGAAATGAACCTCATCGGCGTTCCCGTGCCTCCGGGCTTCACCATCACTACCGACGTTTGCAACGAGTACTATGAAGTTGGTCAGGAGAAGATCATGGAGCTCTTGAACGACGACGTCATGGCTGCCGTGGCTCACATCGAGAAGCTGATGAACTCCAAGTTCGGCGATGCCCAGAACCCGCTGCTCGTCAGCGTGCGCTCCGGCGCCCGTGCTTCCATGCCTGGTATGATGGATACGATCCTGAACCTGGGTCTGAATGACGAGGTGGCTGAGGGTATGGCCCGCAAGACCAACAACCCCCACTTCGTGTATGACAGCTATCGCCGCTTCGTGCAGATGTACGGCGATGTGGTGCTCGAACTGAAGCCCGCCAACAAGACCGACATTGACCCGTTCGAGGAGATCATCGAGCAGGTGAAGAAGGAGCAGGGCGTAGTCCTCGACAAGGACCTCAGCGTAGAGTCTCTCAAGGATCTCGTGGCTCGCTTCAAGAAGGCCATCAAGGAGCGCACTGGCAAAGACTTCCCCAACGATCCTATCGAGCAGCTCTGGGGCGCCATCTGCGCTGTGTTCCGCAGTTGGATGAACGAGCGCGCTATCCTCTATCGTAAGATGGAAGGCATACCCGACGAGTGGGGTACGGCTGTCAGCGTCATGGCTATGGTGTTCGGCAACATGGGCGACACCTCCGCAACGGGTGTTTGCTTCAGCCGCGACGCTGCCAATGGCGAGAATCTGTTCAACGGCGAGTACCTTGTCAACGCTCAGGGCGAAGACGTGGTGGCCGGTATCCGTACACCGCAGCAGATCACCAAGATTGGCTCTCAGCGTTGGGCTGAGCGCGCTGGTATCAGCGAGGGCGAGCGTGCCGTGAAATATCCGTCCATGGAAGAGGCTATGCCCGAGATCTACAAGCAGCTCGATGAGATTCAGACGAAGCTCGAGGAGCACTACCGCGACATGCAGGACATGGAGTTCACCGTTCAGGAGGGCAAGCTGTGGTTCCTGCAGACCCGTAACGGTAAGCGCACGGGTGCTGCCATGGTGAAGATCGCTATCGACCTGCTCCACGAGGGCAAGATCGACGAGAAGACCGCCATCATGCGCTGCGAGCCCCAGAAGCTCGACGAGCTCCTGCACCCCGTCTTCGACAAGAAGGCGCTCAACAACGCTAAGGTCATCGCTCAGGGTCTGCCCGCATCTCCCGGCGCAGGCTGTGGTCAGATTGTGTTCCACGCCGACGATGCACAGGCTTGGCACGCTGACGGTCACAAGGTAGTACTCGTCCGCATCGAGACCAGCCCCGAAGACCTCGCAGGTATGAGCGCTGCTGAGGGTATCCTCACCGCCCGTGGCGGCATGACCTCCCACGCTGCCGTTGTGGCTCGTGGCATGGGTAAGTGCTGCGTCTCCGGCGTAGGTAGCCTCAACGTTGACTACAAGGCAAAGACCGTTGAGATCGACGGCGTTGTTTATAAGGAAGGCGACTACATCTCCATCAATGGTACCACCGGTCAGGTTTACGCTGGTGAAGTTCCCACGAAGGCTGCTGAACTGAGCGGCGACTTCAAGGAGCTCATGGACCTCTGCGACAAGTACACCAAGCTGCAGGTTCGCACCAACGCCGACACGCCCCACGATGCAGAAGTGGCTCGCGCCTTCGGTGCCAAGGGTATCGGTCTGACCCGTACCGAGCACATGTTCTTCGACGACCAGAAGATCATCGCCATGCGTCAGATGATTCTCGCCGACACCGCTGAGGGTCGCGAGAAGGCACTGGCTAAGCTGTTGCCCTATCAGAAGGCTGACTTCAAGGGTATTTTGAAGGCTATGAACGGTCTGCCCGTGAACATCCGTCTGCTCGATCCTCCTCTCCATGAGTTCGTGCCCCACGATCTCGCTGGTCAGGAGACGATGGCTAAGGAGATGGGCGTAGACCTCGCTACCATCAAGCGTCGCGTTGAGAGCCTTGCCGAGAACAACCCGATGCTCGGTCACCGCGGTTGCCGTCTGGGCATCACCTTCCCCGAAATCACCGCTATGCAGACCCGCGCCATCTTGAGCGCCGCTTGCGAGCTGAAGAAGGAAGGCTTCGATCCCAAGCCCGAAATCATGGTGCCTCTCATTGGTATTCTCTACGAGCTCAAGCAGCAGAAGGCTATCATCCAGCGCGTTGCTGCCGAGGTCTTCGAGGAGTACGGCGTGGAAGTCGAGTTTGAGATTGGTACGATGATTGAGATTCCTCGTGCTGCCCTCACCGCTGACCGCATCGCTACTGAGGCTCAGTACTTCTCCTTCGGTACCAATGACCTCACACAGATGACCTTCGGCTACAGCCGCGACGACATCGCCAGCTTCCTGCCCGCATATCTCGAGAAGAAGATCCTGAAGGTTGACCCGTTCCAGGTGCTCGACCAGAATGGTGTTGGTCAGCTAGTGAAGATGGCCGTTGAGAAGGGTCGCGAAGTACGTCCCACCCTCCGCTGCGGTATCTGCGGCGAGCATGGCGGCGAACCCACTTCCGTCAAGTTCTGCGCCAAGATTGGTCTGAACTACGCCAGCTGCTCACCCTTCCGCGTGCCCATCGCACGTCTCGCTGCCGCCCAGGCTGCTGTCGAGGCATAACACGCTGAGATTTATGATTCAAAGAGAGCCGTTCCTCACATCGGGAACGGCTCTCAATACTTTTGGACAAGAAAGGATTGCTTTATGAGTGACGGTAATTTCAACAGAGCTTTACTGCCGCATACGCCCTACGCCAGCGGGATGAAGACGGGTCGAGCAATAGCCCGGATGAAGGCTGTGGAGGCGTTTGCGCAATGGTTGCAAATGGAACAGCCTTCGCTCTCCGACGATGAGCGGAAGGCGAAGGCCGAGGCTTTTAGTCAACTGTTAAACAAATTGCTGGAGAGATAATTATACGAATTTAATTTTCGCAAGCTCCGCTTGTTTCTGAAGTTAAAGAAGTTCTTCAAGTATGAAGCGACCAGAGGTCGAGCGATGTGGCCTTGGCCACAGAAGTTAAAGACAATAGTTCTGTAGGCTGATTTCTTCAAGCTGCATAGGTGTCGTCTTTAACTTCTTTCGCTCGGCGCTCTGCGACGCTTGACCCTTCAAGAACTTCCATATCATGCGAAAGTTGAATTACTTCACAATCTTCTGGATAGCTTCTTTGATCATGGGCTCCATGATCGCGTAGCCGTCGGGTGTGGGGTGGCAACCGTCATCAGAGAGGCCGGGACGCATGGCGCCGTTCTCGTCGGCCATTGCCGAGAAATAGTCGACGAAGGGTAGGCCGTTCTTCTTGGCGTACTCCTGCAACCGCTTGTTGATGCTCTTGATCTTCACCGTGGAATCGGTAATGTCAGGACGCCAATTGTAGTGCGCGCAGGGCGTGATGGTGGTCAGGATCACCTTGATATTGTTGGCCTTGGCAATCTCACACATCGACACAATATTGCCGAAGGTGCGATCCTCCACGTAGGGATGGTTGTTCTGTGCAATGTCGTTGGTGCCGGCATTGATCACAACTGCCTTGGGCTGTAGCTTGACAACATCTTCGCGGAAGCGCAGGAGCATCTGATAGCTGGTCTGTCCGCCTATGCCGCGTCCGACATATCCGTTCTCATTGAAGAACACGGGACGGCGTGCGGCCCAGTTGTCGGTGATGGAATTGCCCATGAACACGGCTTTGCGCGCGCTCTGTGGCAGCTTCATGATCTCGGCGTTAGCCTTCTCGTAGCGACCGAAATTTCCCCAGTCGTTTTGTGCTTTGGCGCCAAGTCCCACCATGGCGAGCAGGGCGCAAAGAGTGAGTTTGCGAATCATAGTGTTACGATGTTTTTATAGGTTTTGGTTATGTTCTGGTTTGACATATAGCTATAAAGAAAGCCGCACCGGTGATGTGATGAGAACTCCGAGTAAGTATGATTTGAGTGTTCACTTCCTTTGTAATCTGCCGGCCTCCGTGAAGAGGTTACCCCGAAGGGCGCAGCCCGCCATTGGATAGCGAAACGTTCTCGGTATTCTGAATATTATTGATGAGTCTCCCGATCTAACCGGTGCGGCTATATGTTTTCTTGCTTTATTGATGTCAAAGAGCTGTCGTTGTGACCATTTTTGTCTCAACGGTGATGCAAAGATACAAGGCTTTTCCTTTCGCTGCAAATTTTCGGGCAAGAAAAACACATTTTGCATGTGGTTATGAAAGTTTATGCCAGAAAATTTGGTCGAAAAACAGATTTTTCCTTACTTTGTCTTCGATTTAGTGTTTTGTGCTCCCTGCGCGTGCACGTTCCTTATATATTTTATAAAGCAGAATATAGCAGATGCAGACAATCAGCTTTGTCATCATTGCCTTAGCGCTGATACCCGCAGCCATATTGATGGTGATGATGCTTATCCGCGACAAGGAAGAGCCCGAACCTATGACCTGGTTGCTCAAAGGACTTTACTACGGTGTGGTTTCGGCTTTCGCCTCCATGCTGATTTCTGTTCCGTTGATTGCGTCGGGGTTAGTGCCGCCGAACTTCAGCAATCTTTTCGAAGCCATCCTTCATTCTTTCGGTGCTGCCGCCATCCCAGAGGAGACGGCTAAGCTCTACTTCCTTTGGCTGCTGCTGCGCAAGAACCCTTACTTCGACGAACATCTCGACGGCATTGTCTACGCTGCCTGCATCGGATTGGGTTTCGCTGCCATTGAGAATGTCGAATACCTCTTCTCTGCTGGTGACTCATGGTTGGAGACGGGTCTCGTGCGCGGTCTGCTGGCAGTGCCTGCTCATTTCTTCTTTGCCGTGCTGATGGGCTACTATTACAGCCTCGTCCATTTCGGACACAATGTGAGGCGCAACCGTCTGTTGGTTTGGGCAGCGCCTGTGCTCGCTCATGGCATCTATGATGCTATCGCCATGACGCAGAGCGTATCTGAGGGGCTGGAGGCTTTCTTCGGTATCGCTTTGCTCTTGTTCTGCAATGAGTTGCGTAAGTTGGGACAGCGCCACATCCGCGAACTGTCCGATGCCGACCATGGCGTGTATAACAAGAATCCCAACGCCTGAACGCACTTTTTCAACCACTTCGCGGGTTACTTTCGTACATCACAAACATCAAGGGACAGAAAAGATCAATAAAGTATGATGGCCAAATGGACAGATAGGGATATGGTGATTGCCGTGCAGCAACGCAACGACCTTGCACTGGAGCGCTATTATCACGACTGCAAGAGCTACTTCCAGCATCACGCAGCAGCTGTCTTCGTCGGCGATGCCAACGTAGATGACATCTTTCAGGATTCACTGATTCACCTCTGGCGCGAGATTGAGACACGCCGCATCGAGCTTGTCGACAACCGCGTATGCCGCTGGATTGAGGGCGAGAAGGTGCCTATGAGTAGCTCGCTGCTGACCTTCCTCATGGCCATAGCAAAGCGTAAGCACTGGGAGCTGGTGCGCAAACAGCAGCGGCTCTACTTGGCCGACAGCGACAGCACGCTCGAAGCCCTCGACAGCGACCGCTTTGCAGAGACCCCTGATGGACTCTCCGATAACGAACAGCGCGAGCGTGTTGTCTCCGACACCGTCCTGCAGATGACCGAGCGCTGCCGTGAGATTCTGACCCTCTTCTACTACGAACACCGTTCCCTCGACGACATTCTCGCCCTGCGTCCGGAGAACCAATCGAAACAAGGTTTGAAAACCAGTAAATACAAATGTATGCAACGCCTGCGCGAACAAGTGCGCGAGCGTCTCCTAAAACTCCATCTTGCACTATGAACACAAATGACGACCTCCATCGCGAGGAAGAGCGCATTGCAAATGACAACCTCCATCTCGAGGAAGAGCGCATCGACGCCCTCGACCACCTCATCTTCCGTGAGTTAGGACAACAGGCACAGTGGCAGCAAACCATGAACCATTGGGAGCAGCGTGCCCGTCAGCAACGGCGCCTCCGCTTCCTGCCCGTCCTCTCCAATATCGCTTCCGTAGCAGCCCTCTTCATCCTCGGCCTCATCGTTGAAGCCATGGTCCCCGGCATTAACCTCTCCAACAGCTTCATCCCCTCAAAGCCAGCCACCGAGAAGACCGCTGCACCTACTGACTCAGTAGTCATCGAATCCGACATTCCCCCCGTCGAAGCTGAAGTACCTCCCGTTGAAGCTGAAGTGCCTCCCGTTGAATCCGACATCCCTCCCGTTGAAGCTGATATCCCCCCTGTTGAATCCGACATCCCCCCAGTCGAGGCTGACATTCCCCCTGTCGAAGCCGAGATTCGCTGACATCCCTCCCGTCGAAGCAGGCATTTCGGTCGACTAACCAAAGGTAAGTAAGAACCCAAAATCAGTTATATGATTTACTCTGTCCCACCAGTGGGACACGGCGATACGTCTATATGTTTGAGGCTGCACGTCTATATGTGTGGAGTGATACGACCGGACGTGTGAAGTAAGAAAGTAAGAGAGTAGATAGCCTATCTTTGCAAGCAATAGCAATGAATACTTCGCCCTATCGTCCACGTAATGCAGGCCACGACTACTATGGCCGCGGTACCTATCTCATCACCCTTGTGGTGAGTGGCCGCGAACAGCTGCTCTCTCGTTTTGTGGCCGATTTCAGCCACAAAGGAACCCTTGCCCTCACCCCTCTTGGCGAGGCTGTGCAGGAGGCATGGCTACAGATACCCGCCCGCTCACAGACTCATGGCAACAACGTTGTGGTACATGCGTGCGTATGTATGCCCGATCATTTCCATGGTGTTATCGCTGTACTGGAGCCCATGCAGTGGAGCCTTGGCGATATCATTCAGGCCTTCAAGGCAGTCTGCACCAGTAGGTGGCAGCAGCAACAGGGGCTCCCGTCCTCTACCAATCGACCGATATCAGTTGATTGCACGTGCGATGCAGTCCCAGCCTGGCTGCGCGAGAAGGCAGCCCTCCACTATAACGAAGGTGATCTGATACGCAGCCTATCAAAGAATCAGTGTTTTTTTGCCTATTTCCTTTGTCATCTCCTAAATTCCTATTACCTTTGTCGCGCAAAAACATCATTATACCTTTTCGCACGACAATGACTAAACATCTTTTCCTCTCCGCGATAGCGCTGGCTATGAGCCTCACATGCGCTGCACAGACCTATTCCGGCGCCACCAACGCCGTCGCTACCGCTGTACCTCACACCACAGTGCCTTTCAAGATCGATGACCCTGGCACGAAGCTGCCTGACATCATTTGGGGCTTCGACCTGGCGTGGCTGAGCGAGGATAATGTGCATCGCGGCTCACTCTTCACGGGTGCTGACATGATTGAAATTATGCGCCTTAGTTTCCAGACCACGAACACCGAAGCGCTCAATGGGTCGCTTACCCAGTCGCAGAAGGAAGTCCTGAACAAGCGTATTAGAATCGTCAAGAAGTATGCGCCCAATGCTGGCATCAACCTCAATTCCGACCAGATGGAAGGTACAACGGAGCAGGTGACGCCCTGGTACCGTAGCTCCAGCAGCGCTACACAAGCCGCGCGTTGGGCTGAGTTGATAGCACTCACTAAGGCACACGTCGAAGCCAATAACCTCAAAGTTGTCAGCGTGTCACCCTTCAACGAGCCTGACTACACCGCTTGGAATCAAGGCTCTAAGGCAGATATGTTGGCTATCTGCAAGAAACTCAGGGAAGATGAGAAATATAAGAATGATTTCGCCGACGTGAAGCTCTGTGGCGGCAACACCTTAAATAACGACCGTGCGTGGGAATGGTATAACTACTGCAAGGCCTATCTCGACGAGGGTAATACCCATCAGCTCGCTGGTTCCTTTGACTCTTTCGCCGACTTCTACCAGAAGGTCGCAGCTGACGGTAAGGTTGGCGTGGGCGACGAATTGCATAATATCATGGAATGTATGGTCGGCTCGGAATATGGTATGACGAAAGGTATTTGGTGGGGAACTGCTGAACATACCCGCAGTCAGTTCATGAAGGCAACCCGCGGCACACGACTCGGTTATGCCGAGAACCGCAGCAAGTGGACAGCAGCCAGCGTCTACCGCCACACCGATGGCTCTGTGCAAGGCTTTGGCGGTACATCGGAACGACAGGCCTACGAGACCTTGTATCGCTTCGCGGCTCTTGATCACGATGTTTTCTACGATGGTCAGGGACCGACGCGTGAATACATCATGACGCTGCCTGGCGGCACAGGCTACCAGCAAGGACAGAAAAATGCCGAGGGACTTGTCAACATCCAAGGCGGCAACGACATCATGCCTCCCTTGCCCACAGAGGCTACTACTTATAAGATTGTCAACCGCTTGAGCGGAAATATGCTTGCTCCTGCCAGCAATAATGCCAGTGCAGGACAGTCGATGGTGCAGCTGAAGCATGTCAACAACGCAGCACAACAATGGGTTATCACGCCTTTGACCAAAGCACTGCCTGATGATTGGGCCTACGACTGGAACTATTACCGCATAGAGAATGCAAAGAACAGCTCACTGTTGCTCGATGTCAAGGACTGGAGCCTTTCCGACGGCGGCGATCTCATCGTTTGGAACGGCGGTTTCGGTAACAACGAGCAATGGTTCTTCGAGTATGCTGAGGACGGATGGTTCTACATCCGCAGCCGCCAGAGTGCCATGTACGTACAGACACAGCCCGGCACTGAGACGCAAATGAAAGTGTCTGGACGTAAGGTCAACCAGGGCAAGTTCACGGGCGAGTGGAACCAGCAATGGCGACTGCTGCCCGAGGGTGTTACCTACGATGCTACAGCTCCCGCAGCTCCCACGGCACTCACTGCCACGGCGCAGCCTGCCAGCGTACGCCTCGAATGGACGGCGCCGTCAGACCGCGACCTGCGTGGCTATACTATTCAGCGCTCCGAGGATGGTGGATCGACGTGGCACGTCATCAACCGCTATGTTGATGCGACGGCATACGTCGACAACACCGCCACCGATGCCGTCAACTACCAGTATCGCATCCTTGCCCAAGACCTGAGCCTCAACCACTCTGAGCCGAGCGAGACGGTTAGCTGCACACCTTCAAGCGAGCCCGCTTGTATCATGCGCATCGACTGCGACAGCCTCACGGATGCTTCCGTCAACGGTAATCACGTAGCCCTCAGTGGTGATATGCGCAGCACGGGTGGCAAGCTCGATCAAGCCATCAACCTGATGAGCAATGCTTTCCTTCAGCTGCCTGCCACCATCGCCAACAGCCGCGAGATGTCTTTTGCCATGTGGGTCAACCTGCGTTCCAGCTCGTCGTGGCAGCGCCTCTTTGATTTCGGTCTCGACACAGATCACTATGTTTTCCTCACCAGCAAGAACAGCTATTCCAACAAGTTGCGTTTAGCTATCAAGAACGGTGGCAGCGAGGAGACGCTTGATGCGCCCTCTGAGCTCTCGACATCAACCTGGAAGCATGTCGCCGTGACTTTTGCCAACGATGCTGTCAGCATCTATCTTAATGGTCAACAGGTGGCTACGAGCAGCGACATCACCATTCGTCCTGCCGACTTTCGTCCCATTTTCAACTACATTGGACGCAGCCAGTTCACTGCCGATCCTATGCTCCGTGCTTACGTCGACGATATTCGCATCTTCAACTATGCCCTTACGGTTGACGAGGTAGCGGCCATTGCCAGCATGACGGATGGCATAAGCTCCACCCCCGACTCCTCCCGTGAGATAGGGGAGATGGCTGGCGCTTGGTATGATCTTAGTGGACGGCGCGTGTACAATGGCCAATTGCGCCGTGGAACCTATATTATTAACGGTAAGAAGATAAGGGTAAAATAAACGAAAATCCCCGCTGATGGCGGGGATTTCTCTTAGGAGGTGCCTAGCAGATTCGAACTGCTGTGGACGGTTTTGCAGACCGCTGACTAAGCCACTCATCCAAGGCACCAATTGCTTAACGCGGGTGCAAAGGTACGTCAAAAATTTGAAATAACAAGCTTTCGACACAACTTTTTTGCAAAAAATGCGTTATTTATATAGAAATACTCCACAAAACTGCATTTATGTCCCTTCTTCATTGCATTGAAAAGTCTCTTCAGGCGAGTGGAATCACCCGCACCGACGATAATTCCCCCCTGCTGCTTGTTGCCCTCAGTGGCGGTGCCGACAGCGTATGCCTGCTGTTGGCGTTGCACGAACTGGGTTTCCGCGTACATGCCCTGCATTGCAACTTCGAGTTGCGCGGCACGGAAAGCGATGGCGACGAAGCTTTCTGCCGCCGCCTCTGTCGGCAGTATGAGATTCCGCTCTCTGTCCATCATTTCCGTACCCGCAGCTATGCTCAGCGTCATCATGTCAGCATCGAGATGGCCGCCCGCGAACTGCGCTACCAGTGGTTCGCCGAGCAGCGGGACGAGCTCGGCGCACAGGCCTTGTGCGTTGCTCATCATCGCGATGACAACATTGAGACGCTTCTGCTCAACCTCATCCGAGGTACGGGTATCCACGGTCTCACGGGCATGAAAGCCAAGAGTCTCATCGACACAGGTTCGCCCTCGCGTCCGCTGCCCGTGCTTCGTCCGCTTCTCAACGTTTCCAAAGATGACATCGAAACTTGGCTCAGCGAGCAGCAGCAGGAATGGATCACCGACAGCAGCAATCTCGATGCTGATGCCGCGCAGCGTAACAAAATCCGACTCCAGTTGCTCCCGCTGATGGAAGAGCTGAATCCGCGTGTTCGCGAAACCTTAGCAGCCACAGCCACACGTCTTGCCGAAGCTGAAGCGCTCTATGACGATGCTGTAGCTGGTGAACGCGAACGGGTTGAACATATCGATGGTAGTCTCTCAGTATCAGCGCTGAAGGAAGCCACCTCGTCAGCCACCGTCCTCCATGAGATTCTCCATCCGCGCGGCTACACTGCCGAACAGGTGCGCGAGATTCACGACACGATGGAGGGCGAATCGGGCAAGCTCTGGGAGAGCCGCGAGGGCTGGCGCCTGCTGCGCGACCGTGGGCGGCTACTCATGCAGAAAGACGAGGACGCATCCGCTGCCAGTAGTCCTGATGGCACATACCTGCCCCTTGAGGGTTTCGTGGAGCCGCGTCGCGGCGTGCGAATGCTTATTCGTCGTCAGGCCATTGACCCCGCCACTTTCGTCATTCCTCGCGATGCCTCCACCGCCTGCTTTGACCTCGAGAAACTCACGCTGCCGCTTGCCATCCGCACCGTGCGCGATGGTGACCGCTTCCAACCCTTCGGCATGGCAGGCACACGCCTTGTCAGCGACCTCCTTACCGACTTGAAGCTCTCGCTCTTTGACAAGGAACGCCAACTGGTCATCTGTTCTGCCGATCGCATTGCGTGGGTCCTTGGGCGCCGCGTAGCCGCCGGATTTGAAGTCGACAGTTCCACGCGCCATGTCATGACCATCACTCTGCTTTGACAGCACAAAGATACTGCTGTCTAACGGCTTTGGGGAGTTTGGAAGCTACGAGTAGATAGGACTCTCTGATCCATTCTTCAACCTGGGCTTCGTCCAACAGCTCATAGTATACATCACTCCAGTGCTTCTTGTTCCAATGCCAAGCTGGTGTGACGGCAGAGAACTGTTCGCGGAGTTCTTCATTCCGCTCTGGAGACAGCTTCACGGCAAATCTTGGGGCAGATTCTTTCATGTCATGCTTGCTTCCTCCCACCCAAAGACATAGGAATATCTTCCCTTCAAGTCTAAAGGTAATGATGTCATCGCCAAAGGGTTGGTCTTCTGTGACACCATAGAGTGACAGCGTATAATCGCGTACTTGTTCGATGTTCATGTTATTGAGCTTGCTTACTCGAAGACGAAGTCGTGAAGAATGCAGAGGGATTTGTCTTGTTCGGGTGAGGCAAAGGTGAAGAAGATGGAATGTTTGCCAGTGAGGGCTGCCGTGGTGAGGTTAACCGTGAATTCCGTTTGTTGTTGGGGAAGATCGGCTTGAAGGGGGATTGTGCCTAAGCAGGTGCCGCCGCATGACTCCCATGGGCTGTCTACCATGATGTGTATGATGCCATTGACACCCTCTGGCGTGAGGTTGAGTCGTAGCTTGAGGTCGCGTTTGCCAGCCTTGGTGAAGTTGAAGTATTTGTAGCCCACAATGGAGCCTGCGGTGTTATTCACCACTGGATTCTCGTTGTCGGGTAGGTCGTAGGGGGCTTCAAAGCGGTTGTCGCTACCGTAGGTGGGCTCAATGTAAGAGCCGTAGTGCGTGTAGTTGGGCCATTCGTGTTCCATGGGCTGGGGACCTGTCATCCAGCAGGCGATGGCTGCAGGGTGGCGTTCCTGCGGGTTGAGGCCGTCGAGCGCAAAACCCTCAGACGTGTATTCGCCCTCGCTGATGACAACCTTTCCACCTGCTCCTTCTTCCACGGTAACGTCGATGGGGGCCACCATGGCCTGACGCGCATATTCGTTGGTGCCCGTCTGGCGGTGATAAAAGACGTACCATTGCCCTGCGATCTCGCAGATGCTACCGTGGGTGTTGCCATCCACATAAGCTGAAGCAATCACTTGGCCCTGCTCGTCGGTGCTGCGCGCACGGCCGTCGATGATGGTGCCGCCGTATGTGTAGGGGCCTAAGGGTGCGTCGCTGTAGGCGTAGGCTAACGTGTAGTTGGAGGAAGGTAGGCCGAACTCACCTTCTTCGGTGAAGCGGCTGTAGATGAACACATATTTGTCCTTAATCTTGCGGATGGAGGAGGCCTCGAAGAAGCGGAACACGCCCGGCTGATAGCGTCCGGGCACCATATCCTCGACGATTTGTGTACCAGGCTTTACGGTGGCCATAGTGCTGGGGTCGAGCTCAGCAGCAAAAGAACGTTCGAAGCCCCAGTAGGCATAGACACGGCCGTCGTCGTCGATGAAGACGCCTGGGTCAAACTGTAGTACGCCGTCTGTCGTAGCGGGATTCTCCTTACTCCAGTTGCACACCTCAAAGGGGCCGTCGGGGCGGGCACTCTTACAAACCATACCATTGCGGCCTCCGCTCTGGTTGTTGGGATAGAGATAGTAGGTCTTGGTGCCGTCGGCAGCGATGCGCAGCGTTACATCAGGCGCGTAAAGCACATCACCCTTACCTTCGGGATCAAGGAGTTGCCCATTGGCGTCCTTGGTGACGCTGAAGATTACGCCGTCGTAGCGCCAGTGTGCCAGGTCATCCACGCTGGCCGACCACACGACCTGCTCGCGGCCGCAGTATTCCGAGCGCATACTATCGTGCGAGCCATAGATATACACGCGGTATTGTCCCGGGTTGTCTGGGTCTTCAAAGACATAGGGCTCGCCGTCGGGGATGTACTCCCAAAGAGGGAGGAATGGATTGCCTGG
The DNA here is from genome assembly GCA_947307015.1 of uncultured Prevotellaceae bacterium. Taxonomy (GTDB): domain Bacteria; phylum Bacteroidota; class Bacteroidia; order Bacteroidales; family Bacteroidaceae; genus Physcousia. The sequence continues at coordinate 21,617 of CAMZHV010000019.1, read as the reverse complement.
CGTGGTGAGTTCTGTCGTCTCCGTCGGAGGTTGGCTGGTACACGCTGCGAGCGCGAAGGCGCAAGCGAAGAGCAATGGCGTCGAATATTTCATCTGATATGCTGTTTTGTGTTAGATTAAATTAGTTCACGTCTATCTTGAAGGTAGAGGCGGGCAGCCCTTGAGCGTTGCGGAGGTCGGCATCGGTGTAGCCGCTCCATCCGTAGCGTACGGTGGTAGGCCATTTCACAGAGGGCGACGAGAGAAGGATTTTGTTACCTTCTATCTTGATGTCAGCTGGATAGAAAAGGCCGTCTGAGCTGGCAATTTCGAATCCGCGCGTGCAGGTGAGCCCGTCGGCGTGGTCGAACTGTAGGGCTACGGTATGGTTTTGTCCCTTGACGGCTGAGCTCAGCGTGGGGCCTTCACACTCCAGCGTGTGGCCGTAAGTGTAGTGCAAAGCCTGCAGGGCCAAACGCTCACCTACAGGACGTTTGTTGCGGTAGTGGACATCGGTGGCGTCGCCAAGGTCAGTGCTGACAACTAAGCCTGTGTGCTCCAGCTTCTCTGCCAGACGACGCTGGCTGTCGCGGAAAGCCGGCCACGACGGACGTGGCAGGCTGCTGAGCTGGACTGTGTAGAAGGGCAGCACAGGTTTCTTCTGGAACTCACAATTCCAGCGTCGTGCAAAATGCTTGCGCCAGGACTGTTCCAACAGGTTGAATAGCTGTTCGTGAAGCTCGATGTTGTTGGCGTTGCTTTCGCCCTGATACCAGATAACGCCCTTGATGGGTAAATGGCCAAGGGGTGCTATGGCAGCTTCGAAAAGGTAGCAGGGTTCGTAGGGATGGCGTTGCAGGGGATTGTAGACGGGCGATTCCTTATCAAGGGCTCGCGCGATGTTCTGTGTCATGCGGCCTCGTGCCCAAGGCTGTCCGTAGTCGCCGTTGCGCCAGTTGCTGATGATGTTCGGAAGTTCCCACTCCAAGGTTGTGCGGTCTATCCACGATTCAGTCGTCGAGCCACCCACGGCATTACAGATGATGCCGATAGGCACGTCCTCCAGACTGTCGCAGAGCACGCGTCCGAAATTAAAAGCGACGGCAGAAAAGGCACGGACCGAGGCGGACGAAGCGGTCTGCCAGCCTTGGAAAGCCATGTGTTGCAGTCGGTTAGTGAAGACAAGCACGCTGTCGGGCCACTCCACTGCATCCGTGCGTGCGCGTGCAGGCATATTAAATAGGTGTAGGCGATTCCCGATCCGGGCAGCATCGGCAAGATCCTGTTCCAGCGTGTTGCACTGATCCACACGTAACTCCATGTTGGACTGTCCGCTGGCTAACCACAGGTCGCCGAAGTAGAGGCTGTCGATGGTCAGCGTCTGCGCCTTGGCTTTTGTGAGATTTTCAAGGCGGAAGGGATACTTCTCAGCGTAGTAGAAGTGGTAGTTGTCAGGGTTCAGCGGCGTAGCGGTGAACGTCAGCGTGTAGGGCCCTCCGGCTTTTATATGGGGCAGTTCCATAGACCATGTTCCATCGGCACGTGTAAAGGTTTCGCCTTCGTCGACCACTTTTCCATCTTTGCTCAGCACACGACGGATATTTTGGCGGGCGTTGGCTCGTCCTTCTATCAAGAGGTGCTCGTCGCGCGGCAGCACCATGCCGTTGGAATAGACTGGCGGCAGCTGCAGGCCTCCGTGGTCACCCGTGAGCGCTCCATAAACGGTTCGTGCCAGGATCATGGCACCCTCGGGATTGGGGTGCAGGGCGTCGGGGAAGAGGTCGGGACGGGAATGGAGTGGGGTATAGAGATCGACGAGCTGGGCTCCAGCGCCTTGTGCCACCTGTTCTATGGCTCGCTGAATCTGCGCGTGCCAGTCGCGCGTGCCGCTTTGGAAGCGGGAATGGCGATCAAAGATGGGCGTCATCTTGCAGACGAGGATGCGTGCCTCGGGGTTCACCGTGCGGAACGAGTCGATGAGGGCACGGTAATTGGGGATGAACTCTTCTTTCCAGTCGGGCCAGTTGCGCGGATCTGTGTCGTTCAAGCCAAGGTGAATGACCACCCAGTCGGCCTTGAAGTCCAGAGCCTGATGGAACTCGGGCAGTTTGACGTAAGGTCTGTGACCTTTGTATAATAAGGTGGCGCCGGAATGTCCGAAGTTGCCAACTTCGAAGCGGTTGGCTCCATACGCGCTGTCGAGCATCTGTTGCAATCTGACAGGGTAGGCATCGCGGTCGCGGTGGCGCAGACCATAGCCGTATGTAACGCTATTGCCCACACAAGCGACGCGCAAAGGACGCTCGGCAGCTTGCTTCTTGCGGCTGCCCCATGCAGGCGAAACCGTGAGGCTGAGCAGCACACAAAGAAAATAGGTAAGAAAGTTTTTAGGTTTCATAACAGGCACTTGTGTTTTCAGGGTACAAAGTTAAGCGTTTGACGTATTCGAGCCAAATTTTCAGTGAGAAAAATAAGAATAGACGGGCATATTTCGCGTTTTTGCCTTCACGTAAATGCTCATTCCTTCCTCGTCAGCTGTCATCGCTGCTACCAAGGTTTCGTCATTTTTATATTTTTTTTATAGCGGAAATGTTGGCTAAAAGGGAAAAGTTTTGTAGTTTTGCGGCGCAAAAAGTGGTCCAACATGGATAACTTTGTTTAGCAGCTATTGATATTTAATATTCACGATTACCATAACAACCAATGGAACAGACGTATTCCTACGACGAAGCCTTCGCGGCTTCTTTAGATTATTTTTCAGGTGACGAGTTGGCCGCTCGCGTGTGGGTGAACAAATATGCCATGAAGGACTCCTACGGCAATATCTATGAGAAGAGTCCGGCAGACATGCACTGGCGCATTGCTAACGAGGTGGCCCGCATCGAACAGAGGTATCCGAATCCCATGACGGCACAGGAGGTGTTTGACCTTCTTGACCATTTCCGTTACATTATCCCCGCCGGTTCACCCATGACGGGTATCGGCAATCATTTCCAGGTGGCCTCACTGAGCAACTGCTTCGTGGTGGGCTTGGACGGCGACAGCGACAGCTACGGCGCTGTCATCCGCATCGACGAAGAGCAGGTGCAGCTGATGAAGCGTCGCGGTGGGGTGGGGCATGACCTCTCACACCTCCGCCCCGCTGGTTCGCCGGTGAAGAATTCGGCGTTGACCTCTACGGGTCTCGTGCCGTTCATGGAGCGATATAGTAATAGTACGCGCGAAGTGGCTCAGGACGGTCGCCGCGGTGCCCTCATGCTCAGCGTAAGCATCAAGCATCCCGATGCTGAGGCTTTCATCGATGCGAAGATGACTGAGGGCAAGGTGACGGGTGCCAACGTCAGCGTGAAGATCGACGATGCTTTCATGCAGGCTGCCGCTGAGGGTAGGCCCTATGTGCAGCAGTTCCCCATCGACAGCAAGGAACCCCTCGTTTCCAAGGAGATAGATGCTTCAGGACTATGGCGAAAGATTGTTCACAACGCATGGAAAAGTGCTGAACCTGGCGTACTTTTTTGGGATACTATTCTCCGCGAGAGCGTGCCCGACTGCTATGCCGATCTGGGCTTCCGCACCGTCAGCACGAACCCCTGTGGCGAGATACCTCTCTGTCCCTACGACTCGTGCCGCCTGCTAGCCATCAACCTTTACGAGTATGTCGACGACCCCTTCACGACCAATGCTCGCTTCAACTTCGACAAGTTCCGCGACCACGTCAGGAAGGCGCAGCGCATCATGGATGATATCATTGACCTCGAATTGGAGAAGATCGAGCTGATTCTGAACAAGATTGACGCTGACCCACAGAATGAGGAAGTCAAATTCGCTGAGCGCAACCTTTGGAAAAAGATTCTGCGCAAGAGCTCCATGGGACGCCGCACAGGCGTGGGCATCACGGCCGAAGGCGATATGCTCGCCGCCCTCGGACTTCGCTACGGCACACAGGAGGCTACGGATTTCGCCGTTGAGGTGCAGAAGACCGTCTGCCTCTCAGCCTACGCCAGCAGCGTGCAGATGGCACGCGAGCGCGGTGCCTTCGAGATGTATGATGCCAAGCGCGAGGAGAATAATCCCTTCATCCGACGCATCAAGGATGCTGACCCGAAGCTCTATGAGGAGATGAAAAAGTTCGGACGTCGCAATGTGGCTTGCCTCACCATTGCTCCCACAGGTACAACGTCTTTGATGACGCAGACGACCAGTGGTATTGAGCCTGTGTTCATGCCTGTCTACAAGCGCCGCCGCAAGGTGAATCCCAACGATCCCGAGGTACACGTGGACTTCACCGATGATGTGGGTGACTCCTACGAAGAATACATCGTTTACCATCATAAGTTCCTCACGTGGATGAAGGTCTGCGGGCTTGACACGGAGCGTCGCTACACGCAGGAGGAGATTGACGAGCTTGTGGAGCAGTCGCCCTACAATAAGGCTACGGCCAACGAAATCGACTGGTTGATGAAGGTGCGGATGCAGGGAGCCATTCAGAAGTGGGTGGATCACAGCATCAGCGTCACCGTGAACCTCCCCAACAACGTTGACGAGCAGCTGGTAAACGACCTCTATATGGAGGCTTGGCGCAGCGGATGCAAGGGCTGCACCATTTATCGCGACGGCTCGCGCAACGGCGTCATGATCAGCGTCAGCAAGAAAGAGAAAAAGGAGGAAGGCGCGCAGCAGGACGTGCCACACTTGGAGACAAGCGACGAGCCCGAAGAACATGCGTTCCATCTGCCCGAGGTGGTGGAGAAACGTCCCGACGTGCTCGAATGTGATGTGGTTCGTTTCCAGAACAACAGGGAGAAATGGGTGGCCTTCGTCGGACTCCTCAACGGCTATCCCTACGAAATCTTCACTGGCTTGCAGGACGATGAAGAGGGAATTCTTCTGCCGAAGAGCGTTACCAAAGGTCGCATCATCAAGCAGTTGAACCCTGATGGCACGAAGCGCTACGATTTTCAATTCGAGAACAAGCGTGGCTATAAGACGACAGTCGAAGGTCTCTCCGAGAAGTTCAATCCCGAGTACTGGAACTATGCCAAGCTCATCTCCGGCGTGCTCCGTTATCGTATGCCTCTCGACCATGTCATCCGTCTTGTCGATCAGTTGCAGCTCAACAGCGAAAGCATCAACACGTGGAAGAACGGCGTAGAGCGTGCCCTCAAGAAATACATCACCGATGGCACCGCAGCCCGTGGCCTCATCTGTCCCAACTGTGGTGAAGAGAGCCTCGTCTACCAAGAAGGTTGTTTGATATGTACGAATTGCGGAGCCAGTCGCTGTGGCTAACCATAGTGAGTTTAATCATTTAGGTTAAATGTTCAAAGTAGACAGTTCTCAAATCCTGCTAAAGGACTTGAAAATCTTCGCTTACCACGGCGTGTTCCCGCAGGAGCGCACCGTGGGAGCGTATTATATCATAAACATAGGTATAGAGACGGACTTCTCGCAGGCCATGGACATCGATGAGCTCAGCGGAACCATCTCCTACGCCGATATTTTTTCTATCATTAAAGCCGAGATGGATATTCCATCCCGGCTTCTTGAGCACGTAGCAGGGCGCATTTGCCGCGCTCTTTTTGATCGCTTTCCCGCCGCCGTGGCCGTTCATCTTGAGATTCTCAAGGAGAATCCGCCGATGGGTGCCGACTGTCGTGGGGCGGGCGTCAGCTTGGACGTTCACCGACAGTAGGTGAGGACGTTTAGCTAATTATTCGACCACAGTGGCTGCCTCTTTGGCGGGCTGCACGACGGGCTCTTCAGGTTCTTCGAAGGCTGCGCGGGCGTTGGCGAAGATTTCCTCAACGCGATCAACGGTCTTGCGACGGAACTTGCCACTGCGGGGCAATAGTCTGGTCTGCGCCTTGTTGAGGGCTTCCTTGTCGGAAATCCATTCCTCGGCTTTGTAGTGCTCACCATTCTTGCCTTCTTGATCAAACATATAGTAGTAGGTGATCTTCGTGACGGTCATCTTGACCTTTGCCTCAGGCGTACACTCGGCGATGATGAGATAGCGGAAATAGGTGTGATCCCAGCTGAGGAACATCTTTTTGAAGGTCATGATTTCTTCGACGTTAGCCACGATGGTGTTGTTCTCGTCGGAGATGACGCGCGTGCGCAGGTCTTGGCGTCCGGCTGCCACGAGTCCCTTGACGTATGTCTGCATCACGGGATAGATGTCAGCTTGCGTCTTGCCGGGTACGCTGAAGGTCTGCGTGAAGGTGATGATGCCGTTCTGCTCAGGCACAGCGCCAGCCATGTACTTAGAATCGTCTCTCTTTTCTGCAAAAGCAAAGAGGGGAAGGATTAAAAAGAAAAGGAGAAGAACGGACTCTCCCCCCGCCCTCCCTGTTAGGGAGGGAGCAGAATGTTTGGTGAAATGGAAAAGGTTCATAAAAGGCATTATTAAATTCTGATTCATTTGTTTATTCTTGAAGGTAACCGCTCCCTCCCTTATAGGGTGCCAGGAAGACGGAACTATTAAGTGTTCCGGCTGGACTGGTTCGGGGGGAGAGTCTCGGGGGGAGAGTCTTTGGGGTGGGTCTTGTGGGTCTTTTATTCATACCTGATAGCTTCGATGGGATCGAGGCGGGCAGCTTTCTCTGCAGGGAAGTAGCCGAATCCAATGCCGATGATAACGCAGACAGCAAAGCTGACAATAACGCTCCAGGCGGGGATGATGGCAGGATAACCGATAATGGCGTTACAGCCCCAGGTGAGCAAGGCACCGAAGATGATGCCGAGGATACCTCCCGTGAGGCTGATGAGGACGGACTCGATGAGGAACTGGTTGCTGATGTCTACACCTCGTGCGCCTACGCTCATGCGCAAACCGATTTCCTTCGTGCGCTCCGTGACGCTGACAAGCATGATATTCATGATACCGATACCAGCTACGAGAAGCGAGAAGGCTGCTGCCACCACGAGGATAATGGTGATGGTGTCCATTGTCGAGGACATTGTCTCCATCATCTCCTGCTGCGAACGGATGGTGAAATTATCCTCTTCGCCATCCTTGAGTTTATGTGTGCGGCGTAATATCTGCGTGAGGTCTTCGATGGCCTCGTCGCTGAGCTCTTCGGTGACGGCTGAACAGAGAATGCTGTTGTAATGGGTCTGTGCAGCCAGGCGCTTCATGACGGTGGTGTAGGGGGCTACGATGACATTGTCCTGATCCATACCCCAGTTATTGTAGCCTTTGGACTTGAAAACGCCGATGACGCGGAAAGGAATGTTCTTGAAGCGGATAGTCTTGCCGATGGGATCTTGGCCATTGGGGAAGAGTTCCTTGACGACCGTCTGTCCGATGACGCAGACCTTGGAGCTCTTCTTGATATCTTCCTCGGTGAAGAAGATGCCTTCGTCCATCTCCCACAGGCGGATGCCCAGATAGTCGGTCGATTCGCCGTAGCAGGTGGAGGTGGTGTTGTTGGAGCCGAAGATGGCCTGTCCGCTGCTGCTCACTTCGGGCGATACCTTGTTGACGAATTTGGCTTCGGCAAGAATCGTCTCGTAGTCAATCTGTTTGAGCGTTTGCATGGCAGAGGGGTCGAGACGTACACCGCTACGCATATCGGCTCCGGGACGGATGGTGAGCATGTTGGTGCCGTTCTTCTGAATCTCCTCGCGGATGCTCTGCTTGGAGCCTTGTCCGATAGCCATCATGACGATGACAGCCCCGACACCAATGATAATGCCGAGCATGGAGAGGAACGAACGTCCTTTGTTGCTGAGTATAGCCCTGATGGCTACTTTGATTAAGTTGGTGAAAGACATAGGAAAAACAGACTCTCCCCCCGCCCTCCTTGTTAGGGAGGGAGCAGAATGTATTTAAATTCTGAAAAGTTTGAGTCTTATCATTTAAAATAGATTGTAATATTTGACAGTAATTATTCCCTCCCCAAAGTTCCCCTCTCCCACGGGAGAGGGGTTAGGGGTGAGGCTTAGGGTGGGTCTTTTAATCCTCTGGCGCAGGCAGTGCAGCCAGTGCTTCGGCTGCGCTGAGGATATTGGGGTTGGTGGTGTCTTCGCGTATCTTGCCGTCACGCAGAATAATGTTCCTGCTGGAGTATCGGGCAATCTCGGGGTTGTGGGTGACGAAGATGATGGTGCGCCCTTCGGCGTGTAGCTTCTGGAAGAGCACGAGGACTTCGTAGGAAGTGCGGGTGTCGAGGTTACCTGTTGCTTCGTCGGCAAGGATCACGGCGGGATTATTGACTAAGGCGCGGGCTATGGCGACGCGTTGCATTTGACCGCCAGACATCTGATTGCTCTTGTGTTCCAGACGGTCGCCGAGACCTACGGCTTGCAGCGCTGCAATGGCTGCCTCGCGACGTTGCTTGGCGGAGTATTGCGTGTTGTACATCAGCGGCAGCTCAACATTCTCCACGGCTGTGGTCTTGGGCAGCAGGTTGTAGTTTTGGAACACGAAACCAATCTTGCGGTTGCGCAGGCGGGCACGCTGGCTGCGGCGCATCGTGCGCACGCTGATACCGTCGAGGTAGTACTCGCCGCTCGTGGGCGTGTCTAAGCAGCCAAGCTGATTCAGGAGCGTGGACTTACCGGAGCCGGACGTTCCCATGATGGTGACGAACTCGCCCTCGTGGATCTCGAAGGAGACACCGCGCAACGCCTTCACCGTCTCGTTGCCGACTTGGAAGTGGCGACGCACATTGTCGAGCTTGATGACGACTTTGGGGTCTTTTGGCTGCTGGCTTTTATCTGTTGTATTCATTTGGGATTTCAGTTCTTGAAGTGACCACTCCCTCCCTAAAGCTCCCCTCTCCCACGGGAGAGGGGCTGGGGGTGAGGCCGTGTGGGTCCGCTATTTCCTTTGGTTGGCGCCGCCACCGCGCTGCTGGTTCCTGTTGCCGCCGGGGCGTCCGGGCATGAAGGGATTGCTCTTCTGCTGCGAGGCGTCCATTGCTGGCATCTCATCGAAAACCATCTCTTCGAGCACTTCTGTACCTTCGCTGACGCCGCTGACAATCTCTGTCAATGTACCGTTGGAGACGCCCACTTCTACGGGCAGTGCCTTGAAGGTCTTGCCTTGGCGCACCCACACTTTGTTCCTGGCCTCACAGGGCTCGATAGTCTCGTCTTTGTCGATGAGTGCCTCGTTGGGAGTAAAGCGCAGGGCCTTGGCCGTCACCATGAGGACGTCGTTTTTCTCAAGCGTGTAGATGGTGACATTGGCCGTCAGGCCGGGCTTCAGCTTGAGGTCGGCGTTGGGCGCGCTGATGACCACTTCGTAGGTGACGACATTACTCTCTGTCGTTGCCTGCTGGCGCACTTGAGTCACGAAGCCTTGGAAAATGTCGTTGGGGAAAGCGTCGACGGTGAACGACACGCGCTGTCCCTCCTTCACCTCGCCGATGTCAGCTTCGTCGATGTCCGCGATGACGCGCATATCCGTCAAGTCCTGCGCGATGGTGAAGAGTGTCGGCGTGCTGAAGGAAGCGGCCACTGTCTGTCCTTCCTCAACAGCCTTGGAAAGCACGACACCATTGATGGGCGATGTGATAGTGGCGTAGCCGAGGTCGGTCTCGGCGCGCTTCACGCTCTGGCGGGCGGTGGTCACCTGCTGCTCGGCCTGCACGTAGTTGAGGCGTGCCTGCTCGTAATCGTTGGCGGAAATCAAGCCCTTGTCGTAGAGCGTCTTCTGACGTTCGTAGTTAGCTTTCTGATAGGCGAATGAGCTCTCTGCACTGGTGAGATTGGCACGTTGGCTCTCAAGGGTGCTGATGAGGTTCGTCTTGTCGAGTTCGGCGATGACCTGACCAGCTTTGACCTCGCTGTTGTAGTCCACGAAGATCTTGGCGACGATACCGCTGACCTGCGTACCGACTTCAACGCTGGTGACTGGCTCAATGGTGCCGGTGGCTGTTACGGTAGTCGATATATTGCCTTTCTCTACGACAGTTGTCTCGTACTGGGCAGCAGGCTTCTTTGCACAACCAATCAATAATAGGAGGGCCAGCAAAATAAGGGACTCTCCTCCCGAGTAGCTCCAGCCGGAACACTTAATAGTTCCGTCTTCGCTCCACCCTATAAGGGAGGGAGTAGAATGTTTTGTGAAATGGAATGTATTCATAGATTCTTTTTATATTATCTTAGTCAATTTTTGATGGTGAGTGCTCTCTCCCCTCCCTCACAGGGTGGCAACACAGGAAATGATTGAGTATCATTTTCAAAGTTGCCTTCTCAGTGCTCGGCAAGTGCAAGATAGGTTTATCCTAATCGTTGCAATTGCCGTTTAGCACGTGAGGCTAGGCGGGGGGGGGTCTACATCTCTAACCCTCCTCCTTGATAGAAGCGGAGAAGCTGTGTGTTGAGGATGGCTGTATATTTGCTTTGCAGCTTGTTCTGCTGGGCTTGCAGCAGGTTGTCGCGTGCTTGCAGGAGGTCGACGATGTTCTTCAAACCCGCTTTGAACTGTTCGTTGATGAGCTCGTAGTTCGTCTCCTGACTCTTCACGGCGGCGACGGCACTCACGAAGCGCTGCTGGGCGCTGGTGGCCTGCAGCCAGAGGTTTTCGATGGTGGAGCCGAGGGTCGTCTGCTTGTCCAAAAGGTCGAGGGAGGCATTGGTCTGACTGATCTTGGCGCGCTCCACAGAGGTCTTGTTACGGCGGTTGTCGAAGATAGGTACGCTGACGCCGAGGCCGATGCTACCGTTCAAGTTGCGCTTCAATTGTTCGCCAAAGCTTTCGTCGGAGGCGCTGTAGTGGCTGTCGCCGATGCCTGCATTGAGGCTGATGCTGGGGAGGTAACCGCGCTTGGCGATGTCAAGTTGCACGGCGGCGGCGTCTGCCTGCAGCTGTGCTGCACGTATCTCAGGGCGTGTGGCCACGGCCATGTTATACACGTCTATCTTGTCGGGGATGGGTTGCATGGCGCGTTCGTCGTCCATCTCATTGGCGCTGACGTCAAACGACTCGTTGATGTCCAGTTGAAGCAGCGCTTTCAGCTGGCGCTTGTAGCCGTCGATCTGCGTCTGCGCGTTCACTACATCATATTGTGTCTGTGCCACTTGCGACTCCAATTGTGCTACGTCGGCCTTGGCCAGATCGCCTACCTTGTAGCGCTCCTGTCCACGCTCCAACTGCTGCTGGGCTGTGGCTGCCAATTGCTCATTGACGCGCTTGGCCTCAATGGTGTAGAGCACCTGCACATAGAGCTGTGCAATCTGCTCTTGAATGCTCTTCAGCGTCTGTTCCGTCTGCACGGCACTGAGCTCTGTCTGCACTTCCTGAGCCTTGATATTCTTGCGGTTAATGCCGCCGTCCCACACGGTCCAGTTGGCGTTCAGGCCGTAGGAACCGTTCTCCGTCACCTTATTATTCGTAGAGGTGGCCATGCCGTTCTGCACGATGACGGTAGCCTCCTGGAAGGGGCGGTAGCCGACGCTCTGGCTCATGGACGCAGATAGGGTGGGGAAGAGCGCGGCCTTCGTCTGCTTCAGCTGTGCTTCAGCTTCGAGTTCCGACAGGCGGTTCTTCTGAATGGTGATGTTTTTCTCGGCTGCATAGTCGAGGCAACGCTGTAGCGTCCATGCTTCCTGGGCGTAGAAACCCGTTGCCGTCATGGCGCAAGCGATCGTGAACAAAAGTCTTTTCATTATCTTGAAATGTTCGTTGGTGTTTCCTATTTTATATAATAATGTGTACCTGCTTGAGCTTTTAAGCGTACAAAGGTATACCTTTTTTCTCGAAATAAGACACATTATTGCCAATAAAGTTTAATGTTTAAATGAGTTTAACGCATTTTGTTGGTAGAATACGGCTTTTGTTGTACTTTTGCAACCGCAAAAAGAGGTATGGCAAGCACAAAAGACACTCTTCTCCTGCGCATCCGTGAGCATGGCAAGTTGTCGACCGCAGAGCAGTTGCGGCTGACGGCGTTGCTGTCCGTGCCGGCCATTCTGGCGCAGCTGTCCACTATCCTGATGTTCTACATCGACGATGCTATGGTAGGTTCGTTGGGCGCTTTGGCCTCGGCCAGCATCGGCATCATCGCCACTTCCACATGGCTGTTCTGGAGCATCATTTCGTGTGCTGCGACGGGTTTCTCGGTGCAAGTGGCTCATCTCGTGGGCGCTAACGACCTTCCGGGCGCGCGTGCCGTGTTCCGTCAGAGCCTCTTGGCCTCGTTGGCGTTAGCTGTGCTCACGGGCCTAATTGGCGCCGCCATCTCAGGCCCCTTGCCTCATTGGCTTGGCGGTGGCGACGAGATTTGTGGCGATGCTTCCACGTATTTCCTGATCTTCACCCTTGGCGCTCCGATGGCGATGATGAATATGTTGGCTTCGTCGATGCTTCGTTGCGCCGGCAATATCAAGGTGCCTTCGTTGGCGAATATTGTCATGTGTGTTCTTGATGTTGCTTTCAACTTCTTCCTCATCTTCCCTACGCGCACGGTCGAGGGCATAACTATTCCGGGTGCTGGCCTTGGCGTAGCGGGCGCTGCCTTGGGCACGCTTCTCGCTGAAGCGCTCATCGCATCCTATCTCCTGTGGTATGCTGTCACGCGCTGTCCCGAGCTGCGCCTCTTGGGTGATCATGGCTCCTTCCGCTTGCAGCGTCACACGCTCAGCAAGGCCGGTAGCATCGCTGGTCCCATCTTCTTGCAGCGCGTGTTGATGAACGTGGCACAGATCACCATCACCATCATCGTGGCTCCTCTCGGCGCTGTGGCCATCGCTGCCAATGCGTTGGGTATCACGGCCGAGAGCCTTTGCTATATGCCAGGCTATGGTATCGGTGAGGCTGCCACGACGCTCGTCGGACAGAGCTATGGAGCTAAGCGTTATCGCCTCACGGAACGCTTCGCCTGGATGACAACGCTTTTGGGCATCGCTGTGATGACGCTCATGGGTGCTGTGATGTATGCCACCGCACCGCTCATGATGGCATCGCTGACGCCCGACGAGGCTGTGCGACAGCTGGGCGTGGAGTGTCTGCGCATCGAGGCATGGGCTGAGCCGGGCTTTGCTGCCAGCATCGTAGCGATGAGCTGCTTCGTAGGTACGGGCGACACCAAGAAACCGTCCATGATGAACCTCTTCTCGATGTGGGCTGTGCGTGTCACCCTCGCTGCCCTCCTCGCACCCCGCTATGGCTTGCAGGGCGTATGGCTCGGCATGGCTATCGAACTCACCTTCCGTGGCCTCATCTTCCTCGTGAGGTTGAAGAGGGGCAATTGGATGAAGGGGAAAGATAAAGTATAATCGAGACAATATATAATTTAATTGGGATTGGAAATGAAAGAAATCATTAAAGACAAACTCTTTGGAGGCGAGCGTCCGCTGTTCGCCATCCACGACACACGACTTGAGAATGTAACGATTACCGAGGGCGAGAGCGGCATCAAATGCTGCCAGAATATCGAAGCTGACCACTGCCGTTTCATCGGCAAGTACCCGTGGTGGCACGTCGACGGCTCGCTCATCACCAACTGCTATTTCGAGGTCACCTCGCGCTCTGCCATCTGGTATAGCACCGACATGACCATGCGCGACACCATCATCGAGGCGCCTAAGTTCTTCCGCGAGATGCGGGGCTTGACGCTCGAGAATGTGGAGATGAACGATGCCGACGAGACCTTCTGGCGTGTCAACGGCTTGAAGATAAGGGACGTACGTCTCTACCGCGGCACTTATCCCTTCATGTTCTGCGAGAATGTGGACATCGACGGGCTCAAGACGGATTCGATGTATGTCTTCCAGTACGTGAAGAACGCCGTCATCCGCAACGCGCATATCGTCACCAAGGACGCCTTCTGGGAGACGGAGAACGTGACCATCTACGACTCCTTCCTCGATGGCGAGTACCTGGGTTGGCACTCCAAGAACCTGCGCCTGGTGCGCTGCCACATCGCAGGCGAACAGCCCCTCTGCTACATTGACGGCCTGACGCTTGAGGACTGCACCTTCGATGCTGCCAGCGACCGTGCTTTCGAGGACAGCCGCAACATCAATGCCTCCATCACCGGTGCCATCACCGAGGTGAAGAACCCCATCAGTGGACGCATTATCGCCGACGCTATCGGCAAGATCACCATCGACGAGCACATCAAGCAGCCCGCCAACTGCGAGGTGCTCACAAGATAGATTTTTTTTGTTCCGTATATCGCTGTTCTACAGCGATTCCCACCACCTAATATGAACTACAACTTCAACCAAGAGATTCCCCGCCGCGGCACCAACTGCGTGAAATGGGACGAAGCCGAAGAAGGCGTGCTGCCCATGTGGGTGGCCGACATGGATTTTGAGACAGCGCCCTGCGTCAAGGCGGCCGTCATGCGACGTGCCGAGCATGGTGTCTATGCCTACAACCTGATTCCCGATGCGTTCTATGATGCCATCACATGGTGGAACAGCCATCGTCATGGCTGGGCGCCACAGCGTGAGTGGATGCTCTACACCAGCGGGGTTGTGCCTGCTTTCTCGGTCATCATCCAGGCGCTGGTGCACCCCGAGGAGTCCGTGCTTTTCTTCACGCCTGCCTACAACTGCTTCTTCTCCAGCGTGCGCAACAACGGCAGCCGCTCCATCGAGTTTCCGTTGACGTGGAAGCCCGAGGCCGAGAGCTACACCATTGATTTCGAAGCCTTGGAGCAGACCGTCGCCCGCGAGCGCCCGCGCCTGTTCCTCTTCTGTAATCCGCACAACCCGACGGGCCGTGTGTGGACATTGGATGAGTTGCGCCGTGTGGCTGACCTCTGCCATCGCTATGACATGATTCTCCTCTCCGACGAGATACACTGCGAGTTCATCGACCCGCAGCTCGGACGCAGCTACCTGCCCTTCGCACCCATCGCAGATGCCGCTGACTGCCAATGGGTTGTTGCCAATGCGCCCAACAAAGCCTTCAATACGGCTGGTCTGATGGCTGCCTATATCATCACGCGCTTCGACGACCTGCGCCATCGCATCGATCGACAAATCAACATCAATGAGATCTGCGACATCAACTGCTTCAGCTTCGTAGCGTTGCAGGCAGCCTATACATCCGAGGGCGAGGCCTGGCTCGATGCCCTCGTCGCCTATATCTATGACAACTACCGCCTCTTCCTTCGCGAGATGCAATCCGCCTTTCCCGCACTGCCCATCGCACCCCTCGAAGGCACTTACCTCGCTTGGATGGATGTCACCGCCTTCCCCCTGACTTCCAATGAGATCTCCGACTACCTGCGCAAGAACTACAAGGTTTGGATCAATGGCGGTGAGATGTACGGTCAGCAAGGCTTCATGCGTATCAATCTCGCCACCCAGCGCTCACGTGTCATCGAAGGCACACGTCGCATCATCAATGGACTGAAGAGCTTAGCATAAGGTTATCCCCAATATTCTGTTTTTTTCACTTCCCTCCAAATTTTTCCCCTCTTTTTTTGCAACGATTCACAAATGTTTTTGTACTTTTGTCCCCGAAAGGGCAAGGAAACGGCTCTGAGTGAGCCGAAATAAGCCTTAGCGCGATCGAGCTTGCTCGCTTGACACTTCAAGAACCTTTAACCATTAACATCATATTTGGCCTATGACATAACATCATAACTCATAAAGACATAAGGATGACGCATCCGCTTTGATTCTTGTTATCTGAATTTCGCCAAAATTAAAGTAACACACAAGAGTAAAGAGCCAAGGATGCTCACGCCAGATGGCGTGGGCTTTTACTCGGATATAGTGTGTTAGGTGTTTGGCGATACCTCAGATAACGTAGACGAAGTAAGTAGTCCACGTTTTCTTTTTTTATACTATCTACACAATACAAATATAATTATTTTAAACAATTATGAAAACAAAAGTCTTTTTTATTGGGGCTCTATTCTCATTCATAATTTGCATTAAAGCCTTTTCTCAGTTGCCGGAAAAATTAAAAACCGTTGATTTGGGACTTTCAAGTGGTACTTTATGGGCTAATATGAATTTGGGAGCAACTGACGTTACAGAATATGGTAATTACTTTGCATGGGGCGAAACTACTATTAGAAATTCGTTATTGTTTGAGCAAGATAATTGCCCACTGTATAAAATTACAAAAATTGAATATATCGATGATGATGGATTTACTGTAACAGAAACCATCAAGGGCTATACAAAATACGTATTAGAGGCTGATGCGTCAAAGCATGGTTATGATGGATTTTACGATAATAAGACAGAATTAGAATGGGATGACGACGCTGCATGCGTACTTTGGGGAGAAAGCTGGAAACTCCCAACAAAGGCACAGTGGAATGAGTTAGTATCAGAGTGCACTTGGCAGCCTGTAACATTAAATGGAACAAATGGCTATAAGGTGATAGGAAAAAACAACAAGTATATATTCTTACCTATGGGAGGCTATTGTTTTAATACTTGGAAAAAGCAACATTTAGGAGAATACGCTTGTTATTGGTCGTCATCTTTAGGAGGTAGTTCAGAAGGAGGTTATGGTTTTACGGAAACGGGAAATACAAATTCTGGTGTTTTGGCCGTTCGCTATATAGGAAGACTGATAAGGGCCGTTTCGACACTTTCCTCTAACTCTAATTATACATTGACGTATCAGATAGATGGGTATGACTATAAAGCTTATATATTGGAGGTCGGGGAAGCTATTACTCCTGAACCAAATCCTATGAAGGAAGGTTATACCTTCAGCGGTTGGAGCGAAATCCCTGAAACAATGCCAGCACACGACGTAACGGTTACTGGAACTTTCTCCATCAACAGCTATAATTTGACATACATGGTTGATGGCGAGGAATATAAGTGTTATGAGTTAGGCTATGGCACAAACATCACTCCAGAGATAGAACCATCAAAGGAGGGATATACATTTTCAGGCTGGAGTGAAATTCCCGAAACAATGCCTGATCATGACGTAATAGTGACGGGCTCATTCATACCTCTCCAACCTTTAGAGCAATGTGCTACGCCAACGATAGCCTATCAGAACGGGCAACTGACGTTCAAGAGCGCGACGGAGGATGTGCAATTTGTGTCGGAGATAACTGATACGGACATTAAGAAGAACTTTACGGCTACCGTGAATTTGAACGTAACTTATATGATTAGCGTCTATGCTACGAAAGAGGGATATATTGATTCTGAGGTGGCTACGGCGACGCTGTGCTGGATAGAAGTGGAGCCTCAGAAGGAGGGGATAACAGAGAATGATGAGGACGCGATGGCTGGTGTGAAGGCGGTGCCTGTGCTCATACAATCTGAGGGCAACCAACTGATGATTGAAGGCGCTCAGGCAGGCACGCCGATAGTAGTCTATGACCTCTCTGGACGCCTCATCGCAACAGCCACAGCAGCTGACACGGTGACGCGGGTCACGGTAGGCGGTGGCGAAGAGGTGGTTGTCGTGAAGGTCGGCGATAAGGTTGTGAAGGTGAAGAGATAAAAGGTAAATCGAAGAGAATTATTCAGAATGTTTAATAAACTCCTAACAGTTGTGTCCGACACGGATTCAGGGCAGAAAGAAATGAAAAAGATTAATATGCTACTTCTAATAGTGTCGCTTGTTGTTATGGCTTGCAACAACAGTAGCGGGACGAATTCACGCAAAAGCGAAGCTGTGTCACAAAAATTCCAAGAAGAGATGTTTGAATTTGATCAAAAGGTTTTAGACGTAACCAGACGTGTTGATAATAATTTCTGGAGATTAAAAGAGTCACGTTCGCAAAGAGTTAAAATAGAAGAATCATTAACTGCGCTTACGGAGGGCTCAGATGAATATATCAAGGCAAATAATGATTTAATATTTGCACAAAAGGAAGAACAGAAAATTTTGGATGACATCAACAGTAAGTACAGACAATATACAGGCTATAATTTATCTGCTTATAGTTCTGACGGACTGGTTCAATCTTCGTGTGCATTGATAAAAGAGGTCATTCGCGAAGAGATGCTTAAAGAATACGTCGAAGCCAATTACTACTAACAAATTATGAGATGGCTTCTCATTCTAAAACTCCAATAATATGACATTCAATGAAGCTTATAAAGAACTGAAGCGTCTTGAAAAATGTGGAACGAACATTTTTGAAGGAAGTGATATACTGCGAACGAATTTAGATTTGCAGTATGCGTGGGATTATAACGAAGAAACCAGCAAGAAGAAATCCGATTTGAAAGCCCAGGGAGAGTGTGCTGATTGTAACACGAAAGGCACTGGCTTTTCAGTCCGTTCCATGTCGGCCTATCGCAGCGGACATTTGAAATTGGTTTTCAATCCTTTCGATGTCGGAGAGCAAGAATTCTTCTGGCTTCTCAATCCTTGGAAAGACGAGTTCGATTGTATCCGTAATGCAGCTGTAGGTATTCTAAAGTTGGCGCGTCGATTCGAACTTCAAGATAGTATTCTTCCGTTGCGCGAATATGAAAGTCCTTTTAGTTTGTCACGAGACTGCTTTATGGAAATCATGGGTGTAATGAATGATGTCATTGAGGCTGATGATTTCATCGTTGGCTTGGCTCGTTATGGCGAAATCAATCATCTTAGAACCTGTTACTTACTTAATGGAGCGGATAATCTGAAAAAGCAATATGAGCTAATAGGTGGCAGTATCGATCAATTGATTCAGTCTATGGGGGCTGAGTTCTTAACGTCAACCAATGGAACGACTCAACAGATCAACCATGTTTTTAACACGTTAAGGATTCTTGCTCATTCCAGTTCCAAACTATCTCTTTCGAAAGAAGAATTGACAAAGTTATGCATACTTGCGAAATCACGTCCCTCTGATAAGGAAATGGCGAAAAAGTTAGCCGAATCTGCACGATTATCACTTGATAAGGATTTCCTAAATGGATTAAGGGACGTTAGAACGATAAAGGAACCACGGGAGGCTGAACTAACCATGAGACTGGCGCAGTCTATGGCTCCGGAACTTATGGAAAATCTTATAGAAAGGATTCTTGTCCTGATGAATAATCTTTCCTATTTGAAAAGCTTAGCCGAAAAGGCAATAATGCCAGAAGACGCTTATCTAGAATTGATTGAATGCTATGAAATGTCTGAATCTTATACTAAAGATTATATAGAGTATATTCAGAAGCCTGCTGCCATGTACTATCATAAGGATGTAAAGAAACTGACGGAAAAAGAGATTGATAATTACTACGCTTATAGTTTTAGCAATTATGTCGCAAGAGAAAATGATTTATACTACGAATGTGGAGAAATAAGGTTTGTTGCTAATGAACATTGGCAACAATTGCTAGAAATATTGAATAATCTTCCTGCAAAGAAAAACGATTTTAGAATGTGTCTCATTTATCTAAGTTACCAAAAACGATGGGTGAAACGGTACCTTATAGATCCTGTCTTTGGTTCTGCTCAAAATCTCCAACCCCAGGCTGCGGTAAAGAAAGACAACAAACATAATAAAGAATTCCGAGAGTTTATCAAAGATGCATGGAGAACAGAAATAATAATTAGAAAACTGCACCGTCTCATCGGCAATAAAAGAGATACAGAAGCTCTCAAAATATTAACAAGAGCCCTGTGGATAGAATGGTTGTCTAAGAAGCCTACGGCATATTCCATAAGAAAAGAATTCCCTACTATCACAGGGTCGGATGCCCTTATTTCTCGTTGTTTTAAGGAGAAGAAACCTATGAAAAACGGGAAAGTTGACGAAGAGGTGATAGAAAAGATAAGGCAGGAATACGAAAGGGCATAATTTAACCACGTCTACATTTGCTATAAGTTGAGGTTTGTTTAGGTTTAACTGACCTCAACTTATTTTTTTTGCCCGTTTTTGTTGAAGTTAGTTTAAGTTACGTAATCCTCAGCATTATTTACTTGTAACCAATAAAATTAATTTTTACCTTTGCCCCTGCAACCTGGCTTTTCAACCCGTTGCGGCGTGCAAAGGTACACACCTGCGCGCGTACATTTTTTAATTCTATTTATTAACTCCGAGGTCTGTGAGAGTCACCCGGGTATCAAGAAGCTTCACCTCAGCACCCTCACAAAAACTTCGGAACAAATGGCACAAATCACCATTCGCGTCAACGATGACGCGGTAGAGAGATTATTTGTATTTTTGAGCTTCTTCCCCGAGGCGGAAGTGGTAGAAAAGGGCGGCGGTACCAAACCTAAGCCCACCGACAGGGACATTCATGAGGCTGCGCGCAGGAGTCAGAATCTGATGCATGGCCAGGCTTCGTGGGCCGTCATCTACATGGTGCTTTGCAGGAAGTTCTGCGAGCAGCGTTCGATGAAACAGTTCGAGCGTGACATGAACGCGATGGCCATGGATCTCAAGTTCAGTTGTCCCCCGAACACGATCTCTTCGAAACTTGGTTCCAGTCCATGGCTCCGCGAACCGATAGAATCCTGGAAAAGCACGGACGAGTTGAGCTTGGCATATCAGTTTGAAAAAGCGCTAATAGACTGCATTGCGATATAAAAGTCTTAGCGCCGCTAAGAAGAGGCATATAAAATGTTTAGCATTTGCCCCATAGACGCTAAGAATCTATGGGGCGTTTCTGTTTTTATATGTACTTTCGCAGCCGAGTTTAGTAGCTAAGTTTAACTATTAAAAAATCTACACAAGAATGAAAAATCGTTTTAAACATCTTCGCTTTGGCCGCGAGTGGTGGCTGGAGGGCGAACCCGACTACTTCAAGAAATTGGTGTGGCACGGCGCTTGGGTGATAGCGGCCGTGGTCGTGATCTGCTGGTATATCGCGCAGTTCGCGCGGGGAGGTGGGATATGACACAGGGGCAAGAGGCTAAGCGCTTGCGCATAGACGGACAGCCGGAACGCAGGGCAAAGATCGTGGAGCTCGTTCCCCCGCAGCCCGATATACGCGACGTGCTGAAAGCGGTGTTCCTGCCTGCTGAGAGAAGAAAGAATAATTGTTGCACTAAAAAAACGTAAAGATTATGACACAGACAAAACAGATTAGACAGATTAGATTGATTCACCGTAAGCCCTCACCCGCCATTCCAATCAATAAAGGGAATCCGAATGGGCGGCTTGCGGACGGCCGACGGCTGGAGTGGGTGCCGAATTGGGACGCAGCGCATGAAGGGCGCTTCGACCACTGCCTACAGTACTGCCCCGC
Source organism: uncultured Prevotellaceae bacterium (assembly GCA_947307015.1). Lineage (GTDB taxonomy): Bacteria > Bacteroidota > Bacteroidia > Bacteroidales > Bacteroidaceae > Physcousia. The sequence continues at coordinate 566 of CAMZHV010000019.1, read as the reverse complement.
ACAGGCCGCCAAGCGCACGGAGGCGCTGACGTTTTGGCATGTCTACAAGGACAAGCGCACGGGCAGGCTCATGAGACGCGAGCTGACGCCATGCGTGGATTGGAATAATAAACAGCGGAATTGTTGCAGGCCACGACGGTTCTTAATGTTCAATCACGACGGCAAACATTACAAAGTCCCTTGCGCTGAGGTGACGATGGTGGCGCTGACGGGTTATGCCATCCCCGACCGCCGCCATAATGTCGTGGATCACATGGCATTTAAACCATTCAGCACGTTGGACGACAGGCCAGTCAACCTGCACTGCATCACGCAGCGCGAGAACACATGCCGCAGCCGTGAGCATTGGGAAAACAGCAAGCTCGCACCAGCCGACCGCAAAAAGGTCTTCGAGGCCAAGCGGGAAAGGATGTTATTGCATGTCTACGCGGCCATCGAGCGCTGCGGCGGCGATCCCAACGACGCGGCCATCGAGCTGGCGATGATGACCTATGAGGACGTGAACGGCGAGTTCGCTGCTAAGATCATGAACTTAGAACCGCTAAGCTTATGCGCATAAAACCCAG
>CAMZHV010000018.1 GCA_947307015.1 uncultured Prevotellaceae bacterium | reverse complement strand
CGGCTCCCATAGACGGAGCCATCGACACATCAAACATTTAGAAACAACAAATTTATTCACATCAAAAAAAGAAACAACTATGTCAACAAAGAAACTGGAAATCCCCGAATGGACGGGGTCTGCGCTGACGCAGGGAGCTTTCCTGAACTACGCACTGAGCGTGCTGAAGGTGATGGCACGTCACGGCTTCAACAACTTGGCGCTGACGGAAATCGGGCCGCAACTGCAGGAGGAGGTGAACCGCTTGTCGGAGTTCATCAACCTGCCGCGCGCCTTCGACGAGACGCCCGAAATTGAAAAGGCCGACACGAAGCGCGACGCGCTGTGGAAGGCGCTGTGGTACGCCTGGCACTACGTGATGCAGCTGGATCCTACCGACCCGCTCTACAAGGCTGCGCTGCAACTGCGCCCGACGATGAATGCTTACAAGGGCGTGTATCGCCACGAGCTGTCGAAGGAGACGATGGAGCTGGAGGGCTTGCGCCGCGACCTCGGCGTGGAGGCCAACGCCACGGCTTTGGAGACGCTGGGCCTGGACCGCATCGCCACGGGCATCTTCACGGCCAACGAGATTGTGGCGAACGTGATTGCCGAGCGTGAGCAGACGCGCGGCCAGCGCATCGCACAGAAGGGCGACGACACGGCGCTGCAGCTGTGCAAGCAGATTGTGCAGACGCTGACCGACGCCATTCGTCAGGTGAATGCCGTCAACCGCATCCAGTCGAGCGAAGTGGTGGCGCAGGCGGTTCAGGATATTTGCGGTGTCATCGAGCATTACCGCCTTGTGGCCGCACAGCCGGCATCGAAGCAGGGCGACGGCACGACGGCGACCACGCCCGCTGGCGGCACGGACACGCCGACGGTGAACGCCGAGGACGTCGAATGAGCCCCTGCACGCTGCAGGGTGCTGACGGGCTGTCGGATCGGGCCTTGCACGCTGCAAGGCGATTTTTGACTGTCGGAAACGGCCCTGCACGGTGCACGGCGTTTTCCAAATGTCGGATTTGGCCATTCTCTCTGCGAGGCCAAATCCGACAATCTTTTTGCGCCTTGCAGCGTGCATGGGATGAAACGATACATTTTGCAGGGGAAATGGGGCGGGGAGGTGACATAAATCAAGAAAAAGGGATGGGAAATGTGCATTTTGATTCAGATTTCTTGTTTGCGATGACAAAATGAGGTAATTTTGCACCGTTGTTTTGATAAAATGGCAGCAAAAGGAGCAAAAAGTAGTCAATTTGTAAATTGTAAGATAAGAAAATGAATCAGGGATTATATCAAGAAGCTTACGAGCACGATGCCTGCGGTGTGGGCATGGTGGTGAATATCCACGGTGGCAAGAGCCACGAGCTGGTGGATAACGCACTGCGGGTGCTGGAGAACATGGAGCATCGCGGCGCTGAGACGCGCGATAAGACAGGCGACGGTGCTGGTATCATGGTGCAGATTCCGCACGAATTCATTCTGTTGCAGGGCATTCCTGTGCCGGAGAAGGGCACATACGGAACAGGCTTGGTGTTCCTGCCGAAGGATGAGAAGGCGCAGGAGCAGATCCTGAGCGTGATGATTGAGGAGATTGAGCGCGAGGGTTTGCAGCTGATGCATGTGCGCACGGTGCCGACATGCCCAGAGGTGCTGGGCGATGCAGCAAGGGAAGTGGAGCCGGAGATAAAGCAAATATTTATAACAACTAGCCTCACCCCCGACCCCTCTCCTAGAGGCGAGGGGAGTAGTATCATTCAGGGGGATGTGTCGGAGCTTGACCGTACATTATATAAAGTTAGGAAAAGGATTGAGAACCGTATAGCCGAAATGACAAAGGCGTCTACTCCCCTCGCCCACGGGAGAGGGGTCGGGGGTGAGGCTTACATTTGCTCCCTTTCCTCGAAGAATCTCATTTATAAGGGTATGCTGACGAGCGGTCAGCTGCGAAGATATTTCCCAGACTTGTCGAACCCCTATTTCACGAGCGGCCTGGCGCTGGTACACTCGCGTTTCTCAACCAACACATTCCCCACATGGTCGCTGGCACAGCCGTTCCGTTTGCTGGCGCACAACGGCGAGATTAACACCATTCGCGGCAATCGCGGATGGATGAAGGCACGTGAGAGCGTGTTGTTAGGAGGCAAGGTGGTGGCCCCCCATTCAGCCCCCGAGGGGGCTACGATACCTGTGACCCCTGTGAGCAAAACAAATGAAGCCCCCTCGGGGGCAGTAGGGGGGGCCACCACATGGGGGGCCGATATGTCGCCGATAGTTCAGCCGAATATGAGCGACTCGGCTTCGCTCGATAATGTGTTTGAGTTCCTGATGATGAGCGGCCTCTCGTTGCCGCAGGCGATGGCAATCTTGGTGCCGGAGAGCTTCAACGACAAGAATCCGATTTCTGAGGATTTGAAGGCGTTCTACGAATACCATTCGATTCTGATGGAGCCGTGGGACGGTCCTGCTGCTTTGCTGTTCTCAGATGGTCGCTACGCGGGCGGTATGCTTGACAGAAACGGTCTGCGCCCTAGTCGTTACACGATTACGAAGCAGGGCATGATAATTGTGGCCTCTGAGGTCGGCGTGATGGACTTCGAGCCGAGCGACGTGGTGAGCAAAGGCCGTCTGCAGCCGGGTAAGATTCTGCTGATAGACACGCAAGAAGGTAAGATTTACTACGACGGCGAAATCAAGGAGCAGTTAGCCAAAGCGCATCCCTACCGCGAGTGGCTGCAGACGAACCGCATCCAGTTGGAGAAGTTGAAGAGCGGTCGCCACGTGGAGAACGGCGTGAAGAACCTTCAGCAGAAGCTGATGACCTTCGGCTTCGGTCAGGAGGACATCGACAAGACCATCATTCCGATGGCGACAGCCGGACAGGAGCCGGTGGCGGCGATGGGCAACGACACGCCGTTGGCTGTTATCTCAGATCGTCCGCAGGTGCTGTTCAACTACTTCCGTCAGCAGTTTGCGCAGGTGACCAACCCCGCCATCGACCCGATTCGCGAGGAGCTGGTGATGTCGCTGACGGAGTATATCGGCGCGGTGGGAACGAACATCCTGACCCCCGATGCGAGCAACTGCAAGATGGTGAGATTGCCGCAACCGGTGCTGACGAACACGCAGTTAGATATTCTTTGTAATATAAGGTATAAGGGGTTTAAAACCATTAAGTTGGCGATGACATTCAAACCCAAGCCTCACCCCCTAACCCCCTCTCCCGTGGGCGAGGGGGAAGCCTTCGGCGGAATAGGGAATGATTACACTCAGGCTGGAGAGGACTTGCGTAATGCTCTTGATAAGCTTTGTAAGGATGCCGAGGCAGCTGTGGATAATGGCTACAACTATATCATTTTGACAGATAAAATCGATGATGCAGAGGTTTCTACTCCCCTCGCCCACGGGAATGGGGTCGGGGGTGAGGCCGGTGGTGGTTCTGCCTTTATCCCCTCCCTCCTGGCCGTCTCTGCTGTTCACCACTACTTGATTAGCGTCGGCAAGCGTGTGCAGACGGCGCTGATTGTGGAGAGCGGTGAGATTCGTGAGGTGATGCACGCGGCATTGCTGCTGGGTTATGGAGCCAGTGCGCTGTGTCCGTATATGACATTCGCCGTCCTTGACGATCTTGTGAAGCGCGGCAAGATTCAGGAGGAGTATGCTACGGCTGAAAAGAACTACATCAAAGCTGTCGATAAGGGTCTGAAGAAGATCATGTCGAAGATGGGTATCTCCACCATTCGCAGCTATCGCGGCGCGAAGATATTCGAGAGCATCGGCCTGAGCGAGGATTTGCTGAGGCGCTATTTCGGAACGGAGGTGAGTACCATCGGCGGCATTGGGCTGAAGGAGATAGCGAGGGATGCAATAAGGCTGCACGAAGCCCCCCTCTTATCCCCCCAAGGGGGGAAGAACACCTCCTCTTTGGGCGAGGATGGGAAAGGGCTGTTGCCGAACAACGGCCAGTTCTCTTGGCGCAAGGACGGCATTCTGCACGCTTGGAACCCCGAAACGATTGCAAATCTCCAGATTGCCACAAGACTTGGCTCGTATAAGAAGTTCAAGGAGTGGGCCAAGATGGTGGATGAGAAGGAAAAGCCCATCTTCCTTCGCGACTTCCTCACCTTTAAAAAGGCATCTACTCCCCTCGCCTCTAAAGCTCCCCTCGCCCACGGGAGAGGGGCTGGGGGTGAGGCCGGGATCGGGGGTGAGGCTTCTCCCATTCCCCTCGACGAAGTCGAACCTGTGGAGAGCATCGTCAGACACTTCGTGACGGGTGCCATGAGTTTCGGTGCCCTAAGCATCGAGGCACACGAGGCGCTTGCGTTGGCGATGAACAAGCTCGGCACACGCTCGAACACGGGCGAAGGCGGCGAGGACAATGCCCGCTACCACTCTGACGTGGACGGCGTGTCGCTCTCCAGCAAGACCAAGCAGATTGCATCGGGTCGTTTCGGCGTAACGGCTGAGTATCTGGTGAATGCCGAGGAAATTCAGATCAAGGTGGCACAAGGCGCGAAGCCCGGTGAGGGCGGTCAGCTGCCTGGTTTCAAGGTCAACGACATCATCGCCAAGACGCGTAACGCCATTCCAGGCATCTCGCTCATCTCGCCACCACCTCATCACGACATCTATTCTATCGAGGATCTGGCACAGCTCATCTTCGACCTCAAGAATATCAACCCTGAGGCTGCCGTCAGCGTGAAGCTTGTGGCCGAGAGTGGCGTGGGCACCATTGCTGCAGGTGTGGCCAAAGCCAAGGCTGACCTCATCGTGATTAGCGGTAGCGAGGGCGGAACAGGCGCCAGCCCTGCATCGAGTATGCGTTTCGCAGGCATCTCGCCCGAGATTGGTCTCGCTGAGACGCAGCAGACGCTCGTTCGCAACGGCCTCCGCAATCAGGTGCGCCTTCAAACTGATGGTCAGTTGAAGACTGCTAAGGATGTCATCATCATGGCCATGCTCGGTGCCGACGAGTTCTCGTTTGGTACGCTGCCGCTGATTGTGCTGGGCTGCGTGATGATGCGCAAATGCAATACGAACACCTGCCCGATGGGCGTGGCTACACAAAACCCAGAGCTACGCAAGCACTTCGAGGGAAGGGCCGAATACGTGGTGAACTACTTCACCTTCCTGGCTGAGCAGGTGCGCGAATACCTCGCTGAAATAGGCGTGAAGCATTTAAAGGATATTATTGGCAGAACAGACCTCATCGAGGTAAAGACCCTCTCTCCGCTCTCCCGTAAGGGTGAAGAGTCCTCAGGCTTACGTGAGGCAGACACTGCGCCAGCTCTCCCCTCCCTCACGGGAGGGGGCGGGGGTGGGTCTTCAAAATGGGCCACCATCGACTTCGGACGACTGCTGCACAAGCCGGAAAGCGACAAGCCTCTCTACTGGGACCGCGGCGCCTATACGAAGGTGAGCGGCGTGAAGGACGAGGAGATTATCCGCGCGGCAGAGAAGGCCATTGACCATCAGGAGGAAGTGACGCTGGACTACGCCATCAAGAACACCGACCGTGCTGTTGGTACCATGCTCAGCGGCGTCATCGCCAAAAAATATGGCGAGGCGGGACTACCTGACGGCACCATCAACATCAAGTTCAAAGGCTCGGCTGGCCAGTCGTTCGGCGCGTTTGCGGTGAAGGGTCTCAACCTGAAGCTCGAAGGCGAGACCAACGACTACTTCGGCAAGGGTCTCAGCGGCGGACGCATCTCGATTCTTCCCCCCGCAAGAAGAAGCGAGGATTTCCGCGCCGAGGAGAACATCATCGCGGGCAACACGGGTCTCTACGGCGCCACCAGCGGTGAGCTCTACATCAACGGCAAGGTGGGCGAGCGCTTCGGCGTGCGCAACTCGGGTGCCATAGCCGTCATCGAAGGCGCGGGTGACCACTGCTGCGAGTACATGACTGGCGGACGCGTGGTGGTGCTCGGCAAGACGGGGCGCAACTTCGCTGCAGGAATGAGTGGCGGCCTGGCGTATGTCTATGACCCCGATCACACCTTCGACTACTTCTGCAACATGGACATGGTGGAACTCTCGCTGGTCGAGGATTCAGTCTCGCGCAAGGAGCTGCTCGAACTCATCCGCCAGCACTACCTCCACACGGGCAGCGCGCTCGCAGGACGTATGCTGGATGACTGGCACCGCTACATTGAGGACTTTATCCAAGTGACACCTATCGAGTACAAGCGCGTGCTCGAAGAAGAAAAGATGAAGAAGCTCCACGAAAAAATAGCAGACATTCAAAGAGACTATTAAGACCCACCCCTCACCCTCCCTTGTAGGGAGGGGGTGATTACCAACAAGAACCAGAAAACAATAATAAAATGAAAGATATACAACATTCAAAAGTATCTGCTCCCTCCCTACAAGGGAGGGCTGGGGGAGGGTCTTCCCCGGCATTTCTGACTGTTCCCCGCCAGGAGGCGGGCTACCGTCCGATTCACGATAGAATCCACGACTTTGGCGAGGTGGAGCAGACGCTCAACACTCGCGAACGCAAACTGCAGGCCTCGCGCTGCATGGACTGCGGCGTGCCCTTCTGCCACTGGGCCTGTCCGCTGGGCAACAAAGCCCCTGAGTGGAACGACGCCCTGTATCGTGGCGATTGGGAGCTGGCTTATCGCTTGTTGAATAGCACCAACCCCTTCCCCGAGTTCACAGGTCGCATCTGTCCTGCCCTCTGCGAGAAAGCATGTGTGTTGAACCGCTTCAACCACGAGCCTACAACCAACCGCGAGGACGAGGCTGCCATCACCGAGGCCGCCTTCCGCGAGGGTTACATCTATCCGCGCATCCCTGCCCGTCGCATCACGAAGCCCGGTGTGGCCAACGGTTCTGCCGCCGACATCCCCGTCCGCGTCGCCGTCATCGGTGCAGGTCCCGCCGGCCTCGCCTGTGCCGACGCCCTCAACCAGATGGGCTACACCGTCACCGTCTTCGAGAAGAACGAAGCCGCCGGCGGCCTCCTCCGCTACGGCATCCCTAACTTCAAGCTCAACAAGGCCATCATCGATCGCCGCCTCCGCCTCATGGAGCAGGAGGGGGTGGAGTTCGTTTATAATAGCCCCCTCCCGACCTCCCCCAAGGGGGAGGGGAATAATGGAGGCTGGTCAATAGAAACTTTATATGCAGCGATGGAAGAACGCCTCCCCCTTGGGGGAGGATGGGAGGGGGCTTCCCTTGTCCTCGCCACCGGCACCCCTACCGCCCGCGACCTCAACGCCCCTGGCCGCTTTCTGAGGGGCGTGCATTTGGCTTTGGAGCTACTCTCTCAGCAGAACCGCGTCCTCGCCGGCATAGAAATCCCAGCCTCCGAGCGCATCACCGCCAAGGGTAAGGATGTCCTCGTCATTGGTGGCGGCGACACTGGCTCTGACTGCATCGGCACTGCCCACCGCCAAGGCTGCAAGTCCGTCACCCAGATTGAGATCATGCCCCGTCCCGTCGAAGGTCCCGAAGACCCGCAGAGTCCCTGGCCCAACTGGCCCCGAACCCTCAAAACTACCTCGTCGCACGAAGAAGGCTGCACCCGCCGCTGGAACATCAACACCCTTGAATTCCTCGACGAGAAAGGCGACGGCCACGTCACAGGTGTCCGCGTCCAGCCTATCGACTGGAAGCCCAATCCCGAAGGCGGCAGACCCATCATGGTCGAAGCTGGTGAGCCCGAGATTATCAAAGCCGAACTCGTCCTCCTCGCGATGGGCTTCCTCAAGCCCGAGCACCCCGAATACCCGGAGAACGTCTTCGTCTGCGGCGATGCTGCCAGCGGTGCCTCCCTCGTCGTCCGTGCCCTCGCCTCTGGCAAGCAAACGGCTGAGAAGGTTCACGCCTACCTCCAAAGCAAGTAACACCCCCTGATTCATTCCCCATGCTGGCGGAAGTGCCAGTTGATGATATATATGCGCACGCCTATTCGTATATTCGAGCAGGCCTGCGCGTATATTCGTGTGGGTGTGTGCGCCCCAAAGAAGAAGGAAGAGAACATAAGCGTTTTATTTGCAGCATCGTGATGCTGCAATTGACGGTTCACGATGCTGCAATTGACGGTTCACGATGCTGCAAACAAATTATATGGGTTTTCTGGGCAAATAATATGGATAAACAGCGTGAAAAGGTTATTGTCGAACGCTCTATCAAATAATTTAATTCGTCCGCTTTTTGTATCTTTAACGGGGTAACAGGACGATAATTGAAAGAAAAGTTGTATCTTTGTCCCCGAAAAAAGATAAAAACAAAGAGATATGGCAACTTATGCAATCACATTGAACGAACGCAGTGCCAAGGGCAAGGCTCTGATAGAGTACTTACAGGCGCTGGGGGTGCTTGTTTCCAAAATCTCGCCCAAAACCGCCACCAAGACTCGCATCTACGACCCTGAAACAGGTGAGTACATGAACGACAGAGCCGTAAGGGACATTGAGCAAGCTCTCGATGACGCGAAACACGGCAGGGTGACAACCTACAACTCTGTCGATGAGTTTTTCAAGGAAATGGGACTGTAGATTATGGCGTTGTTAAAATCTCAAACCGTTTCAAAAAGCAGTTCCGCCTCTGCGTGAAGCGCGGACTTGACATGAATCTCATCAACGAGGCGATGCGGCTTCTTGCTGCCAACGGCTCTCTGCCCGCACAGTACCGTCCGCATAAGCTGTCGGGCAAATTCCAAGGCATCTGGGAGTGCCACATCGAACCTGACTGGCTGATGACGTGGGAGCAAAACGACATGGAACTGACGCTGCTGTTCCTGCAAACCGGCACACATTCTGATTTGTTCTAATGTAACAACCATATACAATGAGCGGATAGACCGACGGACTTTCGGTACTATCCGCTTGTTTTGAAAATAAAAAGAATTTTTGCCCGTTAAATCCTCGGCTTCTTACAGGTGTCGAGGATGAGGGAGACGATGTAGATGATGCTGTATTTCATATGGGGAAGGAAGTGAAATAAATCAAGAACAATGGGTAGGCATTTCCAAAAATCGCCCTATTTTTTCATAAAACCTACACCTTTTTAGCCAACTGCCACCAAAACTGCCACCCGTGTTAATGCAATTAAATCAGCATCTTACATTGCATGGGTGGCAGTTTTGCAGTTTTTTTCTCTGAAAAATCTATTGAATAGTGATGTGGTGGATTATCATGTTGCAGAGTTGGAAACAGCCGCATATTGAAGGCCTTCAGGCAGGTAGGGGGTGATGTCCTTGCCGAAATGGGCGAGCTCACGGATGAGGGAGCTGGAGATGGCGGCAAGTTGTGGGCTGGCGAAGAGGCAAACGGTGTCGATGCCAGAAAGGTGGCGGTTGATGTCGGCCATCTGCTGCTCATACTCAAAATCCTTGACGGTGCGCACACCTCGGAGGATGGCAGAAGCGCCGACAGAAGAGGCGAAATCTGTGGTCAAGCCGCTGTAGCTCTCCACACGAACGTGCGCATTACCTTGATAGAAATCGCGTAGCGCTTGAACACGTTGTTCAACAGGAATCCATCCCGACTTCTGTTCGTTGATGCCTACGGCGATGATGATTTCGTCGAAGAGCTGAAGCGCACGCTCCACCAAGTCGGCATGGCCGATGGTGAAGGGGTCGAAGGAGCCTGGAAAAAGAATAATAGACCCACCCCCCTGCCCCTCCCTTGTAGGGAGGTGAGTAGTCACCTCTTCCATAGAGTTACCTTTTTTATAATCGGCCATAGATAGTTTTTTAAGTAATTACTCCCCTCGCCCACGGGAGAAAGGCTACGGGTAGGCGAGCTTTGCTCGGGAATGGGGTTGGGGGTGAGGCTGGGGTTAGGTTACTCCTTATATTCATGTTTTTCCTCTTCTTCGTCTGCCCGATCCTCCTCAATCACGAGGTTGTCGATGATGAAGTCCTGGCGTTCGCGTGTGTTGTCGCCCATATAGAATTCCAGCAGTTCGGCTACCTTGTCAGATTTATGCAGCATCACTTGATCTAAGCGGATGTCTGGGCCGATGAAGGCGCGGAATTCATCAGGAGAGATTTCACCGAGACCTTTGAAGCGGGTGATCTCAGGATCGGGTCCGAGGGCTTCGATGTTGGCTATGCGCTCTTCGTCGCTATAGCAATAACGCGTGATAAATTCGCCCTTGGTGTCGGTTTCGCCAAGTGCTTCAATGCGTGCCTTGGAGAGCTTGCGGCGGCGTTGTCGTACGCGGAAGAGGGGTGTCTGGAAGATATAGACGTGTCCTTTCTTGACGAGTTCAGGGAAGAACTTTAGGAAGAACGTGATCATTAATAGGCGGATGTGCATGCCGTCGTCGTCGGCATCGGTGGCCACGATGACCTTGTTGTAGCGCAATCCGTCGAGGCCATCCTCGATGTTCAGCGCTGCCTGCAAGAGGTTGAATTCCTCGTTCTCGTACACCACTTTCTTGGTCAATTTGTAGCAATTGAGCGGTTTGCCGCGAAGACTGAAGACAGCTTGTGTGAGCACGTCGCGGCTCTTGGTGATGCTGCCGCTGGCACTGTCGCCCTCGGTGATGAAGATGGAACTATCCTCCTGACGGTCGCCCTTGGGGTCGTTGAAATGTATCTTGCAGTCGCGCAGCTTGCGGTTATGGAGGTTGGCCTTCTTCGAGCGTTCGCGTGCCAGTTTGGCAACACCTGCTATGGCCTTGCGTTCGCGCTCGCTTTCGCTGATTTTCTGAATAATCACTTCTGCGACATCGGTGTTGCGGTGCAGGTAGTTGTCCACCTGTTCTTTCACGAAGTCGCCGATGAATTTGTCGATGCTGATGCCACCGCCATTGGGTTCGGTGGTGAGGGACCCGAGCTTAATCTTCGTCTGACTCTCGAAAAGGGGTTCCTGGATATTGATGCTGATGGCGGCTACGATGCCGTTGCGGATGTCGGCGTAGTCGAAGTTCTTGCCTGAGAAATCCTTGATGGTCTCTGCGATATACTTCTTGAAGGCGCTCTGGTGCGTTCCGCCCTGCGTGGTGTGCTGACCGTTGACGAAGCTGTGGTACTCCTCGCCGTACTGTCCGTTGGTGTGGGTGAAAGCTATCTCGATGTCTTCGCCCTTGAGGTGTACGATGGGGTAGAGGGGCTGTGTGGTCATCGTGTCCGTGAGCAGATCTTCGAGGCCGTTGCGGGAGAGGATGCGGCGCCCGTTGAACATGATGCTGAGGCCGGTGTTCAAATAGGTGTAGTTGCGGAGCATCGTCTCGATGAACTCGTTCTGGAAACGGTAGTTCTTGAAGAGCGAGTCGTCGGGTTCGAAGTAGATGAGCGTGCCGTTCTCGGAAGACCCACCCCCTCCTGTCAAGGCGGGGAGGTCTGCGGGTGCTGCGATGGTAGCGGCGCCGCTGGCGGCGGTGCCTGTGTCGCTGATGAGTTCGCCCTGATGGAACTCGGCACGACGTGTCTCGCCGTCGCGAAAGCTTTGGGCAACGAAATGCGTGGAGAGGGCGTTGACGGCTTTGAGACCTACGCCGTTGAGACCTACGCTCTTCTGGAATGCCTTGGAGTCGTACTTGCCGCCCGTGTTGAGAACGGACACAGCTTCAACAAGTTTACCCAAAGGAATGCCACGTCCGTAGTCACGTACGGTGACTCGCAGGTTGTCCTCGATATCGACCTCAATGCGCTTGCCAGCATTCATCTTGAACTCGTCAATGCTGTTGTCGATGACTTCTTTGAGCAATACGTAGATGCCGTCCTCAGCGTGTGTGCCGTCGCCGAGCTTGCCGATATACATACCCGGCCTTGTGCGCACATGCTCCATGTCGGAGAGGTGGCGGATATTGTCGTCGGAGTAGTCAGACCCACCCCCCTGCCCCTCCCTTGTAGGGAGGGGAGTAGTCACTTCTTCCATTGAATGGTCTTTTTTATTTTCGGCCATAGTGCTATTCTTGACAAGTAATTGCAGGGCGGGGGGAGAGTCTATAGATTCTTCTGATAGCAGCGACGGCGCTTATGGATGGTGCAGTCGAGGTGTGCCCACTGTCCCTGGCTCTTCTCGTTGTTTTCGAGCTGCACGTGTGTCTCAGCCCATACGAATCCCATCTTCTGTGATATTGGAATGATCTCTGCGAAGAGGAGTGCGTTGACCCCCTTGTTCTGCCATTCGGGCAGTACGCCTACGAGTAGGAGGTCGATGACGGGCGCGTGCTTGAAATAGATAGCCTTGGCGAGATGCCACCATCCGAAGGGGAAGAGTTTGCCGTGTGCTTTCTGGAGTGCGTAAGAAAGTGATCCCATGCCTACGCCCATAGCAATGGGCTGATTGTTCTCATCCTCGACGATGGCAAGGAGTCGCATATCGAGAAATTGTAGGTATGTGGTGGCATACTGCTTGATTTGCCGTTCGTTCATCTCGGAGTATCCGTAGAGGTCGGCATAGGATTTGTTGATGATGTTGAAGACCTTCTGTACGTACTGTCCGTTTTCCTCTGCGAGAATCTCCTTGGCGCTCTTGAATCGACGCATGTGGAGGTTGTAGCGTTTCTTACTGAGTTCCGCCACGCGCATATATTTGGCTGCGTCGGCCTGTGCCTCGGTGGTGGGTACGATGACCTTGCGCTCAACCCAGTCGACCTCTTTCTCATATCCGAGTTGCTCAATGAGCTTGGGATAGTAGGGATAGTTGTATGTCGTACTCATGGTGGAGAGCTGGTCATAGCCTTCGGTGAGCATTCCCTCGGGATCCATGTCCGTGAAGCCCAGCGGTCCGACAATCTTGTTCATGCCACGTTCGCGTCCCCACTGCTCTACGGTGTCGAGGAGGGCCTTGAGCACTTCGATGTCATCGACGAAGTCTATCCAACCGAAGCGCACGTTCTTGGTGTCCCATGTCTTATTGGCCTTGTGATTGATGATGGCTACCACACGCCCGACAATCTTGCCGTCGCGGTATGCAAGGAACAGCTCGCCCTCGCAGAACTCGAAGGCTGCGTTTTTCTGGCGGTTGAAGGTGTCGTACATGTCCTCCAGGAAATCGGGTACGGCATAGGGGTTATCTTTGTAGAGATAATAATTGAATCGGATGAAGGCGCGCAAATCGCGTCGACCCTCCACTTTCTTGATCGTTACCATAGAAGAAGGCATTAAGTGAACATATTGCGGTGCAAAGATAACATTTTTTCCGCTTTCCTCTGCGCGTGCAAACATTTTTTAGCTAATAAAAGCGCCTAAAGTTAAAAATATTTGCAAATAAGATGGCGTTAAAAGGTCAAAACATGCATTGTGGCAATTGGATTGACCCCAAATAAAAAGAGGACGCGCCCGATAATTGACGCGTCCTCCATAGACATATTTACTTCGTTGGTTCTGAAGAATCAAGAACGACGGGAACTACTGCTATTAGAAACCATCAGGACAAATGTACGGCCATCAGTCATAATAATGGTCACGTACTTGCCATCCTCGGAGATGATGACACTTCGGATGGGGCCAGGAGCTCCGTCCTTACCGTCCTTACCGTCGACACCGTCCTTGCCGTCGACACCATTCTTGCCGTCGACACCGTCCTTGCCGTCAACACCGTCTTTACCATCGACACCGTCCCTTCCGTCGACACCGTCCTTGCCATCGTCACCGTCGGCTTTGATGCCAGTGTCTTTCCAGGTGTTGCCATTGTCGGTAGAGATTTCCCAACAACGGGTATCGGGATTGATGCGCACTTGCGGTACGGGTAGCGTCAGGTTGATATCGTCCTGACCGTCCTTGCCGTCCTGACCGTTCTTGCCGTCGAGGCCATTCTGACCATCCTTGCCGTCCTTGCCATCGGCGCCGGCTACAGGCATCTTTTCGCCCTCATCGTTCAGGAGCCATTCTCCGTCCAGTGTCCAATACCAGACACCGTTTTCGTCTTGGCGTGCACTGAGGTCGATGTTTGACGTGCCGTCCTTTCCATCCTGTCCGTCGGCTCCGACGAGTCCGTCGCGAAGGATGACATTGCGACCGTCATTGAAAGTCATGCTGTATGATCCATCTGGTAATTGCGTGATATCTGTGATGAAACCCTCTTTTTGGAAGGTTACAATAAACTCACGCAGCAGTTCGAGATCGTTGTTGATCTGTAGCACACTGTCCTCTAAGATCTCTACGCGGTGACCTATGGAGCGTAATTCGTCGCCATATTTGTCACATGCGCAGAAGGTCAGAGCGAACAACAGTGCGACGCCTGCTGTAAGCTGTTGAATTCTTCTAATTTTCATAATGCTTACTTGTTAAATGTGAGCGGAACATCGAAATAGCCTCCGGCAACGAGATAGAAGCGAACGTAGGTTATGCCGGTCTCCTGATCAATCCAGAATTCGAGCTGTTGGATGATATTATTGCCATCCTTGCCGTCCTTACCGTCTTTACCATCGTTACCGTCTTTACCGTTCTGACCGTCCTTGCCGTCCTTGCCGTCCTTGCCGTCTTTGCCGTCTACGCCGTCTACGCCGTCCTTGCCGTCTACGCCGTCTTTACCGTCGTTACCTTTGCATGACGTACCAGTAGATTGCCATGTTTCACCTCCATCGAAGGAAATCTCCCATATCGATGTTTCAGGGTTGATGCGGACTTGGGGAGCCACGGCCTTGCCGTCCTTACCGTCCTTACCATCTACACCGTCTTTTCCATTCTCACCGTCCTTACCGTCTTTGCCATCTTTACCGCTGGCTCTGACCATTTCGCCATCAGGACCGATGATTGGTTCACCGTTGACGACCCAGTAGTAGACGCTGTCGGGGCCCATTTGCACAGTGATTTCAGGTGCTTGAGCGTCTTTACCGTTCAAGCCGTCGTGGCCATCCTTACCATCGTGGATGATGATGGCTCCTGAATTGTGGAAAGTGATGATATAGCCTTCGCTATTACGTGTGACATCAGTAATGTAGTCGCCGTCTTCTACTGCATCGAGAATAGTTTGCAACGACTCCAGTTCGCTGTTCATTCGACTGACCAGGTTCTCGAGAACCGTGACGCGGTAATCTAAAGCGTCAATTTCGTCTTGATAGTCAGTACAGGCGTTGAAGATCGGGGCAGCGGTGAGCATACCGATCACCAATAAAAATTTCTGTAGCGTTTTCATATAGATAAAAATTAATTGATTTTCTTGTTAATATTCAAATTCTTGTGGGACGGGATTCTCCGGGTCATAGACGAAGCAGATGCAGACGCGGTTGTCTTCGGGGATGTCGAACGGTTGCACGGTGTCGCCCTTAGCAAATCGGCGGATGCGCCATTCGGGAATACCAGCATCTTGCAAATACTTTGATACCACCTGAGAACGTTCAATGGACAGACGCATGTTGATGTTCGGGTTACCCGTTTCCTTATCGGCGAAACCAGAGAGGCGGATGAATGCCTTCGGGTGCTCATTGAGATACTTCAGCAAGGCTGTCAACTTGGGAATCTGGTTCGTCCGGATGATGCTCTGGTTGATGAGGAAGTAGATGTTCACGTTGAACGAAATCTTTTCGATGGGCACATCAACAAACTCAGGAGTGGTGTTGGCTCGAGGTTCGGGCATAACGACGTCCTCGTAGATTGGTGCTGTGCGGCCATGGCTGCTGCCAAGGTTGAACTTGACGCCGATAAGGGCGTTGAAGTGCCAGTCAAGGTTGTCGTTCTTGCCACGCTTGGAGTTGAAGTGGTCAGACAGCATGTTGGCGTTAACTTCCGCACCGATGGAGACCTCTTCAGCGACGCGGAAGTCGAAGCCCAAGCCTCCTCGGGCGACGGGGCTCCAACGATGATCCGTCCACAGCTTCTCGAAATCGATACCGTAGCGATTGTTGGCCTCTACGGCATCACCGTTGTTGAAGGCATAAGCTGCACCACCGCCGAGGAGGGCATAAACGCTCCACCTGCGGTCAGGGACGCGACCCAAGAAGAGTTGCGTCAGATCCAGTTCTGCCTCAATGGTTGGTTGTACGAAGTTCCACCTGTAGGCAGCTTCGGGGTAGGCATAGCGGTTACGTGCCCATAAGCCACTCACCGTACCACGCAGGCCAAAAATTTCATTGAACTTGTATCCCACAGCTAACTGAACAGAAGGGGATAGGGTTTGGTTGAACTTCGCCTCACCGAGATCATAGGCTCCACCGGCTTGAATCTTGAGATACCAGTGAGGTACAAAAAACGAAACGCCAGGACTAACGAGACGTCTCTCCGTCGCTTGGTTAACTTGTGCAATTGACGTACACGTGCCGATGACCAAGAATGCTAAAAGTAAAAATTTTTTCGGCATGTTTGATTGAGAATTACGTGTTAATAACAAAAAAACTATGCAAATTTATGAATTATGAATGTAGCAGCGATAAATCACAAAAAAATGTTTATTCACCCCCCGATTTAACAAATATTAGTAATACGATTGTTTAACGGGGCAAATAAATAAGGTATTTTAACTGATTTATGTCAATGACATTTTTGAAAACGTTAGGATATCAAAAGGTTATGGTAAATGGAGGTGTATCAGAGGCACCAGTCTCCGTAGCACCTTCTTCCCCGGGTTCCTCCGCGGCGGCTTTTTCCTGAATGCGCTTGAGCTCGTCCTTCTTGCGCTCAGCAGTCGGCGTGGATTCCACCATGGAGATGACATCGTCGTTGTCGAGGTCTTTTTCTGAGAAGATGAAAATCTGACGGCGGGGTTTCTGGGGACGGTTTTCGTCCTCGGTGTAGTAAATGCGGCGTCGGTCGTCGTTGTTCTCCTTTTCTTCTTCGAGTCGTCGCTGCTCCTCTTCCTGTTCGCGGGTGAGGCGCTCGGAACGGTCGCTGCGGTTCTCGTCAAGGCCGGGCACGTTCTGCAATCCGAAGCCAGAGGCGAGGAGGGTGATCTTGACTTTGGTACCGAGGGCATCGTCGGTACCGAGACCCCACTTGACCTCCACGGTGTCCTGATTGAACTTACTCATGAACTCGTCGACTTCATTCATCTCCTCCATGGTGAGCTGTTCGTTCTCGTTGTTGCGGCTGAAGGTGATGTAGAAGAGGACTTTTTTGGAGTTGAAGATGTCGTTGTTGTTGAGTAGAGGGCTGTGGAGGGCTTCCTGGAATGCTTTGGTGACACGGCTCTCACCCTCACCGAAACCTGTGGACATGATGGCTACGCCACCATCTTTGAGCACGGTTTTGACATCTTGGAAGTCGAGGTTGATGAGGCCGCGCATGGTGATGATCTCAGCTATACTTTTGGCTGCGATGCTGAGCGTGTCGTCTGCCTTGGCAAAACCATTGAGCACGGTGAGCTCAGGATAGATTTCGCGCAGGCGTTCGTTATTAATAACAAGGAGGGCGTCGACGTGCTTGGCCATCTCCTCCACGCCGTCGAGTGCCTGATCAATTTTCTTGTGGCCCTCGAAACGGAAGGGGATGGTGACGATGCCCACGGTGAGAATTTCCATCTCACGAGCACACTGAGCCACGATGGGTGCAGCGCCAGTGCCGGTGCCACCGCCCATGCCAGCTGTGATGAAGGCCATGCGCGTGCCGTCGGTGAAGAGCTCGCGGATCTGAGGCAACGAGTCGAGTGCTGCCTTGCGGCCTACCTCGGGACGGTTGCCGGCGCCAAGACCTTCACCCATTTGCAGCTTGGTAGGCACGGGGGAATCGGCCAGCGCCTTGCTGTCGGTGTTGCAAAGCACGTAGGTGACGTCGTGAATGCCTTCGTTGAACATGTGAGTGACGGCATTACCGCCACCGCCGCCGACACCTACGACCTTGATGATGCTTGGGTTGTTGACCTTGAGGTTGAACTGAATGCCTCCAGAGTCGTTGTTGAAGTCTGCCATAATATATAATGTGATAGTTGACGAATGATTAGTTCTTGAATGATCAAGCGTGTTAGCTCGGACGGGCGGTTTATTCCTCAACGAGCACTTTAGCTTTTTCGCTGAGCCATTTGCCCATTCGTGAGAAGGCGTTTGGGCGCTTGGTTTTCTTCTCCTTCTCCTCTTCTATGGAGTCTGGTTCTTCGGTGTTGATGTCGGTGTCAGGCGTGTCGACGGGTTTGTTCTTGTTGGACTTCACTGTGCCGTCGCCAGCACCGGGCGTATTGCCTTCAAAGTTGGGCGAATCCTTGGCGTTTTCATCGAAGAGGTCCGGTTCCATTGGCTTCTCGCTGGTACATTCTTCGTCGCCACGACGAAGCATGGCTACGAGTGTGGCAAGCGTGTTGGCTTGCGGGTCGAGTTTCAGCGATGTGGTGAACTCGGGTGTCGTGGGCAGCTGACGCGTTTTGACTTTGTCGAAGTGGTGATATTTGTCAAAGGCGGTTTCTAAGTCGCGCATGTTGGCAGCACCGCCTGTGAAGATGATACCTGAGAGGATGCGGTCAGCAGAGCCCTTGATCTGCTCCCAGACATTGTCAAGAATCTCCTGCTGACGTGCCTCGATGATGGCACGCAGGCGACGCTCGTCAGTTTGACGGTCGTTGCTGATATTGATGATGCGGTTTTCCACACCTTCGCGTTCCTCGGTGTAAGCCGAACCATAGGTACGCTTGAGTGCTTCGGCTTCCTCATGTTCAATATGGAGGATGGAAGCGATATCATTGGTGATGTTATTCCCACCAAGGGGTATAACGACGAGGTGGCGCAGAATGTTCTTCTCGTAGATGGTCACCGTGGTCGTCTCAGCACCGAAGTCAACGAGTGCGCATCCGGAGCGTTTCTCGGGATCGGTGAGCAGATAGCTGGAGAGAAGAAGTGGCGATATGAAAGATCCGGCATTCTCGAGCCTTGCTCCAGCCAGACAGCGTGTGATGCCCTCGCAGAGCGTCTTGCGCGCCACGATATTCTTGTAGCACCCTTCGATGCGGTCGGTCATGATGCCGATGGGTTCGTTGGTCAAGTGCGTGCCGACACGGAACTCCTGCGGTACGATGTCGAGGATTTCGGCGCCCGGGTATTCCTGTTCGCCATCCTCTTCCTTGAGGCGTTCGACGATGTCCTCAGTGATGTTAACCTTCACTTCGAACTGTTTCCGAACGACATTACCTACGGTGCGCAGCGACTGTCCCGCCACGCCGACATAGACCTTGTTGACAAAGACCTTTTGCCGCTGTTCGATGCGCTTGATGATAGCGGCAATGGCCTGAATGGTCTTGTCGATATTATACACGACACCCTTGTGAACGCTGTCGGGTGCACACTCTTTCTCGAAGCCCAGCACTTGCAGGCTTCCGTCGGGCTTCTTCTGCCCGATCATGGCTCTGATGGCAGATGATCCGAGCTCGATAGCGACAATATTCTTTTCGACTCCCATATATGTATAGTTTAAAGTTGAGCGTTTTGAGTTTTGTGTTGAGCGCATGGTTTAACGTTTTGTTGCGATGACCTGTCCGGCGTATTTGACGCTGATGGTCTTGTAGCGATTCCAGCCAGCCTTGTCAAGGCCTTCGCTCTGGAAGGTCTTCATGCGGCTGAGCTTGTCTTCGATGTTGGACGTGTCGCCCAGGATGATGATATGGTCGCCAATGTGTGGCGTGAGCGTGATCTCACCGGCTGCGTCTACGTGTACCTCCTGAATCTGGTCGCGCCAGTAGGTGTCTGCGTTGAGTTTCGTGGCGAGGGGTGTGTAGAGAGCTCCTGCTGTGGCGCGCTGAACGTATCCCGTCATGACGATGAGATCGATAACATGGTGACCGCGCGGCATGGTGCCTCCACAGTTGTCGATGTAGAAATCCTCGCCAGCGGTGTTGATAACATGCATGATGGGTATGCGGGGTGTCACACGGATAGCAACCTGGCCTTCGGGGGTTGTATAGCACAATGCCTCTTCAATATAAGGGCTGGCGACAAGCACTGACTCCATCTGCGCCAAGTCTACGTCCTTTAGGGCGCGGCCTTCGGGGAATAGCTGTTTCTTGACCAGGAGGTCGCGGATCTCATTCTCATTGATGAAATCCGTGTGTTGCTCGTCGTTGATATGGATGCTCAGCCCCTTACATTCCAGTTCCTGCTTGGGATGGTTCAAGGAGGCGAGGGCATAAACCAAGTAAGATGCAACGCCGAGGAGGATGACGATTTTCAGAAGAGTCTTGTAAACCGGACGCATCTAATGGAGAGTTTAATGATTATACCTTTTATTATGATTTACTGGCTTGCGCTTCCACGATTTGGGCGATGGCATCGGCGTAATTGTCGAGGTCGCCGGCACCGAGGGTGATGAGGACGTCAAAATCAAGCGAACGGACGACTTCGAGCACGTCGGCCTTGTGGATGAGCCGATGGTCGACGCCAGGTCGCAAATGATCAAGGATGAGCTGGCTTGTGACGCCTTCGATAGGCAACTCTCGTGCGGGATAAATCTCAGTGAGGATGACTTCGTCAAGCTGCGAGAGCGCGTCGGCGAATTCAAGATAGAAGTCGCGAGTGCGGGTGTAGAGATGAGGCTGGAAGATACCGACGATGCGTTTGTCGGGATAGACCTCACGAATGCTGCGGATGCTTTGCCGAATTTCCTCTGGGTGATGGGCATAGTCGCTGAGGTAGGCTTTACGCTCGTTTTTCACGTGGAAGTCGAAGCGGCGGTCAACACCGCTGAACGATGCCATCCCGCGACGGATCTCCTCGGCAGTGGCACCTGCAATCTGTGCGAGGGCCATGGCAGCAATGCCGTTCTCGATGTTGACGCCTACGGGCACGCCCAGCTCGATGTCTTGGATATTGCCTAAGGGCGAAACAAAGTTGAAGCGAATTTCACCACCACCCATGCAGATGTCCTCAGCGTGGAAATCGCCACTGGTACGATTGTAAGTGAACGTGGTGACACCGTCGCCCACGTGGGGTTGCATCTTCAGACCTTCGTGGATAATGAGATAGCCACCCTTGCGGATGAGCTCGGTGTAGTGGCGGAAGCTTTCGAGATAGGCTTCCTCCGTGCCATAGATGTCGAGATGGTCGGGATCTGTGGCTGTGATGACAGTAGCATAAGGTGCGAGCCAGTGGAAGGAGCGGTCGAACTCGTCGGCCTCGATGACCACATAGTCGCTATCCGGTGCCAAAATATAGTTGGTACCGTAGTTCTTGGTAATGCCTCCGAGGAAGGCGTTGCAATCAACGTGGCTCTGGTGGAGCAGATGAGCCGTCATGCTGGACGTGGTTGTCTTGCCATGTGTGCCGGCTACGCAGAGACCTTTGTAGGTGCGAGTGAGTGTGCCAAGCACCTGTGCGCGTTTCTGTACGTCGAAGTGGTGGCCAAGGAAATATTGCAGTTCGGTGTGTTCGGGCGGTATGGCGGGTGTGTAGACGACAAGCGTCTCAGCTTCCTCAAGGAACACTTCGGGAATCTGGTTGACGTCATCATCGAAGTGGATAAGGGCTCCCTCACGCTCAAGGTCATGCGTCAGGGGTGTAGGCGTCTTGTCATAACCGCCCACAGCGAGACCCTGTTGCAGGTAGTAGCGTGCGATGGCGCTCATGCCTATGCCTCCGATACCTAAGAAATATACAGCTTTCATATTATTTCTAAAAGGGTCAAGAATTCAAGGTGTTTTTAATATTTCACTTTTCACTCTTTCATTTTTCACTTAATTTGATGACTTCCTCTGCAATGATGCGGGCGGAGTCGGGGAGTCCCATAGAACGTGCATTGTCTCCGAGGCGGCGCAGTATGGCATCATCCTTAGCCGTTGTGATAGCCAGTGGCAGGAGTTCCACACGGGCATTAGCGTCGCGCACGAGAAGGGCTGCATTGCGGCGTACGAGAGCCATCGCATTGTGCGTCTGATGATCCTCGGCCACATTCGGCGAAGGTACGAGGATAGAGGGCTTGCCAAGGAGGCAGAGTTCAGAAATACTGCTGGCTCCGGCACGACTGATGACGAGGTCAGCAGCGCGATAGGCTTCGTCCATGCGGTTGATAAAATCCGTCACCTTGAGGTTCGACGGGCAGCCTTGCTCAGAGAGTTGGCGCTTGATAGCCTCGAAGTAGTAACTACCCGTTTGCCAGATGATCTGCACCTTGCTTTCGCTGATAAGGTGGAGGTGTGCCAGCACGCTCTCATTGATGGTGCGGGCACCAAGGCTGCCACCAATGACGAGGATGACGGGGCGTATCGGGTCGAAGCCCAGTTTCTCAATGGCCTCAGCACGTGAGAGTTTACATTCCATGAGTTGCTGGCGAACGGGATTGCCAGTCATCAAGATTTTCGAGGCAGGGAAGAAACGTTCCATGCCCTCGTAGGCAACACAGATCTTCTTGGCCTTGCGCCCAAGCATCTTATTGGTCTTGCCCGCAAAAGAGTTCTGTTCCTGAATGAGGCAGGGGATGCCCATCGCCGAGGCTGCTGCCAACGTGGGGAAGCTGGCATAGCCGCCGACGCCGACAACCACGTGAGGCCCGAAGTCGCGGATGATGCGCTTGACCATCTGGTTGCTCTTCCACATCTTCAGAGGCAAGCCGATGTTTTTCAGCAGGCTCTGACGGTCGAAGCCTGCAATGGGGAGTCCTTTGATCTCATAGCCTGCTGCCGGCACACGTTTCATCTCCATGCGACCTTCGGCGCCGATGAAGAGGATTTCCACATCAGGCTGTAGCGCTTTGAGGGCGTTGGCAATGCTCAGGGCGGGGAAGATATGACCGCCTGTTCCGCCTCCACTTATGATGACTTTGAGTGGTTGTTTCATCAGATACTCGTATTGGGGTGCAAATAATGTTTTATTCTTTATTTTTTAATGAACGTCTTGAAGCATGACGTGGTGTTTAATCAGCTGTTTTTGCCTGACAGGTCTGAGCGTAGCGACTGACAGACAGTATCATGCCGACATAAGCGCAGTTGACCATAATCGACGAACCGCCACGACTGACCAAGGGCAGGGGCTGACCCGTGACGGGGAAGATGCCCACGGCGACCATCATGTTGATCAATGCCTGTGTGACAATGAGCAATGCCAAACCCATGATGAGGAAGGCGGGGAAATTCTTGTCGCAACGGGTAGAGATGCGCGCCGCTCGATAGAGTAGGGCGATATACAGGAGCAGCACGAACACGCCGCCCACAAGCCCCAGCTCCTCGATGATGATGGCGTAGATAAAGTCAGAATAAGCCTGGGGCAGGAAGTCGCGGACTTCGGAGTTGCCTGGACCGCAGCCGAGGAGACCGCTCGTGGCTACGGCGACATGAGCCTGTGTGATCTGGGGATTGGTGTTGAGGTCATATTTCAACGGGTCATCGGGCATATCTGTATGGTTGCGCACACGGTGAGCCCAGGTCGTCAGGCGCTTCATGCCCGGCAAATGACTTGCCGATTCGAGCGTCGATTCCGGTGTGAAGCGTAGCACAGAGTAGCCGATGGCACCGCCGATGACAATCAGCCCGATAAGCGCACTCAGCTGCTTCCAAGGCACATTACCTACGAACATCAGCAGGATGACGACGATGAAAGTGAAACCTGCCGTTGACAGGTTCTCAGTGACAATAAGGCTGCAGATGACGAAGGAAATGCCGAGAATCCATTTGAAAGCCGTCGTCGTGGCACCCTTTTCATCGCGCAGCACGCTGAGCAGCCACGCCACAACGATGATGAGCGACCCCTTGGCAATCTCAGAGGGTTGGAACGAGATACCTGCGATGCTCAGCCAACGGGCAGCACCGTTAGTGCCCTTTGTGAACATTGCAGCCACCAGTAGCAGCACGCTGAGCACAGGACCAATAATGACAATCCAGCTGAAATAGCGGTAGGGGATGCGATGGACAACCCAAGCTACGCCGACACCCACGAGCAGATACAAACCATGCATCAGCACAGGACCCCAGTAGGCGCCCTTGGCATAGGTCATATTGCTCGAAGCGCTATACACCTCGAGGACGGAGATAATGCAAAGGAAGAACAAAATCATCCAGATAACTTTGTCACCTTCAAAGAGATGGCCGATGTCTACGGCTTTATTGCGGATGGTCATGTGTTGAGCGTTTAGTGGGTTGAGATAATACAGCTATATGTTTTGCCGTTTTCGTCTATATGTTTTTGCCGTTTCGCCTATATGTTTTGACGTTTTTGCTTAGGTGTGTTTCAGAGCGCGCGGGCAAGTGTCTTGAACTGTTCGCCGCGATCCTCCATGTTCTTGAACAGGTCGAAACTGGCGCAGCAGGGTGAAAGGAGAATGGTGTCGCCAGGTTGGGCCATTGCATAGCAGGCGTTGACACAGTCCTTCATAGAGCGCGTCTCTGCCACGGGTAGACCCAATGGATCAAAGAATGCGTGAAGCTTGCTGTTGTCCACGCCGAGATAGACGAGACCTTTGCACTTCTGAAGCACGAGATCCTTGATCTGATTGTAGTCGTTGCCTTTGTCAAGGCCACCGATGATGAGAATTGTGGGTTGTGTCATGCTCTCCAGGGCATACCAGCAGGCATCGACATTCGTGGCTTTAGAGTCGTTGATGAAGGTGACGCCATGGACAGTGCAGACGAACTCCAAGCGGTGTTCCACACCCTCGAAGTCGCCCAAACTCTCGCGGATGACGTCGTTGGATATGCCGCTCAGGTCGGCAGCGATGCCTGCTGCCAACGAGTTGTACATATTATGTTTGCCCGTGAGTGCGAGGGCTTCCTGTTCCATATTGAATGGCGTAGGACGTTCAATGACGTACTCGCCGTCGGCGATATAGCCAATCATGCCGTCCTTCTTGATGATACTGAAAGGACAAAGGCGGCTCTCGATGTGATATTTTGCAAGCTCACGGCTGATGATGGGATCTTCGTTCCAAAACACGAAAGCATCATCTTTGGTCTGATTTTGGAGAATACGCATCTTCGAGTCGGTGTATTCCTGCATGGAATTGTGGTAGCGGTCAAGGTGGTCGGGTGTGATGTTCAACAGCACGGCGATATTGGCGCGGAAATCATACATGTTATCCAACTGGAAACTCGACAGTTCAATGACGTAGTAAGCATGGGGATCCTCTGCAACCTGCAAAGCAAGGCTGCGTCCGATATTGCCTGCGAGGCCTACGTCGTAGCCGGCTTTCTTGAAGATATGATATATGAGGCTTGTCGTGGTCGTCTTGCCGTTAGACCCTGTGATACATATCATCTTCGAGTCAGTATAGCGACCTGCAAATTCTATCTCGCTGATGATGTTGATGCCGGCAGCTTTCACTTTTTGCACCATTGCTGCCGAGTCGGGGATGCCGGGACTCTTGATGATTTCGTCAGCATTGAGAACAAGGCCTTCTGTGTGTTGTCCTTCCTCCCAGGAAATGCCGTGTTTATCGAGCATTTCTTTATAGTGAGGCTTTATTTTGCCCATATCCGTGACGAAAACATCAAAGCCTTCCTTCTGTGCCAGAACAGCGGCTCCGACGCCGCTCTCGGCAGCTCCTAATATTACGATTCTTTTCATATCGTTCATATATACGAGTCTTTATCTAATCTTTAATGTGACGATGGCGAGGGCGCACATCATGATGGTGATAATCCAAAAACGCGTCGTGATTTTTGACTCCAGCCAGCAACCCTTCGGCCAGTTGAAAAGCACCCTGAAGTCAGCTGGCAACTGTCCGGGTTTCACACGGAATGTGTCGTGGATGGGAGCGCGTTTGAAGAAACGAAGCTTCAGTCCCCGCTTGTTGCCGTAGCGGGCGTAATTGGTCTGTAACAACACACTGACGCTTTCGATGAAGAAGATGAAGCAGATCAGCGGCAGCAGCAGCTCCTTATGGATAATGATGGCCGTCACAGCGATGATACCTCCGATGGCCAGTGAGCCTGTGTCGCCCATGAATACTTGAGCGGGATAGGCATTGTACCATAGGAAACCGATGAGGGCACCAACAAATGCCATGAGAAACACGACCAGCTCCTCGGATCCCGGGACATACATGATATTCAGGTAAGCGGCAAACTCCGTGTGTGATGACACGTAGGCTAAAATGGCCAGCGCAAGACACATAATGGCAGAGTTGCCGGCACACATGCCATCCATGCCGTCGTTCATATTCGCACCGTTCGACACAGCCATGACGATGAAGATGGTCACCAGCACGAAAAAGCCCCAACCGATAACGTTCTTATAATCCCCGCACCATGAAAAGGCTTCGGTATAGCTTAGGTTGTTGTTCTTCACGAAGGGGATGGTCGTCAGCGTGCTCTTCACGGGTTCGCTTTTATGGACAATCTCCTGACCGTTCTGACGCTGGATGGTGATGTTCTCGCGGATGACGGCGTCCGGGCTCAAAAACAGTATGAGACCTACGACTAATCCAAGGACGGCCTGACCTACAAGCTTGACGATAGGTTTGATACCGTCCTTGCTCTTCTTCAATTTGGTGTAATCGTCGATGAAACCGAGCATTCCAAGCCACAAAGTGGTGCCGAGCATCAACAACATATAGATATTACGCAGGCGTCCGAAGAGCAAGGTGGGCACAACGGTAGCCACGATGATGATGACGCCGCCCATCGTGGGCACGCCAACCTTTTCTACGCCAAAAGGATCGATGCTGGGATCACGTTGCTCTTCGCTGAAATTGCGCTTTTTCATCCACTTGATAAACCATTCGCCGAACCAAGCAGAGATGATGAGCGAGAGCACCAACGTCAGCAGTGCGCGGAAGGAGATATAACTCCACATGTGAGAGCCGGGAATACCGTACTCACCGAGGTGTCTGAAGAGATAGTAGAGCATCTATGTGGACAATGAATAATGAACAATAACTAATGGATAATTAAAGGCCGAAGGCTTCGCGAACAACTTCGTGGTCGTCAAAATGGTGCTTGACACCCTTCACATCTTGATAGTCCTCGTGACCTTTACCAGCGATGAGGATGACGTCACCAGGCTGAGCCATCATACAGGCGGTGCGGATAGCTTCGCGACGATCCACGATGCTGATAACCTTACGTTTGTCCTCTTCGGCGGTAATGCCTGCGAGCATATCATCGATGATAGCTTGCGGCTCTTCGAAGCGGGGATTGTCAGAGGTGATGATAACCCGGTCGGAAGCACGGACAGCTGACTGCGCCATCAGCGGACGCTTGCCCTTGTCGCGGTTGCCGCCGGCACCACAGACCGTGATGCACTGTCCGGGTTTTTTCAGGATTTCATTGATGGTTGCAAGGACATTGTCGAGCGCATCGGGGGTATGGGCGTAGTCGACGATAGCCGTGACACCTTGGCGCGAGCGGATGGCCTCGAAACGACCGTTGACCGGACGCATCGCACTCAGCGCCACCAGAACATCCTCAGGCTGTTTGCCTAAACAGATGGCAGCGCCATAGACGGCCAGGAGATTGGAGACATTGAAACGTCCAATGAATTGGACGAAAACTTCGCGTCCGCAGATATCAAGCGTCATACCATCAAAGCCTTCTTCGAGGATGCGGGCGTGGAAGTCGGCCATGGCGCGGAGGCTGTAGGTCTTCACCGTAGCCTTTGTGTTTTGTGTCACAAAGAGGCCGTTTTTATCATCGGCATTGGTGACAACGAAAGCCTCTTTCGGAAGCATGTCAAAGAAACCTTTCTTGGCATCGCGGTAGGCCTCGAAGGTTTTGTGGTAGTCGAGATGGTCGCGCGTCAGGTTTGTGAACAGGCCACCCTTGAATTTCAAACCTGCAATGCGGCGCTGTGGCACGCTGTGCGAGCTGACCTCCATGAAGGCATACTTGCAGCCAGCCTTGGCCATCTGTCCGAGCAGACGGTTCAACGTGATGGGATCGGGCGTCGTGTGTTCCGTAGGCAGTGCTTCATCATCGATGAAATTACATACCGTCGAAACGAGGCCGCATTGGTATCCAAAGCGGCGGAACATCTTATATAATAAGGTGGCGATGGTTGTCTTACCATTGGTGCCGGTGACGCCGATTAAATCGAGTTTTTCCGTAGGGTCGCCAAAGAAATGATGTGCCAAAGGTCCGACAACGCCTTCACTATCCTCTACCTGTACCACAGCTACACCAGAAGGCACCTCTTGGGGTATTTCCTGACATACGATAGCCACTGCACCCTGTTCCAAGGCCTTGGGAATGAACTGATGGCCGTCGACCTGCGTGCCGTTGACGGCGATAAAGAGATAACCCGCCTTGATTTGACGTGAGTCGATAGCGATGTCAGCGATATCGACAGCGGTATCACCCGTCACGCTGACTGGCTTGATGACCTGTATGAGTTCGGATAGTTTCATAGTGTTTCTATATCTTTTTTGTTATTCGCTTCTCAGTTCCAGCGTAATAGTCTGGCCTTTGACAGCCTTGCTGCCGGCAGCGATGCTCTGCTTCTTGACGCGTCCCTGCCCGTGAAGCCTAACGTTCAATCCTTGCCGTTCGGCCAGGCTGACAGCCTCGCGTGCGCCTAATCCAGTGAGGTCAGGAACCTTACCTTCTTCTACTTCAGGCATTGCTACGGGTTCTGGGCGTTCGAGGATTGAGGTGCTGTCGGCTGCTTCTGAGGCTTCGCGATAGACACCTTTAGCCATTACATACTGTGCCAGCTCGCTGAATACCGGTCCGCATTGTCCGCCACCTGATGCCGGCAGACCGCTCTTCTTGATGCAAACGATGCAGCTGTACTTGGGTGCTTCGGAGGGGTAGAAACCACAGAAGCTCACCATGTAGCGGGCGGGTGTGCCGTGGTAGCTGCCGTTTTCGTCGGCCACTTGAGCCGTGCCCGTCTTGCCACAGACCTTGAACTGCTTGCAGCCTGCTTTTTTGCCAAGACCAGTTTTGTCATTGACGACACGTTCAAGAATCTCATGAATATCTTTCAAGGTGCTGGGCTTGCAGATGCGTTCTTTGACCACTTCCACAGGGAATTCCTTCAGCGTCTGCCCGTCTTTCTGTATCTCACGAACGAAACGCGGCTTCACCATGCGTCCGTTGTTGGCAATGGCATTGTAGAAGGTTAGCGTGTAGATGGGCGGGATCTGTGTCTCGTAGCCAATGCTCATCCACGCCAGTGCCGTCTTGCTCCAATTGCTGCCAT
The DNA here is from genome assembly GCA_947307015.1 of uncultured Prevotellaceae bacterium. GTDB lineage: Bacteria > Bacteroidota > Bacteroidia > Bacteroidales > Bacteroidaceae > Physcousia. The sequence continues at coordinate 16,591 of CAMZHV010000018.1, read as the reverse complement.
CGGGTTTCGGTCGGCGCACCCGCGGGAATCCCTGTCCCTGGAAAGGCAATGAGAAAGGCACGCCTACGCCCTCGCGATGCAGACCATCGACATATTTCTCGGGATGTTGGAAATAGTGTTCATCAATGAGGCGGCTGACACCGACATTCGAGGAGAACATCAGGCATTCGTCTACAGATATCTTGCGTCCATAGCCGCCCTTACGCCAGTTGTGGTCCTTCATTGGACGACCATGCATCATATAAACGCCGTTGCCGACATCGACGCTATCGCGACGTGTGATGACGCCGTCCTCTAAAGCCACCATCATCGAGGCGGTCTTGAATGTTGAACCTGGCTCCCAAAGATCTGTGATAGCGTTGTTCTTTACCTCGGCATAGAAGTAGTTGCCAGGCGTGCCCAGACGTGTCATATTCACAATGGCTTTTACATCACCCGTGGCTACTTCCATCAACACCACGACACCGACTTCACCATTCACTTCGTGCAGCTTGCGCACGAGGATTTTCTCGGCAGCATCTTGCATACCGACATCAATTGTCGAAATGATATCCAAGCCGTTGATGGGCGCAATATCGGTCTTGTCCATCCACATCTGACGCACCTTCTCACGATGTTTCTTGCCATTCATGCCTCGTAAGATACTGTCATAAGCCAATTCCAATCCGTTTTTGGCCGAGTCGCACGACGATGCCAGTTCACCCAAAGTGCGTCTTGCCATGGTGCCGTATGGCCGTTGGCGTTGTGGAATCTCTTCGCCGTACATTCCTGATCTGTTGCGGCCAAAACATACATACGGCAATTTCAGGAACTCACGGTACTGAATATATGATGCATTACGGGCAATCGTAAACGTACGCTTACATTGTTTCTTGGATTGTTCAATGCTAATGGCATTGCGGTATGCGTGCATTAATAAATCCTTGTAATCCTGCACACTCTGTTTCGGGAACAATTGGTTCAAACCGATGCACAGGCTGTCCAACTTTTGTACAAAAGTGGTGTCACGCCATTCACGACGTTTGCGCTGAGCTACACTGTCGTTACGGTCAATCACCACGAGGTCGACATAGAGTGTATAAATAGGCATTGATCCTACCAGCAGTTGGCCGTCGGCGGAGTAAATATTGCCGCGCACAGCAGGGATGTCTTTTTGTTGCGAGGCCATACGCTTACGGACTGTCTCCCAGTAGTCATCATTCATGAACATCTCGTAGGCGGCCTTGCCAATCACGGCAAGTCCAGCCAGGGTCATCACGATGATGACAAATAAATATCTTGGTATCGTCCGTTTGCTATCGAATCTCATAACCTCTCTTTTCTCTTATTTCGTTTTATCTTACGGACTTAGGAAAACTAAGTCCCTACGGGGCAATTCATTTTTTTACCTTAATGATGAACGGTGGATCTGTAGGCGCTACCAGCAGGCTGTCGCCGAAAGACTTCAGGCGGTTTTCGATATTGCTTTGTCGGCTGTACATCGTCAGCTCAGCATACTGCGTGAGCGCGTAGTTCTTCTTCTCAATCAGCTCATTGCGCAGCTGCTCGTGTTCAATGATCTGCTGTTGTGCGGCATATCGGTTGCTGATATAGAGAATGCCTAATGCCACGAGCAGAAGGATAAACAGGATATTACGACGCAGAAAACTGCCGATGAGATAGTCTCCACCGAGGATTTCACGTAGCGACACCTGCGGGAAGTCGTCAGTGGAAAGCATACGCCAAGCCGAGCGGCGCTCCTTAGGCGCGGCCTCTTCAATGACGGCCATCGGGATATCGTCATCCTCAGGAAGCACCGCAGCAGGCTCTTCCGCCACGCCTCCTTCTATCTCGAAAGGCACGTCGGCGGTCAAATCCGTATCGGGACGTAGTTCTTCGTCCCTGCCCATGTCAGCTTTGCGTTTCATCTAAATTCACTTTTACCTTTATTAAATATATATACACAACGAGGCTTTTCTACTCCGCTTTCTATCACCTCGTGCGTTGTTTCTCCCAAAAATTTATACCTTCTCGGCAATCCTGAGCTTAGCGCTACGGCTGCGAGGATTTGCGGCCTGCTCTGCATCGTCGGGGACGATCACTTTGCCCACTTGTACCAGCGGCGACTGCACCCTTCCGTAGATGTCTTGCACTGTTTCTCCTTCGATGTTACCGGCACGCATTAGATTCTTCACGATGCGGTCCTCCAGCGAGTGGTAGGCGATGACCACAAGACGTCCTCCAGGTTTGAGAAGCTCAACAGCGGCCGTCAGCATGTCACGCAGGGCATCCATCTCATGGTTCACCTCAATGCGTAATGCCTGAAAGGCTCGCGCTAAGTCTTTTTTTTCACGGTCGCGCCCTAAAAGCGGTGTCAGCAGGTTTGCCAGTTCGCCCGTCGTGCGTATTTCTTGTCGGCTGCGGGCTTTCACGATGCTCTCGGCCAAACGCGACGCTTGTCTCAACTCGCCATAGAGTCGGAAGGCGGAAGTCAGTTGCGCTGCATCGTAGCTGTTGATGATGTCTGCAGCTGATAGGTTTGCCTGCTGGTTCATACGCATATCCAATGGGGCGTCCGTTCGAAAGCTGAAGCCGCGCTGGCTGTCATCGAAATGATGGCTCGACACACCCAAGTCTGCCAGCACGCCGTTAAGGCCGTCCACCTCGTAATAGCGCATCCAGTTCTTCAGGTAGCGGAAGTTAGACTGAATCAAAGTCCATGTAGGGCTTTTCGTCGAATCTGCCTCCATCGTCAATGCGTCTGCGTTTGCCCTTTGTGTAGCTTCCGCTTCGCGCTGCGATCGGGCTATGGCATCAGCATCCTGGTCGAAACTGAATAAACGACCCTTTGCAGACAGGCGGTGCAGAATCTCACGACTATGTCCGCCGCCACCGAGGGTAACATCCACGTAAACGCCGTGCTGACAAATATTTAGGCCGTCCACTGACGGACCGAGTAGCACGGGAATGTGGTATTCTGGGGATTCCATGCCGCAAAAGTAGTTAGATTTTTTTATCTGTGCAAGTGTTTTGGTAATTATTTTTAAAAAAGTTATAATTTGCTCATTTCATCGAATTTTAGGTGCTAAAGTATCACTTAAAGGTTTAACCTTTTGAACACAATTTGGAGCCCCCTCTCGTTACGCCCGATGATTGACCTGTCACCCCAAAATGAGGCTCAACACATCTTTTTTCGCCAAAAAATTTGGCTCTGCCAATGAGATTTGCTACCTTTGTCCCCAAATAGGCACAAAAATACATGGCAAGGCACAACGAATACAGCAACAAGACTATGGTTGCATGGGTGCTCGCAACAATCATGAGTCTCACCTGCACGATGGCAGCGGCAGCGCCTGACTTGGCCGTGCAGCGCCGCGACAGTGCGCAACAGCGGGTCATGAGTTCGCCCCTCCGCACGTCGCAACAAGAGCTGCCCGACATCCGCCATCGCATGATGACGTCGCCGCAGCCCGTAGAAATACGCCAGCAGGGTCGCAGTCTCTGTGTAACAAGTCGTTACAATCAGCTTCTGCCCATTTATAGCGCCAACGGTTATCTCTATTCCTCTTTCCGTCTTAGTAAGGGTACCAATTGGCTTAGCGGACTGCCCAGAGGGTCGTACATCATCAATAACAAGAAGTTTACCATCAACTGACAGCCCCGCTCATGAAACCCCCGTATACCATAGACATCGACAGCATTCTCCGTTCTCGCATGGGCTCCAAGGCTCGCTGGATACCGCGTTTTGTAACACGCTGGCTCGAGCGTTTCATTCATCAAGATTTTATCAACAATTACCTCAAGGAAGGACGTGTCGGAGTGGATTTCTGTGAGGGTGTCATCGAATATCTCGGCGTCACTTTGGATGTGGTTGGGCGCGAGAACCTGCCGCAGGGCGGATCTCCAGCGACCTTTGTCAGTAATCACCCGCTCGGCGCTATCGATGGTGTCACCCTTGGCGCAATCATCGGCCGCGCTTACGATGGACGCATCAAATATCTTGTTAACGATTTCTTGATGTATCTCGAAGGCCTCGCTCCGCTCTGCATCGGCATTAACAAGATTGGAGGTCAGTCGCGCAACCTGCCGCAGCAGATCAACGAAGCTTTTCACAGTGACAATCACATGATTATGTTCCCCGCTGGGCTTTGTTCACGCCTCATAGACGGTCAAGTGCATGACATCCCTTGGGGCAAGGCCTTCATCAACCGTAGTGTACAGACGCACCGCGATATCATACCAGTCCATTTCATCGGCGAAAATTCCCCACGTTTCTACCGCATTGCCATGTGGTGCAAACGCCTTGGCTTGAAGTTCAATCTGGCCATGCTGTTCCTCCCGGATGAGATGTACCGTTCACGCGGACGCCATTACACCGTGCGCATCGGCAAGCCCATCCCCTACCAGACATTCGACAACAGCCGTACGCCACAGCAGTGGGCACAGTGGGTCGAAGACGAAGTGTACAAAATATAAAGACCAAATCACGAGGGACTTACTTTGTGTATGTCCGCCGACAAAAGAATATATTGCCGACAAAACATTTTATTATGGAAAAGATCATAGCCCCCGTACCTGTTGACCTTTTGAAGAGCGAACTCACCGAAGACAAGCGCCTCAGGTTCACCAATAAGAGCCACAACGAGATATACATCGTCACGTGGCAGGATTCGCCCAATGTGCTGCGTGAGATAGGCCGTCTTCGCGAGATAGCCTTCCGCGCTGCCGGCGGCGGCACTGGCAAGCCTCTTGACCTCGATGAGTTCGACACGATGGAGAATCCATACAAGCAGCTTATTGTATGGGATCCAGAGGCTGAGGCCATCCTTGGAGGCTACCGTTATCTACTCGGCACCGAGGCTCGTTTTGATGCAGGTGGCCAGCCCATCCTGGCCACATCCCACATGTTCCATTTCTCTGAGCGTTTCATCCGCGATTTCCTGCCTTATACTATCGAGCTCGGACGTAGTTGGGTGACGCTCGAGTACCAGAGTACGCGTGCCGGTTCCAAAGCCCTTTTTGCTCTCGACAATCTTTGGGACGGACTCGGAGCCCTCACCGTCGTTGGTCCCAATCGCCGCTACCTCTTTGGCAAGATGACGATGTATCCGAGCTACGACCGTCAGGCACGCGACATGATCCTTTATTTTCTCCGAAAACATTTTGGCGACCCCGATAAGCTGATAATTCCGATGAAACCGCTAGAAATTGAAGCTGATCCCAAAGCGCTGGAACAACTTTTCTGCGAGGATGATTTCAAAGCAGACTACCGTATTCTCAATCGTGAGGTGCGTCTGCGTGGCTACAATATCCCACCGCTTGTGAACGCCTATATGTGTCTCTCGCCAACCATGCGAATGTTTGGCACAGCCATCAACTACGGCTTTGGCGATGTTGAGGAGACTGGTATCCTCATTGCTGTAGACGAGATTCTTGATGAGAAACGTATCCGTCACATCGATAGTTTCGTGCGTGAGCATCCTGAAGCCATCGATACCAGTCGCGGCTCCGTCGTCGCCAGCTTCATGGAGCTCGGATAGTATATTGTTTTTATAGTTGGATATCGTCGATGCGAAGTTTTTGGGTGCCTGCTGGCACCTGTACCTCCACGATATCTCCTACACGCTTATTGAGCAGCGCTTGTGCGATGGGCGATTTGATTGAGATCTTGCCTTCGCGGATGTTGGCTTCGTGAGGACTGACAATGGTATATGTCATCTTCATGTTGTTGACGAGGTTGGTCATTGCCACCTTGGTGAGCAGCATCACACTGTCAGCATCTAAGCGCGACTTGTCGATGACGCGCGCATATTTCAGCACGCGTTGCTTGAAGCGTATTCTGCCCAGTAGTCGTGCCTGCTCGCGCTTGGCAGCGTGGTACTCGAAATTCTCACTGAGGTCGCCCTTGTCGCGTGCTTCGGAAATGGCATCCCTGACTTTTGGCAGCTCGACATTCTCAAGCTGCTGTAGTTCGGCTACGAGTTTGTCGTAACCCTCTTGTGACATATATTCCATTTGTTGCGCATTAATTTGCAAAAATCACATAGGCGTGGAGGTCACGCCTATGTGAGTTAATGATGTGTGTGGCGAAAGAAACGTTAGTAGGTGACGACGGGCGGCAGCTCGTTAGCTTGGTTGATCATCTTGATGACTTCCTTCAATGCTGGCACACGGCGCACGAGGTGCTTCTCGGCATTGGTCTCTTCGAGTTTAGGTTGCAGGTTCTCGGCCACGCGATGACGGAGTTCCTTGACGGTGTCCACACCGGCAGCTTCGAGCAGTTCGGCGAACTGGGGTCCGATGCCTTTGATGCGGAAGAGGTCGGCATGATTGGTCCAGCGCAGGATGAGCTTGTCGCTGATGTCTGTGGCTTCTGCCAGTTCCTTGCGTCCCTTGGGTGTGGCGCACTTCTCAAGCAATTCGCTTACCTTCTCTATGCCGGCTGCAATAAGTTTCTGGGCATAGACGTCGCCTACGCCTTCGATGTCAATTACTTTGTAAGCCATAGTAGAATCAGTTTAGTTGTTAAAGGTAAATCGTTTCGTTGTTTTGAACGTAAAATCCGCTTTCTTTGCGGTATTTCTGCGCAAAGATATGAAAAAAAGAGGAATGAGAAAAGAGAATGAGCGAAAAAATTTGATTATTAGGCAAAAAAATGTCTATAAGTATTGCATCAGCACCTTCCAAACGCAAACGATGTGACAAATAGAACCTGCGAGGACGAAGAAATGGAACACGGAATGAATGTAGGGACGGTTGTGCGAAAAGGCGTAGATGACAGCACCCGTGACGTAACACACACCCTCGGCCACGAGCCACCGTACGGCGGCAGGCTCGATGCAATCCATGAGGGGCCTGAAAGCTACGAGGCAGGAGAGCCCCATGAGCACGAAGCACGCCGTCTCGATGTAGCTGTGCTCGCTCAGGCGCACAAAGCTGATGACGGTGCCCGTGATGGCGGCGAGCCACACAAAGCAGAACAAACCCCACCCCCACCAGCCGGCATCGCGCATGGCGATGAGCGTGATGGGCGAATAGCTGCCCGCAATGTGCCAGTAGATGGCGGCGTGGTCAAGATGACGCCACACCTCGCGCGAAGGCCACGAGGAAGGGATGGCATGGTAGACTGTAGAGCTGACATAGCTTGCCAACATACCACCCAGATACAGCGAGACGGCAGTGCCCGCCCAATTGTCGCCGGCACGGAAGCACCACACGAGAAAAACCACCCCGACGACTACGCCGAGGAGTATGCCCGCTGCATGGCTCCAAGAGTTGAGGGCATCTTCGCCCCGCGAATAGTGAATCATGGGGCAAAGATACGGAAAAAGTTTAAGGTATAGGGTTTAAGGTTTAAAGATTTTGATTTTTTCGGGTCTTTTTTCTTGAAAAAAGATTATTTCATGTTTTTCTGATTCATTTTTCACGCTTCATTTTTCACTTTTCACATTTTATCCTTATCTTTGCGGCGCAAGAACTAACTAACACTATCATTTATACTCATGAACAAGAGAATCTTTTTGCTTTGGACTGTCTGCTTCGCCGTAGCAATGGCTGTGCAGGCTGACCCCATCACGCGTGAACAAGCTCAACAGAAGGCTGAACGCTATCTGCAGGATAAGCCGGGCAGCCGCCGCCTGTCGCCCATCACTAACACCCGCAAGTTAGCTCCGTCACATAAGCGCATCGCTTCGCCGACGACCACCGAGCTCTATTATGTCTTCAGCCGCGGCGAGGGTGAGGGCTTCGTCATTGTGGCTGGCGACGACAAGATTGACGGTGTGTTGGGCTACACCGACAAAGGCGAGTTTGACTACGAGAACCTCCCCTGCAATATGCGCTACTGGCTCGACGAACATGCCGACTATGTTGCCTACCTTCAGCGCACGCCTAACGCAGCACCCAAGAAAGTCCCTATGCATGATCCTATCGAGCCTATGGTGACGACAAAGTGGAACCAAGGCGACCCCTACAATCAGGAATGTCCAAACTATTTCGGACTCGGACGCTCTGTCACGGGATGCGTCGCTACGGCCATGGCGCAGGTGCTCTACTATCAGCGCGAGAAGTCAGTCACCGAAATTCAGGCTAATATCCCAAGCTATACCTTGTACAACGAAGACTATGGAACGATGACCGTCGACGGCGTGCCTGCCGGCTCGCCCATTGATTGGGATAACATGACCGACACCTACGGCAGCAGTAGCACCGCCGTTCAGAAAAAAGCTGTTGCGCAGCTCATGCGTTATTGCGGCGTATCTGTCGAGATGGGCTATACCAACAGTAGCTCTGGAGCTTATTCGTATCGCGTCTCTGATGCTTTCAACAAATACTTTGGCTATGGATCGGCTGCGCAATATGCCTATTCTGGCAACTATTCCGAGGACTCTTGGGATGCCCTGCTGTATAATGAGCTGAAGCAGGGACGCCCGTTCTATCTCAGCGGTTCCAATGAGGATGGCGGACACGCCTTCGTGGGCGACGGTTATAAGGACGGTTGCTTCCACATCAACTGGGGTTGGGGTGGAGGTGGCCCCGATGGCTACTATGCGCTGAACAAGATGAAGCCAGGTTCACAAGGCATCGGCGGTTCCAGCGGCGGCTATTCCGAAGGCCAGGAAGCTATCTACAACTGCGAGCCTGCGGATTTCTCTTCCAAGGCATTGAAGATCAATAATGCAGCCGTCAAGAAGATTTGTATTGCTAACTGGGACAGCAATAGCGACGGCACTTTCACCTACGGTGAGGCCGCAGCTGTCACCAATCTTGGTGATGTTTTCAAGGGACAGGCGATTAGCACCTTCAATGAGTTGTACTATTTCACGGGTTTGACATCGATAGACGAGGAGGCTTTCAAAGGCTGCACCAGCTTGACGGCTGTCAAATTGCCGCGCAACCTCAAGGTCATCGGTGCGAACGCTTTCTCTGGCTGTTCCAAGCTGAAGACCTTTGTGCTGCCTGAGGGTATCACCACCATCGGCGAAGGCGCCTTCCAAGGATGTCGCTTGCTACCCGATTTGGAATTACCGCTGAGTCTCCGTGCTATCGAGGCCCATACCTTCGACGGATGTGCTGCCATCAAGAATATCGCACTCCCCATTTGCGTGCAGCGCATTGGCGACGGAGCCTTCGCGGGCTGCACCAAACTCACCTCATTCACCGTGCGTAGTGTGACGCCGCAAAACATCGAGCTGGGCGCCAACGTCTTCGAGGGTGTCAGCCTTGGTAGCGCCACGCTCAACGTGCAGCAGGGCACTGGCGACTTCTTCCGTAGTGCCGACCAATGGAAAGACTTCGGCACCATTTATGAGATGCGTACCCTTGCTGGAGGTAAGTTCGCCAATCTGGAAGTCAAGAAGAAGTACTATATATATAATGTAGGAACAGGTTATTACCTCACGCACGGCGAGGCCTACGGCACACAAGGTGTCGTCGCAGACACCGAGCAGCCCATGCGCTTCGAGTTCCGTCAGACGACAGCTATGGGTGATGACGTCTACTACCTCTACTCCGACGATTCACCCAATGAGAATAAGATACTCTTCCGCAGTAACACCGATGGCACCGTCGGCAGCGGCGTCAACGCCTGCTTTGTCGATGGTCCTTCATCCAAGCTCACGGCCAGTGGGCGTCCCGCTTGGTGGACAGTCACCCTTGCCGAAGGGCAGAATAGCATCTACACCATTCAGGTTCCCAGTTCCCAAATAGGTTATGTCGATGGCGAGTATCTGGGTGTGCAGCTCGATCATGCCAGCAACGCAGCCTCGCCCACCTATGGCATATATAGTGATGTATCGTATGACACCAATCCCCTGAACTGCCAGTGGATGCTTGTTCCTTACAATGGCGATGCCGAACTGCTCAACACCTTCACTTCGCAGCTCAAGAACCTCCTTGATATAGGCACCTCCAAGCGTGTCGACGTGACGCGCGAGCAAGCTGTGTACGACAATTTCAACAGTTCGCTTGAAGATGTTCAGAAAGCCTGCCGCCGCTTGCGCAGCAAGCTCAATTTCATCAACTTCCAGGAGGAAGCCTTCCGTGAGCTCATCTTAGAAGGCAACTTCGACAACGATGGAAACAAGGAGATCAGTTACACAGAGGCCGCGACCAACCGCAGCTTCGGAACGCTCTTCAAAGGTAACAAAGTGATCACGACACTCGACGACCTCAAGTATTTCACCAAACTGAGCGCCATCGACAAGGACTGCTTCTCAGGTTGCAATAAGGTCCTCGAAGCTACGTTGCCAAACAGCATCGTCAGTATCGGCGCCGCAGCTTTCAACGGTTGCTCCAAGTTGGAAAAGGTTGTCCTGCCGTCGAGTCTCGAACTCATCAGCGAGCGCGCTTTCTACGGCTGTATCTCATTGAAGGAAGTCTACCTCCCCGTCGCTGATCCTGCAACGATCACGCTGAACAGCAGAGTTTTCTATAACGTCAAGAAAGCCGATGCGGTGCTCTATGTGCCTTATGGCTCCCGCGATCTCTATGCTGCAGCTGACGAATGGAAGGACTTCGGCGAAATTCGCGAGATGCGCTCTCTGCAGACGCCTGAATTTACGGACCTCGCTTTGAACAAAAATGTGTACGTCTACAACCTCGGCTTGAGACGTTATATCAACAGGGGTGAGGCTTATGGCACTCAGGCTGTGGTGGCTTCTAATGGTATGGTTTACCAGGTTCGCCGCACCAGCAGTATGGCTGATGGCGTCTACTACCTCTACTCCGAGGAGACGGGCAGCAGCGATAAGAAGATACTTTTCCGCACCGACACCGACAGCAAGGTTGGCCAGGGTGTCAAGACATGCTTTGTCGACGGCACACAGTCGGCCAAGGCACACTGGAGCGTGAAGCCTGTCGAAGGCAAGACGAATATCTATACTTTCCAGACGCCCCATAATGATGCAACCTACGTTGACGGCGAATACCTCGGAACATTCCTCCGGCACATCACGGCTGCCGTCGATACCGAGGAACCCACGTATGGCCTCTACTGGGACATCAGCTATGCCGACAGTCCTGAATCGTGCCAGTGGGCATTCATCAGCGTTGATGATGTCAATGCAGCTTCCGCTTTCTTCAATCTCACCGAGCAGCTCCGCTCGCTCCTCAAAGCCGCTGAAGGCAGCGAGGTGGACGCCAGCGCTGAGCAGGCTGTCTACGATGACTTCAGCAGCACCGAGCAGCAGATCAAGGATGCCATCGTATCCCTCCGCGACAAGCTTCACTACGTCACCTTCTGCGACGACATTGCCAAGCGTCAGAGCGTCTTCGCATGGGACGACAATGAGGATGGTGAAGTGAGTTACGAGGAAGCTGCGGCCGTCACCGACATCGGCACCACTTTCCGCACCATCTCCGGCCTCAAGAGCCTCGAAGGACTGCGCTTCTTCACAGGCATCAGCGAGGTACCTGCTGAGGCCTTCCGCTCCAACACCGTACTCGTCGACGTTGTGCTGCCCGAGAGTGTTTTACGAATTGGCACCAGCGCCTTCTCCGGATGCTCCAGCCTCAAATACATTGCCCTGCTCAATCCCTCGCAGGTGGTCGCCACCGACAACTCAGGACTCCCTGCACGCAACCTCACCGTCTTCGTTCCGGCATCCCTCATCGATTCCTACAAGGCAGACGAGGTTTGGGGCTCCTATAACATTCTCGAGTACACGGGCACGCCTACCGTCACGGCCGACGATGCCAGCCGACAGTATGGTCGCACCACCGTTCACCTGACCTACGCCGTTACGGGCGCACCCATCAATGGCGAACCCGCTTTATCGACCGACATTGATCCCTTGACGCCTGTTGGCACCTATCCCGTTGCGATCACAGCCGGCTCAGTCACCAGCACAGGCCTCCAGTGCGTCGACGGCACGCTCACCGTCGAGCGTTCACCCGTCACCGTGACCGCCAAGTCCTACTCCCGCAACATCAACGAACCCAACCCCGAGTTTGAGATCACCTACTCTACGCTCCGCAATCGCGAGAAGATCGAGGACGTCCTCACGCAGCAGCCCACGGTGACCTGCGAGGCCACCATCGACAGCCCGGGCGGTGAGTATCCCATCGTCGTCAGCGGTGCCGAGGCGCAGAACTACGAGTTCACCTACGTCAACGGTGTCCTCACCATCGTCGACCCCGTCGGCATCGGTAGAGTCAACGCCGACGCACAGCGCCACACCTATTACGACCTCTCTGGCCGTCGCATCACTACCCCGCAGCAGCGCGGCGTCTACATCGACGGTGGCAAGAAAGTCGTGAAATAACATCCCCTCCTAACACCAGCCAACGACCTATCCTCTCATCAAGGGTAGGTCGTTTGCTTATCTTTTCGTGTGCCAAAATCCATACTATTTCATTACTTTTAACGCACGTCATGACTAATCATAAGGACATAAGAATAAGAGCGTCCGCTTAGATTCTTGTTATACAGCCTCCCCGCCATCCTCGGCGAGGCTTTTTCTCAAATAAATGTCGATTCTTTTGGCGCGAAATTGAAATCTTTGCTACTTTTGCACCCGAAAGGGCAAGGAATCACCATGATAAGATGGTGATATAAACCTTAGCGAAAGTGCCCAATCAAATCTTATCAATGATCAACGAAGCACTATGCTCTACGAAGGCAAAGAAAGATATATCAACCCCTACACCGACTTCGGCTTTAAGAAGCTGTTCGGGACGGAGATGAACAAGGATTTGCTCATCAGCTTCCTGAATGCCCTGTTCAATGGCCATGAGGTGATTCAAGACATCACATACCTCAACAGCGAGCAGCTCGGTTCCGGTTACCTCAACCGCAAGGCCATCTTCGATGTGTATTGCGAGAACGAGCGCGGTGAGAAGTTCATCGTGGGGATGCAAGCAGAGATAGCCCGCTTCACGCCGCAAGACGCACGTGACTACGAAGAGAGCATTAAGGTTTATCGCGACCTGACTAACGTCGTGAATACAGCAGAACAAAAAGGAGAGAATAGAAGAGCTTTAGTAATTGCCCAAGAAATGAAGAAAGATGGCATGAGCAATATACTTATTGCTAAATACACGGGGCTGAGTATAGAACAGATAGACCTGCAAATCGAACTAACAGCTGTCCCTTTTTCTGATCTAAGTAAGATGCAGCCCGGAGAACCTTCGTCAGTAATCCGCGAAAGAGTCATAAAAGCACGTAATATTCAAGAACAAAGGTTCCAAGGTGTTAATGGTGTTCATTGTAATGCCCAAATGACCGAGAAGATGCTTCATCAGTTTGCCGAGCCCGATGCAGCCTCCTTGGACATGTTGAGAATGGCAATGGAAAGACTAAAATTATCCGCTCGTGCCTACAGCCGTATCTTGAAGGTTGCAAGAACCATAGCGGATTTAGAGGGAAGCGAGCAAGTACAGAGCCAACATATCGCCGAAGCTATAGGGTATAGAAACCTAGATAGAAGCGACTGGGCAGAAAGGGGATTATAGTTGATAAAAAGCAAAATTATCAAAACGTCCGTGCCATTCTTTCGTGACACGGACGCTTCATTTGTTACAATCCTTTTACCCAAGTTTCTAACTCTTGCTTGCTTACTCTGTTCAGGAGTTTCCCTTTCTTGCAGTTTACATCTGGATAGGTCGCTTTCATTTACATGCTCTCCTGTAATATTTCCGTGATATCCTCTGGCTTCAGATCAAGGTAGCCTGCGGGATAGCAGATGGTACCCTCGGTGATGCCAGGAATCATGTCGGCAGTTGCACCAATTTCACTGATGGTAAGCGGTAGGCCTATCTCCAACATCCAGTTCTTCAGGGCTTCGAGTCCAGCTTCGGCAATCTGCTCGTCAGTCATTCCTTCGCCTTTATTTTCCCAAACGTTCTTGGCAAAGCGTACGAATTTGGCCAGACCGGGTTTCATGGCGCGACGGTAGTAGGCCATTGAGACGGCAGCGAGGCAGTAGCCGTGAGGGGCGTGCGTCCAAGCTCCGACAGAGTGACCTATCATGTGTACCATCCAGTCCTCGCGCTTGCCGAGGCCAATGAGCGTGTTGAGTGCCCACGTCGCTGTCCACATAATGTTCGAGCGAGCCTCATAGTCCTGCGGATTCTTCACGGCTGTGCGCGATGCCACAATAAGGCTGCGCATCAGTCCTTCAGAGATATAGTCGCTGGTGTTGTCGTCGAAGTCAGAGAAGTACTGCTCCATGATGTGGTTCATGATGTCGTAGATGCCCGCCTTCATCTGGTTGTCGGGCACGGTCATCGTGAACTTCGGATTCAGGATGGAGAACTTCGGCATCAGGCGGTCGTCGAACACGTGGCCCACCTTGAACGTGTGCTCCGCATCGGTAATCACCGTGCCTGCATTCATCTCCGAACCTGTGCCCGCCATCGTCAGGATGCAGCCCACGGGCAACAGCTTCTGGTCGGCATCGGGCTGTTCCTGCTTCAGCCAGAACTTATCCCAGTAGTCGCCATCATAGAACACCGAGGCGGCCACTGCCTTCGAGTAGTCGCAGACGCTGCCGCCACCGAGGGCGAGAATCCAGTCCACATTATTCTCACGGGCAATCTTGATGCCCTCGCGCAGCTTCTCAAGCGTGGGGTTGCTCATCACACCCGGGTTCTCAACGATGGTCTTGCCAGCCTCTTTCAGAATGGCAATTACCTGATCGTAGATGCCATTGCGTTTCACACTGCCGCTGCCGTAGTTTAGCAGCACGACAGGCCCGAAGTTCTTCAACTCGTCCTTGAGATAGTTCAAAGACTCATCACCAAAATACAGTTTGGTGGGATTGTGGTAAGAAAAGTTTCCTTGCATATTTTTATTTCTTTATGATGTTTTTTCTCCCTTGTATGTATATGCACTTGATATAGCTTCTGTCTGCAATTCACACTGAACGAAAAGTGTCCTCACATAGTTTTCTTTAACATCCTTATTTTTGCCGTAGCGTTTCCAATAGCTCTATCTCTACGATGCGGAGCTCGTTCTTGGTCTCGCCGCCATTCGGGGCTTTGAAGAGGTCGAGTTCACCTGCAGCGGGTTCGGTCACTTCCACGATGCCGCCAAAAGCATCTTCATCCTTGCCAGCACCTTTCAGACGAATCGTTATCTCGTTGGTCCTGATACGTCGGGTGGGTGTCAGATGGACATAGCCGAGACTCCGTTCCGTCTCGCCACTCCATATAAGCTGTTTGCCGGCATAGATCTCTAACGGATAGCAGCGAAGGCGCCAGCCTGTAAGCTTGAGGCAGATGTCGTCAATGACAGCCTTACGCTCCAGCTTGTAGGTAATCCAAGCGGTGGAAAGGCGTCCGTCGTTTTTCCACTCCGAGAGTTCGTTGTCATCAAAGCTGCGGGAAGCGTGGTCGCTGTCGTAACCAGCTGTAGCTGAAATGATGTTCACGCCACAAGCCTGTTCTCCATACGAAGGAGTGAGAGGCGTCCTCCCCCTATCAAGTCGGCCTTTAAGCGTTAATTGCGGCAGCAGATTTTCCGCTTTCACTTTTTCACTATTCACTTTCATCTCCGCCTTCGGCAAGCCCTCCGCATGTGCAGTGATATGAATCTCGCCTGCTTGGGTGGTCGTGCGTACAAGTACGCGGTTCACTCCGCACTCCACAGGCAGAGACATCGCGCCGACATAGTTATCAGAGATATTCTTGGTGGCAGCAGCATCCAGCAGACCTTCAGGACGGTGCTCGTCGGGTCGTTGGAGGGCCTGGTTGTTGCGGGTGGCAATGCCGCCAATCCATGTAGCTTCGCCGGAGAGCTCGAAGTGAACCATGCGGTTGTCAAGCGGACAACGGCGGCCTTGTTTGTCAACGACCTCTATCTGGAACAGCACCATGTCTGCCCCGTCGGCCTTTGTGCCTTCAGGATTCTCGATAGCTGTGAGTTTCAACTCTGCAGGCTCACCCACAGTCTCCAACTTGTAGCGACTACCATCGGAGGCTACAGCTTCCAGCGTTCCAGGCTCATAAGGCACATTATCAAAGGTGTAGAGATAACGATAGTTCTGCCTGCCCTTGCCGAGTGAACGCCCATTGAGGAACAACTCTACCTCGTCGCCAGTGGAAACGACATAGACAGGGACAGCCCCTCCCCTGCCTCCTCCCCTGTTAGGGAGGGGAGACAAATCACTTCTGCTGACAGCAGATCCCCCCTCGCCAATTGTAGAGGGGCTGGAGGGGAGGTTCCAGTGCCCAATGATATATGTTTTTGCCTCTTCCGGTTCCACCCATCCATTCCACATCACCTGATGCACGAAGAAAGCGTCTTTGGGGATGCGCATGGCATCGACGACACCGCTGGTGCGGTAGTTGGACTCGCCGCGATGATGGGTGTTCGTGTCGGAGAAAACAATCTTCACACCTCCCGACGACACACGGGTGCCCGTGCCGGGTCGCTCACGCCAGTAGTCGTACCAGCGGCGCACCATCTCGATGGCGAACTGGTCCATGTTATGGTTATATTCCGTAGCGGGCTTCCCACGATACAACGGGCCGTCGCCTTCCTTATGATAAGGATAGCTCCACTCGTTCCAGTACTTTCGCAAGCCCTCATCGCGACTATACTCCATCGCCCACATCGGGTGTTTCTTGCTTTTGTTGATATACAGCATCTCACCACCGTATTCCGCCTCGT
>CAMZHV010000017.1 GCA_947307015.1 uncultured Prevotellaceae bacterium | reverse complement strand
CAACAAAGTTCATTGTTAGACGAGATTACGACAAAAACGCTTGATTATGAAGACAGCAGAAATCAGAGCTCTCTCCGTTGAGGAGCTCGCAGAAAAGATTGAGACGGCCAAGGCACAGTACCAGCAGACGCTGCTCAACCACGCCGTGGCTCCCCTGGAGAATCCTTCCGAGATCAAGAAGGCTCGTCGTGACATCGCCCGCATGATGACGATCCTCACGGAGAAAAAGAACGCTAATTAATAATGGTCTTAGACATGGAAGCTAGAAACTTAAGAAAGACAAGAACAGGTGTTGTCATCAGCGACAAGATGGATAAGACCATTGTAGTGGCTGCCAAGTATAAGGAGAGACACCCGATCTATGGTAAGTTCGTCCAGAAAACGAAGAAATACCACGCTCACGACGAGAAGAACGACTGCCACAAGGGCGACACCGTTCTCATCATGGAAACCCGTCCCCTGAGCAAAACCAAGAGATGGAGAGTAGTAGAAATCGTAGAAAGAGCTAAGTAATTATGATACAGGCAGAATCTAGATTAGTCGTTGCAGACAACAGCGGTGCCAAGGAGTGCCTCTGCATCCGCGTGTTGGGCGGCACACGTCGTCGCTATGCAACAGTTGGGGACGTCATCGTCGTCTCTGTGAAGAGCGTCATCCCCTCCAGTGAAATTAAAAAGGGTGCTGTGTCGAAAGCCTTGATCGTCCGTACAAGTAAGGAAGTGCGTCGTGCCGACGGCTCCTATATCCGTTTCGACGACAACGCTTGCGTACTGTTGAACAATGCTGGTGAGCTTCGCGGCAGCCGCATCTTCGGCCCTGTGGCCCGTGAGTTGCGTGCAGTCAATATGAAGGTCGTATCACTCGCACCCGAGGTTCTTTAATCATCTAAAGATTCAAATACAGTAATGGCAAAGTTACATATCAAGAAAGGCGACACCGTCATGATCCTCGCCGGCAACAGCAAAGGCCAGACTGGCAAGGTGCTGAGGGTGTTCGTCAAGGAGCAGAAGGCTCTCGTCGAAGGCCAGAACATGGTCTCCAAGAGCCAGAAGCCCAGTGCCAAGTTCCCTCAGGGAGGCATTGTGAAGCAGGAAGCCCCCATCCACATCTCCAACCTGAATGTGGTGGATCCCAAGTCTGGAAAGGCTACCCGCATTGGACGTAAGTTGAACGAAGACGGCAAGCTCGTACGCTATGCCAAGAAATCAGGAGAGGAGATTAAGTAATGGCAAATACAGCAAGACTCAAGCAGGAGTATACCGAGCGTATCGCTCCCGCACTCAAGGAGAAGTTCGGCTACACATCAGCTATGCAGATCCCCGTCCTGAAGAAGATTGTCATCAATCAGGGCCTCGGCATCGCTACCGCCGACAAGAAGATTATCGAAGTGGCTATCAACGAGCTCACCACCATCACGGGCCAGAAGGCTGTCGCCACCATCTCCAAGAAGGACGTGGCCAACTTCAAGCTCCGTAAGAAGATGCCCATCGGCGTCATGGTGACACTGCGTCGCGAGCGCATGTACGAGTTCCTCGAGAAGCTCGTCAAGGTGGCACTGCCCCGTATCCGCGACTTCAAGGGTATCGAGAGCAAGCTCGACGGCCGTGGCAACTACACCCTCGGCATCCAGGAGCAGATCATCTTCCCCGAGATCAATATCGACACCATCGACCGCATCGTCGGTATGAACATCACTTTCGTGACTACAGCTAAGACCGATGAGGAGGGCTTTGCACTGCTCAAGGAGTTCGGCCTTCCCTTCAAAAACGCTAAAGACTAAAGAGATATGGCAAAAGAATCAATGAAGGCCCGCGAGGTCAAGCGTGCCAAGCTCGTGGCCAAGTATGCTGCCAAGCGTGCTGCCCTGAAGAAGATTGTCAACACGGGTGATCCCGTTGACGCCTTTGAGGCTGCTCAGAAGCTCCAGAGCATTCCCCGCAACGCCAATCCTATCCGCCTGCACAACCGCTGCAAGATCACGGGTCGTCCGAAGGGCTATATGCGCCAGTTCGGTCTCTCCCGTATCCAGTTCCGCGAGATGGCTTCACAGGGACTCATCCCCGGTGTGAAGAAGGCCAGCTGGTAACACGTTACACGAAACCCCTATTCTATTAACTTTTAATATTGTCGGCAGCGTGCCGATTAATTAAATCTTAAACAAATGACAGATCCTATTGCAGACTATTTGACGCGAGTGCGCAACGCCATCATGGCCAAGCACCGTGTGGTTGAGATCCCCGCGTCGAATCTGAAGAAGGAGATCACCAAGATCCTCTTCGAGAAGGGCTACATCCTGAACTACAAGTTCGTGGACGACGGCCCTCAGGGCACTATCAAGGTTGCTCTGAAGTACGATGCTGTTAACAAGGTTAACGCCATCAAGAAACTGATCCGTGTGTCCCGTCCCGGTATGCGTAAGTACACCGGCTACAAGGACATGCCCCGTGTTATCAACGGACTGGGTATCGCCATCATCTCCACCTCACAGGGTGTGATGACGAACAAGGAAGCTGCCGAACAGAAGATCGGTGGTGAAGTCTTATGCTACGTCTATTAATTAAAAGGAGGTATTAACATGTCAAGAATTGGTAAATTGCCCATTAACATCCCCGCAGGTGTTGAGATTTCCCTTGACGGCAACACGATTACTGTCAAAGGCAAGGAGGGTGTTTTAACCCAAGAGGTTAATCCTTCCATCAAAGTTAATTACGACAAGGACAAGGCCGAAATCACTTTCGACATTGACGCAGAGTACGATCCCATCAACGTGACGATGAAGCAGAAGCAGGCTTACCACGGTCTCTATCGCGCACTGATCCACAACATGGTTGTCGGTGTCAGCGAAGGCTTCACGAAGCAGATGGAGCTCGTGGGTGTCGGTTATCGCGTGAGCAACAAGGGTAACCTGCTCGAGTTCGCTCTCGGTTATACGCATCCTATTCTCCTGCAACTCCCCGCTGAGATCAAGGTGGAGACGAAGTCGGAACGTAACCAGAATCCCCAGATCATCTTGAAGTCTTGCGACAAACAGCTCCTCGGACAGGTTTGTGCCAAGATCCGTTCTTTCCGTAAGCCGGAGCCTTACAAGGGCAAGGGTATCTTGTTCCTTGGCGAGCAGATTCGCAGAAAGTCTGGCAAGTCAGCAGGCGCTAAGTAATTTCAACTATAAAATCGCGTAATCATGACAACGAAAATAGAAAGACGAATCAAGATCAAATATAGAGTTCGCAACAAGATCTCTGGTACCGCTGAGCGCCCCCGTATGTCGGTGTTCCGCAGCAACAAGCAGATCTATGTCCAGATTATCAACGACGACAACGGCACTACGCTGTGCTCAGCATCGTCGCTCGGCATGGAGGTTTGCCCCAAGAAGGAGCAGGCTGCCAAGGTAGGCGAGCTCATCGCGAAGAAGGCTCTCGAAGCCGGTATCACCACAGTCGTTTTCGACCGTAACGGTTATCTCTATCATGGCAGAGTGAAGGAAGTTGCAGACGCAGCACGTAACGGTGGACTTAAATTCTAAACATTATGGCAATCAAGAACGTAAAGATCAATAGCGATGTTGAATTGAAGGACCGCCTCGTAGCCATCAACCGCGTCACCAAGGTGACCAAGGGTGGACGCACCTTCACGTTTGCAGCAATCGTAGTAGTCGGCGACGGCAAGGGTATCATCGGTTATGGCCTCGGCAAAGCCGGTGAAGTCACAGCTGCCATCGCCAAGGGCGTGGAAGCCGCCAAGAAGAACCTTGTGCAGGTTCCCGTTATTAAGGGTACGGTACCCCACGAGCAGGCCGCCAAGTTCGGCGGAGCTGAGGTGCTTATCATGCCCGCCTCAACTGGTACAGGTGTGGTGGCTGGTGGCGCTATGCGTGCCGTCCTTGAAAGTGTTGGTATCACTGACTGCCTGGCCAAGAGTAAGGGTTCTTCCAACCCCCACAACCTGGTCAAGGCCACCATCGCTGCCCTCTCTGAGATGCGCGACGCACAGCAGGTGGCACAGAACCGTGGCATCAGTGTAGAAAAAGTATTCAGAGGTTAACGAAGGAGGTTCAAGACTATGGCAACTATCAAAATAAAGCAGATTAAGAGCCGTATCGGCGCCCCCAAGAATCAGAAGCGTACACTCGACGCTATGGGGCTGAGGAAGTTGAACCACGTCGTGGAGCTGGAGGACACCCCCTCTGTCCGCGGACAGATTCAGACGGTACACCATCTGGTGAAAGTCATTGATTAAGGTTCAACCTCTACACATTTATTTAAACTCTAAACTTTAAACCGACACACGATATGAAATTGAATACATTAAAGCCCGCAGCAGGTGCCACCAAGACGCGCAAGCGTATTGGACGTGGTCCTGGTTCTGGCCTCGGAGGAACCTCCACACGTGGTCACAAAGGTGCCAAGGCACGTTCGGGTTATAAGAAGAAGATTGGTTTCGAAGGCGGTCAGATGCCTCTCCAGCGTCGTCTGCCTAAGTTCGGCTTCAAGAACATCAACCGTAAAGAGTATCAGGCTGTCAACCTCTCCCTCATTCAGAAGCTTGCTGAGCAGGGTGCAGAGAAAGTGGGCATCGCCGAACTCATTGCTGCTGGTGCTGCCAAGGCTGGTCAGCTCGTTAAGGTTCTGGCCAAGGGGCAGCTCACCGCAAAGGTTGAGGTGGAGGCTCATGCCTTCTCTCAGGCTGCTCAGGCTGCCATTGAAGCTGCTGGCGGTAACGCAAAAACCCTGTAAGACAAATTAAGACTCATGAAGAAGTTTTTTGCTACACTCAAGAACATCTGGATGATTGAGGACCTTCGTATGAAGATCCTCATCACCATCGGTTTCGCCGCTGTCTACCGTTTTGGTTCTTTCGTGGTGCTTCCCGGCATTAACCCGAATCAATTGGTAGCTCTGCGCGAGCAGACCAGCGAGGGTTTGATGAGCCTGCTGAACATGTTCTCTGGAGGTGCTTTCTCCAACGCTTCTGTCTTCGCATTGGGAATCATGCCTTACATCACGGCGTCCATCGTCATCCAGCTGCTGGCTGTCGCTGTACCTTATTTCCAGAAGATGCAGCGCGAGGGTGAGAGCGGTCGCCGCAAGATCAACCAGTACACACGTTATCTGACCATCTTTATCCTGTTCTTCCAGGCACCTGGCTATCTGGTGAACCTGCGTCACCTCTCGGGCGGAGCGCTGGCTCCCTCCATCGGTTGGACCACGTTCATGATTAGCTCCACGGTGATCCTCGCTGCTGGTAGTATGTTCATCCTTTGGCTGGGTGAGCGCATCACGGACAAGGGTATTGGCAACGGTGTCTCCATGATCATCATGTTGGGTATCATTGCCCGCCTGCCTCAGGCATTAGGTCAGGAATTGACCAGCCGTCTGAACAACCTGACAGGTGGTGGTCTCGTGATGTTCATCGTTGAGATTGCTGTCCTGTTCTTGGTGATGATGGCCGCAATCATGCTTACACAAGCTACCCGCAAGGTGCCCGTGCAGTATGCTAAGCGTGTCATGGGTGGCCAGCAGGTAGGTGGTGCACGTCAGTACATCCCCCTGAAGCTCTTCGCCGCCAATGTGATGCCTATTATCTTCGCTCAGGCTATCATGTTCCTGCCCATCACGCTGTTGCAGGCTTTCAGCGACGGTCAGAATCCCTCTGCTGTCCTCATGGCACTGTCTGATCACCGCAGCTGGGCTTACAATGTGGTGTTTGCGCTGCTCATCATTGCCTTCACCTACCTCTACACGGCTATCACCATGAACCCCGTGCAGATGGCAGAGGATATGAAACGCAACAATGGCTTCATCCCCGGTGTACGTCCGGGTAGAGATACGGCCAACTATATTGACGAGGTGATGTCTAAGATTACGCTTCCTGGCTCCCTCTTCTTGGCGTTCATCGCCTGTATGCCTGCTTTCGCCGGCCTGATGAATGTGACGCCTGAGTTTGGCCAATTCTTTGGTGGTACCTCGTTGCTCATCCTGGTGGGTGTCGTGCTCGACACGCTGCAGCAGATTGAGAGTCATCTACTCATGCGCCACTACGACGGCTTGCTTGAGTCGGGTCGCATCCGTGGCCGTAGCGGTATGAGCGCATACTAATCTACGAAAGGAGTATCTGACGAATGATATTTCTGAAGACTGAGGATGAGATTGAGCTGATGCGAGCCGCCAACCTCTTGGTGGCCGCGACGCTCGCCGAGATAGGCAAGGCCATAAAGCCTGGTGTTACCACCGCGCAGCTCGACCTTCTCGCCGAGGAATTCATACGGGATCATGGTGCAGAGCCTACCTTCAAAGGGTTCCCTAATCCTTATGGAGGTCCTTTCCCTGGGAGCATCTGCACGAGTGTCAACGACGTTGTCGTCCACGGTGTGCCTACAGCGGACACCGTGCTGAAAGAAGGAGACATCGTCTCCGTGGACTGCGGGACACTTCTGAATGGCTACAATGGGGACTCCTGCTACACCTTTCAGGTGGGTGAGGTTGCGGAGGAGGTCAAACGACTCCTCCGAACCACTAAGGAGGCTCTCTACAAGGGCATCGAGACGGCAGTCTCTGGACATCGCATAGGTGATATCGGTTATGCTGTTCAGAGCCATTGCGAAGCACAAGGCTATGGTGTCGTACGTGAGTTCGTGGGACACGGCATCGGCAAAACGATGCATGAGGATCCTCAGGTTCCCAACTACGGACGCCGTGGGCAGGGCAAGCAGATCAAGAATGGTCTGTGTATCGCCATAGAGCCGATGATTACTCAAGGCACCTATGAAGTATATTTGATGCCTGACAAGTGGACAGTTCGGACGCGCGACCACAAGCCCGCAGCTCATTTCGAGCATACCATAGCCATACATCATGGCAAACCCGACATCCTCTCCTCCTTCGAGGAAATTGAGAAGATCGAAGCCGCAAGGCTCTCATGACCCACATACTCAGAAACTCAATTATTCAGAAACTCGTAAACTCAGAAACTCGTAAAGCACAGTATGGCAAAGCAATCAGCTATCGAACAAGACGGACAGATCGTCGAGGCACTCTCCAACGCCATGTTCCGCGTGGAGCTCGAGAATGGGCACCAAATTACGGCGCACATCTCTGGCAAGATGCGTATGCACTACATCAAGATCCTGCCTGGAGATAAAGTGAAGGTAGAGATGAGCCCATACGACCTGTCTAAGGGTCGCATCGTTTTCCGATTCAAATAATAAGCAACAATATGAAAACAAGAGCATCTTTAAAGAAGCGTACCCCAGACTGCAAAATCGTGCGTCGCAAGGGTCGCCTGTATGTGATTAACAAGAAGAACCCTAAGTTCAAAACACGTCAGGGTTAATCGACAAGTATTGCAAAACGAATAAATTTAGTATATGGCAATTAGAATTGTTGGTGTCGATTTGCCTCAAAACAAGAGAGGTGAAATCGCTTTGACCTATGTCTACGGCATCGGTCGCAGTAGTTCTGCAAAAATCCTCGAGAAAGCCGGTGTCGACAAGGACATCAAGGTGAAGGACTGGACCGACGAACAGGCCGGTAAGATCCGTGAGGTCATTGCAGCAGATTACAAGGTAGAGGGCGATCTTCGCTCTGAAATCGCGATGAACATCAAGCGTCTGATGGATATCGGCTGCTATCGCGGTGTTCGTCATCGTAATGGACTCCCCGTGCGCGGACAAAGCACGAAGAACAATGCCCGCACTCGTAAGGGTAAGAAGAAGACCGTTGCTAACAAGAAAAAGGCTACCAAATAATCATTAAGATATGGCAAAGAAAACAGTCGCAGCAAAGAAGAGAAACGTGAAGGTCGATGCACTTGGACAGCTTCATGTGCACAGTTCCTTCAATAACGTCATCGTTTCGCTTGCCAACAGTGAGGGTCAGATTATCTCTTGGTCCAGCGCTGGTAAGATGGGTTTCCGCGGTTCTAAGAAGAACACCCCTTACGCCGCTCAGATGGCCGCACAGGATTGTGCAAAGATCGCCTACGACCTGGGTTTGCGCAAGGTGAAGGCCTATGTCAAGGGACCCGGTAACGGTCGTGAGTCCGCCATTCGCACCATTCATGGTGCTGGCATTGAGGTCGTCGAAATCATCGACGTAACCCCACTGCCTTTCAACGGATGCCGTCCTCCGAAGCGCCGTCGCGTATAATTATGGGCGTTATATCGTAATAACGTAATATCGAAATTTCGAAAATATCAAATAGATTATGGCAAGATATACAGGTCCAAAATCAAAGATTGCTCGTCGCTTCGGCGAGGCCATTTTCGGTCCCGACAAGGTTCTGTCCAAGCGCAATTTCCCTCCTGGACAGCATGGAAACAACCGTCGTCGCAAGACCTCTGAGTATGGTGTCATGCTTGCTGAGAAGCAGAAGGCAAAGTACACCTACGGAGTGCTCGAGAAGCAGTTCCGTAACATGTTTGAGAAGGCAGCACGCACCAATGGCATCACTGGTGAGATTCTCCTCCAGAATCTCGAATGCCGCCTTGACAACATCGTCTTCCGCCTCGGCATAGCTCCCACACGTGCCGCCGCACGTCAGCTTGTCACCCACCGTCACATCGTTGTTGATGGCAAACTCGTTCACGTACCCTCCTTCAGCGTTAAGCCGGGTCAGATTGTCGGCGTTCGCGAGAAGTCCAAGTCCCTCGAAGTCATCGCGGCATCCCTCGCTGGCTTCAATCACAGCAAGTATCCTTGGCTTGAGTGGGACGAAACTCAGAAGGCCGGCAAGCTCCTCCACAAGCCTGAGCGCGCTGACATTCCTGAGAATATCAAGGAGCAACTAATCGTTGAATTGTACTCTAAATAAAAAGTGATTATGGCGATATTAGCATTTCAAAGACCTGACAAGGTGTTAATGGTGGAGGCCGACGACAAATACGGCAAGTTCGAATTTCGTCCGTTGGAGCCCGGCTTCGGTATTACCGTAGGTAATGCGCTTCGCCGTATTCTGCTTTCTTCCCTGGAGGGTTATGCCATCAATACCGTGCGCATTGAGGGCGTAGAACACGAATTCGCATCGGTTCCCGGTGTGAAGGAGGACGTGACCAATATCATCCTCAACCTCAAGCAAGTGCGATTCAAACAGGTGGTCGAGGAATTCGAGAACGAGAAAGTGACCGTCACCGTCGAGAACGCCACGGAGTTCCGCGCTGGCGACTTCAACAAGTATCTGACCGGGTTCGAAGTGTTAAACCCTGAATTAGTGATTTGCCATTTAGATGCCAAGGCAACGATGCAACTGGAAATCTCCATCAACAAAGGCCGCGGGTATGTTCCCTCAGAGGAAAACCGCGACTTCTGCACTGATGTCAATGTGATTCCTATCGATTCTATCTACACTCCTATCCGCAATGTCAAATATGCCGTAGAAAACTTCCGCGTTGAGCAGAAGACTGACTACGAGAAACTCGTGCTTGAAATTACCACCGACGGTTCCATCCACCCGAAGGAAGCCTTGAAGGAGGCTGCCAAGATTCTCATCTACCACTTCATGCTCTTCTCCGACGAGAAGATTACGCTCGAGAATGCTGATCTCGACAGCAATGAAGAGTTTGATGAGGAAGTGTTGCACATGCGTCAGCTGCTGAAGACTAAGCTCGTTGACATGGATCTCTCCGTGCGCGCGCTCAATTGTTTGAAGGCCGCTGATGTCGAGACGCTCGGCGATCTTGTGCAGTACAATAAGACCGACCTCCTCAAGTTCCGCAACTTCGGTAAGAAATCGCTCACCGAGCTTGATGATTTGCTCGAGAGTCTGAATCTGTCGTTTGGAACCGACATTTCAAAGTATAAATTAGACAAAGATTAATTCCCAATGAGACACGGAAAGAAATTCAATCACCTGAGCCGTACTGCAGCTCACCGCGACGCCATGCTCTCCAATATGGCTGTCTCGCTGATCATGCACAAAAGAATCACTACGACTCTCGCTAAGGCTAAGGCGCTCAAGAAGTTTGTCGAGCCCCTTCTGACCAAGGCCAAACAAGATACTACTAACGCCCGTCGCGTCGTGTTTAGCCACTTGCAGGACAAGTATGCTGTCACGGAGCTTTTCCAGGTCGTCAGCCCCAAGATCGCTGACCGTCCCGGCGGTTACACCCGCATCATCAAGACTGGTTTCCGCAAGGGCGATATGGCTCCCATCTGCTTCATCGAGCTTGTTGACTTCGACGAGAAGATGGCCAAGACCCAGAAGAAGGCTACCCGCACTCGCCGTAGCCGCAAGTCCTCCACCGCAGCACCTGCCGTTGAGGCTCCTGTTGCAGAGGCATCCGCTGAGGCTTCAGCCGAGGCACCCGCCGAATAATTCTACATTGCAATACTACAGAAAAGGACAGCCCGAGAGGGTTGTCCTTTTCGTTTTGCTGATGTGACACAGACCGTATAGAAGGCCTTGGCCTGGATAGCTTATCGCTTGGCGTACATATCTTCGTAGTAGCGTTGGTAGTCGCCACTGGTGACGTTGTCCATCCATGCCTGATTGTCGAGGTACCAACGGACGGTCTTCTCAATGCCTTCCTCAAACTGGAGGGATGGCTCCCAACCGAGTTCACGCTGTAACTTGGAACTGTCGATGGCATAACGGAGATCGTGTCCGGCACGGTCGGTGACGTATGTGATGAGGTCGAGATCAGCACCTTCTGGGCGTCCGAGGATGCGGTCGACAGTATTGATAAGCACGTGGATAATATCAATGTTTTTCCACTCGTTGAAGCCTCCGATATTGTATGTTTCTGCAATCTTGCCTTCATGGAAGATGAGGTCGATGGCGCGGGCGTGGTCTTCGACATACAGCCAGTCGCGCACGTTTTCACCCTTGCCATAAACGGGCAAGGGCTTGCGATGACGAATGTTATTGATAAAAAGCGGAATGAGCTTCTCGGGGAACTGATAGGGACCGTAGTTGTTGGAGCAATTGGTGACGACCGTGGGTAGGCCATAGGTGTCGTGGAAAGCGCGGACAAAATGGTCGCTACTCGCTTTGGCGGCAGAGTAGGGTGAATGAGGCTGGTATTTCAAGTCTTCGGTGAAGAACTTCTCGCCATAAGCCAGGTGATGCTTGCCGGAGGACGCCTTGGTCGTGAAGGGCGGTTCGATACCTTCAGGGTGCGTCATTGCGAGTGCGCCGTAGACTTCATCAGTAGAGATGTGGTAGAAGCGCTTGCCTTCGTAGCCCTCGGGCAGGCTTTCCCAATAGAGCTTGGCAGCTTGCAGCAGGGACAATGTTCCCATGACATTCGTCTGGGCAAAGGTGAAGGGATCCTTGATGCTACGATCCACGTGGCTTTCGGCGGCGAGATGAATGATGCCGTCGACGTGCTCGTCCTGCATGAGCTTCAGCACGCCCTCAAAATCGCAAATATCCATACGGACGAACTTATAATTGGGGCGATCCTCAATGTCCTTGAGGTTGGCGAGGTTGCCAGCGTAGGTAAGCTTATCAAGGTTGATTATTTTGTACTCTGGGTACTTATTGACGAAGAGGCGGACGACATGTGAGCCGATGAATCCGGCGCCGCCAGTGATGATAATACTATTCATGTTGTATGTTAGTTAACGGTTAAAATGAGGTGATTACTCGTTACATTATAATTACACGCCGTCGTCATGATCCTCCAGTTCAGCGTCGCTACGTTCGTCGCGGATGATGCTCATGCCGCCCTTGGGGTCTATGGTGAGCAGGAGAGGCTCGAACATATCGCTCTGCGGCAGACTGACACTGATGGCAAAGCGGAGACCGGAGAGCGTCGTGTCGCACATCATACCGTCGAGGATGCCCTTGCGTTGGAACTGGGGTGAGAGATATGAGATGAAGTTGTACTTTGAAAAGGTGTACGATGTGTACTCGCCGTCAGTGCGACTGATAGAGAGCGTATAGATGTTATCGGCATAGCGCGTGCCCTCGTCATCGGTAACAACAGGCAGGCTGTCCGAAGGCTCGCGGTGGATGATATATACGTATTTCTTGCCGTCGACGAAGATGGTGTCGCTGTAGTTGTACTCATGCATCCGCTGAATGCCGTCACCTTTCTCCTCGTCTGTCTCATATTCGCTGTGGGAGATCGTCTGTTCCGCTGTTGAAGGTTTGCTTGTACACGCAGCGAGTGTTACCAGGGCGAGAATGAGGTATGAAAAAGTCTTTCTCATAAGCTGATTCCGTAGTGTTTAAAATATTCGTTATTCGATGATGCGCACACCACCCTTGTCTGCAGAAGATACGCTCTGGGCGTAGGCGCGCAGGCTCTTTGAGACCACACGCTTGCGTTGCAACGGACGTTGTGGACGTGCTGCCAGCTCCTCTTCGGTTAGACGTACGTTGATGCTGCGGTTGGGGATGTCGATGTCAATGATATCACCATCCAGAATTTTGCCGATATTACCCCCGCTGGCTGCTTCAGGCGATATGTGGCCGATGCTGAGACCGCTGGTGCCGCCGGAGAAGCGACCGTCGGTGATGAGCGCGCACTCCTTGCCCATGTGCATACTCTTGATATAAGAGGTAGGATAGAGCATCTCCTGCATGCCTGGACCTCCCTTGGGCCCTTCGTGTGTGATGACAACTACGTCACCTTTTTTTACGCGACCGCCGAGGATTCCTTCGCAGGCTTCTTCCTGGCTGTCGAAGACCACAGCAGGCCCCGAGAACTTCCAGATGCTCTCGTCCACGCCTGCAGTCTTCACTACGCAGCCGTCTTGAGCGATATTACCGAAGAGAACGGCCATACCGCCATCTTTCGTGTAGGCGTGCTCAATATCACGGATGCAGCCGTTGGCGCGGTCGGTGTCGAAGCTGTCGTAGTAGGTTTCCTGCCTGCCGAGCTCATTGCAGAACTTACCAGCGGGAGCGGATAGGTAGATTTGAGCGGGAGAGAAATCGGTCATAGAATCCATAGTATCTTTAGCTTCTATCGAATATTTCTGAATGTCTTCTGCGAGCGTAGCTCCATTCACGCGCTTCACGCTGGTGTCAATCAGCCCGCCCTTGGCCAGTTCGCCAAGCAGAGCCATCATGCCACCTGCACGTCCGCACTCCTGCACGCTGTATTTTTGGCTGTTAGGTGCCAGCTTGCAAAGAAAGGGCGTCTTGCGGGAGAGGGCATCAATGTCTTTCATCGTGAAGTCGACCTCGGCTTCTTGAGCTACGGCCAATAGGTGCAACACGGTGTTTGTACTGGCGCCCATGGCAATATCAAGGGTCATGGCGTTGAGAAAAGCCTGACGCGTAGCGATACTGCGAGGGAGCACGCTCTCGTCACCCTGCTCATAGTAGGCAATGGCGTTCTTGACGATCTGCTGGGCTGCTTGCTGCATTAAGCGCACACGGTTCTTGTGCGTTGCCAATATCGTACCGTTGCCGGGCAGCGAGAGTCCGATGGCCTCAGTCAGGTTGTTCATTGAGTTGGCCGTGAACATTCCCGAACAACAGCCGCAACCTGGGCAGGCGCGGTTCTCTACTTCGGCCAGCTCCTCGTCTGAAACCGTCGGGTCGGCTCCTTTTACCATAGCGGCGATGAGGTCGAGGTTCTCTCCTTTGTATTTACCTGCCTCCATGGGGCCACCGCTGACGAAGATGGAGGGAATGTTCAGTCGCATAGCAGCCATGAGCATGCCCGGTGTAATCTTGTCGCAGTTGGAAATGCAGATCATGGCATCAGCCTTGTGGGCATTAACCATATATTCCACCGAGTCGGCGATGATGTCGCGAGAAGGTAAGGAGTAGAGCATACCGTCGTGTCCCATGGCGATGCCGTCGTCAATGGCGATGGTGTTGAACTCTGCGGCGTAACAACCCAGACGCTCGATTTCGCGCTTCACGATCTGTCCCGCCTCATGTAGGTGGGTGTGTCCTGGTACGAATTGGGTGAAGCTGTTGACGACAGCAATGATGGGCTTGCCGAATTGTTCGCGTTTCATGCCATTGGCCACCCACAGCGCGCGGGCTCCAGCCATACGACGACCTTCAGTGCAGACGGCGCTGCGTAGTTGATGTATCATGATTCTTGATGTCAAAAGGTTTATGTTTCGTCTTGAAAACGCTGCAAAATTACTCCAAACTGCCGTCAAAAACAAATTTATCCTCTGTTAAGTGCTGAGAAATGAAGAAAAAAGCGTATCTTTGCACGCAAAAAGACTCAAAATACTATATTTTTCATTATTATGGAACAGAGATATATCAAGTTGGCCTATCGTATGTTCACCAATACGGCAGCCAGCCATAAGCTCATCTATGAGACAGAAGTCACCAAACCTGTAGGTTTTGTCACAGGAATGGGTTTGATGATTGATGCTTTCGAGGAACGTCTCATACAGTTGCGCGGCGGCGAATCGTTCGATTTCACGTTGCAGGCCGCTGAGGCTTTTGGCGAGCGTGAGGAGGAGCTCGTACGTGCTGTGCCCCGTAAGGTTTTTGAGATTCGGGGGAAGTTCATGGAAGAAGAAATCTTTCCAGGAGCGGAAGTTCCCCTCATGAATAACGAAGGTGATCATTTCTATGGAACCATTGTCAAAGTGACGGACACCGAAGTCACAGTCGACCTCAACAATCCTTTGGCTGGAAAGGCCATACAGTTTACAGGTACCGTCTATGAGAACCGCGAGGCTTCACTGCAAGAGATTGAACAGACCGCTAAAATCCTTAGTGGAGAGTGTGATGGCTGTGGCGGTGGTTGTGGTGGCTGCGGTGGTAACGGCTGTGTTGAAGGTGGCTGTGGTGAAGGCGGTTGCGGCAATTGCCAATAAACGCCACCAGAATCCGTAAACACTTAATCGTTTAACTCCAAGCACGTGAATACCTTCGGCAATCTCTTTCGTCTGACTACTTTTGGCGAGAGCCACGGGGCAGCCATCGGCGGTGTCATTGATGGCTGTCCGGCTGGCATCTCCCTCGATCTTGACTTCATCCAGTCCGAACTCGATCGTCGTCGTCCTGGTCAGAGTGCCCTCACTACCGCTCGCAAGGAAGGCGACCGCGTGGAACTGCTGTCAGGAGTCCTTACAGTTCCCGAGGGCTCCCTCATGACCACCGGCACTCCCATTGGCTTTATTGTTCGCAACGAGAACCAGCACAGCAGCGACTACGATGACCTGTGTGATGTCTTCCGCCCCTCACACGCCGATTACACTTATTATACAAAATATGGTCTGCGCGACTATCGTGGCGGTGGACGCTCTTCAGCCCGTGAGACCGTCAGCCGCGTCGTAGCTGGAGCCGTTGCAAAGCTTTGTCTGCGCCAGCTTGGCATTGATGTCAAGGCGTGGACGCAGCAGGTCGGCGATATCGCTTGCGAGCGCGATTGGACACAACTCGATCTCAGCCTCATAGAGTCTAACGCCGTGCGCTGTCCTGATCCCGTCATCGCCCAACGGATGGAGAACCTCATTCTCGAAGTCAAGGGCGAAGGTGACACCATCGGTGGCATCATTGCCGGTGTCATTTTAGGTTGTCCCGCAGGTCTCGGCGAACCCGTTTTCGGTAAGCTTCACGCCCAACTCGGCGCTGCTATGCTCTCCATTAACGCCGTCAAAGGTTTCGAATATGGCGAGGGCTTTGCGGGTGTTAGTCAACGTGGAAGCGAACAGAATGATCTTTTTGTCAATTCTTCATGCGAGGGATTAACAAAAACAAATCATTCTGGTGGCATCCAAGGCGGCATTAGCAACGGCCAGCCGATCTCCTTCCGTGTAGCCTTTAAACCTGTCGCCACTCTTCTGCGTCCGCAAGAGACGATTGACATTCATGGTAATGCCGTCACTATTCACCCCCGTGGTCGCCACGACCCTTGCGTGCTGCCGCGTGCCGTGCCCATCGTAGAGGCTATGGCCGCCATCACCATTCTTGATTCATATCTTCTTAATAAAACAATTCATCTTTAGTACGCTCGGCAGTTACCCTGTCGAGAAATAAACTATGTTAACTTTTTCTATTGCCCTCGTAGCCCTCATCCTTGGCTACCTCCTTTATGGAGCTTTCGTCCAGCATACTTTCGGTATTCAGCCCGAGCGCCAGACACCTTCCTACCGCCTCAAAGATGGCGTGGATTATATCCCCATGCCTACGTGGCGTGTCTATCTCATTCAGTTCCTTAATATTGCCGGTACAGGACCTATCTTTGGTGCCATCATGGGCATTCTCTTTGGTCCATCTGCCTACCTGTGGATTGTCATCGGTTGCATCTTTATGGGTGCTGTCCACGACTATCTCTGTGGCATGATATCCTTGCGTAAGGACGGTGCCTCGCTGCCTGAGATGGTCGGCGATGAGTTGGGCACGGTGGCACGACAGGCTATGCGCGTCCTTTCCATCATCCTTCTTGTGCTCGTTGGCACCGTCTTCGTCACGACCTCCGCTGGTCTGCTGGCAACGATGACCGGTGGTGTCTGGGGGCTTGATGTGTCTTCTTGGAAGACCATCTTCCTCATCGCTGTTTTCTTCTATTGCATTTTGGCCACCCTCCTGCCCATCGACACCCTCATCGGTCGCCTTTATCCCATCTTCGGTGCCGCCCTGCTAATCATGGCTATCGGGGTGGGCTTCGGCATTTTCACTCAGGAAGGTTGGTTGCCAGAGATTACCGATGCGCCCTTTGTGAGTCACCATCCTAAAGGCCTCCCCATCTTTCCCTTCCTTTGCATCACCATCGCCTGTGGTGCCATCAGTGGCTTCCATGCTACGCAGTCGCCTCTCATGTCGCGTTGCCTCGTGAATGAACGCCGTGGTCGTCTTGTCTTTTATGGTGCCATGATTACTGAGGGCATCGTAGCGATGATTTGGGCCGCTGCCGCCATCAAGTTTGCCTCCGTTGCTGCTTCCGAAGGTCTTGTTACGGTTCCCGATGGTTCTTCTGAGGACGCCTACTCTTCCCTCGCAGCCCTCATGACCTCCGGCGGCAAAAGCAATCCTGCCCTCATCGTCAACATGATTTGTCAGACATGGATGGGGCGCATCGGAGCTATTCTCGCTGTTCTCGGTGTCGTGGCAGCTCCCATCACCTCTGGTGATACCGCCTTCCGTTCTGCCCGTCTCATTGTGGCTGATTTCCTGCACATGGAACAGCATAAGATCTGGCGTCGCCTCGTCCTCGCCCTGCCGCTCTTTGCAATCTCTGCCGCCCTTGTCTTTGTGGACTTCGATGTGTTGTGGCGTTATTTCGCGTGGTTTAATCAGACCCTCGCCACCTGTTTCTTATGGACGGCAGCTGTGTGGCTTCATCGCCA
Organism: uncultured Prevotellaceae bacterium; assembly: GCA_947307015.1. Classification (GTDB taxonomy): domain Bacteria; phylum Bacteroidota; class Bacteroidia; order Bacteroidales; family Bacteroidaceae; genus Physcousia. The sequence continues at coordinate 30,539 of CAMZHV010000017.1, read as the reverse complement.
CGGGCGCAACGCATGGATTGCCTTCCTGCCCGCCGTGTTCATGACATTTGTCGTAACTACCTACATACTTTGTGCACCGGAAGGCTTCCGCTTGCCGTATTTGCCCAGCCTCATCGCAGGCCTTGTCCTCGCCGTTTGCCTTGCCATCTGGTTCCTCGTTTTCATGTATAAGAATACATCTGAAATTGTGCAAAAAGGTAGGAAAAGATAACGAAAAGGGTTCACTTTGCCCCCTTCCCTTTGTCAAATAAGAAGAATTGTCTAACTTTGCACCCGCTTTTTGAAAAAGAAGTATAATCATGGCACAAAAACCAAGTATTCCCAAAGGAACGCGTGACTTCGGACCACAGGAGATGGCACGTCGCAATTATATTTTCGACACCATACGTAGCGTCTATGCGCAGTACGGCTTCCAGCAGATCGAGACTCCCGCCATGGAGAACCTCTCGACGCTCATGGGCAAGTATGGCGAAGAGGGCGACAAACTGTTGTTCAAGATCCTTGACAGTGGTGATTTCCTTCGGGGCGTTGATCCTTCGGCATTCTGCGAGGGCGGTACACCGAAACTGGCAGCTTGTATTTGTGAGAAAGGTCTGCGTTATGACCTCACCGTGCCTTTCGCCCGTTTTGTGGTGCAGCACCGTGACGAACTGACACTTCCGTTCCGCCGTTTCCAGATTCAACCGGTCTGGCGTGCCGATCGTCCGCAAAAAGGGCGTTATCGTGAGTTCTACCAGTGTGATGCCGATGTCGTTGGTTCCGATTCCCTGTTGAACGAAGTTGAGCTGATGCAGATTATCGACGAAGTGTTCCATCGCTTCGGCATCCGTGTATGTATTAAGATCAACAACCGCAAAATCCTCACCGGCATTGCCGAGATGATTGGGCAGGCCGACAAGATTGTGGACATCACCGTAGCCATTGACAAGCTCGACAAGATAGGTCTCGACGCTGTCAACGCCGAGTTGGCGGAGAACGGAATCCCCGCTGAAGCCATTGAACGCCTGCAACCCATTATCAAACTCAGCGGCTCCAACAAGGAGAAGCTGCAGACGATGCGCGAAGTGCTCAAAGACAGCGAGATGGGTCTGAAAGGTTGTGACGAAGTAGAATTTGTTCTGAATAAATACGCTTTAGTAACTGCACCCTCTCTCACTGGTAGAGTAGGGGGTGGGTCTGCCCTCCAACTCGATCTCACCCTCGCCCGCGGCCTCAACTATTATACGGGCTGTATCTTCGAAGTGAAAGCCTTGGACGTGGAGATTGGCAGCATCACTGGCGGCGGTCGCTACGACAACCTGACAGGCATCTTCGGTATGCCCGGGCTTTCGGGAGTAGGTATCTCCTTTGGTGCTGATCGTATCTATGATGTTCTCAACCAGCTGGATCTCTATCCCAAAGAAGTGAGTACGACGACGGAGTTGCTTTTTGTGAACTTTGGCGATGCCGAAGCCGCTTATTCCCTTCCCGCCGTGGCTGCTGCCCGCAGATCCGGCATCCGCACTGAGATCTATTCAGATGCGGCCAAAATGAAGAAGCAGATGGCCTATGCCAACGCTCGTGCCATTCCTTTCGTTGCCATTGCCGGTGAGACGGAGATGGCAGCAGGCAAGTTCACACTCAAGGATATGATCACAGGTGAGCAGTTGGTCGTGTCGACTGACGAATTGATAGCAAAAGTACAATCGTAAGAGTACATATTTAATATAAGGTATGAAAAGAATGTTTATTGTGGCTGGTGCGCTGTCACTCCTCATAGTTTCGTCTGCCGTCGGACAGACGCTGTCGTTGGATAGCTGTCGCACATTAGCATTACGTAACAACAAAGAGCTGAAGATGAGTGCCCTCAAGCAGGAGGCTGCACACTGGCAACGCAAGTCGGCACTGAGCAATTACTTCCCTCGTGTCAATGCCGTCGGCACTTATCAGTACACGTCACGTGAAATTTCACTTTTGAATAATGACCAGAAGCAGGCGCTCTCCAATATGGGAACCAATCTGGCGGGTTCTATTCGTCAAGGTCTTGCACAGGGGTCTGCCGATCTTCAGCAGCGCTGGGCTGGCTTCATGCAGAGCCCTGAGTTTTTACAGCTCATGCAGAATCCTGAGGTACAGGCTATCCTGGCTCAAAATCCGCAGCTGGTACAGATGATGGCTAACCCTCAGTTGATACAGCAGATGGCTGCACCTTATATGGAGCAGGCCTCTACGGTCTTCAACGCTATGCTCACGTCGATGGCAGCCACCCTTGATGCTACAGGCCAGAACATCGTCGATGCTTTCCGCACAGATACACGTAACATGGCTGGCGCAGCCGTGATGTTGACGCAACCCCTGTATATGGGCGGCAAGATTCGCGCCTACGACAAGATTACACGTCTGGCAGAACAGGCCGCTGGTGAGAAAACCACATTAGAGGAGCAAGATCTTCTGGTGAGTGTCGATGAAGCCTACTGGCGCATTGTAGCCTTAGAGGGCAAGAAGCAGTTGGCCGAGAGTTTCCTGACTACCGTGAAGAAGTTGGACGGCGATGTGGATAAGCTCATTGCAGAAGGCATGACAACGAAAGCCGACGGACTCTCTGTGAAGGTGAAAGTCAACGAAGCCGAAGTGGCTCTGATTCAGGTCGAAAATGGTTTGATGCTCTCACGCATGGCTTTAGCTCAGCTCTGCGGATTACCCCTGGACTCTAACTTCACTTTGGAGGACGAGGGCAGCAATGTAACAGCTGATGGCGCACAGCACCTGTCAGCATCGTTGCAGCCGAATGCTGATGTTCCCTTTGCCGTTGAGACGGCTCTGTCTCATCGCCCCGAACTTCGCGCTCTGGAGATCGCAGCTCAGGTGAAGCGCGAACAGGTGAAAGTGGCGCGTTCGGAATATATGCCCAATCTGGCACTCACCGCAGGCTATCTTGTTTCTAATCCCAACGTCTATAACGGCTTCCAAAAGAAGTTTGGTGGAATGTGGACCGTAGGTGTTATGCTGAAAGTACCCATCATCACGTGGGGCGATCGTTTCTACAAGGTGAAGCAGGCGAAGGTGGAGGCTCAGATTGCGCAAACGCAAGCCGAAGAGGTTCGCGAGAAAATTACACTACAAGTTAACCAGAACCGTCAGAAGTTGCAGGAAGCACAACGACGTCTCGTTACCGCGATGCGCTCACAGGAGCAAGCCGATGAGAACTTGCGTATGGCCAACCTCGGCATGAAGGAAGGTGTCATCCCCGTGAGCAATGTGCTACAGGCACAAACCGCTTGGCTCTCATCGCATTCCACACTGGTCGATGCGGAGATTGATGTCCGCCTCGCTGACCTCTATCTCATGAGGGCTTTGGGAACTCTTTCACATTGAATGTAAATTGAAAATATTGAAATAAAGAAAAAATAGATATTATGGCTAAACGAACAAAATTCAACAATCTGCTCATCATCGCCTTTGTGCTGGTGGGCGTGATGCTTCTGGTCATCTTCGTCGGCATTTTCCTGCCGAAACCTAAAGAAGTTCTGCAAGGACAGGCAGAAACCACCGACTATCGTGTGTCGAGCAAAGTGCCCAGCCGTGTCAAGGAAATACGTGTGCAGACTGGCGACAAGGTGAAAGCGGGCGACACGCTTGTGATCATGGATTCACCTGAAGTAGAAGCTAAAATGATGCAGGCTCAAGCTGCCGAAGCTGCAGCCAAGGCCATCGAACAAAAAGCCAAGAACGGAGCCCGTCAGCAAGAGATACAGGGCGCGTACGAGCTTTGGCAAAAGGCTCAGGCTGGCTTGGAGGTTGCCGAGAAGACTTTCGCACGTGTCTCCCGTCTCTACGATGAGGGCGTCATCCCCGCCCAGAAACGCGACGAGGCTGAAGCTCAGTTGAAGGCGATGCAGGCAACGGAGAAAGCAGCTAAGAGTCAGTACGAGATGGCTTGCGAAGGCGCACGCCGCGAAGACAAAGCTGCTGCTGCCGCTCAGGTTGCACGCGCTCAGGGTGCTGTCACCGAAGTGCAGGGCTATCAGAAGGAGACTGTTTTGCTGGCTACAGCAGACGGCACCGTTACCGAGATCTTCCCTGAAGTGGGCGAGCTCGTTGGTACAGGCGCTCCCATCATGAATATCGCCAAAGACTATGATGTACGCTTCATCTTTAATGTTCGCGAGGACTATCTGCCGGGCATGAAAGTGGGTATGGAACTGAAGGTCTATGCTCCTGCCGTTGATCGCGAGCTCATGGTTCGCATTGCAGGCATTAATGTCATGGGCAGCTATGCTACATGGAAGGCTACTAAGGCCCTCGACCAGTATGACCTCAAGACCTTCGAGGTGATCGCACGTCCCGTGAATCAGGCTGATGTTCAGGACATCCTCGCTGGCATGACCGTTATCATTAAGGAATAAATGCAATGCTGAAAGCATTAAACAGAATATGGCTCATCACGAGTCGCGAGCTTAGCACTTTCGCGCGCCGTCCTATCTTCATCATCATCATGTTTGTGGCACCGTTGGGATTCCTGACGTTCTTCACAACGATGATGGGAGCGGGATTGCCCACGAAACTGCCGGCAGCACTCGTCGATGAGGACGATACGCACGTCACGCGCCAGCTCACGCGCATCCTCGGCTCGATGGAGGAGACGAATTTCGTGCTGCAGACCACCAGCTTCACACAGGCGCGTCAGGCTATGCAGCGTGGCGAGATCTATGCCATCTTCCGTATCCCCAAGGGTACTACTGAGGCGGCACTGACGCAGCGTCAACCCGTTATTTCGTTCTACACCAACGACATATATTACATCCCTGCTTCGTTGCTGATGAAGGATATGCGCAAGATGGGCGAAATGGTCGGATTGGCTATTACACGTGAGACGATGCGTGCCCGTGGCTTCCGCGATGACCAAATCATGGGCACCCTACAGCCTATTGTCATTGAGAGTCATCCCCTTGGCAACCCGCATCTTAACTACTCTGTTGTCTTGTCCAATCTTCTCGTGCCAGGCTTGTTGATGATTGTCATCATGCTTACGACCTCATACTCCATTGGCATGGAATGGAAACGTGGAAGCCAGAAAAAACTCTACGAGATGTCAGGCAACAACGTATGGGTTGCTGTTCTAGGCAAACTCTTGCCTCAAACGGTGCTCTACACCATCATCTTCTGGCTTATCGACCTCGTCTTCTACAGCTATCTGCAGTTCCCTTGCGCTTGCGGGATTCCGCGCATGATGCTTTGGGGCTTCGTTGCTGTTCTCGCCTCCCAAGGTTTCGGCCTTCTTATGTTCGAGGTGTTTCCGAGTCAGATGCGTATGGCTATGTCCGCATGTTCGTTGTTTGGTGTATTGCAGCTCTCGCTGGCTGGCTTCTCCTTCCCGGTCTCGGCGATGGACGAGCCTTTCCAGTGGTTGTCTAACGTTTTCCCTTTGCACCATTATTTCCTCATCTATGTCAATCAGGCACTGAACGGCTATCCCATTAGTTATATTTGGACAAGTGTTGTGGCACTCATTGCCATCTTCCTCTTGCCGCAGCTGTTCTATTATCGCTTGACTGACGCATTCCTCCATAAAGAATATATCCCGTGATTAAACCTCATTTTCCGATACTGCATGTCTGGCTCGATGAGCTCAGCGATATTGTTAAGGACGAAGGCATTCTGCTCTTCATCATCTTGCTGCCGCTGGCTTATCCGTTGCTTTATGCGATGATCTACAGCACCGAGACGCAACGCGAGTTGCCCATTTGCGTTGTCGATGACTGCATGAGTGCCCGCAGCCGCGACTTCATCCGTCGTGTGGATGCCACTGCTGAGGTACAGATAGCAGCTCATTGCACCAGCATGGACGAAGCGCAGGAACTTATGCGTCGACGTGATGTGTATGCCATCATGCGTGTGCCTGCCGAGTTCGACAAAGAACTGTGGCGTGGCAATCAGACTGTCGTTGGACTCTACAGCGACTTGACCTCTATGCTCTACTACAAGGTCGCATATCTTGGCATTGTCAATGTAGCTCAGGAACTCAATCGCTCCATAAAAGTGCGAGAGCATCAGGAGAATATCACTCGTCGCGAAGAAGAGCTTGCGCGCTGGCCTGTCCGTTTCGAAGAGGTGAAGTTGTACAACTCCGCCGGAGGCTTCTGCGCCTTCCTTATCCCACCTGTGCTCATGCTCATTCTGCAGCAGGCTTTGTGTCTTGGCGTAGGCATGTCCATGGGTCGCTCGCGTGAGCGTTTCCGCGGCCTCGTCATCCCGCCCACGCGCCACTACAAGAACGCCATCGCCATTGTGCTCGGTCGTGGTCTCGTCCACTTCCTCGTGTTCCTGCTCATGGCCATCTATATGTCTGTCTGCGTCACGCGTTGGTTCGGTTTGCCGCAGCTCGCTCATTTCTGGGATCTGATAGGTTTCTTCGTGCCCTATCTGCTGGCCTGCACGTTCATGGCGATTTTCTATTCCGGCTTCGTCTATCGTCGTGAGGACTGCATCTTGTTGTTCGTCTTCATGTCCATTCCCCTGCTCTTCCTCACGGGTGTCAGCTGGCCTGGTGCCTCCATCCCTCCATTCTGGAAAGCAGTCGGTATGTTCTTCCCCTCCACGTGGGGCGCCAACGCCTACGTTCGCATCTCGGGCATGGGCGCTTCCCTCGGCGACTGCCACCGCGAGATGATGGCTATATGGATCATCGCAGGCGTCTATTTCCTGCTTTCCTGCCTGATGTATATGTTTGAAATCCGTAAGGCCGTCGGACGCACGATTTTGAGCTAAAGAACTTTAAACATTAAATTATTATCACTCCCCATGCTTAACTACCTTGCCGTTGACCTCGGCGCCACTAGCGGACGCACCGTTCTCGCCTCCTTCGACGGCGAGCGTGTTACCATGCGCGAGTTCACCCGTTTTGATAATCCGCAAATGCCGCTCGGCGGACACATCTTTTGGAATCTTCCGCACCTCTACAATGAGATTCTTCGTGCCTTGCGGCAAGTGAAAACCGAAGGATTGGAGATAAAGAGCATTGGCATCGACACCTGGGGCTGCGACTTCGCCTTCTTCGGTGCCGATGGTCAGCTCCTCAGCCTTCCATATTGCTATCGTGACCCGCACACCGACGGTGCTATGGAGCATTATTTCGCGGAGCGTATGTCGCAGCAGCAGGTCTATGAGCGTACGGGCATTCAGTTTATGCCCTTTAACTCCCTCTTCCAGCTCGATACGTTGCGCCGTAACGGATGTGTAGCCTTGCAGCATGCCGCCAAGATTCTCTTCATTCCGGATGCTTTAATCTATATGCTCACGGGTGAAGCCGTCTGCGAGTACACCGTGGCTTCTACATCACAGATGCTCAATCCCAGCACAGGCGATCTCGACACGGATCTCCTCGCCACGATCGGCCTCACGCGTCAGCATTTTGGGCGTCTCGTGCAGCCAGGCGAGTGCGTAGGCACAATATCAGAGCAAGTGCAGGCTGCTACGCAGCTGGGTGCAATTCCTGTCATCGCTGTCGCGGCTCACGACACCGCTTCGGCTGTCGCCGCCGTGCCTGCAGAAGACGACCGTTTCGCCTATCTCAGCTGCGGCACCTGGTCTCTTCTCGGTGTGGAATCTCCCACGCCTATCATCAATGCTGATAGCTACGCCGAGAACTTTACCAACGAGGGTGGTCTCGACCACACAACTCGTTTCCTCAAAAACATCACCGGCCTTTGGATCTATGAGCAGTGCCGCAAGGAATGGCAGTCGACAGCTGCCGACATCCCGTCTGACGTGAACGCGCTGAACGCTTTATGCCTACAGTCGTCGTGCGACAGCCTCATCGCTCCCGACGATCCTCGTTTTGCACATCCTGCCTCGATGACTGCCGCCATTTGCGACTACCTCCGTGAGACTGGCCAATCGCTTCCTGAGACACCAGCCGACTATGTCCGCGTCATCTTCCGCTCCCTCTCATTCCGCTATCGTGAGGTCGTCGAAGTCCTGCGTCGCCTCACCCCGGTCGACATTCAGCGTCTTCATGTCATCGGTGGTGGCTCTCGTAACGAATATCTCATGCAGTTTACGGCCGACGCTCTCCAGATGCCCGTCATCGCTGGTCCTCAAGAAGGCACAGCCCTCGGCAATGCCCTCATTCAAGTTCGCGCTTCTGGGCTTGTAGACTCTCTCACTGCCATGCGAAGAATCATAAGAAATAGCATCACCCTCAAGACCTTCCTTCCACAATGAAAGATCTCGACTGGAAAACCCTTTCTTCAGAATACCTCTTTCGCCGTCCCTGGCTCACGGCACGCCGCGATGTCTGCCAATTGCCTGACGGACGCATCAACGACGAATACTACGTCCTCGAATATCCCACATGGGTTAATGTCGTCGCTGTCACCAAAGACGACGAGATGGTCATTATCCGTCAGTACCGTCATGGTCTTGGGCGTACCTGTTTTGAGATTGTCGCAGGTTGTGTCGAAGAAGGTGAGGATCCCATGGATGCTGCCAAGCGCGAACTCCTTGAGGAAACGGGCTATAGTGGTGGCGAGTGGACGGAGACGATGCATTTCACCTGCAACGCCAGTGCGATGAACAATTCCACACATAGCTACCTCGCCGTGGGGGTGGAGCAGACGGCAAAACAAAATCTCGATGCCACAGAGGACATCGAGATTTATACCTTCCCAAAAGAACAAGTACGTGAGATGCTTTTGCGCGGCGACTTCATGCAAGTCTCTATGATAGCGCCGCTCTATCGTTACTTCTTCGTCGGGCAGTGATTTTCCTTACCTTATTGGACTGTGGAGCGCAGCTTCCACTTGGCATTATCCGTCGTGAAGTCCCATTCCGCGAGGGTAGGGGTGCTGTCGGCAGCTGAGTAGAGCGCGTAGCGGGTGTTGATGCCCTCGCGGCCGGGAATGGCTTTGGGCATGATGCGGAATGTGCCGTCGGTGGCCTGCTCAATGCGCCATAGTTGTTCGGGAGCGCCTGTGAAAGCGGGCACGGATGTCAGTTCGAGGTCGGCTGTCGCAGCCAGGGCACGGTCGGTGCCGGCAATGACAATTTTGCAATAAGGCCCTCCGAGGAAACCGCCAGCTTCGGGCACGGGAGTGATAGTCCATAGCTGATGCGGGCGGAACATATAATCGCTGCAACGGACTTTGATATCGCCTGCGGGCCAAGTGCCAATGACGTCAGCGAGCTGCTGGTTAGCCACAGGCTTGACAGGCTCGTCAGGATTAACCCGCCACCAGCCTTGGCGTTCATGCTGGATGCGTACGAAATCTACAGCAAGTTCAAGCGAATAGCCGCGACGTTCAGAGAGGATGGCAAACGTGCCTTCATGGAAACGCTCGCCGGCTTCGGGCCATCCGTTCTTCCACAGCAACGGGCGCAGACCAAGCACGCTGCGACCGCCTTGGTCGAAGTCGGCTTCGTAGTGGCACGACATGATTTCCACACCGTCGTCGATGATAGTACGTCCGAAATGGCCTGGGCCACAGACGCGGTCGCCGGCGGCAATCACCATGCGCCCACCGCCATGGAACATATCGCGTCCGATGTTGTCGAGATAGGGGCCTTCCACTGAGCGCGAGCGTCCGACAACAATATTGTAGGTCGAGTTGACGCCGTCGCAGCAGGTGCCGTGCGTGCCGAGCAGGTAGTACCAGCCATCGCGGTAGATGAGGTCAGTGGCCTCGCAGTCGATGGCGATGTCTTTTTCCTTGTTACCCTTCACGCGCTCGCCAGTCTTGGGGTCGAGTTCGATGAGGCGTATGGTGCCGAAATAAGTGCCGTAACAGACCCACAGACGACCTGTCGTGGGGTCGAGCAACAGACCTGGGTCGATGGCATCCTGATCCTCCATGCCGTCGCTGGAGCACACTTCTACGGCTGTGGTGTACTTGAAATCAGGCGACTTTGGGTCGAGCGTTTTGTTCCACATGGTTAGGATTCGCCCGTTGTGCCCGCCGCCCAATCCGCCGCCTGTGGCACCATAGATGACGAGATAGCGGTCGCCAATCTTCAGCACGTCGGGAGCAGCACCGCCGCCCGGACGCTCAGCTCCGCTGTGCCAGCTCCAGCCGTCCTCGGAGATGAGGCCGCCACCACCTGTGCCGAAGGTGTAGTATTTACCGTCACATTCGGCGATGGTCGAGGGGTCGTGGATATAAGGAGCACCTACTTGCGCGGTGGCTGTGAATAGTGAAAAGTGAAGGGTGAAAAATAGTGTAAAGAAGATATATCGTTTCATGGCTTACTGGATGTTGAAGTTTGTTATCGGTTTACCTTGCTCGTCGATGAAGCGGACGCACATATCGCTGAGTCCGGGGCCGTTGATGACAGCGCCGCGCAGCACGTTGTGTCCTTTCTTGAGTGTGAGGCGGTTTGACACGCCGTCGTCTTCCACCATTCGGCGGTCGCCTTCAAGCAGCAGCACTTCCTCGCCGTTGAGCCACCACATCGATGCTCCGTTGGAACCTACGGCCAAGCGGATGTTTTCGATGTCCTCTGCACAGTCGATGTTGGTCTCACACCAGAAGAGGTTGCCGTACAACTGGCTCCCGTATTTCTCGGCAAAGCGGAAGATCTTTATGTTATATGTCTCACTCTCAAGCGTGTACCATTTGGCCTTCTGTTTTGGCAGCTTGTCCAGTTCGTCGGCAAAAGTCTTGCGCAGCCACGAGTCGGTGAAAATGACATTAGAACGGATGTCCTGCTTTATGGGTTCCCTCAGCTGCCAGCGGCGGATGAAGCCGCGCTCGTCAGGCTGCGTTGGGGCGGACTTGGCTGGGACGGTCGTGAAATAGTTGGGACGGTTTTTAAATTGCAGCCAGTCGATGCTCACCTCAGCCGCACCTTCACAGGTTACGGCGATGTCGGCAACGCCCTTTGGCGTGTATTCAAGAGGTACGGTCAACGTAAGCCACTGGTTGCTCTGGTCACGGCGGAAGGGAGTTGGTGAGCCTGGGCGTGTGATCTCGCTCTTGACGGTCATCGTGACCTTGGCAATCACCTTGCCTTTGGCATTCTTCTCGCGGACATAAAACTCGGTGTTGTCGGCAGCTTTGGCGCAGACAACGAGATAGCTGTCGGACAGACCGCTGAAGTCCACATCGCCGAACGTGATCCAACTGCCTTTCTGCGGCAGTGAGGCATGAAGGCCGCGGAATGCATGTGTGGTGTCGTTGAGCGCTGTGTTTACGTTGGTGCTGGCTGCGCTGTAGCGGTCGACCTCTAAACGCGAAGTAGCGGATGCGATGCCTACGCCGCGGAGCGTGGGCTTCACTTCCTGAATTGTGCCGTCAGCATGGAATGTGATCTTGTCGATACACACTGAGCGGCGTTTGTCGTCGCGTGGCGAGAAATCGTTATGGTGGTAGAACAGGTACCACTGTCCCTTGTATTCCACCAGGCTATGGTGGTTGGTCCAGCAGTGGTTGGCGTGCTCGGCCATGATGATGCCCTTGAAGTCCCAAGGCCCGAGGGGCGATTTGGACATGGCATAAGCCAAAGTCTCTGTCGGAGTAGCGCCATTACTCGTGTCGCCGCGCACCCAGGGGAAGGTAAGGTAGTACCAGTCACCGCGCTTGAAGGCGAAGGGGCCTTCCTTGAAGCCGTCGGGCAAACCTTCCATCTGCTGACCACCGACTTTCATGGGGGGCATCTCAGGCATACCCTCGCGGCGCGGCATCTTGACTTCCTGTAGCTCACCGTCGAGCTCTATCATATTGTCTTTCAGCTTAGCACCGCGTATGCCCATTCCGCTCCAGTAGATGTAGGCGCTGCCGTCGTTGTCGATGAGCACACAGGGATCGATACCCGATACGCCAGCGATGGGCTTAGGCTCTAATTTGTACGGTCCCTCGGGTAGGTCTGCTGTCGCCACGCCTATGGCGAAGCCGCGTCCTTCCTTCGGGCCATTAGGGAAATAAAAATAATATTTGCCGTTCTTTTGTACGCAATCGGGCGCCCACATGGAATAGCCAGTGGGATTGCCCCAAGGGACATTCTCCTGAGAGACAATCACACCGTGGTCAGTCCAATCGGTGAGGTTGTCCGAAGAGAACACGTGGTAGTCGGCCATGCAGAACCAGTCCTGCCGCACCCCTTCGGGTGGCACGATGTCGTGTGAAGGATAGAGGTACACGCGCCCGTTGAACACGCGCGCCGTGGGATCGGCGGTGAACTGGTCGCGGATGACAGGGTTCTGCGCCGAGGCTGTTGTCGCCATGGTAAGCGTGACAAACAGCAAGGGAAAGATTGTTTGTCGCATAAGGTAGTGTTGTTGTCGTGATTTCGCTACAAATGTAGTAAAAAAAGGCGAAAAGCACGCCCTAAATCGGCAGGAAAGTGCCGTTTTGTTCATCCGAAAGAATTTTTTGATACAAAATCGAAACTTATTTACTTCTGCCTGCATGTCTTCTGCAAAAAAATAGTATCTTTGCAGCAGTTTTACTTTAACCTTACTAAAATGGAAGCTAACAACGAACCTCAGAAACCCCAGCGCACCTACCGCTGCAATGATTGTGGCGGCGTCATCTATCGTCACGAAGTGTTCTGCTCGAAATGTGGCAAACTCCTCGATCGCTACGACTTTGATGAATAGCGGCGGGTCTGTATGCCCCAATTCGGACATGCGTAAATGTTGCATAAAGATAGTGTCATGTATCATTTAAAATATTTTGTGACAAATAAAGCGGAATATGTGCGGCGCGTATGAAAGAAAATGTGTAACTTTGCCGTGCAAAATCAAAAACCTCATCAACTCACAATGACTCAAACACAACAGTCAGGCAGTAAGGCCTACCTCTTCTCAATCGTTCTTGTTGCCGTGCTCGGCGGATTGCTTTTCGGCTACGACACCGCCGTCATCTCTGGTGCCGAGAAAGGCTTGCAAGCTTTCTTCATGGATGCCCAGGATTTTGCCTACACCGACGGCTGGCATGGCTTCACCTCTGCCTCTGCGCTCATCGGTTGTATCATCGGTTCAGCCCTCTCGGGTTTCCTTGCCACCAATCTCGGTCGTAAGAAATCGCTCATCATCGCCGGCCTGCTCTTCTTCATTTCAGCGCTCGGCTCGATGAATCCAGAATTCCTTTTCTTTGAGTATGGCACCCCGACCTACTCGCTACTTCTCATGTTCAACTTCTACCGCGTTATTGGTGGTGTTGGCGTAGGTCTGGCTTCAGCCATCTGCCCGATGTATATTGGTGAGGTGGCGCCCTCGAATATCCGCGGTATGTTAGTCTCGTGGAACCAGTTCGCCATCATCTTCGGTCAGCTCGTTGTCTACTTCGTCAACTTCTTCATCCTCGGCGACCACATCCAGCCCCTCGTGGAGGAGATGGGCAAGGGCATTGCTGCCATCAACCCCGCTGCACAATGGACGGTGACCACAGGGTGGCGCTATATGTTCGGTAGCGAGGCTGTGCCCGCTGGACTCTTCGCCCTGCTCATCTGCTTTGTGCCTGAGACGCCGCGCTATCTCGTCTCTGTCGGCAAGGATCAGATCGCCTTGGACATCCTCACGAAAATCAACGGCTCCAGTCGTGCCGCTCAGATTCTACAGGACATCAAGGATACGATGGTCGTAAAGACCGAGAAGCTGTTGACCTACGGCTTCATGTGCATCTTCATTGGCATCATGCTCAGCGTGTTCCAGCAGGCTGTGGGCATCAACGCCGTCCTCTACTACGCCCCGCGTATCTTCGGCGATATGGGTATGGACAATCCGATGATGATCACCGTATTCATGGGCATCATTAATATCCTCTTCACCCTCGTGGCCATCTTCACCGTTGAGAAATGGGGTCGCAAACCCCTGCTCATCTGCGGCTCGTTAGGTATGGCTCTTGGCGCTTTCGGCGTCGCCACCACCTTCGGTCATGCCGGCCTCGAACTGGTCACCGCTGCCTCGCTGCTCATCTACTCCGCTTCGTTCATGTTCTCGTGGGGCCCCATCTGCTGGGTGCTCATTGCCGAGATCTTCCCCAACACCATCCGTGGCGGTGCCGTCGCCATCGCTGTGGCTTTCCAGTGGATCTTCAACTTCATCGTCTCTTCCACCTTCGTGCCGATGTTCAATATGCACCTGACAGAGGGCGATGACTTCGGCCATTGGTTCACCTATGGTCTCTACGGCATTCTTTGCGTCATCGCTGCCATCTTCGTCTGGCGTCTCGTGCCTGAGACCAAGGGCAAGACACTCGAGGATATGAGCGCACTGTGGAAGAGTAGAATGAAGAAATAAGACATTAAACCTTAAACTTTAAACTCTAAACTTTAAACATTAAACATTAACATATCAAATGTATCTCCTCGGTTATGATATCGGCTCATCCAGCGTGAAAGCGTCGCTGGTCGATGCCCAGAGCGGTGCCTGCGTGGCCTCCGCCTTCTATCCTAAGAGTGAAGCACCCATCAAGGCTGTGCGTCCAGGATGGGCAGAACAAGACCCCGAAGCATGGTGGTCATACCTGAAGGGCGCCACAGCTGACGTCCTCAGCCAGAGCGGTGCCGACAAGGCAGACATCAAGGCCATCGGTATCTCCTATCAGATGCACGGCCTCGTCTGCGTAGACAAAGACCTCAAACCCCTGCGCGATGCCATCATCTGGTGCGACTCGCGTGCTGTGCCCTACGGTCAGAAGGCTTTCCAGGAGCTCGGCAGCGAGAAATGCCTCAGCCACCTGCTCAACTCTCCCGGCAACTTCACAGCCTCGAAGCTCGCCTGGGTACGCGAGAACGAGCCCGACACCTTCTCTAAAATATATAAGGTGATGCTTCCTGGCGACTATATTGCCCTGCGCCTCTCCGGTACTGCTGCCACCACCGTCAGCGGACTCTCCGAAGGCATGATGTGGGATTTCCAGGAGAACAGCCCCGCACAGTTCCTGCTCGACTATTACGGTATTCCCGCCAGTCTCCTTGCCGACATCGTACCGACCTTCGGCCTTCAGGGTGAGGTCAATGCAGCCGCAGCCGCAGAGCTCGGTCTCGCAGCTGGCACCCCCATCACCTACCGCGCTGGCGACCAGCCCAACAACGCCCTCTCCCTCAATGTCTTTGAGCCGGGCGAAGCGGCCACGACAGCTGGCACCTCTGGTGTTGTCTACGGCGTGCTTGGACAGGTGGGCTACGACCCCCAGAGCCGTGTGAACACCTTCGCACATGTCAACCACAACGCAGCTGACCCGCGTCTTGGCGTCCTGCTCTGCATTAACGGCACAGGCATCCTCAACTCATGGGCTCGCCGCAACGTAGCTCCAACGGGTATCGGCTACGCAGAGATGAACGACCTCGCAGCTCAGGCGCCCATCGGCTCCGCAGGCCTCACCATCCTGCCCTTCGGCAACGGTGCTGAGCGCGTCCTCTGCGACAAGGAAGTGGGGGCCAGCATCCATGGCATCAACTTCAACACCCACTCGCAGGCTCATCTCCTCCGTGCTGCTCAGGAGGGCATCGTCTTCTCCTTCGCTTACGGCATGGAAGTGATGAAGCAGATGGGCATGGAACTCAAGACCATCCGTGCCGGCAAGGCCAATATGTTCCTCAGTCCCATCTTCCGTGACACGCTGGCTGGCGTCACAGGAGCCACCATCGAGCTGTGCGACACCGACGGTAGCGTAGGTGCTGCTCGCGGCGCCGGTATGGGTGCAGGCATCTATAAGGACCACAACGAAGCCTTCGCTACGTTGAAGAAGCTACAAGTCATCGAGCCCGTCATCGCTAATCAGGCAGCCTACCGCGAAGCCTACGAGCGTTGGGTAAAGAAGATCCCCTCCTAACGGACCCTCCCCCCTGCCCCTCCCTTGTAGGGCGGGGAGTGATTACTTTCAAGAATAGTATTCTATAGTTCAATTATTAAATAATCCTTTAACCCTTTAAAGAATGACCCTAATAGCCCTCCCGCTCTAAGACATCTTACTCCCCTCCCTACAAGGGAGGGGCAGGGGGGGGGGTCTTTTATTAAAACAATGAAACAGTATTTCCCTGAAATCTCCGCCATTAAGTTTGAAGGCGTTGAGAGCAAGAATCCGTTGGCCTATCGCTACTACGACAAGGATCGCGTTGTTATGGGCAAGAAGATGAGCGAATGGTTTAAGTTCGCTATGGCCTGGTGGCACACACTCTGCGCAGAAGGCGCTGATCAGTTTGGTGGTGGCACCAAGTCGTTCCCCTGGAACACAGCTGCTGATCCCGTGCAGGCTGCTAAGGAGAAGGCTGACGCTGGCTTCGAGATCATGCAGAAGCTCGGCATTGACTACTACTGCTTCCACGATGTAGACCTCGTCGCTGAGGCTGCTACCGTCGAGGAGTATGAGAAGAACCTCAAGGAAGTCGTCGCTTACCTGAAGCAGAAGCAGGCCGAGACAGGCATCAAGCTCCTCTGGGGCACAGCCAACGTCTTTGGTAACAAGCGCTACATGAACGGCGCCAGCACCAACCCCGACTTCGATGTCGTGGCTCGCGCTATCGTGCAGATCAAGAACGCCATCGACGCTACCATCGAGCTCGGCGGCACCAACTACGTCTTCTGGGGCGGTCGCGAAGGCTACATGAGCCTCCTCAACACCGACATGAAGCGTGAGAAGGAGCACATGGCCACCATGCTCACCATGGCTCGCGACTACGCTCGCAGCAAGGGCTTCAAGGGCACCTTCCTCATCGAGCCCAAACCCATGGAACCCTCCAAGCACCAGTACGACGTTGACACCGAGACCGTCATCGGCTTCCTGAAGGCTCACAACCTCGACAAGGACTTCAAGGTCAACATCGAGGTCAACCACGCCACCCTCGCAGGCCACACCTTCGAGCACGAGCTCGCTTGCGCCGTTGACGCTGACATGCTCGGCAGCATCGATGCCAACCGTGGTGACTACCAGAACGGCTGGGACACCGACCAGTTCCCCATCGACCACTATGAGCTCACACAGGCCATGATGCAGATCATCCGTGGCGGCGGCTTCAAGGATGGTGGCACCAACTTCGACGCCAAGACCCGTCGCAACTCGACCGATCTCGAGGACATCTTCATCGCTCACATCGCTGCTATGGATGCTATGGCTCACGCCCTGCTCTCCGCAGCCGACATCATCGAGAACTCTCCCCTCTGCGCTATGGTTAAGGAGCGCTACGCCAGCTTCGACGCAGGCGAAGGCAAGAAGTTCGAGGAAGGCAAGATGACCCTCGAAGAGGCCTACGAATACGGCAAGAAGGTTGGCGAGCCCAAGCAGACCAGCGGCAAGCAGGAGCTCTACGAGGCTATCGTCAACATGTACTAATTGAAGGATGTTATGCGCCTTGCGGCGCGGAGGTTAAAACTTTAGCTTCCAATTCATCAACACGTATGGAACAATCCTCCAAACGTCTGTTATCATTAGATGCCCTGCGGGGCTTCGATATGTTCTTCATTATGGGCGGTGCCAGCTTGCTGGCCGCCCTTTCTCAATGGTTCCCCAGCCCCTTCACCGAGGGGCTGGCGGAACAAATGGAACATGTGGAGTGGCACGGTCTCGCCCACCACGACACCATCTTCCCCCTCTTCCTCTTCATCGCGGGCATTTCCTTTCCTTTCTCGCTCGCTAAACAGCGCGAGGTGGGGCGCACCAGCTGGCAGATCCACCGCAAGGTGCTCGTGCGCGGCTTCACCCTCTTCGTGTTCGGTCTCCTCTACAACGGCTTGCTCGAAAGCTTCAACTTCGCCGAGCTCCGCTACGCCAGCGTCCTCGCACGCATTGGCTTTGCATGGATGTTCGCCGCTCTCATCTTCATCCACACCTCGTGGCGACAGCGCAGCGTCATCACCGCTGCTATTCTCCTCGGCTACTGGCTCGTAGCCCGTTTCATCCCAGCTCCCGACGCTATGGGCGCTGACATCTACTCCGCGCAGGGCTCAATCATCGGCTACGTCGACCGTATCCTCCTGCCCGGACGCATTTATTATGGCAACATCGACCCCGAGGGCATCCTCAGCACAATCCCTGCCGTCGGCACCGCCCTTCTCGGCATGTTCACCGGCGAATGGATCAAGAGCGACCGCCAAGGGCTCACACCCACGAAGAAGACGCTTGGCATGATCCTCGCAGGCATCGTCATGCTTGCCGTTGGACTGCTCTGGAGTCTTGACTTCCCTATCAACAAGAAGATGTGGACCAGCAGCTTCGTTCTGGTCGTGGGAGCCTATTCTATCCTGATGTTCGCCCTCTTCTACTACTTCATCGACGTTCGCGGATGGCGTCGCTGGACGCTTTTCTTCACCGTCATTGGCATGAACTCCATCACCATCTACCTGGCACAGAAGTTCATCCGTTTCTCCTACACCTCCGAAAAACTCTTCGGCGGACTCATCGCGTTCCTTCCCGACGACGCCCAGCCCTTCTTCAATCAGGCGGCCTACATCACCGTCTGCTGGCTCTTCCTCTACATCCTCTATCGTCACCGCATCTTCCTAAAGGTGTAGCAGCACTTCCCTTTTTCTGTTTATATTGATGAGATTATTCGTCTTCCGCTGCCATTGGCATCTCGAAGTCGTAATAATCATCGATATCGTATGGCTTGGGAGCATGTCGGTCAAGAAGATAAATCTCACGGAGCGTGTTGGCAAGAGTGGTCAACGTCTCTTCTCGCTTCGATGGTTTCAACTCACATTCCCACACCGTGATGCAGTGCCATCCCATTGCCGCCAATTTGCGAAGGTCTGCGGTGTCCCGCTCCTTGTTCCTACAAATCTTCTTCACCCAAAACTCGCGATTCGTCTTTGGAATCTTGCAGCACTCGCTATTCTCAATCGTAGCTTGTAAATCAGTATTTTGTAGATTGATGTGGTGCCCATGCCAGAAGCATCCATTCACGAAGATGCACGTCCTGTATTTCCTCAGTACCAAATCAGGATGGCCTGGCAGCCGCTTATGATTCAACCGATATCTGAATCCCCTTCTCCACAGCCCCCGCCGCACAATCATTTCGGGCTTCGTGTTTTGAGAACGGATAGCCGACATGTTTTTGTGCCGTTGTTGTGGAGAAAGTTTGTCCATGATACCTGTTGCTTATTTGCCCACAAAAGTACAGATTATCCCCCGATTTCCCAAATAAATCATCACAAAAATCATCTTTTCTTGTAGAGATTTTTGCCTAGCGTCGGGGAACAATCATCCTTCTCATCCTTGCCTTTATAGTCCTCAGCCTTCTGGGGTGGGAATTTCAAGTTAATAAATGATAAAAGATGGGGCGGTTTTTGAATTTTTGGACAGTTTCGACCATATTATAAGCACCAAGAACAAAAACGTATGAAAACAATGAGAAGAAGACCGCTACACTATGTGATTAGAAACCTCGCTGGTATTGAGCTCACGCCAGAAGCAATAGCCGAAATTACTCACCTGAAGCAGTGCGTGCAAAGCGAATACCGCGGTAGATACTACTATTATTTCAACACCTGCGAAGATTATTGTGTGAAAGAAGAGCGGGCCTTTGACAGTTATGAGCCTCTGCTCACGTTTATTCTGCAACTTAACCCAGACCCTCAGAAAACAGACATCGTAGAAGAGATACTAATTTTGCAGCAGAAAGTTAGGAAAAGTGTAGCAATTATACATAAAAACGAACTTTCCAGTGCAGAATATGAAAATAGATAGAGACATCATCAAGCAATGTTCTCTCTGTGTTCAGACCACAAATGATGAAAAGAACAAAAGAACCTACCTAAAGAAACAACAACAAAGTCAGGGGATTGTTATTGCCAACTCCTTTTCTGCAAATTCCTTTATTTTGAGCAGTTCAGCATAGTTGTACTTATTCTCCATCAACCTCTGGAAGAGACGGGTAGCCGTTTCGTTTTGCTCACCTGTGTACAGGTCTGGATGGCACTTCTTCTTCAGAATGTCATATAGGCGTTTGGACTTTTCCCAGTCATGGGTGATGGCAGAGAAGTCAATAGTGGCAGTCTCGCTCATCACTTGCTGTTTGTATTGCTGATGCTCCGACTTGATACCGAGCCTTTGAGTCAGCCACGAAAATACTTTGCCCATACGTGTTCACCATGAATTAAGTAGATTGATGGTTTCTATATGGTCTGCCAATTTCCATTTGCAGCCATACGTGGCATTCTCACCGTGGATTTCCAGCGTGTCCCATCCAAGTACCACTAAACGCCTCACCAACTGTTCATTGCTCAGAATGGCGTTGCCAATAAAAATCATTTCGTCTTTGGTCAGTAGCCTTCCTGTGAATATCTTGATGCGGAAGCCGGAATACATCCATCTCGAAAAGGCGTGCTTGTATGCAGGGTCGCCGCGAGATATGCTTGCTTCGAGCATGGCAGGGGCTTCACCTAAAACGAATGCCTCGCGTGCAGATTCATTGAAACTGCGTACAAGCCTGTTGCGCTCACTGCGGTCGCGGAACCAACTGATTATTTTATTCCAGGTATTTGCAAACATTATCTATTTTCGAACATTATAAGAATGACTCCTATTAAAATAAAAGCAAAAATAGTGGCAACAAGCCAAAATAATGGCCACCAGCTTTCTTCTATCTCAGGTTGATGAGAAACGCCACTTCCAAATGTAGCTTTATTATATAGTGTAACTAATTCATCAGCCTCATACGCTATCTCTTCCAACGCAAAGATATTGTCAGCATTCATCAGTATCTGCTGATATAGCCCATTTGCCAATTCCAATCGTTCTTTGTTATAGGAGTCACCTGTAAAGTTCTTCGGGTTGCAAACTGCTGTCAACTTTTCAAATAACTGTTCCGTGGAGAATTTCACGCCCAGTTCCTCCATTGCCCTCAGACGGAGCGACTTGAGTTTCTCGTCTGCTTGCGCGTTGGTAGCAAGAACCTCTGCATAGAGTTCGTTTGCCCTTGAAACCTTCTCCGGCTCGTAGGGATTCATAAAGTTCTCCGGGGCACATCTTGCTTTCAATTCTGCATGAAGGCTCTCATAGCATCCCCGAATGGGTTGCTTGAACAGGGAGGATGATTGGTCTGCGTTTGTGGTCTCGCCCTTGCCAATCTCTTCAAAGTTAATATTGTCTTCTTGCATGGTTTTCCACGGATAAGTTAGAAAACGGCAGCTCGACTGGCCATCTTCTTCAGTGCAGAAATGGGGAAGCCGATTTTGTGAAGGATATCTTCGAAGCGGTTGCGCTCCTTGTAAGGAATTGTCAGTTCATAGGTCATAAGCTCCTCTGCATCCTCTGCCGGGACGGGTTCAAAATCATAGAAGGAGTCGGCGGTCGGCAGGTATTCTTCTGGCAATGAGGTGGGTTGGATGAGCTTCACATCGTGGTAGTGCAAATCGTTGTCCACATCAACAGCATAGAGAAACCCGTCGTTAGGACTCGCTATGAGGTCACGTAGCGATATCTTTTTCCCAATATATTTCTGTAGGTTAGGCAGACTTACGCGCAGTACGAGCCAACGGTTGTCCTTTTCGTCTCGGTCCACCCAATAGAACAGGTAGTCGTCACCCTTGCTGCTGACATAGTGTGACAGGAATGGGCCGTCGAGGTAAACCAAATCGGCAATCTTCCGGAATGTGCTGAAATCGTATTCTATCTTATAACCATTTATCTCCTGCATAGTCCTATTTATTGGTCAAGTTCTTGGTAATTACAAAAGTCTTGTTCAGGTCGCAACCCTCATATTCATAGAAGTCAAAATGGCCATTTGGAGCAGAGACCGTCTTCCGACCATCTTCGTTAGTGAGGCGGCCCTCCGATAAGGATTCACCGATTGAAATGGCAACATTCCTGAATGCCTTTCGCAAACTCGTGTAGAAGGCCTCTGCTTTTTCGGATGTCGTGAAGCAAGAGAGCGCCAGCAGTGATGCATTGGCCCTGCCTTTGTCTATCTCCTGAAGCATTCGTTTGGGATTGAGCAAGTATTGCGGCACATGGTTTTGGTGGCCTGATTCTGAGAAAGCAAATCGATACGCCTGCATATTATCAGGGGCAAACAATTCAGGAAGCTGACAACCTAAGGCCACCAACTTCTCTATCTGCTCCTGATATTTAAACTTCGGTTCTTTTGCTATCATAACGATACGTTATTATCCAATAAAGTTCGATCAGACACCTCTCGCTAAGCTTCATTTCGGCTCACTCAGAGCCTACTTTTTGCCCTTTCGGTGGCAAAGTTAGTGATTATTTTTGGATTCAGATGCAGAAAGTGAAGGAAAAAATAGATTTTGTACGAAAAAGACTACAGACTACATTGGAGGTTTACAATCAGGACATTCGCGCATACGCGCGCGTACGCGAGAGACCAAGAAAATCTCGTCACATCGTCACCGATTGCCTTATCTATCTGTATTTCTGCAAGGTAAGGCGTGACTTTTGGTGTGACAGAGCGTGACGAGGTGACGAAATCGATGAAAATGTGCGAAAATCAGGAAGAAAATAGGTTTAAAGAGGAGGCAAGTTTCGGATGTATGATTGCATTTCAGAACTTAAATCCAACATAAATCTATACTTAAATCTTTTTTAGGCTTCGGAGATATGATTGTATTTCAGACCTTAAATCTCACAAAAATCAGACCTTAAATCTTTCTTATTCAAGTTTGAGAGAAAAAAACAATAAAAACACCTCTTTTGATGTCTGAGTCTTTCAGACTTACGTGCTGCTGTCGTGGCGATGCGCCTAAAAGCAAGCTTTTGCGCACGCTACGCCATCATCACTCGTTTCGTCCCGAAACATAGACATCAGCAGAGGCAAACGCTCGAACTTGTTCGCTTCTTCGAGTCTCTTCTATGAGACGAGTCTGAAGAACATCGCGCTTCGCGCTAAAAAACAGAGCTACAGACAATATAAGAGGACATGCTTTTTTATTGTTTTTTTCTTCATCCAATACACCCGAAAGTTGAAAAATAGAAGCACCAAAGATTTAAGTTTTGATTTTTGTGAGATTTATGTTCCAGAACCTAAAAATACATCATTTTGAATGTTAATATCATTTAAATTCGGGGTAAAAATGGGCAGTTTTGTCACCAAATCACGGGTTGTTACGTCATTCGTCACGCATATATTGCATTTATATTCAATTAGATAATGTGACTTTGTGACGAGGTGACGGGATTTTATGGCCTCTCGTGCGCGCGCGTAAGACAAACGGCAAGTACACAATCAGGAGGGAATGATTAGCCGTGGTAGAAAACACGCCCAAGGGTTATAATCAGAACACCCAAGGGTTTTGCCAAAAACATATAAGGGTTTTTGCAAAAAGGAGCAATGGTTTCGGCGTGTCCCACCAGTGGGACACGCTCACACGTATAGACGTTTAACGGGATGTGTCTGCGTAGTATCCTTTGGCCTTGATCTCCGCCCAAACGCGGGGTTCGAGGCCAAAGCCGTTGTACTCGGGATCGGTGGCGATGGCCTCGCGGATCTGTGTGGACGAGAGGTCGATGAGGGGGGTGTGGACGAGGGTGACGCCAGCGGGAAGGGCGGCTTCGTCAATGGGGAAGCCAGGACGGGGATAGACGAGGAGGCGGTGGTGGTTGAGGATCTCGTCTGCTTTGTACCACTGCGGGAAGCGGTGCCAGTTGTCGGCGCCGATGACGAGGACGAAGTCGCGGTCGGGATAGGCTGTGCGTAGGGCTTCGAGCGTGGTCACCATATACGATGGGCGGGGCAGATGGAACTCAAAATCACTGACGCGTAGCCGCCGCTTGCGCCCGATGGCCAAGCGCGCCAGACGCAGACGAGCCTCATCGTCGAGCAGCCCCGAGGCAGGTTTCAGCGGATTCTGCGGCGAGACGAGGAACCACAGCTCATCGACAAAATGATGCCGGACGAGCCACTGCCCCAAAGCGATATGGCCGGTGTGGATGGGGTTAAAGCTTCCGCCGTAAATGGCTGTGGACAGAGACCCACCTCCCGCCCTCCCTGTGAGGGAGGGAGTTGTCACCTGTGACACTTGTGAAGCGGACACTTGCATAGAACATTTAGCTCCCTCCCTACAAGGGAGGGTGAGGGGTGGGGCCTAGAAAGGCGGTGATGGCGGCGTAGGCGTCGGCTTTGGCCGATTCGAGGTCGTCGTTGATGACGATGCGATCGAAACGGGGCGCGAAGGAGAGTTCGTAGGCGGCGCGGTCGAGACGCTGCTGGATGACTTCGGGGGCATCGGTGCCTCGTCCTTCGAGCCGGCGGCGGAGCTCGTCAATACTGGGGGGCTGGATGAAGAGGCTGAGGGCGCGGTCGCCAAAATATTCCTTCAAGCGCATACCGCCATGCACATCCACATCGAAGATGACGTTCTGCCCTTCTGCTAACTGCTTCTCCACCTGTGCCTTGAGTGTGCCGTAGTAGCGATCGGTGTAAACCTCCTCATATTCAATGAAGTCATCTGCAGCGATGTGCTCACGAAACTCATCGGGCGTCAAGAAAAGGTATTCTACGCCGTGCTGTTCCTGACCTCTCGGTGGACGTGTGGTAGCAGAGATGGAGAAGGCGAGGTTCAATTCCTCATGAGGCATCAAGCTGTTGATGATTGTGCTCTTGCCGCTGCCGGAAGGGGCACAGAAGATTATGGCAGACCCACCCCCCATGGACCCACCCCCCGAACCAGTCCAGCCGGAACACTTAATAGTTCCGGCTTCCTGGCACCCTGTGAGGGAGGGAGCTGAATTTGTTTGACTATAGGAGTTCTTCTTCATTATTATAGTAGCTTATTATTAATAAAACTATCCCCCTCCCTCACAGGGAGGGTTGGGGTGGGTCTTTACATGACGTTCAATACCTGTTCCTTAATCTGTTCCAACTCATCCTTCATTCGCACGACGATGTTCTGCATGTCGGCGATGTTTGACTTGCTGCCGGTGGTGTTAATCTCACGTCCCATCTCCTGAGCGATGAAGCCGAGCTTCTTGCCCTGCCCGTGACCGTTGGCCATCGTCTCGGTGAAGTAGCGCAGATGGTTGGCCAGGCGCTGTTTCTCCTCGTTGATGTCGAGCTTTTCGATATAATATATCATCTCCTGTTCGAGGCGGTTGCGGTCAACCTGCACTTCGGGAATGGCGTTGAGGCCATCGATGATACGGCTTCGTATCTTCTCGATGCGTGCCTGCTCATAAGGTTCGATTTGTGCGAGGAGCTCAGTGATGTTTGCAATCTTCTCGGCAAACTTCTTTTCGAGCGCTGCACCTTCCTGACGACGGAAGTCCATGAGGGCATCGATGGCGTGTTGAGCCACATCGTGAGCCACGGCCCATTCTTCCTCCGAGAGTTCCACGACCTCCGTCCGCGTCAGCACATCGGGTAGCCGCAGCAACGTCGGAATCCATTGTTCCTCGGGGTCTTCAAGGTCGAATTCCTCGATGATGCTGTTGATCTGTTCGACGTAGGACTTCACGATGGTGCGGTTGATGGGTGTTGCGGCATTGGCATCGTCGCGCTCAATGTAGAGGCTGAAGTCCACCTTGCCGCGCTCAAGGGCCGATGAAATCATGGCGCGCAGTTCCATCTCTTTCTCGCGGTAGATGGGTGCGATGCGCGTCTGCAAATCGAGCGCCTTGCTGTTGACGGATTTGATCTCAGCTGTGATTTTCTTGCCACGAAATTCGGCCGAAGCCTTTCCGTAGCCAGTCATTGATAGAAGCATTTTATTCGTTCAGCGTTTAGCGTTTAACGTTTAATTCTTTATAAATAGGTCCGCGTTCAACGTTTAAACGCTAAACGTTCAACGTTAAACGACGGTTGTTTTGGGTGCAAAGATAGTAAAAAGTGAGATAGGTAAGCGTGAAAAATGGGAAATATAAGAATGAATAAGGAAAAAAGAGATAAAAAAACTATAAATTGTAAATTGTAAATCGTCAAATCGTAAATTATGTGTATCTTTGCACCCTAAAATGGGATTAACCCCATTAATCGTTAATAGTAAATTGTCAAATTGTAAATTACATTGGCTTGCATACTACATATTGAGACCAGTACGAAGGTCTGTTCAGTGGCAGTGAGCGAGGATGCCCACGTCATTTTCGAGCAAACCGATTCAGAAGGACCTAATCACGCCACGCGTTGCGGCGTCTTCGTTGACGAGGCGCTGAGTTTCGCCGAGAGTCATGCTATCCCCTTGGATGCGGTAGCCGTCAGCGAGGGTCCCGGAAGCTACACGGGCCTGCGCATCGGCGTATCGATGGCCAAGGGCGTTGCCTACGGTCGGGGTGTTCCACTCGTGGCGGTTCCCACGTTGGAGCTGCTGTGCGTGCCTTTGCTCCTCTATCGTGAAGACATTCCGGATGAGGCGCTCTTTGTACCGATGATCGACGCGCGACGGATGGAGGTCTACGCCGCTGTCTACGACCGCGCTTTGAAACCGTTGCGTGGCGTGCAGGCAGACATCGTCGACGGCGACAGCTACCGCGAATGGCTCGATCGAGGCCCCGTCTGTTTCTTCGGCGACGGCGCAGCGAAGTGCAAGGCGGTCATCACCCACCCCAACGCCCGGTTCATCGACGGCATCCAGCCTTTAGCCAAGCACATGTACCCGTTGGCAGCACGCGCGCTCAGCCGTGGCGAAACGGTAGACGTAGCCTATTTCGAGCCCTTCTACCTCAAGGAGTTCATTGCTACGAAGCCCAAAAGCCCCCTGTAGCCCCCCAAGGGGGGCGAAGGGATGCCCCCTATAGCCCCCCAAGGGGGGCGAAGTTAATTGTCAAATTGTAAATTGTCAAATAAAATATTGTCAAATTGTAAAATATAATAATGACATACAACACCCAACGTGAGAAGCTGATCCTGCCTGAGTACGGACGGATCATTCAGGAGATGGTCGACCTCTGTCTGGAGATTGAAGACCGCGAGGAACGTCAGCAATGTGCCGAAAGCATCATTGCCGTGATGGCAACGATGAATCCCAACGTCCACCAGCAGCCCGACTACGAGCACAAGCTGTGGGACCAGCTGGCCATCCTCTCCGGCTATCGACTCGAGATAGACTATCCTTTCGAAGTCGTCAAGGCCGAGGACATCAACGCACGCCCCAAGCCGCTGAAATATCCCATGCAGCGCATCCGTTATCGCCACTACGGTCATTTCACGGAGGAATTCATGCGCAAGCTGAAGGAACTGCCTGAAGGTTCCGAACGCGAGGAACTCCTGTCGATGATGGCCAACTACATGAAGCGCAGCCTCTACAATTGGAACCGCGATGCCATGGACGAGCGCAAGGTGGCAGCCGACGTCGAGAGCTACACTGAGGGCATAGCCTCTGTGCCTGAGAACTTCCATTATGCCTCGGTTGCCAACGGACATCTGCCTGGCAGCAACGCCAGCAAGAAGAAACGTAAACGCTAAACATCTTAACGCTTAAACGAAATAGAATGGGGGTTTTCAAGATTGAAGGCGGTCACCGTCTTTCGGGCGAAATCACACCTCAGGGCGCCAAGAATGAAGCCCTGCAAGTGCTCTGTGCCGTACTGCTGACCGATGATCCTGTGCGCATCTTCAATGTGCCGGATATCGCCGACGTGAACAATCAGATCGACCTCCTCAAGAAAGTCGGTGTCAAGGTCACGCGCCACGGCAAAGGCGATTTCACCTTCCAAGCCGACAACGTTGACACCACATTCCTCAGCAGCGATGCTTTCATTGAGTGCTCAGCCCGTCTGCGCGGAAGCATCATGCTCGTGGGGCCGCTGTTGGCTCGCTATGGTCACGCCCTGGTGTCGAAACCTGGCGGTGACAAGATTGGTCGTCGCCGCGTGGACACCCATTTCCTCGGCATGGAGAAACTGGGGGCTCAGTTCCACTACGACCTTGAGCGAGGCATCTTCGACATCACAGCCGACCGCCTGCGCGGTTCCTATATGCTTTTGGACGAAGCCTCTGTCACAGGTACGGCCAACATCATCATGGCTGCCGTCCTCGCCGAAGGCACGACCACCATCTACAACGCTGCCTGCGAGCCATACATCCAGCAGCTCTGCCGTATGCTCAATGCCATGGGTGCCCGCATCGAGGGCATAGCTTCCAACCTGCTCACCATCCACGGCGTTGAGTGTCTGCACGGTACCGAGCACCGCATCCTGCCTGACATGATTGAAGTGGGTTCGTTCATTGGCATGGCAGCGATGTGCGGCGACGGCATCCTCATCAAGGACGTCAGCTACGACGACCTCGGCATCATCCCCTATGCTTTCCGTCGCTTAGGCATCTCCGTCCAGCATCAGCACGATAACATCTATGTCCCCTGCCACGAACACTACGAGATAGAGTCGTTCATCGACGGGTCGTTCATGACCTTCTCCGACGCGCCGTGGCCTGGCCTCACGCCCGACCTTCTGAGCGTGCTGCTCGTCGTGTCGACTCAGGCCAAAGGCAGTGTGCTCATCCATCAGAAGATGTTCGAGAGCCGTCTGTTCTTTGTGGACAAACTCATCGACATGGGTGCTCAGATCATCCTCTGCGACCCCCACCGCGCTGTCGTCGTAGGTCACGACAACCAAATCCGTTTGCGTGCAGGACGTATGACATCACCCGACATTCGTGCGGGTATCGCCCTGCTCATCGCTGCCATGAGCGCCGAGGGCACCAGCACCATCAGCAACATACAACAGATCGACCGAGGTTACGAGTGCATCGAAGAGCGCCTGAAAGCCCTCGGTGCCTGCATCGAAAGAATAAATGATTAAAGAAGACGAGGTTTATCAAATAGGTATGCTCACGCGCACGCATGGCGTACGAGGAGAGCTGACATTTCAGTTCACCGACGACGTGTGGGATCGCGTGGAAGCCGACTATCTCTTCCTGCGCCTCGACGGCCTGCTCGTGCCCTTCTTTCTCGAAGAGTGGCGTTTTCGTTCAGACCGCGTTGCGCTCCTGAAGTTCGAAGATGTCGACAGCGCCGAGGCAGCCAGTGCCCTCGTTGGTGCTGAGGTCTACTTCCCCAAAGCCCTCACACCCGCTGATGTCGACGAAGAAGAGCTCACCTGGCAGCACTTCGTGGGATTTGAAGTCATCAGACCCACCCCCAGCCCCATTCCCGAGAAAAGCTCGCCCGCTCGACCTCGGTCGCTTGACACTTCAAGAACCCGTAGCCTTTCCCGTCAGGGAGGGGAGACTTCCCGCGAGTCTCTATTAGGAACTGTAGAAAATGTCTATGACCAAACAGCCAACGTCCTTCTCGAAATCACTACGCCCGATGGTCGCGACATCCTCATCCCCGCACATGAGGACTTCATCCTGCGCGCCGACCATCGCGAGCGCCGCCTCTACGTCAGCGTCCCTGACGAGTTGCTCAATTTGAATGCTTAAGAATATGAACATACAACATTCTCAACAGTCTAAAGTGACCACTCTCCCCCTAAAGGGGGAGCGGGGAGGGGGTCTTAAACAAATAGCCATCCTCGGCTCCACAGGCTCCATCGGCACCCAGGCACTACAGGTCATCGCTGCCCACGCCGACCGCTTCGAGGCTCGCATCCTCACGGCTAACCGCCGCTGGGAGCTCCTCGCTGAGCAGGCACGGAAGTTCCTGCCTGCTGCCGTTGTCATCGCCGACGAGACCTATTACGAACCGCTTCGCACAGCACTTGCCGATCTGCCCATTGCCGTCTATGCTGGAGCCGATGCGCTATGCCAAGTGGTCGAGGGCGACGAGATAGACCTGGTGCTGACCGCTATGGTTGGCTTCGCGGGCCTGCCGCCTACAATCGCTGCCATACGTGCAGGCAAACCCATTGCCTTGGCCAACAAGGAGACGATGGTTGTAGCCGGCGAACTCATCAACGGCCTCTGTCAACAGTTCCAGGTGCCTATCCTGCCGGTTGACAGCGAGCACTCCGCCATCTTCCAGAGCCTGATGGGCGAGGTGTCGCCTATCGAGAAGATTATCCTCACCGCTTCGGGAGGCCCCTTTCGCACGTTCACACGCGAACAGCTGGAGAGCGTCACACCTGCTATGGCCCTCAAGCACCCCAACTGGGACATGGGCGCCAAAATCACCATCGACTCAGCTTCAATGATGAACAAAGGCTTTGAGGTCATCGAGGCCAAATGGCTCTTCGGCGTTGAACCGGAAAAGATACAGGTCGTCGTGCATCCGCAGAGCGTGGTACACAGCGCCGTGCAGTTTGCCGATGGCGCCGTCAAGGCACAGCTGGGCGTGCCCGACATGCGCGTACCCATCCAGCTGGCCTTCTCGTTCCCTGAGCGTCTGCAGAGCGACTTCGACCGCCTCGACTGGTTCACCATGCACTCGCTGACCTTCGAGCGTCCCGACACAGACCGCTTCCGTTGCCTAGCTCTCGCATACGAGTCTTTGCGTCAGGGCGGCAATATGCCTTGTATCGTCAACGCCGCCAACGAGATCGTCAACCGTGCTTTCCTCGAAGGCCGCTGCCGCTTCCTCCAGATGGCTGACATCATCGAGCAAACCATGCAGCGCGCCACCTTCATCAAGACACCCACCTACGAGGACTACCTCGCTACGGACAAGGAAGCTCGCCGCATCGCAGCGGAGCAGACCCTCCCCTCGAAATTCGTTTAACGTTTAACGTTTAGCGTTTAATCTTCACTGCTATAATAGAATAATTCGTTTATATGTTTAACGTTTAGCGTTTAATCTTCAC
>CAMZHV010000016.1 GCA_947307015.1 uncultured Prevotellaceae bacterium | reverse complement strand
GAAGAACAAAATATTTGTTAGCGTTGAAGAGCAACAATCTATTTGTTCTCAAGTATCATACAGGTAAACGAGCTATCATCTTTTAACACAAACACGCGAAGGACGCCAAGCTTTGCCTATCTCAAGTCCTCAAAGATTTTCAAGAGGTAGCAGAGGCATCCAAAGCGCTACGCGGGGCTTTGGATTAGGCAAAGCGCGCAAAGATTTTATTTTAATAAAGTCGCGATGCCTTTTCTTCTGTTCCGAGCAGTTCATTCGAGGTCATTCACCCCCATTTTCCCGCATTTCAGATGCTATTTAACAAAAAATAGTATAAAAATGAGGGTTTTACGCGCGTATATGAAAAGAAAGTTATATATTTGCCACCGAATTGTGGCCAATAACCCAATTCCACGACTCATTTGCTCCATAATTATATGACTCAAATAGAGAATGAGCAGCAATACAATTGGGCAGTGGCACGCGTAGAGCAACTGCTGCCGTTGGTGACTGACGAGACGCCGCGCACGGATCCTTGCAGCATAGAGCTGGAGTTGCTGTCGCACCTCGTCGCCGACTACTCTGATGAGCACTATTCCATTGGACGGCCATCGACGCTCCAAATCCTCAATGAGGTGATGGATACACGCGGTGTAGCAGAGCCAGTATTCTAAGCGCATCTTCTATCCTACCCCATCAACCTCAAACAAAGAAACAAACTAAACTCTAACTAATAAACTCTTTAACAAACAAATGAAAAAAATCTTATTGCTTTTTTGTGCGCTCCTAACCATGGGCGTTAGCGGAGCGTGGGCAGATGTAACAGTGACCATCAATGACCAGACAGATTTGGCAGAAATAAATGGTGCTGCTAATAAAACAACTGCCTCTGAAGGAACGGCTACTCACAAATATGGTGTGTATTCTGGCTCCACTTCTGAAAATACCCCATATTACACAACGTTTACTACTAACTGGACATCAGGTCTTGCTGATTTGGTAATATCCAGTACAGATAAAGTTATAAAGCCGACCTATTTAGTTAGTGGTTATTATCAGTCTGATTACGGACATGTGATAGCTATTCAAACAAGTGGGACAACAGCATCTACCATCACTATTACAGCTCCAAGCGGATATAAGATAAAGAATTATTCGATGAGAGCATTAAGTACATCTGATGCTAATTATTTTAATATTACTCCATCTGGAGGTTCCACAGAAATTGCGAAGGGAGTTTCAAAAATACTC
Source organism: uncultured Prevotellaceae bacterium (assembly GCA_947307015.1). GTDB lineage: Bacteria > Bacteroidota > Bacteroidia > Bacteroidales > Bacteroidaceae > Physcousia. Next base: position 47,169 of record CAMZHV010000016.1, on the reverse strand, counting down.
GATCTTAGTGTTAATGTTAATGCTACATCTTCTACATTTACCGTAGCTCGAGCAACGAACACAACCTCTACACTGTGTATTTCTCAATTTGTTGTTACATTAGAGAAGATATTTCCGTTTACTTATACAGTTAATGATGATAAGGGAACCTTTTATAGTGGTTCTACAGTAAAGGTAAACGGATATGGAAACAAGTGGCTTTCAAAAGATACCGACGCTCAACTATCTATGACTACAAATAGTGGAAACAATAATATGGTCATAAATGTGCAATACAATTCTGTAGCGATACCTTTCCGTATCCATACTGACACGTATGATTTGGCCGTTCCTTTTGGTTATATTATTACAGGCTGGAGCATTACGGGATACACAAATTACACAAATGCTACTTCTACGATTAAAGGGACTACGATTTCGACTAACTCAGCGTCTCCGACAATAGTATCTGCTTCTGGTCTCATTTCACGAACAACTTCCTTTGACGTTTCTACAGCCAGCCCTTGGATTACGGTGAACTCTATGAGCGTTACAATTGCAAAAGATCCCAAGACATATATTGATAACCTTGGAGATTTGAGTAATACGAAGACATATATAATATATGGTGGACGTGGCTGTTGGAACACAGCTTCAACAGATGCAACCTCAATGACTTATGTCGGGACAAATGACATCAACAAAGATGATACTAAACAGCAGATAGCTCTTATTTCAGGTACACAAGGACGTATTTATGCTTATAGCGTTACAGCCGGTAAGTTTTTGAATGGGTCGGCAACAAGTGGAGACCCAATCGGTCTTAGTGACACTCCAGAGCCAATATACATCACCTCAACAGGAAATATTGATTATCCTTGGTTCTTCTCATTCACAGATGACAAGTCTGCTCAAAACATCAACATTTCAAGCAGTGCTCTCAAGGTTATGGATAATAATACGCTGGATGAGGGCAACAGGTGGTGTATCTGTGAAGCCAACACATCCTATTCTGTTCCTGCAGCTGCAACAAGCGCAATCACAACGTATGAAACTGCCTATACCTCTGTTATATATCGATTGAAGTATAATGGTAATGTTGTTGCTACTGTGGAACATCCTGAAGAAGTTGTAGGAACAACGGTGTCAGCGTCAACAATATTTGGCGCACTATCAGAACCTGAATACAGTGCTTATGATGATCCTGATGTGGCTACGATTGCTGCAAACACAACAGAGGTAAATATTGATATCATATGGACTGGTCCTTTCGAAATTTCAACGAGTTATGCAGATGCAACTTGGTATTACATGAAATTAAAGGGTGAATACCTTGTATATTCAACCACAGCACCATACCAGTTCTATATTCAAGAAGTGGCTGTGGCAGCAGCTGACAATGCTCTATGGGCTTTTGTCGGTGACCCCTACAATGGTGTTAGAATAATTAACTATGCAGCAGGTAATGGTAAATATCTCAACGTAGGTAATACCGTTCAGATGTCAGAAGGTACATATCCGCGTTATAGTCTATGTACTATCGAAAAGAATGCTTATGGATTTGTTTTAAACAATGAAGGTGCGTATATTCACCATGATGATCAAGGATTGAAATGGGGTAATTCTGATTGGAGGTCTACTCTGGCAGCAGCAATCACTTTGGATGAAGTAAATTGGAAAAATGTGGCTTTAGCAAAACTGACATTGTTTGCGAGAGATCAGCATGTAGGTGATTATTTCGGTGTCATGGAAGGCGCTATCACCTCGACCCGTGGGTATATAAATGATGGTGTAATAGCATCTGCAACTCGTGTGAACTATGATGCTGCCGTTGAATATTTCTATAGTACAGTTGCCTTAAGTGTCAAGAAACCAGAATCAGGATACTATCGGTTCTATAATAGCACACGTAATCGTTATATGGGTACAGAGGACGGTAATCCCATGACACTTGAGTCTGGAACCTCTGCAAGTACTGTCGTCAAGCTTGTCTATGATGATAGTGGAAAAACATATAAGATTCAGATACAGGGTAAAGAGCTTAATGCACCAGCATGGAATACAATTATGACTTTTGCAGAAATAGGAAGTGGTGCCGCTTTCACTGCAGAAGGAAAAGGTGGCATGGGTGCATTCAAGAATGGGTACTACGTTCATGCAGGTGGCTCTGGTCATTCATACAAGCTCATCGGTTATTCTGCACCCACATCCTCCGACTCAGGTTCTGGTTGGACGGTTGAAAAAGTTACTGAGGTTTCTATTCCTATGACAACAGTTGGTAATTACACTTATACTACTCTTGGTTTACCCTTCGGAGTTGCTCTTCCTGATAACGTGAAGGCTTACATCCTAAAGGTTGAAAATGATTATGCAGTTCCTTATGAGATTAGCGAAGTGCCTGCGGGTGAAGGCGTGCTGCTACGTGGCACTTCATCGTCCGTTACCTCTGCGACTTTGACCATCAAGGACAATGCGTCGGCTATTACAATTGGTAATAAACTTGTTCCTACTTATGTTGACATTACTAGTGCCCGCGTTGAAGGTTCTGGTGAATATATCCTCGGCAATGGTTCCGAAGGACTCGGCTTCTACAAGCGTGGTACCGGTAAGATTGGTGCTAACAAGGCCTACCTTGACCTTGGTAGTGACATCAGCGGTGTTAAGGGCTTTATTCTCAACTTCGATGAAGATGCCATCAAGAGTTTGGATAGTGTATCTGATGACAAATCCGTGTATGACCTCAGCGGCCGTCGCGTTGCTCAACCCACTCGTGGGCTCTACATCGTCAACGGCAAGAAAGTGCTCATCAAATAAATTTTAGGATCAATTCGTGAGTTAATTCATGGTCAATTCATGTAAAAAGATAAAAAAGGAACAATCTCTAATTCTTTACACAAATTATCCACGAATTAACTCACAAATTATTCACGAATTATCTTTAGTAAATTATAATGAATTCAAAGATTATGAAAAAGATATATATAAATCCACATATGGAAATTGTTGCCACAAATCTCCAAGCATGTCTTCTGCAAGATTCTTTGCACATCAACGATATAGTAGTAAATGATGATGCTATGGTCAAGGAAGACGTCAGTTCCTCTCGAGGTTACAACGTCTGGGACGACGACTGGAGCAAATAAGGCACTACACCTCTATTATCCACGACAGCAGCTATACGGTAGCTGCTGTCGTTGTTATCAGAGGTGTAGCACTTGTTGAGGTGCATTTTCGCACCAAACAGTCAAATATTACGCATTTCTTTTGGCGCGAATGCTTACGGCTTACTTTGAAAGGACAAATAATGAAAAAATGGTTGTTTTATTTGTCTGAATAAAACATTTTTCATACTTTTGCGGCAAAGATAATCGAAATATGGGTCAATTAGCATTCCTGAGAATGTTCATTCTGGTTGCTATTTCACTTGACGTGAACGACAACCGTCGCCATGTGCATGTGTTTTTGAAGGGCAGAAGACATCAGCGCTCGCTTGCGAAGATTTGGATTGAGAAGAATGGTGAGCAATGCGTAGAAGTGGCTGAATCGCAGTTGTCTGCTAAGGAAAACGAGATGTTGGTAGCAGCCATAAATCGACACTGGAAGGCCATAAACGAACAAATATCCAAAGTGTTCAATGGCGAAAAGACTATTTCGATCAATATTGAAAAGTAAACAATAGGAGGACAAAGATATGTGTAAGATTAAAGGAGTAACATTAGGTATCAAAGACCTGAACTTCACTGCCTATCGCGGTAAGATGCTGGCTCGTTTGACAGACGGGCGCGAGGTGATTGTTCCTGTTTCATTCTTCCCCGACATTCAGCACATGCCGGTGAAGGAGCGCAACAAGTGGATGGTCCTTGATGACCAGTATTTCACCTTCGAGAACATGACGCGGGTCTATTCCGTGCTTGACTTGCTGAAAGTAGCATAAAGCTAACATCATTAGCGATAGATGGTAAGCATCCGATAAATTACCCGTTGTAGCAGTTGTAGTTTTGCTGTACCTTTGCCCCCGCAATAGTGCACACAACTACAACTGTTACATTTATGAGCCAAGAAGAATTTTTGCAGTTACAGTCGGATCACCAGAAGAGCGGTCTGTCACTGAAGTCGTACCTACAGCAGACAGGTACAGTTTATTCCTCTTACAATTACTGGCGCAAGAAATATTGCTCTAGGGATGCGATGCCCCGTGAGTTGGCTCCGATCAGCTTCCGTCATACGGAATCGTCTTCGGCATTGTTCAGTGCTGAAATGCCCGCCGGTGCGACGCTTCTATTTCCAGACGGCCTTCGCGCCCACTTCGGCAGCGGTACGGAGGATGTGCTTCGTGAATTGTTGGACAAAAGCCTCATGAGCCATGTTCTGCCTGAATGACACGATGCGCTACTGGCTTTGTACCGGTAGGATAGATATGCGCAAGGGCATCAGCTCTCTCTGCGGCGTAGTGCATGAGCGGATGGACAGCGATGTGCGCAACGGCGACGTGTTCATCTTCATCGGTTCCAGCCGCAAGCTGATGAAGCTGCTCCATGCCGAGGACGGCGGCATGGTGATGTATGTGAAGCGTCTTGAGGCCGGACGCTTCAAACTGCCAGAGTACGACGATCACACGCAGAGCTATCAGATGGAATGGCGTGACCTTGTGTTAATGGTCGAGGGGATACAGGAGTCTCCCGACCAACGGCTCAGGCGTCTTCGGGCACAACGCAGGGAGTATGTGGTATAGGTAGAATTACATTAAACACATATTATTGATTGTTAGTATTTTATAGTACAGAATATTCTTTATTCTGGAGATTTCTTTGTACCTTTGCCGCAAATTTAATAGGTACAAGAAATGACTCAGGAAGAGATGCTTTCACAAATGGAATCGATGCTACAGCTGCTGCAGCAGGTGAATGCGTCCCAGGCTGAGACCATCAAGAAGCTCACAGAGCAGAACGAGTCACAGCAATCTCGCATCAAGGAGCTGACGGCTCAGGTAGCATGGCTGAACCGTCAGCTCTTCGGGCGCAAGTCGGAAAAACTCGGCATCATAGACCCTGCCCAACTGAACCTCTTTGCAGATATACAGTCAGAACAGGCGCAAGAGGCCAACGATGTCCGCGATGAAGCCGTAGAGAAGATCGTCACGACCAGGGAAGAGCGCAAACTGGAGAGAAGGAACCGCTTCATGACGGAGGACCTGCCCATACTGGAACAGATCATACTCAGGCCAGACAATCTGGACGAGACGCTTTACAAGAAGATCGGCCAGGAGGTGACACGCGTCGTGGAGCACAGACCCGGAATGCTGTACCTCAAGGAGATTATCCGCGAGAAGTGGGGACTGAAGGATAACACGGCCATAGCTCCCAAGGGTATGAGCGGCGTGTTGATTGCTCCCATGCCCCTGCTGCCTATTTATAAAGGTATCGCGGGAGCGAGCCTGCTGGCAGAGATCCTGCTGCAGAAGTACGAGTACCATATGCCCTACTACCGCCAGATTAAGCAGTACAGCCATCTGGGCATGAAAGGTCTGACGGAAAGTACCGTGGACGGTTGGTTCAAGCAGACGATGCCGCTGCTCAGACCTCTTTACGAGGTTCTTAAGGAAGAGGTGATGAAAGCAGACTATGTACAGGCAGACGAGACCACCACGCCGGTGATAGACCATGAGAAGAAGAAAGCGGCGAAGGAATACCTCTGGATGGTGAGGGCCGTGATGGAGCGGCTGGTGTTCTTCCATTACGACCAGGGCTCCAGGGCGGGAGCGGTGATAGAGTCGCTGGCAAACAGACATCATTTTAAGGGTTACCTACAATGCGACGGCCTTCAAGACTAAACCCGACGTGTACCTTGTTAACTGTATGGTGCATATCCGCCGTCACTTTGAGCAGGCACTCGACGAGAACAGCCAGATGGCGGAGCATGCCCTGAAGGAGATACAGCACCTCTATCGAATAGAGCATATGTGCGACGATGCCGAGATGTCTTTTGATGAGCGTAAGTCGAAGAGGCTGGAACTCTCCAAGCCCATCATGGATGCCATGAAGGTGTGGATGGAAACGGAGGGTGTGAAGTATAGCGAGAGCTCCCAGATCGGCAAGGCCATTACATACGCCTATACCCGATGGGACAACATGATGCGATATCTCGAGGATGGAAGGCTCCTGCTGGACAACAACCTTGCCGAGAACGAAATCCGCCCCATCACCCTCGGCCGCAAGAACTATCTCTTCTGCGGCAACCACGAGGCAGCCGGGAACATGGCCGTCATCTGCTCGCTGCTGGCAACGTGCCGCGAGCACGATGTCAACCCGCGACTCTATCTGAACAGCATCATCGCCGATATGCCGTATCAGACGAAGGCTGCACACGAACGACTCGTGGAACTGCTACCGCATCGGTGGAAGCTCAGACATCCTGAGGCCATCATCTGCAAGAAGCAACAATAGTATTGGTACCATAATAGTGACAGCAGCTACACCTTTTTCTGTGTGTAGCTGCTGTCACTTATGATATATAGGTATTGCTACTGGTACTTGGTCGAATGCTTACGAGCAAAAAAGTGAGGGAAAATTTGGTCAGTAATGAAAAAGCGTTTACCTTTGCAGCGAGAAACAGAAAGAGTGTATTGTAATGGAAGCACGTTTTATTCATTACCAAACAACGACGGAACGTCAGAATGCTTTCCGAAAGATGATTGATGCACGACATCAATGGGAAGAACAGATGCGTAAGGTCATCGCAGAAAGGAAAGGCGCTACAGCATGATAAACATTTCTGTTGATGCCGTCAATAGCCGTGCACCGTATCACGTTGAAAGTGCTGGTGAGAACTCCTTCCTCTTCACCACAAAACACGGTGTTTTGTATACCGTTGGCTTCGTTGAGGACTATTCTTTTATGGAGGAAGGGGTATATCAGTTCTTTATCTCCAATGTAGAGCATAAGCGTGCCGTAGCGGACGACAGCATTATGGAGACTGTCAGGGTGATTATCGAAGAGTTTTTCTCTCAAGGGCAACCTGTCATGCTGTATGTATGCGATACGATGGATAACAAACAGGCTTTACGCGACAGGCTATTCCGAATCTGGTTCAACACATACCTGAACAACTATTCTTTCACATTATTCAGTGAACACTTAGCGTTTGACAACATCTGGTATTTTGCCAGTATTATGTTGCGCAAAGACCACCCCCAACACAATCAGATTATCAGCGAATTCCATAACTTCGTACAATCACTCCCCGACAAATTTGAAGGACCGACGTCTGGAGAAAGAAATGATGAAGGCAGTGGCGAATGACGTGCTCGAATTTGTTCGCTTGCCCCTTCAAGAATGACAAGTGACGAACTTTTGGAGCAGCGAGAGCAAACAAGCTTGTTTGATTTGCCGAGTCGTGACAAAAGTCAACGAAGTTAATCGTCAATAGTCAAAGTCTGAAGTCGTAATACCTCTATCCAATAGTTACAGCAGCTATATGCTTCGAAGGAAGTGTATAGCTGCTGTTGTTCTATCATGAAACTAATGGCGTGAGCAAAAAAGTGAGGGAAAATTTGGTCAGTAATGAAAAAGCGTTTACCTTTGCAGCGAGAAACAGAAAAATGAAGTGCAAGATGAATATAGAGGAACATATAAAGCCCTATACTATAGAGGAGCTACACGCGCGGATTGCTCAATCGGAGCGCGATTTTGCCGAAGGTCGCTATCGTGACATCGAAGAACTGTTCCGAGAATGGGATGAGGAGGAAGCCATTATTTATGCTGCCGAGCCTGAGCCAGGGTATAACGCTTGAGAAGCATGACGGTACATATTTCTGACTTTGCCGAGTGGCAGATAACAGATACGGCCGAGTATATTGAACAGGCTTTTGGAATTGCAAGCAAGTGCGAGTTCAGACAATGTATTCGGAGAACAGTGCGTTTGCTCAGGAAGAATCCACATCTCGGTCCCGTGGAACCCTTGCTGGCCGACCTCCCATCAGGATATCGGAGTATCGTAGTTACGCCACTAAACAAGATGATTTATGCAATTCAGGATGACAGCATCGAGATTGTCGACTTATGGGACACGCGAAGAGAACCATCTTCTCTTGTCAGCGAAGTCAGGGCTGCAACTCAAGAGATAAACGACTAGAGCAAGATTTGATTCGGTACGAATGAATGACGAGTGATGAATGACGAGTGACGAATCTTTGAAGACCTTTGCGTGCTTTGCCTAATCCAAAGCCCCGCGTAGCACTTTGGATGTCTCTGCTACCTCTTGAATACCTTTGAGAACTTGAATTAGGCAATGCTTGGCGTCCTTTGCGTCTTCGCGTTAAACCCAAATCGGTCATTTGGCCGACATATAATATAATTCAGCTCTTTTTTACGGTCTATTGATGTCATCTTAGCATTTCTTTCGGCATCTTGTCCACATTGCCAACTCGCCGTAGCCCGCTACGCCTTCGATAACAATATGGCCAATCTGCTCGAAACAAATACCAATCTGCCATCAATCCTAATGACCGATTTGGGTTAAAAGTAGAAAGATGATGGTCTGTTTATGTGTATGATAAGAGCCTGTTCACTAGCTATATGACCTGCAGCAAATAGGTTGTTCTTCAACGCAAAGACGCAATGGCGCAAAGACTCTGCATAGGCTGTATTTTTAGGTAGCAAAGCCGAACAAAAGGCGCTGAGCGCAAGCTTTCGTTCTATGCAGAGTTCGCAAAGGCCTTCGGAGAGAAATGCTCAGCGTGTGCGGTCACGACTATTTCCTCTCCTACAATCGTATCCCATGGATGCGTGATGCCACCATCAGTAATGTCCTCAATGTCCGCATGAGTGGCAAAAATGCTATCGAGTGGCCTGCTCTGAATGTGGACCTTGAGGTGGAGAGCCTGAAGCATCCCGAGCGTTATCCCCTTGTCATCAAGAGCAATCCCCTGGACATGGTGGCTGCCTTGTAGTGGCATGATCTGTGAGATTTTTCAGCAGCTATATGCTTCGAAGGAAGTCATATAAAAATCTGTTGGAAGAGGTTTTTGTAGACCTCTACCTTCTTCTCGAACGCCAAGGGGTAAGCCCTTGATGACGAGGGAAGACGGTAGAGGAAGAGATCGGGGGTGAGGGGTGTCTTGCTGCCGAGGGCGGGGATGTCCTGCAAACCGAAGTAGCGGCAGACTTCCCCTGTGGCTTTCTCGCCTGTCGTGGCGATGGCATGGCACAACGGGATGCGACGCAGCAAGGCGCTGATGTCCGTCGGCTCCACGATTTGCAGGAAGGCATCGGATGCGTTGTCCTTCAGACGGTTGACGACTTGTGCGGTATCGTAGAAAGCGATGCCTTTCTCATGTAGGAACGCCACGATTTCGTCCTTGCGGAAACGCTTGGCGGCGACATCCACAAAATAGTTGCGGTCATCAAACCACGCCGCCCCTTCGATGCGCCAATGGTCGTTCTGAAAATTGGGGTAGAAGAAATCCATACACCATCGTTGGCGCGGTGGCGGGAAACTGCCGAGAAATAGCAGGCGAGCGTTGGGCGGCAGGAAGGGTTCCAGGGGATGGCGTTCAAGGGTCATTATGCGAAACGCTTATTCCCTGATGACGGCATAGTTGAAGGCGTCGATGTCAACGTAGCCTCCAGCCTTCTTCGTGGCATAGTTGAAGATGCCGAACTTGGAGCCCATGAAGAAGCGTTGCCAGTCGAAGTTCATGCGATAGTTCTTCGTGCCAATGGGTGTCCATGTCTGCCCGTCGAGGCTATAGAAGAAGTTGGCGACATCATGCTGTCCAGGACGGAAGTCACCATCGAGGCGGAGGTAGATTGTTGAGAGTTTAGTTGTGAGATCTACTGTCTCGATGATGTTCTCTTCAACGTTCTCCACGGCTTTCGAGCGGTTGTTGAGGGTGACTTTCTGCTCACTCATGGTGAGGGTGAGGCGCTTGCCATTCTTTTTGATGGTAAGCACGCCTGAATCGCTGTTGAAAGCTGCGAGGCCTGCGCAGTCGCCGTCCTTCATGTGAGATATGTCGATGGTGATGTAGCCGCTGCACTGTGGGCCCTCCATGCGCTGCGTCAGTGTGTTAGGCGCCAGATAGAGGTTTTCGACAATGCGGTTGGTCCTCAAGCGAAGCCATCCCGGACGCTCGGACAGCGACCAGGCGTTGTCAATGGGGTTGTGGTTCCATTGCCAGTGGAGACCTAATTTCGACGAGGAAAAGTCGTCGGGACAGACGATGGATTTGGTGGGCTGCCCACTCTTGTAGGGACGCATCTTGTCGGGCACCTTGCCGTTCTCATCGCCTAACATAGGCCAACCGTCAATCCAGCGCACGGGGCTGAGCGTGAGCACACGACCCACACCGTTGCGATCCTGGAACATGATGCCATACCAGTCGCCCTCCTCGGTGTCGACGATGGTGCCTTGTGCCAGATAGGAGAATCCGCCGAAATCGCTCTCAAGAACGACAGCCTTCTCCCAAGTGCCATTGAGGTCCTTGGTGCGGTAACAGACTTCGCGGCGATGGCGGCCAGGGGCATAGACGTGGGAGATGAGCAGCGCGTAGTACATGCCGTTGTGCTTGATAACGCGCGTGCCTTCGAGGAGTCCGCGTTCGTCGGACTCACGCTGGAAGTAGTGGCGGTTGCTGCCCTCTACGACGCTCTTCAAGTCGCGCGACAGCTGACACATCTCTCCTGTACCATAAAAGACGTAGGGCGTGCCGTCGTCGTCGAAGAAAAGTGTGGCATCGTGGAAGTGGCGCAGACGCGAGTGGATCGACCACGGGCCTTCGGCACGGTCGGCAGTACAGATATAGGTGTCGGCCATCGGTCCGCTCTCGTTGGGGGCGAAGAGGGCCCAGAACTTGCCGTCGTGGTATTTCAAAGATGTTGCCCACTGTCCGCGTCCATAGACGGTGCCTTCCAGCAGGTCGTACTTCGGCGAGTCGGTGAGGCGATCAAAGATGTAACCTACGGTCTCCCAGTTCTTCAAGTCCTTTGAGGCCATCACGGGAGCACCCGGCATCAGGTGCATGGTGGTGCTGACAAGGTAGAAGGTGTCGCCGACACGGATGACGTCGGGGTCGGGGACGTCAGCCCAGAGCATGGGGTTTTCGATTGTGGCGCTGGCCGTTGGCGCTGTTGGGCGCTCTTCCTGTGCCATCATGCTGACAGCAGTGAGGGGGAGGAGAAGGAGTTGCGATAGAATCGCAACAGACAGGACTTTTTTCATGTGTTGAATTAGTGTTTTGTTGTTACCTTTTTATTGTTGATGATATATATGCCAGCGGGCAGCTGGTGCGCCGATGCCCTGTCTTGACTGACCTTACGTCCGCTCAGGTCGTAGACGGTAGCATCGTCGGACTGTGTAATGGGAGTGACGGTCGGCACGTTGTCGGCTTCAAGGAGTTCGAGTGTCATACAGTCGATGTCGGGCAACCAGGCGGTGGTGTTGGTCAGACGGATGGTGTTCATGCCTGCATTGAGTTGAATGTTGACAGTTTTCTTGGCAACACGGTTGAAACCGCCAGAGTTGAGCGAAGTGAGGCTCTTCGTCTGCTCGCCGTTCACGGTAAGCGTTGCCTTGCGGCTCTCGCCGCTGATGTAGGAGAGCGTGAGGCGGTAGCGGCCACCCGTGAAGCTATGTACGTTGCGCCATTCGATGTAATTGTCGGCGCTCTTGCCGAGCCATCCAACCTTGCATCCACCAGAACAGTAGTCGGCACCATCGTCGTAGACACCACTGGGCAACGCTTGATTGTTCGTGATTTCCTGATAGTTGCCGATGAAGGCCGTCTCCGCTTCGTAGAGGGTGCGTTCGAGGCGCTGCTCGGCGGTGGCAGTGTAGATGGCGGTGCCGTGGGCTGGCACCGTGACTTCGAAAGTGCCTTCGGCGGTGCCAGCATCACGTTTGCTGAATACATCGCGCAGCGTGATGGTGCCTGCGAGGTCCATGAGACTGAAGTCGACGGAGACAGTCTGCTCCTGGTCGCTGGGATTGTAGACGGCAAAAGCACGCTTGAGCCCCAGTAGTTCCTCGATGTCCTTGACGAGGACGTAGCACCCGTTCTGCCGCTGGCAGACGTAAGCCTGCAGATGCAAGGGATCCTGATTGAGGGCGATGAGTTCCTTGTTCTTGAGCAACGAGAGCGGCTGTGATGCGATGGTCGTCATGTCGCAACCGATGAGCAACGGAGAGCTCATGATGCACCACATGCCGAAGTGCGTCTTGTCCTCGATAGTGGAGAGGGAGCGCCCGACTTCGAGCATATCCATATCATTGTAGTGACCGTCGTAGCAGTAGGCGCTGAGGTAAAGGTTCTCCTTGATGATGTCGCGTACGCTACCCCAACTACAATTGATGTCGCCCGTGGTACGCCATGAGAAAGCGACGTCGTTGATCCACGTACCGGGATAAGCCCAGCGGCAGGCGTTCATGTGAACGTCTGTGCGGCCTGTGTTGCGAATGGCTTGGGCGATGGCCGTGTAGCGCTCGCGTTCGTCGAGGACGAGGTGATCCTCGTTGTGGTAGTAAGAACCGCCACAGAAATCCACCTTGATAAAGTCAAATCCCAATTCTTTAAAAAAGAAGTCGGCATCCATCTGGTCGTGCTCATACATGCCTACCCCCTTGCCGATGGCATCGCCGTTAAACATGGAACCGCAGGTGTTGCGACCAGCGTCGGAGTAGATGCCAGCCTTGAGCCCTTTGCTGTGGATGTGATCCACAATGCCTTTCAAGCCATTGGGGAAGCGCGTGGGATGGATGAGCAGATGACCCGTCTGGGCGTCGCGGCCTCCGAAGTAGCCGTCGTCGATGTTGATATATTGGTAGCCAGCGGTTTTCAAGCCTTTGTTGACCATCGCGTTGGCCTGCTTTTTGATGAGCGACTCGTCGATATTGACGCCATAAGTATTCCACGACGACCAGCCCATGGTGGGGCCATCGATGGTGCTGTCCTCCTCTTGGGCGTGGAGGGCAAGGGGGAGGAGGGTGAGTTGCGATAGAATCGCAACAAACAGGACTTGTTTATTCATTGTTTGTGGGATTTATTTCTTGAATTGCCACCAGTCGAGGCGAACGTCACCCTTGGCGCTGTCGATGCAGAGGAAAAGGTCGCGGGTGCCAGTGGCGAGCTTTGCTTGGAGCTGGGTGGTGAAGGCACGGTAGGTGTCGGCATTGCCTGTGGGGGTGATGTCGAGGGTGCCGAGCAGTGGACCGCCAGGAGCGTCGAGGTGTAGGCTGATGGTGGCAGCAGCTCCTTCGGCAGCGGCAGCTGTCAGGGCAAAACTGTGAGCGGCTTTCTTGCCGAAGTCCACGGAACGCAGGCGGATGTACTCTCCTGCATCGAGGTCGTAGACGTAGAGGTTCTTCTTGCCCGTACTTTCGGGGAACTGATTGATGATGGATACGGCCTCTCCCCCAACCCCTCCCCCGTGAGGGAGGGGAGTTTGGCGCGCCTTTGCTACCAGCTCGCGCGTACCTGCGATACCTATCTTCTCTGTTCGCAAGCCATAGCCCCAAGCCATTGTCTCTGCCTCCACGCGGCGGTAGGGATTGAGCGTGCCGACAGCTTCCGGCAAACGCAGGTCGAGCCAATAAGGCACTTCCTGAATGGTTCCATCGGCGTTGTAGTGCATCTCGGCCAAACTTACGCTGCGGCGCTCGAAATGCTCACGCGTCTCGTGGTGCAGCAGGTCGTAGTCCTGTCCGAAGACGTAGGTGCGCCCCTTAAAGTCCATGATACCCGGATGGTTGCCGCGGTCGCGAGGCGTGGGAGCCATGATATAGCCTTTCGACTGCCAGGGACCTGTAGGCGCATCGGCCATCGCGTAGCCGAGACCTTCCGGGCAACAGGTGGAAGCATAACCGAGATACCAATGACCATTGCGCTCATAAAGCCAGGGGCCTTCCTGATAGTGCTCAATGTGGTAGTCGAGCTTCACGATGTCACCCTCGGTATGAATCATATCCTTGGTGAGACGCACGTAGTAGGTATTGGGGTTACCCCAATACATCCATGCCTGCCCGTTGCTGTCGATAAATACGGTAGGATCAATGTCTTCCCAATGCTCCTGCTGCCACACAAGGGGCTTGCCCAACGGGTCGCGGAAAGGACCATAGGGCGAGTCGGCCACGAGGACACCGATGCCGTGTCCATGGAGGGGAGCGTAGAGGTAGTACTTGCCGTCGCGCTCTACCGTCTGGATAGCCCAAGCGCCGTTGTCACGCGAACGCCACTGGAAATCACGCAGCGAAGCCACTGGACCGTGATCTGTCCAGTTAACCATGTCTGTGGAGGTATAGAGGAGCCAGTCGTACATGAAGAAATTGGCACTATTGCGCTCGCGAGCATCGAGAATCTCATCGGGGTGCGAGTCGTGACTGACATAGAGGAACACCGTGTCGCCCACAACCAGCGGTGCGGGGTCTGCAGTGTAATGCGTCTGAAGGATGGGGAGGTTGACGTTAGCATCGTCGTTCATCTGCCACCATTCCAGGTTGAAGAGTTCTGGCCCCTTGCGACCGCGGAACACCAGATAGAGGTCATGAACACCTGGTGCGATGCGGGGTAGGAAAGCAGAGAAAGTGCTGAAGCGCTCCCAACCGTCTGTGCCGTCAATCTCTATCGTACCAAGCTGGAGGCCATGGAGGCTGTCCACGTGCAACTCGATGCGTCCGCCACGCAGGCCGGAAGCAGCACTAACGGTGATTTCACGAGCGCCATTCACGCCAAAGTCCACATTGTCCAGTCGCAGCCAGTCGCCATCATGGGTCTCGGTGACATAGACGGAAAGCTCGCGCGGGCCTCTCCCATGGGCGGCGGGAAGGCTATACTGCTTGGTCTTCAGTCCATAGCTGTAAGCCATGGTGGCAGCAGGCACGCGGCGATAAGGATTGAAGGTGGCAATGGGCTGCACACCCTCACGAGTGGGCATAATCGTTGGAAAGCGACCATCGTCGGTATATTTGAACTCCTCGACAGCCGTACTGCGACCGAAACCGCCACCACCGGGCAGATGACCTGTGTGGTAGAAGAAATAGCTATGACCCTTGAAATCAGCTACGCCGCAATGGTTTGTGAAGGAGTCTGTGCCGCCAAGAGGCATGATCTCACCCTCGTAGTGCCAAGGACCGAGGGGCGAGGCGGCAGAGCTGTAGCTGATGTGCTCAGGCACACCGCCAGCGGCATAAAGGAGGAACCAAAGACCTGGAGTTTTTTGTATGAGCCACGGCCCTTCGACATAGGAGTCCTTATATTTCTTGTCCTTCTCACGCTGGTTGGCAAGAGGCGATCCGAAACCTTCTTCAGTCATGTCAAGTAGTTGCACGTCGCCCTTGGCATGAATCATATCCTCCTGTAACTGGAGAACATAAACGCGAGGATTTCCCCATGCAAGCCATGCCTGCCCTTGGTCGTCAATCCATACCGTAGGATCGATATGATCCCATGAGCCGTTTTCGTAGAGTGGGCGTCCGAGCGCATCGCGGTAAGGGCCTTCGGGACGATTGGCGACGGCAACGCCGATGGCCATGCCCCCTGAAATCTTCGAGTGGGCACAAACGTACCAATAGAATTTGCCGTTGCGCTCAATGACCTGCGCGGCCCACGCGCGGTCGTCTGCCCATGAGAAGCTCTCGAGGGCAAGTGGCGAGCCGAGGTCTGTCCAGTTGACCATGTCGCGCGTGCAGTAGACGCGCCACTCCTGCATCCAGAAGAAGTCAGCACGATCCTCGTCGTGTCCCGTGAAGACGTAGAGCACGGAGTCGCCGACGTTCAGTGGCGCAGGGTCGGTGGTGAAGCAGGTCTGCACGATGGGGTTGCGGTAGTGTGCCGCAGCTGTTGCCTCTGCGGGTGTAGGCTTGGCCGGTCGCTGTGCAAAAAGCACAAGGGGGAGGAGGGAGAGTTGCGATAGAATCGCAACAAACAGGACCTTTTTCTTCATTGTTTTTGCTGTTTTATTGTGTTGTTTTATTGTAAATTGTCGGAAGTATGGAGGCATCGCTCGACGCGCAGCAAACGTCGCTGACCGTCGGCAAGGGTAGTGGCAATGAAATGGGCTTGGCCGCCTTCACTCAAGTGCAGTTGTTTACGCAAAGCGGCGACGGAGAGCGGGAAACCACGGACGCTGAGCTCGGCAGCGCGGGTGTCGCCGAGGAATGTCCGTAGCTCGCGCTTGTTAAAAGAAGAATGAGCACACACGCGCCACGCGCGACCCGGGAAATCGGGGACGAGGACATCGGCGGTGTAGAGATGGGCGTCGGCAGAGAGTTTGCGGACGGGGTAGCGTTGACAAAGGATGCGGAAAGCACCGGCTTTGAGGATGGAGGCGTTAGGCTCGAAGACGAAAGCGCCAATGGAATCAGCTAAAACGAGCGGCGCGGCTGCTTCCTCAGCGCGAGTGAAGCAGAAGGTGTCGGCGCTAAAAGGCGTGAGCGCCATTGCCGAGGAAGAAGTGGTGGCGGAAAGATCGATGCAATGGATCGTCGGGGAGGCGGGAACGGTGGCAGAGGGAGACATCAGGAGAAGAAGCTCCTTACATTCGCCACCGACGCTTACGACATGAACTTCTGTGATGCCTTGCAGCGCGCGGAGGGCGGCACTGAGGTCGAGCATCGGCGAGAGTTTGATAAGTGTGAAGCGTGCAGAGGCGCGGAGGAGTGCTTGAAGGGAGCAGACATCCGGTGTGCAGTCCTCAATGAGGGCGACCTTACGTCCTGCGGCGTCGCGACGGGCAGGATCGATGAAAAGCAGGTCGGCGTGGAACCCTTCGCTCAAGACTGCTTCGGCGGTACTACAACGCACGTCGGCTGCGGGCAATCCTAAAAGGGGCAAGTTGTGACGGGCGAGGTCGCAGAGGATGGGATTGCTGTCGACGTAGAGACTTCGGGAAAATAGCGGCGCGAGAGCTGCGAAATCGATGCCGAAACCTGCGGTGAGATCAATGAAGAGGGAGGAGAGACGAGGCTCTGAGGAGGGGACGGAAAGAAGCCGTTCGATAATACGGCGCTTGTAGGCCGCAGTGGCTTCGCTGGAGCATTGCTCCAGGGAGAGGCGTGGAGGAAAAAGGAGGCCGTCAGTGGCAGCGCAAGTAGGTAACTTGCGCGCTGCCAACTGACGGCCTTCAATCTGTTGGAGTGCTATGTGGAGGTCGACCTCAGCAGGCGCACCGTGTAACGCCAGTTGACGGACATCGTCGCTGGCATGTTGGCGGATGAAGTCGAACGTAGCGGTATTCAACGGATTTAAAGCAAATCTGCTCAAAAATAGTCAAAGGACTAAGGCAAAGCTAATTGATAGAACCCGCCTTCAATCCTTCAGCAGTTCCTCTATCTTAGTGGCAATCTCCTCGCCGCGGACATCGCGGGCGACAATGGTACCGTCCTTGATGAGCACAGTAGCGGGGATGGCCTGAACACCATACAGGGCAGCGCCCTCACACTGCCAACCCTTGAGGTCGGAGATCTGAGGCCATACGATGCCGAGGTCTGTGATAGCTTTCTTCCAGGCAGCCTCATCTTGGTCGAGGCTGACGCCGATGATCTCGAAGCCTTGAGCGTGGAACTTGTCATAAGCAGCCTTCACGTTGGGCATCTCCTGACGGCAAGGGCCACACCAGCTGGCCCAGAAATCAATCATCAGCACCTTAGCCTGAGCGGCTACCTCGCTGACGCTCAGTTCGCCACCTTCGGGCGTAGCAGCCTTGATGTCCTTGAAAGGCTTGCCGACAGCTGTTTCAGCTCTGACGTCGTAGAGCTTAATAAGGTCATTGATACGCGCGTTCTTTAATTCTTCAGGAACGAGCGCCAACAGCTTAGACACTTTAGCATCATCGAGAATGCTGGCATATTGCGTCAAATAATCAACGCCTGCGATATTGGTGATATTCTTCTCAATGAAATCAGCGTATTTAGCGATCATCTGATCCTGAAGCTGGTTGAGCTGCTTTTCAGCATCAGCTTTCGCGTCATCTGTGGCGTTCTCGTCCTGTAGTACCCCAAAGATGCCTTCTGCTTTCTTGTTCATTTCGAACTCCATCTTGCCGAGTTCAGTCATAGCGTCGTTGGCAGGTGTGCCGGAAACCTCGGCGACGGTATTCTCAGCCGTGTCAAGTTTTACGGTAATCTCTGCGTTCTCCAAAGCGATACGTGTGGCGATGGAGAGGTCGGGGTTGGCACTGGATTTCCAAATGACATAACGCATGGCTGCGCTGTCCTGAGTGCCAGAGAACACGAACTTGCCGTTCTTGATGAGGACGGTCTGAAGCGTGTCGAAATCAAACATTCCGCGTACCGCTGCGAGGATGACGGTGTCGCCGTCCTGAGCACCTGTGGCTGTACCTGTTACTTTGTAGCCGCCATTCTGGCAAGCTGCCACGCAAAGCATCAGTGCAAGCGCAGCAAATGTGAGAAGCTTTTTCATTTTCAATAACTATTTAAAGAGGTTAAACTATATCCTTTGTCGTTATGTCGTTATTACGTTATTGCGAAGATTCTTCAATCTTCAATCAAAGTCTCTCCTGACGGGGAGATTTAGAGGGGTATTTTAGTAACTCCAGCGCCTTATTCTCAGCAGCCTCCATCATCTCGCGCTCGCCAGGACCTTTGTCATTGATGCCACAGAGATGAAGGATGCCATGAATGATAACGCGGTGAAGTTCTTGGGCGTAAGGAACCTGCAAGCCCTCAGCATTGCTGCGGACAGTTTCGAGGCTGATGAAGAGGTCGCCTGAAACGATGTCTCCATCGTTGTAGTCGAAGGTGATGATATCGGTATAGTAGTCGTGTTGAAGGAATTGGCGATTGACACGCAGAATTTCCTCATCGTCGACGAAGATGTATGCGATGTCACCTGCTCGCCGTCCGTAGCTCCCTACGACCGCCTGCACCCACGTCTGAATAACGCGTTGGTTGATGTCGGGCATTGCGACGTTTATGGTCTGAAACGTTATCATCTTATCCTTTCTTGCAGAGTCGGCAATCCTCGCAACTGCGGAAACGTTTCTCCACCATAGCATGAAGGCGTTGACGCAGGGCTTCAAGGGGTATTTCGTTGATCACTTCGCTGGCAAAAGCCTGTTTGAGCAGCGTGCGGGCTTCGGCTTCGCTGATACCACGCTGACGCAGATAGAACAAGGCATCATCGTTGAGCTGCCCG
The DNA here is from genome assembly GCA_947307015.1 of uncultured Prevotellaceae bacterium. Classification (GTDB taxonomy): domain Bacteria; phylum Bacteroidota; class Bacteroidia; order Bacteroidales; family Bacteroidaceae; genus Physcousia. The sequence goes on along the minus strand of CAMZHV010000016.1, from coordinate 28,046 downwards.
ACGGTAGATCCATGAGAACATTTGACATCGTCGGCGTAGATTTCAAGCATAGGTTGCGTCCACATCCGTGCCTCGTCGGTGCAGACGAGATTCGCGTTGCGTTCCTCAGAATCCGTACGTTGAGCTTCCTGACGCACAAGGACGCGTCCAGCGAAAGCGCCTGTGGACTGCTGATCAACGACATATTTATATAGTTCGCGGCTGCGGCAACCTGGGGCGCGGTGATCAATAAGCGTATTGTTGTCTACGTGCTGCTGTCCGTCGGTGATGGCACAGCCTAAGAGATTAACCTCAGCTCCCTCACCCGAGAGACGCACATCAGTCTGGTTGCGAGTGAGACCTCCGCTGAGGGTGAAGGTAGCGTGTGTGAACCGTCCGCCAGCCGCGACATCAGCGAAGAGCTGATGGAAACGGTGGCAGCGTTCGTGGGTAGATTCGATGTCGTAGATCTCAACATGAGCGCCTTCGCCGACGAAGACTTCGGTAACCTGCGTCGTCAGGAAGTCCTGCCCCTCGTCGGCGCGTTCGTTGAGCAGCACTTGAACATGAGCACCTGCCTCGGCGACAATGAGCAGGCGGCGGTTCTGCATCAGCGGTGCCGTGGAGTGCAAAGTATGCGTGACCTGTATAGGATTCTCCCTATGAATGCCAGCTGGAATATGAATAATGGAAACTTCCTGCACGAGCATCGTGTTGAGCGCCGTGATGGCATCTGCATCGACGTCGGCAAGGGTGCCGTAGTGAGACAAGGCGAGTGGATTGTCTGGAGATTCCGTTTTTCTCAGACTATCCGTCGTTCCGCTGAGACTGATACCATAATTGGGCGCGAAGGCGGTGGCGACATCGGTATATTTGTAGCGCTCCACCTTCTGCGACGGGAAACCCAGGCGTTCGAAGGCGGCAGCAGCAGCTTCGCGATGAGCGTTCAGCACGGGATGCGAGTTGCCGTCGATGCGTTGGCGTTGAGTGCGGAAGAACTCTAAGTACTGATTCATGCTTCCTCTTTTATCCAGTCAAAGCCTCGTTGCTCGATTTCGAGAGCCAGTTCCGGGCCACCCGTCTTGACGATGCGTCCGTCGATGAGGACGTGTACGACGTCAGGTTTCAGGTAGTCGAGCAGTCGCTGGTAGTGGGTGATGACGATAGCGGCTGTCTGCGGGGTGCGCAGTTTGTTGAAGCCTTCGGCAACGATGCGCAGGGCGTCCACATCGAGTCCGGAATCCGTCTCGTCAAGGATGCTAAGTGTAGGTTCGAGAAGCGCCATCTGGAAGATTTCGTTGCGCTTCTTCTCGCCGCCGCTGAAACCTTCGTTGACGGAGCGGCTTGTCAGTTTGTTGTCCAACTCCACAATTTTGCGCTTCTCTCGCATCAGTTTCAAAAATGCGGAAGCGTCCAACGGTTCCAAACCTTGGTACTTGCGTTTGGCGTTCAAGGCGGCGCGCATAAAGTTAACCATAGAGACACCAGGAATCTCTACAGGCTGCTGGAACGAGAGGAACAGCCCTTCGTGAGAACGCTCATCGGGCGTCATTGCCAAGAGGTCCTTACCATTGAAAGTCACCGTGCCCTCTGTCACCGTATAAGCAGGATGACCCACAAGGACATTGGACAAGGTGGATTTGCCCGCCCCATTCTGTCCCATCAAAGCATGAATCTCACCTGATTTGACAACGAGGTCAACACCCTTTAAAATCTCTTTGCCGCCAACTGTGGCGTGCAGGTTTTTAATCTCAAGCATAATTTTTGCCTTTTCGGGCACAAAGGTACGATTTGTTTGGCGGTTGTGAGGCTTCATCCTCGTTAAAACCTGTTAAACGTGTCGCAGAGACGTGCTATTCGGCAAAAAAGTAGTACCTTTGCCGCCGAAGCGGGAGAAGAAAGCCCGTCGACAAATACATAATAAAATATAAGGTAAAAGTGACATGAAAACATTAGAGAAAATATTTGCAGGCAAACTGCTGAAAGTGAAAGCCATCAAATTGCAGCCTACGAATCCTTTCACGTGGGCCAGCGGATGGAAGTCACCGTTCTATTGCGACAACCGCAAGACCTTATCCTATCCAGAACTGCGCACCTTCGTCAAGACGGAGATCGCACGCATCATCATGGAGCGTTTCCCTGAGGCTGAAGCTATCGCCGGCGTAGCAACCGGTGCCATACCACAAGGCGCCTTGGTTGCCGACGTACTGGGACTGCCTTTCGTGTATGTCCGCTCGAAACCCAAGGATCATGGTCTTGAGAACCTCATCGAGGGAGAACTGCGCCCTGGAATGAAAGTTGTCGTTGTCGAAGACCTCATCTCCACTGGTGGAAGCAGTCTTAAAGCCGTCGAAGCCATCCGCAACAATGCCTGCGATGTCGTAGGCATGGTGGCTGCTTACACCTACGGTTTCGATGTCGCTCGCAAGGCATTCAAGGATGCCGATGTGCAGTTGGTGACGCTGACCAATTACGAGGCTGTCGTTGAGGAGGCGCTGGCAACGGGTTACATCAAAGACTCCGATGTTGAGCTCCTCAATCAGTGGCGTCGCGACCCCGCTCATTGGGGATAGGACTCGCGTAAACACTTTAGACATAAGGCATCGCAAGAAACAAGGCAAACCCCATTAAACTTTAAACCTTAAACTTTAAACTGCGGCGAAGCCGCCTCAGGCATGACCAAATTCGAAAGTTCAGTAAAACAAATACATTCCCCCCAAGCAGCAGTATATAAAAAGCTCTCTGACCTCAACAACCTGCGTTCCATTCAGGAACGTGCCGCCGATCCCGCCTTTGTGGAGCAACTCAAGGCGTCAGGGCAGGTTCCGGAGGACAAGATTACACAGATTCAAGAGGCTCTGCAACATTTGGTGTTCACATCAGACAGCATCTCTTATCCCGGCTCGCCCGTAGGTGATGTCACATTGCGTATTGTTGAGCGTGACGAGCCGAAATGCGTGAAGTTCGAGGTGCAGGGCGCCCCCATACAGGGCAACCTATGGATTCAGGTGCTGCCGACTTCAACCTACGAGAGCAAGATGAAATGCACCATCGGTGCCGAGCTCAATTTCCTGATGAAGCAGATGGCCAAGAAACCGTTGCAGGAGGGGGTAGAGAAGCTGGCTGACATGCTGGCTATGATTCCCTATGGCTACTAAACTTTGGCAAAAAAACACTACCCCGACTGCTGAAATAGAGCGTTTCACGGTCGGGCGTGACCGTGAGTTGGACGTCTTGCTCGCCGAGAGTGATGTTTTAGGCTCCATGGCTCATATCACGATGCTCGAACACATCGGACTGCTGGAAGCCGACGAGCTGCGCGTACTGCTTACGGAGCTGCGCACAATCCTCGCCGACATCCGTGCCGGACGCTTCGAGATCGAGGAAGGTGTGGAGGACGTACATTCCGAGGTGGAGCTGCTGCTGACGCGCCGCCTGGGTGATGTCGGCAAAAAGATTCACAGCGGACGCTCGCGCAACGATCAGGTGCTCCTCGACCTCAAACTGTGGACACGCCGTCAGCTGCGCGAAGTCGTGGAACTCGTCAAGGTGCTCTTCGATGAGCTGTTGGCACAGAGTGAGTGTTATAAAGACGTGCTCATGCCTGGCTACACCCATCTGCAGGTGGCTATGCCATCCAGCTTTGGGCTATGGTTTGGGGCTTACGCTGAGAGCCTCGCTGACGATATGTTGTTCCTGCAAGCCGCCTATCGGTTGGTCAACCGCAACCCCTTGGGTTCTGCTGCCGGTTATGGCTCCTCATTCCCTCTCGACCGCCAGATGACCACCGACCTTCTGGGCTTTGACTCCATGGACTACAATGTTGTTTACGCACAGATGGGACGTGGCAAGATGGAACGTAATGTCGCCTTTGCGCTGGCCTCCGTTGCTGGCACCATTGCCAAACTTGCCTTCGACGCCTGTTTGTTCAACTCGCAGAACTTCGCCTTTGTGAAGCTCCCCGATGACTGCACCACAGGCTCCTCGATCATGCCGCACAAGAAGAACCCCGATGTATTCGAACTCACACGCGCCAAATGCAACAAGCTACAGGCTCTGCCCCAGCAAGTTACGTTGATCATGAACAACCTCCCCAGCGGCTATTTCCGCGACCTGCAGATTATCAAGGAAGTGTTCCTGCCGGCCTTCGACGAGCTCAAGGACTGCTTGCGCATGTGCGCGTACATTATTAATAAGATGCGAGTCAACGAACACATCCTTGACGACCCGCGATACGACCTGATGTTCTCCGTCGAAGAAGTCAACCGCCTCGCGGCCAGCGGCATTCCTTTCCGCGATGCCTACCGTCAAGTGGGACTTGACATCGAAGCAGGTCGTTTCCGCCCCGTCAAGGAAGTTCACCACACCCATGCCGGTTCCATTGGCAATCTCTGCAACGACCACATCGCTGACCTTATGGCTTCCGTGCTCAAAGGTTTTCCCTTCGAGAAAGTCGAAGCCGCTGAGCAAAAACTGAGTGAAGGATGAGTAAATCATGAACTGCTCCACCTCTCATAAGCAATGGTTCATACTCCCCTTCTTCAGGGGATGGGGTTGGGTCTGTCTATTCCTTATTCTCGCCTGCACTTCCGCTGATAACACCTATTACACTGGTGCCCGTGCCAATTTTTCCTACACGTACACCAACACTATTCCCGAACTCAATAGCGCGCTTGGAAGCATGGGCGAGTTTTGTACCATCCGTAGTGATGGCAAGAATTTCATCTTCAGTGGTTTGAAAAGCAGTACAACACGCCCGCTGACGGCTGTTGAAACACGCGTGCATCCCGCCTTAGGACTGAGCGGCCTCATCGTTGGCCTACCCAATATACCAGAATTAGGAGCCAATGAGCCGCGTGTCGTGGCCTTTGACCTTGCTTGCCCCTGCTATGAAGATTTCGATACGACGCGCAGCCTACAGTTGCAAGGTGGCGGTCGTGCCACCTGCTCGCGCTGCGGTCGCACTTACGATCTGAACAACCTCGGCATCGTAGCCAGTGGTCCTTCCGGTCGCAGCCTCTACCGTTATCGCGCCTCCTACAATGCCTTCGGTTTCACCCTCACTGTAAACAACTAACTTACCAAGCCCTAACTACTATGAAAGTCATCGATTTCAGCAAACAGAATTCCATCATGAACCAGTATATGGCCGAATTGCGCGACAAGAGCTACCAAAAGAACCGTTTGCTTTTTCGCAACAATATTCAGCGCGTCGGCGAGATGATGGCCTTTGAATTATCTAAAACCTTGGAATACAAGTCCAAGACTGTCACGACGCCCCTTGCCACAATAGATATTCCTTTGCCCAAGGATGACCTTGTCATCGCCACTGTTCTACGCGCCGGTCTGCCTTTCCACGAAGGTTTCCTTCATGTTTTCGACAAAGCTGCCAATGGCTTTGTGTCTGCATATCGGATGTACACCAACCGCGAGCACACCGAGGTCGGCATCCACACCGAATACATGGCAGCTCCGTCATGCAAAGGCAAGACGCTCGTCATCGTGGATCCTATGCTCGCTACGGGTGGTTCCATGGCCGCCAGCTATGAGGCGCTCGTTAAGACGGGCACACCACGCAAGGTGCATATCGCTTGCGTCATCGCCACTCCCGAGGGCCTTGACATCCTGCGAGAAACGCTCCCTGAGGAGGCCACTGTATGGTGTGCCGCCATCGATCCAGGCATGAATAACAACAAGTACATTGTGCCTGGTTTTGGCGATTGCGGCGACTTGTGCTATGGCGAAAAACTTTGATTTTTGTTGCTTTTCTTTCTGAAAAAGATTACTTGAAACATCAGCAAATGTTTTTGTGACAAAACTGTAGCTTAGTTTTGCGCGTTTACGCGTATATTTGCAAGCCGAGAACTTTTTCACCCATAAAATTTCAACACTATGAAGAAGGCTGCTTTACTTTTTTTGCTGCTTCTATTCAGCAATACATTCACAAAAGCCCAAGGCCTCAAGGACGCCTACAAAGACTTTTTCACGATTGGCGTAGCTGTCAACCAGCGTAACGTCACGAATCCTGAACAGCAAGCGCTCATCCTCCGTGAGTTCAATAGTATCACGGCGGAGAACGACATGAAACCCCAGCCCACGGAGCCACGACAGGGTCAGTTCGATTTCACCCGTGCTGACCGCATTGCCAATTTCTGTCGCCAGAATGGCATCAAGATGCGTGGCCACTGCCTCATGTGGCATTCGCAGATCGGCGAATGGATTTACAAGGACGACCAAGGCAACTTGCTCCCCAAGGAAGAGTTCTTCCGCCGGATGCGTGAGCACATCCACACCGTGGTCAACCGCTACAAGGATGTGGTCTACGCATGGGACGTGGTCAACGAAGCCATGACCGACGACAAGAATGCTACTGATCCCTACCGTCAGTCGCCGCTCTACCAGATTGCCGGCGACGAATTCATCGCCAACGCTTTCCGCTATACCCGCGAGGCCGATCCGGACAACCTGCTCTTCTACAACGACTACAACGAGACCGATCCTGTCAAGAGCCAGCGCATTTTCGAGATGGTCAAGAAGATGAAAGCCAACGGTGTGCCCATCGACGGCATCGGCATGCAAGGCCATTACAACATCTATGGTCCGACAGAGGATGAAATCGACAAAGCCATCACGCTCTACAAGCAGGTCGTCAGTCACATCCATGTGACGGAACTTGATGTCCGCGCCAATGAAGAGATGGGCGGTGCCCTACAGTTCAGCCAAGAAGGCTTGGAGATCAGCGACTCGCTCAAGCAACATTTGGCAGACCAGTATGCCCGCATCTTCGGCGTGCTGCGCAAACACAAGGATGTCATCGACAATGTGACGTTCTGGAATCTCAGCGACCGCGACTCATGGCTCGGCGCACGCAATTATCCGCTGCCTTTCGACTCAGACTATCAGCCGAAGAAAGCCTACGACTACATCCTCAACATGCGCAATCCCGAGTGGCAGTTACCACAGCGCCCGCCCCGTCGTCCCCGTCCCGAGGGACAGCAAGGCCAACGCCGTCGCGGTCAGCGTGGCCAGCAACAGCAGCGCCCGCCTTTCAACGCAGCCCTCGCCTTCCCCGAGAACCCCAACGTGAAGGAAGACTTCAAGCCCTCTGTAATGAACCAACCTGGCCGCGACTATCCGCAGGTCAACTCGCAAGGAATCGTGCGTTTCCGCGTGGAGATGCCTGAGGCCAAGTCCGTAGTGGTAAGCCTCGGCCTCGGCGGACAAGGCGGCACACAGCTCCATCAATGCTACGATGAATCGTGGGTCGGCCAGACAGCAGGTCCGATGGACGAAGGTTTCCACTACTATCACCTCACCGTGGACGGCGGCGTGGTCAACGATCCGGGCGCCCAGAACTACTACGGTAGCACACGCTGGGAAAGCGGCATCGAAATACCAGCTCACGATAGTGATTTCTATGCGATGAAAAACGTGCCCCACGGTAACGTGCAACAGGTGCTGTTCTGGAGTGAAAGCACGCAACAAGTGCGCCGTGCCTTCGTCTACACACCGCCCACATACGATAAAGACAAGAAGAAATACCCCGTACTCTATCTGCAACATGGCTGGGGCGAGGACGAGACAGCTTGGAGCCGCCAAGGACACGCCAATCTCATCATGGACAACCTCATCGCTGAAGGTAAGTGCCTGCCGTTCATCATCGTGATGACCTATGGCATGACCAACGAAGTGCGCTTCGGCGGTCTCGGCGAGTTCACGGCCAAGGATTTTGAAACGGTGCTCGTCGACGAGCTCGTGCCTTATATCGACAGCCATTTCCGCACCGTAGCCAAAAAGGATTCTCGTGCTATGGCAGGTCTCTCCATGGGAGGCTTTGAGACCAAGCTCATCACCTTGCGTCGCCCTGAGGTCTTCGGTTACTACGGTTTGCTCAGTGGCGGCACGTACGCTCCCGAAGATATCAAGAACAAGAATCAGGTGAAACTGATCTTCACGAGCTGCGGTAGCAAGGAGAATCCCGATGGCATCCGTACGTCCACCGAGGCTTTGAAGGCTGCTGGCTACAATGCCGTGGGTTATGTCTCCGAAGGCACAGCCCACGAGTTCCTCACCTGGCGCCGCAGTCTCTACCAGATGGCTCCCCTGCTGTTTAAGTAAAGACCCACCCCCAACCCCTCCCCTAAGGGAGGGGAGGAATTTCCTTAAGTCCCTAAACTCCTGAATTTATATTTCTTATGCGTAAATCATTCAATTCCCACATTTTTACTTTGCCCCCCTTGTGGGGCCATAGGGGGCTTCTCTTCATTGCCTTCATGACATTAACCATGAACGCCTTTGCCCAGCGAGAAGTGCCGACGCACTTAGAGAAGCCGCTGCCACCCCTGCATGTCGAAGGCAAGTGGCTCGTCGATCCTCATGGTAATCATGTTGTTTTGCACGGCGTCATGGACACGCCCAGCAATTGGTTCAACGGTTACACAGATGCCAATGGCCAACACCACAGCTATTGGTCCGGAGGATACGACAACGCAGGCGCTTCCAACTGTAGGAAATACTTCGAGAAAGTCTTCGCAGCCTTGGAGCAGTGTAAGTGTGACGTTTTCCGTCTGCATCTCGATCCAGCATGGACCAACCAGAGTTCCTACACATATCAAGTTGCCGTCGACCAGCCTGACAACATCGGAGGCGAAGCCAATATCAAGCATTTCAACCCGGCTCGCTTAAAAACCTTTTTAAAGAACCTCTATTTCCCCCTTGCCAAGAGTGCAATACAGCATGGGATGTACGTGGTGATCCGCCCGCCTGGAGTCTGCCCCGGCGACTTAAAGGTTGGTGACTACTACAACCAATACCTGATGGAAGTGTGGGACATTGTCACGCAGAACGACAGCATCAAGAAGTATTCAGGTCAGATTAGCATCGAGTTGGCCAACGAGCCCGTGTCGCTGAAGAACGCCAACGGTCAGGACGACCCAGCCGCGCTGCACGACTTCTTCCAGCCCGTTGTTGACAAGATTCGCGCCAACGGTTTCTCGGGTATCATCTGGGCTCCCGGCACAGGTTGGCAGGCCAGCTACACGAGCTACGTCTCATTCCCCATCGAGGGCGCAGACATCGGTTACGCCGTCCACGACTACTGCGGATGGTATGGTTCCAGCGACGACCGTTGCGACCCACAGAGCAAGATTCAGCAGTTCCATAATCAAGTACCCGTAGTCGACACCAACCCCATCATCATCACCGAGGTCGACTGGAGCCCCAAGAAAGAGGGCACGGGCCACTACAATGAACACGGCGATTGGGTCGAATCCAACTGGGGTACTTGGGCTACGGGCTCCACGTCCAAATGGGGTAAGGCCTACAAAGCTTGCCTCGATCACTATGGCAACATTTCTATGACGCTCTCTGGCACGCACTGTCTCATCGACATCCTCACGCTCCTTAACACAGGTGAGGTCGTTCCTGCTTTCGATGGCTATGAGGAGGCCTGTGGCAAGGCGTGCATGGATTGGTATGCCGACTACTATCAGGTGAACTGGGCACACCCCGATTTCAAGAATGCTGTGCCTTCCGTAGATCTGTTCAACGGCAAGTACAAGAATCCCATCGTGCGGGCAGACTTCCCCGACCCCGATGTTGTACGCGTGGGCGACACCTTCTATATGGTTTCTACGACTATGCACCACTTCCCCGGTGCCACAATCATCAAGTCCAAGGATCTCATCAACTGGGAGTACTGCGCACAGCCCCTCACTCAGCTCTCCGCGTCAGACCGCTACAGCCTGCTCAACGACCAAAACGCCTACGCATCAGGCATGTGGGCTTGCTCCATGGCTTATCACAACGGCACCTTCTATATCCTCATCAATGGCAATGATGCCGGTGGCTACGTACTCACGGCCACCAATCCCGAGGACCGTTGGGAGATGAAGAAGCTCTCGCGCATCTATTATGACCCGGGTATGCTCTTCGACAACGGTAAAGTCTACGTTGCCTGCGGCATCAACGAGATAAAGATCTGTGAACTCGACGAGGACTTCAACTTCATCCGCGAGCAGACTGTCGTCAAGCGCGACAATACAGGTCTTGAAGGCTGCCACCTTTATAAGATTGGCAACTATTATTACATCTATGCCACATACGGCGGCTGGCCGTCAGGACAGGTTGCTTTCCGCTCCACGGACATCTTCGGCACCTACGAGGAGAAGATGCTTGTCGAGAAGACCATCAACGGCTCTCCCAACACAATCCACCAAGGTTCCCTGTTCGATACGCCAACAGGTGAATGGTGGACGGTGCTCCAGCAGGATCTCGGTTGCCTCGGACGCTTCCCCAACCTGCAACCCGTCAAATGGTCAAACGACTGGCCCATTGTCGGCAACAATGGTAAGCCCTACGAGGCGTACACAAAGCCCAAGACGAGCGGTAGTACACGTCGCGTACCCCTGCCCACCAATGACAACTTCCGTAGCTATCCGCTTGGGATGCAGTGGCAGTGGAACCACAACCCCGACAACGGCGCATGGTCGCTGTTTGAGCGCCCGGGTTGGCTGCGTCTGAAAACCTCGTCGCCTGTGACACGTCTGACGCAGGCGCGCAATATGCTCACGCAGCGCATCTTCATTTATGACAACAAGGCATCGCTTGGCACTGTGCGTGTCGATGTCAGCAACCTCAAAGAAGGCGACTGCGCCGGCATCTGTGTCTTCCAGGATCCCTACGCCATGCTTGCCGTACGCGTCAAGGACGGACAGCGACAGCTCTTCTGGCGCGAGGACACCCTCCGCGTTTCCAGCAGCTTCACGCCCTCTGAGCAGATCATCAGCGAAAACGTCGATGACATCATTTACTTGCGCGCCTCCATCAATTACGGCGACAGCCGCACGCAGTTCTACTACTCCACAGACAACGAGACTTACCAGTCCGTCGGCCGACAGACCACCCTCAGCTTCAATCTCAACGTCTTCGTCGGTGCGCGTTTCGGCCTCTTCTGCTATGCCACCCAAGAGAACAGCGAGGGCTTTGCCGACTTCGACTGGTTCACCACCGAAGCCGACTATGACGAGTCCTATTTCTATCCTGAGAACTTCGAGGGGTACAATGCAGACATGCTCACCGCTCAGTCGCTAACCCTCGATAAGGACGTCATCGAAATCATGATTGGCAACAGTTCCTCACTGAACCTCATGGCCACCTTCGGCGACGGACACACCGAGAATGTCGCCTCTGCCGCTAAATACACGCTCAGCGCTGATAATGTCGTCAACGCTTCACGCGGTCTGCTACGCGGCCTTCGCGAGGGTATCGTGGATGTCACTGCATCCTACACTGATCCCATGGGCAATGTGCTCACGACCACGTTCCAGGTGCGTTCCAGCTTCTTCCCCTTCGGCAAAGAGTACATCAAGACGAACCTCTTCTCTGAAGGTACCTACGATGAGAGCACGCATACGTTCAAGCCTGGCCAATACGGACAGATGGGATGGCAATACACCAACGGAGCCGACATGTCGGGCTATAAGTTCCTTGTCATCAAGTTGAAGAAGACTGCAAGCGGTGCTCACCTCAATGTCTTTACCTCCGGTAGTATCTGGAGTGACTGCTGTGCTACGCCCGATTTCAGCTCAAAGAGACAGGTTGTGCTAAACCTCAGCACGGCGAAGTACACAAGCGGCGACAAGACGGGACAGAAACTCGATACCAAGAATATTCGTATTGTCAGCTTCTGGTCTAACTACGGCTCCATCGTCGTTGATGACATGTATCTGACAAACAACAGCGACTATTCGCGTGAGGAGACCGATGGCCTCGACTTGATGCCAGTGGACAATGAGGCTCCTGTCGACGTATACAACCTCTCGGGCGTTCTGCTGCGCAGACAAGCAGATCCCGCTAAGGCTACGCAGGGACTCAAACCCGGTATCTACATCGTGGGCGGTCGCAAGGTCAAGATCTGATCATCTATGGCTCGCATGCACATCATTGTAGCGATAAGCCAGATGTTTGACAGACTTTGAATAAGCATAATAATTGAAAAGCAGGGTGCCAAAGTACCCTGCTTTTTTGTACAGATTTGTGCGATTTGCACCTTCATCACGAACAGAGACACAAAAAATCAAAAGTATTTGGCCTTTTCTGTTGTCACTTCGCCAAAAATACTATATCTTTGCGGCACAAAACACAACTTAGACCTAAAAACTTGACCTTATAAACACATGATAATAAATGTTGCCGTCATCGGATTCGGACGTATGGGACGCTGCTATCTGCGGGCGCTCCAAGATAATCCCGACTATCAGGTGACTCACGTTTACGACCCAAGTCCGGAATGTCGTGAGCTGGCAGCACGACAGGCGCCCGAAGCTCACATTGACACCAGCGAGGACGATGCGTTCAACGACCCCGCCGTGCAGGCGGTGTGCCTCTGTGCCCTTGCTGATGTTCGCCCCCAACAGATCCGACGTGCCCTCGCTGCCGGCAAGCATGTCATCACCGAGAAGCCTATTGCCGACACCAACGAACGCGAATGGGAACTCGTGGCATTGGCCGAAGAGGCGCTGCAACGCGGTTTATTCTGCACCGTCAATATGTATTTGTTGAATTCATGGTACCATCATGAGATGCGCCGCATCATCGACAGCGGCGAACTGGGCGAACTGGCCATCATTCGCATCTGCCACATGACGCCTGGCTTGGCTCCTGGCGAAGGGCATGAAGCAGAGGGACCGTCGTTCCACGACTGCGGAATGCATTATGTGGGATTGGTGCGTTTCCTTTCCCAGAGTGAGTATAAGACTTGGCACGCCCAGGCGCTACGCATGTGGTCGTGGAAAGATCCGTGGTGGCTTCAAGCACATGGCACCATGCAAAACGGCGTAGTTTACGATGTCACGCAAGGTTTCGTCTACGGACAACTGTCGAAAGATCAGACACACAACTCTTATGTGGAGCTCATCGGCACGCAGGGATTCTGCCACATGACGCACGACTTTAAAACCGCTGTCATCAATCTCCATGGTGTTAACGTCACCGAACGCATCGAGCACCCACACGGTGGCAAGAATGTCGATGTCCTCATCCGCCAGATGGCCGAGAGCATCAAGACGGGACAGCGCCACCCCGATATGCCGCGCTTCCGTGATTCCGCCATCGCATCAGAGATGGCCTGGAAAATGCTCGACGACGCTCGCTCCCATGAGATGCCCGCTATCGGTACCCTCGATGAGCTGGAACGCATCCATGAGCGTCGCCGCAACATGACCGACGGCTACGGATTGCTGCCCAGGCATAACAAAAATATCACATAAAATCACATAAAATAAAACCATATCATTAACTTATAAACTTTCAACTCCCATGGCAGACCTATCAAGAAGAGATTTTCTTAAACGCGGTTCCGCTGCGTTGGCGGGCATGATTGTTGCCCCGACCATTGTTCCTAACACCGTCCTTGGCGCAAAAGCAGGCAAGAAAGCCCCCAGCGACAAGCTCAACATCCTCGGCGTAGGCGTCGGTGGACGTGGTGCCGCCGACATCAGCGAGATGGCCAAGACAGAGAACATCGTTGGCCTTTGCGACGTTGACTGGAAATATGCCAAGCATGTCCTTGACAAGTACCCCGATGCCAAGAAGTACAACGATTATCGCAAAATGTACGACGAGATGCTGAAGAGCGCCGATGCCGTCATGGTCGCCACGGCAGACCACACGCACGCCATCATCGCCGCCGAAGCCATGATGGCCGGCAAGCACGTCTACGTCGAGAAACCCATGACGCTCTATGCCTACGAGAGCCGTCTGCTCACCAAGCTGGCCGCCAAGTACAAGGTCGCCACGCAGCAGGGCAACCAAGGTGCCTCCAGCGCAGGTTCCCGCCAAGCACTCAACTGGCTGTGGAACGGCGAAATCGGTGAAGTGACGAAGATCGAAGCGTTCACCAACCGTCCCATCTGGCCGCAGGGTATGGCTGCTCCTACGCAAGCACAGGCTGTGCCCAGCACCATGAATTGGGAAGCTTTCATCGGCCCGGCTAAGATGCGTCCTTACAACGAGGTCTACACGCCTTGGAACTTCCGCGGATGGTGGGATTTCGGCTCCGGTGCCCTCGGAGATATGGCCAACCATATTCTCGCTGTCGCCTTCACCGGCCTGAAATTAGGCTCGCCCACAGCTATTCTCGGCAGCTCTACGATGCTGATGCCCGATGCTTGTCCCTCGGCACAAAAGGTCACTTTCCGTTTCCCGGCTCGTGACAATTTGCCCAAGCTGGCTCTTCCCGCCTGCGAACTCACATGGTACGACGGCGGTTTGCGTCCCAATATACCTTTCGACATGCCCGAAGGCAAGAAGTTCGATGGCAATGGTGTCTGCGTTTTCTATGGAACGAAAGACATCATGGTGGTCGGCACATACGGCTACAACCCGTTCCTTGTCAGTGGCCGCAACCCCAAGGTGCCCGAGCTCTGCCGTATCGTCAAGGACGACAACCACCAGCAGGATTGGATCCGTGCCTGCAAAGAGAGTGCAGACAGCCGCATCCCCGCCAGCTCCGACTTCTCCATCTCAGGTCCGCTTAACGAGAACATCGTCATGGGTGTTGCTGCCGTACGTCTGCAGGAACTTGACCAATGGCTGCACTGGGATGGCGACAAGATGCGTTTCACCAACATCGCTGCCGATGCGAAGCTCCACGTCTCCAATGCCATCAACTTTGAGATTCATGACGGTCACCCCTCCTTTGCAGCTGCCGACAAGGTATTGGTGGATGCCAACGAGTATGCCGCACGTCTCATCAAGCCCGTCTACGAGAACGGCTACAAGCTCCCCGAACTGCCGTAAAGCCCCCTCCCCTCCTCCCCCAAGGGGGAGGGGTTCTTTTCCACTTGACATCATTTAATCAATGCCAATCAATCATCTATGAATATCACCAAGAAACTGATAGCAGCCAGTTTGCTGCTCCTCCCCCTTGGGGGAGGTTGGGAGGGGGCTTTGAGGGCTCAATCCACTGTCACCATCGTCTGCTCGCAAGGCTTTCAGGGTCCTGAACTATGGGACCGCCACGAGTTTCCTGTTGACAAGAAGGGTTATGTGACCATCTTTGATGGCAAGACCTTCGCTGGCTGGCGCGGCTATGGCAAGACCTACGTGCCGTCGAAATGGAAGGTGCAGGACGGCGCCATCTTCTTCGACAGCAAGGCCCAAGGCGAGGGCGGAGACATCATCTTCGCCCATCAGTTTGGCCCCAATTTCGAGTTCGAGATGGAATGGAAGATCGCCGAAGGTGGCAACTCAGGCATCTTCTACCTCGCACGCGAGGTGGCCAATGCCGAACGTAGCGGCCTTGAACCCATCTACATCTCAGCCCCTGAGTGTCAGGTGCTCGACAATGAGCGTCACCCTGATGCCAAACTGGGCAAGGACGGCAATCGTATGTCCTCGTCGCTCTACGACATGATTCCCGCGAAGCCGCAGAACGCGAAGCCCGCAGGACAATGGAACAAGGTACGTATCCGCGTGAAGGATGGACACGTCCAACACTTCCAGAATGATGTTGAAGTCCTCAGCTACGACCTCTGGACGCCAAAATGGACGGAGATGCTACAGGACAGCAAGTTCAGCGAGAAGGGATGGCCCACCGCCTTCGACCTCCTCAACAATTGCGGCGGCCCTGAGCACAAAGGCTTCATCGGCATGCAGGACCACGGCGACAACGTATGGTTCCGCAATATCAAAGTTAAGGAGTTATAAAGACCCACCCCCAACCCCTCCCGTCAGGGAGGGGAGCCAGCGGGGTGACTCTCTAAGTAAGGAATATATTTAATC
The DNA here is from genome assembly GCA_947307015.1 of uncultured Prevotellaceae bacterium. GTDB lineage: Bacteria > Bacteroidota > Bacteroidia > Bacteroidales > Bacteroidaceae > Physcousia. Next base: position 12,284 of record CAMZHV010000016.1, on the reverse strand, counting down.
ATTAAAACAATGACCCTATAAGCCCTTTCAAGCGCCAGCTACTCCCCTCCCTTACGGGAGGGGTTGGGGGTGGGTCTTAAAATTATGAAAAAGGTATTATTAGGTATTGTATGTGCCCTCATCGGTGGCGTCATCGGTTTCTTCATCGGCAAGGGCGGTTGTGGCACTTGCACCTCCCCCACGGGGGAGGAAGGAGGGGGGCCTTCTTTGGTGGCACAGGTGGCCGACGGCCCCAATATCGACATCGCCGCACTCCCCGTGGATGCCGACGGTTTCATCGTGCTCTTCAATGGCGAGAACCTCGACGGCTGGCGCGGCTACGGCATGGACGTGCCTCCCACCAGCTGGGAAGTCAGCGACGGCGCTATCCATTTGAAAGGCTCCGGCACCGGCGAGGCGCAAGTCGAAGGTGGCGGCGACCTCATCTTCGCCCATAAGTTCCAGAACTTCGAGCTACAATTAGAGTATAAGATCTCGGAGGGCGGCAACAGTGGTATCTTCTACCTCGCCCAAGAAGTCAAGGATGCCGAGGGCAAGGAATACCTGCCCATCTGGCAGTCGTGCAGCGAATATCAGGTGCTCGACAACGCCAAGCATCCCGATGCACAGCTCGGTGTCGACGGCAACCGTCAGGCCGCTTCGCTCTACGACATGATTCCCGCCAAGCCCCAGAACGCCAATCCTGCTGGCGAGTGGAACCAAGCTAAGATCATGGTCTATAAAGGCACCGTTGTGCATGGTCAGAACGGCACGAACGTCCTCGAATACCACCTCTGGACACCGAAGTGGACACAAATGCTACAGGACAGCAAGTTCGCCGAGGGTGGCGACTTCCCCTACGCCTTCAATCTGCTCAACAATATGGGCGGCGAAAACCACGAAGGATACATTGGCCTCCAAGACCACGGCGACGATGTTTGGTATCGCAACATCCGCATCAAGCTGATGGAATAAGCCGCCGTGTTCATGAGCTTAAGTATCGCCCATGGAAGTCATCCGAAAGGGTACGATTTGCTGGCTAACACGTGTAAGATGTACACCTTCTAAACATAAATAGCGTTAAAAAAGCACTACTTTTTCCATCATGTCGCTGATTGTTTCGTGATTTTTACCTACATTTGTATCGCAAAAGCAATCATCCACTAACCTTTAACCAAACAGGAGGACCCGACATGAAACCGAAAAAGAAAATGTTTTATCAGGAGGAGTACGAGCTGGACAACTACCTGAACGAAGATGAAGATCGTTACTACGAATCTTCAAGCAACGTCACTATTTGGTATAGCTGATCGTTGCCAAACATCACCAAACAGGCTCTCATCTCCCATGGGAGCCTGTCTTTTTTTCGTCCAGCACGAACGTAGGACATAAGATCGTTTGTTCTCATCTTCACCGCCTTCCCTTGCTTCACGGGTGGGCGTTGTTTGTGTCCAGAGGTGAGAAAATATGCTCTTTTTGCGTCTGAATCCGAAATAATCACTATCTTTGCCCCTGAAAATCAATAATTCTTATGAAAACACCCACATTATTCAAGGAATATATATGGTTGGTGAGCACCATTCGAAAGGCTCGTAGGATTTCATTTGCTGAGATCAACAAGCGGTGGGTGCGCACAGACATGAGCGGCGGTGTAGAAATGGCTCGTGCTACTTTCAACCGTCACAAAGATGCCATAGAGGATATCTTTGGCATCATCATTGATTGCGACCGCCAAGATGGCTATAAGTATTTCATCGGCAACGAAAATGTCCTACGTGAGGATTCTGTTCAGAATTGGTTGTTGTCCACGCTTAGTGTCAACAATATCATCAGCGAAAGCCTTTCGCTGCAGAAACGGATATTGCTGGAACCAGTGGCATACGAAGGTGATTATCTCACGATGGTCTTGGAAGCGATGAAAAAGAATGTTCGTATCGCCATCAAGTACAGGAAATACGGCGACGAACAGCCTCGCGACTTGAACTTTGAGCCTTATTGCCTTAAGCTCTTCAAACAGCGATGGTATGTGTTGGGCCACTTCTATCGCGAAGCAACTGCAGAGAAACCCAAGTCCGACTACTTCGGGATGTTCTCCTTCGACCGTATCCAAGAGATGTCGCTGACAGATATCAAGTTCCAGATGAATCCTGACTTCGACGCAGAGCAATTCTTCAGCGAGTGTTATGGCGTATTGGTGAATGACGACACACGCCCCTTGAGAATAATCATTCGCGCCTACGATTATCAGCGTTACTATTTGAGGGATTTGCCATTACATCACAGCCAACGTGAAATAGGTCACGGAGAAGATTACGTTGATTTTGAACTGTTCATGCGTCCAACTCCCGATTTCACCTCTCATCTCCTAAGCCTTGGTGCCTGCGTCAGAGTGCTTGAACCAGAATGGCTGGCAGAAGAGGTAGGACAAGCCCATCTGGAAGCCGCAGAAATGTATTATCCGGAAGAAAATGAGTAAAAAATCAAAAATAATGAGTTGATGTCTCGTGATTTGAGACAAGTATTGATTATATTTGCAGCCGAAATTAACTATCTAAAGCAAAATAGCCATCATGAAGAAGGTATTTGGTGAACACGAAGTTTAAACACTGGTACTTTTACCCTAAACTAACAAGAATGTCATGCATAGATGGTTAAAACTATCGAATAGATGATATATTAGATAAACAAAAAGAGCTTGAGCATGAATCAATCTGTATTAATTAACCCATACTATTCAGATGGTACACTTGTAACAATAGAAGAGTTTGACATTCTTCCTTTTACTTTTGTTTGCAAACAAACCAAGAATTTAATTCGCAGCAAATCAGGGTGGTTAGACGTATCTTACCAGATCTGTTTGGGTTCGCACAAACTCAAATCATATATAAGTGAGTGGTCAACAGATTGGGATATGATAAGACACGACATGGAACATCTTGTTTATCACAATAACACAATAATAGAGCTAAATTACGAAGATGAACCAACAAGGATTGTTTTGCATAGGTTTGAGGTGCTAGATAGATTTTTAGAAAAGCAATTTGGTACGGGTTTTGCGTGGGTTAAATTAATGAAAATAGAAATCTTTCTAAATGAATTTGAAAAAAAGAGTGTTCCTTTTGCTGGTTTTGCGTATTATGCCGATGCAATAAGCAATCTATATCATGGTCTACTTTCTTTGGCGGAGGCATATCCTGAAACCAATGTGCAGAATCGAGAAATGACAAAATCCAATGTACATGCTAAATTAACATCACCATTATTGGAGAATCATATAAAGCAGTTAAACGTGTATCTTTAAAAACAATTATAGATAGTATGAAAAATAAGCTACTTGAATTAACAACATTTGTTCGCAGTGAAATTTTTGAACAAATAATGGATGGAAAAAGAAACGAGATCCTTCGTATCCTTTATCCTTCTAATCGAGAGGTGTTTATCGAATACGAAAAAGAGAATACATTGTATTTGATTCCATACAACGCTATGCAAATCGTTGACATAGCAGCAAATCGGAATATGCATGTTGAGATAATAAACACGGAAATTGTTTCTCTTGAAGATAACAACGGCAATGTTCACCCGTATACGATTCGTGGAAAAGAATATCGACCAGAGGGCTTACTATTTGAACTTGGTAACACAATTAATATTGATGAAGATGGTACAGATGAATGATAATTTTAGCTTTGCATGGCGTTTTTACAAAGCATTGCCTGAGAAGCAAGAGCATATTAAGCGATTCCAAAATGCGAAATCATCACGCGATATACTTGAGTTGTATAGTGATTTCAGCAAACGTTTTGGGGAAAGAATCAACATTAATCCTCTTGTCAAGGCTACCGATGATGTTTGGAATGATATTGTCAGTGATTTCAGTGAAGTAGAGATTGACTCTATGGAGAAAGCTGCGGATGTATATGAAGATATTATTTCTTACGAAATCATTAATGGTTTTGTTGATAATGACGAAAAGGCCATAAAAGAATCTTACAAGAATATCATTGCAGACAGAACCCATAATTTGATTTTCTTTAATCTTGCATTGATGTGTCCTGAGTATTATGTGCCCTATTTCTTTATCGACGGGTTATATACATTAAAGAAAATAGCGTCAGCTTTTGACATTGAATTGCCACAAAAGGTTCCTGCACAAAAAGACACGAAGGAAAGGCTGATGTATTATATGGAACTTTGTAAAATATTTAAGGTTTTTAGAGACAATCATGGCCTTAGTCCAGCTGAATTGTGGGCTTTCCTTTTTGATTTAGCTCCAGAATACGTTAAGGACAACGATGACTTCCCATTACCCGAGGCAGAACAAGCTTGGTTTATAGGAGGGGACAAAGAGGTATTTACTGATCCCATTTACTGGGGAATCAAGCAGGACGTTAAGCGTGGAGATATCGTGGTGTTTTATGAAATGGCTCCATTTAAGAAACTTTCTGCAGTTTGCCGTGCCTTGACTGATGGTGCGTTGGAACCATTCTTCCAATGGTATTCATGTGCCCTTATTGGCAATCGAATAGATGTGCCTCCTATCACATTGGATGAACTTCGTAAAGACGAATATTTTGGAAATAATTCATTTGTTAAAAGGAATTTCCAAGGAATGAGTAAATGTCCTATGTCTGTGGATGATTACAATAGGCTTGTGGAATTATTTCGTATTAAAGGCTATCAAGGTGAGTTGCCAATGCTTTACGCTCCTCAGAATATAAATGATGTTGAGATCAACTGTGAACAAGATGTTTCTGACAAGCTACTTATACCCAGATTGGAAGAAATGGGATGGAAATACGGGACAGATTTTATGGCCGAAGTGAAATTTCCTGCAGGCCGTGGTTATACAGGACACGAGATGAAAAAACGAGCAGATTTTGCACTTCATTTGACAGGTAATGAAAAAGACAGAGGAGCAAAGGTGATTATTGAAGTAAAAGAACATATGGCTAACGTAAATCTGATAGAGGAGAGTTTTCATCAGGGTCTTTCGTATGCCAAATTTGCTGACGCTGAACTATTGGTAACTTGTGACAAATTCCAACTTCGTTTTTACGAAAAAACAAAACGTGGTAAATTTGACATCAACCACTATAGACGTTATCGTTGGAGTGATTTGAATAATTTAGATAAATTTCATGAAATAAAGAATTTATTAGATCGTTAATGGGTATGGCCAAAGATTTAACAACATCAGAAATTAGTAGGCAGAACATACTGAACAATCCAGTGGCTTTGCCTCGAATCCGTGAAGCCCTAGAGATAAAGCCTCTGGAGTTTAATGGAGTATTATATATAACCAGACAGATGGCCGCAGATTTCTACGAAGTAGATTTGCGAACAATCACTAATTGCCTCAATGCTAACGAAGAGGAGTTGAAGAGGAATGGTTATAGAGTCATAAAGGGTAATGAGCTGAAAGAGTTTAAGCTAAAGTATGTAAGGGAAATAGATTTCCCTAACAAAATGCCTCATTTAGGACTATTCGATTTTCGCTCATTTCTCAACATCGGCATGTTGCTGACAACAAGTGAGAAGGCAAAGTGGTTGCGTGGGCGTATCCTTGATATTGTGATTGCCGTCATCAATGAAAAAACAGGTGGTGGCACGAAGTATATCAATCGCCGAGACAGAAACTATGTGATATCTGCTGTTCAGGAAGAGAACTACCACAAGAAGCTTACTGATGCCATCAGGGATTATGTAGATGGTCACAAGACTTTCAAGTATTCCACCATCATGGATATGATTTACAAAGCAGTGTTTTGTGAGAAGGCAAAGGAATACAAGAAACTGCTTGAACTGAGCGAGAAGGACAACCTGCGTCGTACACTCTACGCTGAGGTGTTGGTGTCAATCTCGGCATTTGAAAACCATGTGGCAGAGACAATTAAAGCTAAGGCAAAGGAAATGGGGCCAGTGTCTGTTGAGGAAGTGGGTGAGTTCGTTAAAGAACTATCTGCAATGCCTTTCGTTAAGCCAATCATTGAGGATGCCAGGACAAAGATGGCTTCACGCGATTTGGCTTTTCGTGATGTCTATCATGGAAACATTGCAGAATATTTGAAGGCTGTTTCTCCAGAAGAATACGAGAAGTTCATTGGCAGCCAGTCTGTGGACTTTGACCATCTGCTGGATGAGAACAAAGCCGTGCTTGATCGTCTAAAGCAATAAAAGGAGGAACAGAAGTATGGCAAACCTAACTTATATTGATTACGACGAAGCCCTCGCCATCTATTATAAGACGGTAGAGAAAAGTGGCGGCGGTATGGCTGGTGTGCGCGATGAAGGCGGTATCAAATCAACCCTTGATTTTGTGCAGGATGACCTATATTATCCAAGCATTGCAGACAAGGCGGCTTATCTGATGTACAGCCTGTGCAAAGGTCATTATTTTGCCGACTGCAATAAGCGAATATCCATCACATTGACAGCAAACTTCTTCCTAAAAAATGGCTATATGTACCTGCTAAAAAACTTTATGGAAGAAATGGAGGCTATCGGCTATCATGTAGCAGCAGGGCATATAGACCGTGACTTGCTGACAGAGGTGATGCGATGTATTGTGAATGATGAGGACTACAGCGAATCCATCAAGCTGGAACTTATAGAAGCAATGAGTCAAAGCATTGGATTCTCTGAGGAGGAATAATTAAGAATCCTATAAATAAAAAACAAAATGAGAAAGAATTCTGATTACACAATTGTCTATGTTTTCGGACCAGAACAATGCGAAGACAAGTACTTGAATAATGACGTTCTTAAGCGAGAAGCTATGGAATGGGTAAAAATCGGGCAGACGGATTTTGTTGGGAACATCGAAAACGTTACTCCAGAAATACTGAAAGAGCAGTCAATGGCCCGAATCAAGGGAGAAATCAGAACAGGTATTCCTGTTACATGTAAGATATATGATGTCTTCATTTTTCCCAAAATCATAGAGGACGGTGTCCAAAAGAATGTAAAAATCGATGGACTTATACGAGGTAAGTTATGCAACGAGCTTTATGATGATATTGAAAATAGTATGCAAATAAATAAAGAGGTAAGAGCAGATAAAACTCGCATACAGGCTGGTGATGAGTTTGTATATGGTGTTAGCAGACCTAAGATACTTTATGCTGTTCAATCCTTTGATCACGAACTGTTTCAAATCGATGACTATGATGTTAACATGTTAGCAACTATTTGCAGATGTAACAATAAAGACATTAACAGTGGCGCACAGGACGATGACAACGAACGTTTGGCAAGTAGAAGCAGAAAACCGACGCTTGACCTTAACCGTATATTGAATGAAGGAGATGAGGTAGTTCTAACCAACGGTTCAGGCGAAACCCTTGTTGATAATAACGGATTACCAATTACAGCAAAGTACGTCGGCAACAATAAGTTTAACTGCCGCGACGAAGTAAAACGTTCATCTCCGCTTGCCCTGTTTTATTTAAATGAATATGGCGGTAAGAATCTCTCAACGGTTAACGGTAATGACTATTGGAGATTTAATGGACAGAAATTGTCTTCTTTGCGTGAAAACTATCAAGAGGTCGAAGAACAGGATCAAATTGTCTAAGCAATGATATTTTTCAGAGGTTGTCCCATGCTTTGAGACAACCTCTTTTTAACTTTGCACCGTGATTCAATAACAACGAAGAACAACATCAATAAATAGAAGTAATAAATAGATGTGTTAGAAAAAACTGAATTAATGATGAAAAAGAAGACCAAGGAGATTATCAAGGCTGTCTTTGAGATAGACTTTGACAGATTTCAGTCATTGTATGGTAACAACAATGATGTGTTGTCACTATGCAAGGACTCTGACGACTTGCCCTATCCCCTGCATTATATTTCAGCTTGTTGGGCCATTCTCTTTGGCTATTTAGAGGAATGGAAGGAAAAGTGCAAACCAGTTCTTAGGAAGAGAAAAGAGGAGAATGACAAATTCATGCGATTCTTTGGTGAGTTAGGGTTAGATGTGTCTAACGTCCCATTCTCAGACTATTGTGATGTTTTCTACTGTGCCGAACCCGATGCAACGGTAGAGGATTGCCTTTGTGAGACAGAAGAGTATCTTAAAAAACTGGGCTTCAGGGACATTGATATCGAGCTGGCTTGCTGTGTTGAAAAGTTTCAATTTGACAGGGCAGAACAATTGTTGGAACAAGGTGCAGACCCCTTGAAGAACAGAACAAACGAGGAAGACGATTACGAAGACTGCGTAAGTAGAATCTATCGGGAAGTGGAGTTCATCTACTCTGAATTTCAAGATAAAGTACTTGGCAAAAAGAAGTTAGGAAATCTTGAAAGCGATTTAAGCTATCTGTTTGGGCTTGCTGCTCACGAGAAGATGGATCATTTGTTGGATAATTATTATGAGGACAAAGAAGATTAACAATGAAGAATAATAATTAACACCATGTCTGGCCTATGACATAAGATCATAACTTAAAAGAAATAAGACTGTTTATCCTCATCTCCAGCGCCTTCCTGTTCCCCCCGGGTGGGCGTTGTTTGTGTCCAGAGGTGAGAAAATATGCTCTTTTTTGCCTTGGTATACGAAATAACAGCTAACTTTGTGGCCGAAAACTTAAGAATCAGACCTTATGGACGCATTAGAACCTATTAAACAGAAGATCTACGAGATACGAGGGCAGCGGGTGATGCTGGATCGCGACTTGGCAGCCATCTATGGTGTGGAAACCCGTGCTTTGAATCAGGCCGTTCGCAGAAACGCTTCACGCTTCGAAGGCGACGATTTTATGTTCCGATTGACTAAGGACGAGACACAGATGGTGGCTTTAAGGTCACAAAATGCGACCTCAAATCTAATTGATAATCATAGTAATTGCGATGAAGAGTCACGTTCAAGGTCACAAATTGTGATCTTGAACAGAGGACGTGGTTCTAACATCAAGTACCTCCCCTACGCCTTCACGGAGCTTGGTGTGGCGATGCTTAGCAGTGTGCTAAAATCGGAGACAGCCATCAGGGTGAATCGCGATATCATGCGTGCCTTTGTCGCCTTTCGTCATTTGGCTTCCACACTGCCACAACCTGCCATGAACGCAGACGTTGTCCAACTGCGCCGCGACTTCGAAGATTTGAAGCTGGACATCGAAGAGATTCTTGCCGACCAAAACGAGATCAACGAGGACACGCGTATGCAGCTGGAGCTCATCAACCAGTCGCTGGCAGCGCTACAGGCCGGCACTCCTTCACCCAAGCCCCGCAGACGAATAGGTTTCATTCAAGATGAGAAAGAAGAAGGAGTTGAAAATGAAAAATAAAAACGAAATACAATCATGAAAAAGCAAATTCTATTATTTATTCTGGCGTTGCTACCGGTGGTAGCGATGGCAGATGCTAACGGCACATGTGGTGACAATCTCACTTGGACTTATGTGGAATCGACCAAGACGCTAACTATTTCTGGTAGTGGGGCGATGAGTAATTTCTCTTCCTTGAGCCCATGGTACAATTATGGTCGAAGCATGAAAACCGTGATTATATCATCAGGTGTGACAAGCATTGGAAAAAATGCGTTTCAAAATTGCTCTGGCCTGACTTCCATCACCATCCCTGAGAGCGTGACAAGCATCGGAGACCGAGCGTTTTGGGAATGCTCTGGCCTGACTTCCATCACCATCCCTGAGAGCGTGACAAGCATCGGAGACCGAGCGTTTTGGGAATGCTCCAGCCTGACTTCCATCACCATCCCTGACAGCGTGACGAGCATCGGAGACGATGCTTTCTATAGTTGCTCCAGCCTGACTTCCATCGACATCCCTAACGGCGTGACAAGCATCGGAGAAGGCGCGTTTTTTGGTTGCTCCAGCCTGACTTCCATCACCATTGGAAGCAGCGTTACATCCATTGGTTCATCAGCCTTTTATAATACAAACATCAAGAAGGCTATTTGGCTGACAAATACGCCGCCATCGGGATACCAATATGTAAATAGTGCAATCCACTATGTTTCAAATGAGCAGTTCGGTTCACTGAACAATAAGATTGTCTATCCCTTCCTCAGTTCCATTTTCGAAGCGGATGGCATCAAGTATGTTCCTATAAGTCCATCAGAACGTACTTGCGATGCCATAGATTGTGTCTATGATGGCACGCCAGTGAACACTAACATCTCATCAACGGTAACCTACCGAGGTATCACCATGTCAGTCAAAAAAGTGCAGCCTTACGTGTGCTATAATAACAAATATATTGAGAGCCTGACTTGTGATAACGAAGGCGAGATAGCACAATATGCGTTTTATGGCTGTTCAAACATGAAGAGTGCAACGCTGGGTGAAAAGATTACCTCTATTAGGGATTATGCTTTCTATGGCTGTTCAAACATGGAAAAGGCCATTTTAGGAAATACGAACGACTTGATTATGTCAGACTTTAAAAGTTGTTTCATAGGAAGTAATATATCCGAAATTGGAAATTCTGTATTTGGCGATTGCGGAAAACTTCGAAATCTTGTGGTAGCAGACCGAGAAGAAGCGCTGAAATTAGGAAGTAATGGTTCATCGCCACTATTCTCGGATTGCCCTCTTGACTCCGTTTATATCGGTGGCAATATTACTTACAACACAGCATCCAATCGCGGTTATTCCCCCTTCTATCGCAATACCACTCTCCGTACCGTTGTCATTACCGACAAGGAGACTGAGATTTCGGAGAATGAGTTCTATGGCTGCACGAACCTGCAGAGCTTCACGGTTGGCGATGGCGTGACGAAGTTTGGCGATTGGGCGTTCTCGGGTTGTTCGAGCCTGAAGAGCCTGGCATTTGGATCTCAACTACAGACTATTGGCAAGGAAGCGTTCTCGGATTGCACGGCAGTCACCAAAATCGTAAGTAAGACAGCTACGCCGCCCGCTTGTGGTGACCAGGCATTGGATGATATCAACAAATGGTCGTGTACGCTTGTCGTGCCCACGGGCTGTAAGGAAGCTTACCAAGTCGCCGATCAATGGAAGGAGTTCTTCTTCTTGGAAGAAGGAGAAGGTGGCGGCAATCCAGATCCCATCAATCCCGAAACGAAGAAGTGTGCCAAGCCTGCCATCTACTACAGCAACGGCAAACTGACCTTCGAGAGTGAGACCGATGGAGCTATCTGCGAATCCACCATCACGGACGCAGACGTCAACTCCTACACAGGCAACGAAGTGCAACTCGGTGTGACCTATCACATCACGGTCAAAGCCACAAAACCCGACTACGAGGATTCAGACATCGCCACGGCCACGCTCTGCTGGATAGATGTGGAACCGCAGACAGAGGGAATAACTGGTGGCGAGGATGCGGTGAGCGAGGTGAAGGCCGTGCCTGTGCTGATACAGAGCAATGGCAATACGCTAACCATTGATGGTGCCACTGCTGGCACTCCAATCCATGTCTATGACTTAGGAGGTAGACTCATCGCCAACACAACGGCAACTGACATCATTACGACGGTGAATGTGCCAACAAAGGAACAAGTGATTATCGTTAAAGTTGGTGATAAAGCCGTGAAGGTCAGGAGGTAAAACTGAACGCCAACGTCAAAGAACCTTCAGAAGCGGTGGCCGCTGTGGTCATCGCTTCTGCTTATCTTGTTGCGACATCTTTACGAAGGAAGATGTGCGGGCAGAAGGGCTATGGGCGAAAATCCAGCCATTCGCAAAAAAGGTTTCAGCTTTCAGATTTGCCTGTATCGTGTTCACAATCAAGGGCTTTCTGGCTGAACCTTTGCGCTTGAAGTTTCAGCAGGTTTCAGGAGGCTTCAGTCACCACGAATTTCACGCGCTCGGCGCTTGCGACGCTTGACCCTTCACAAATTTCACGAATTGACATTGCACGGTGTGAGAGTTAGATTTGTATTGGCTGAACCTTGCTGAAACCTGCTGAAACTTCAAGCGCAAAGGTTCAGTCTGTATAGATTTGAACAACAGTAGATTAAGCCGCTAAGCTGAAAGCTGAAACCTTTTTGGCAAATGGCTGGATTTTTGGGATTACGCGTCATCCATCATTCGTCGTCGCACAGCGTATATACGTGTGAGGGCATACGTACATACGTGTAGGCTAATACGTCTATACGTATCGCCGTGTCCCATTAGTGGGACACGCAAACCCTCCTAAGAGTCTACGCGAACCCTCCTAAGAGACTGCGCAAACCTATAAGGGTTTTCGCAATAACCCTTAACTCTTTTGGCAAACTCTCCTAAGGGTTTTCGGTTACTCTCTTACTGAAGTTTCGGATGTAAGTAAGTACTCAAAATTAGATTACATTATTGATTTTCGAAGATTGACGACTT
>CAMZHV010000015.1 GCA_947307015.1 uncultured Prevotellaceae bacterium | reverse complement strand
GCAAGTCATAAATGCCACACTTGCCACCTTTCCAGACAACGACATAACGTGCATCCATATTATGCATGGTTAAACTGTCTAATTCACCAAATGGGATCTGAGGAATGGGCAGATTATTACAGTCAATAGTGTCACAACTGATAGTGTCAACATTTAACACACACTCTTTCGCAGTGGTGACCACTGAGAAAGCCGCCAACAATACGAATAATAAATTCTTTTTCCAAAGTTCGTAATTGATAAAACTTGTACTGCTCATGGTCTCTATTGTTTACTTGTTTGTATGTATAGAGAGTGGAAGTCGTTAAAACCTATCAAATATATGGATTTTTGTTGAGGATGTTGCGTCGGATGCTTCAAACACAAAAGTTGATTATACTCTTCCTGTAAGTATAATCAACTTAACATGTGAAATTAAAATAAAAATTTAGGCGAGCCACCAATACTTGTAGATGAAAAGCCCGATTTTGAATAATGCAGTACTAGTCATAACTTAAAAACCGTTTTAGTTTACATTTCTGAGAAAACCTTAGACCTTTCTCTTAGTCTTTTGTTATTATAGAGATGCCTGTTTGTCTAATTCTATCAGTGTCAAATCATGAAAACGCAAAATTCACAATAATTAACACGAAAGTATGCACGAAAGGTCTGTATCGCTTATAATAGAGAAAGTTCAATAAAGGAAGCGTATGAAAGTGCAGCAACAAACATTATATACATAAATGGCCATGCCAAATCCAACCATTCTTTCTTTGAGTGATGTTGTTTGTAAGACTTCTTCCAAAAGAGAAACATGGCTACAACTGACAAAAATGATATTGTCAATCCAATAATACCAAAGAAATGAATTAGAGCGACCGCTATCAAATTGTAAGCGTAGATTATATTAAGTATAAAGGCAAGAATAGCTGCTATTAGACAAGCGCTAAATGAGAATAATAGATAATTAGGACTATCTGTATCGTTATCAGATACATTTACAGATATTGCAATCCCCAGCATTATGAAAATCACAGTACAGATCAAGACGAAACGAAACCATCTACCGAAGGAAACTGTAATTTGAACTGGTGTGTTTGTGATTCTGTAATGATGGTTTTCAATAAAATCTTTATTTTTATAATAATCTGTGTACAGAGAGTCTATATTGTTGTTAGAGATTGAATGAAGTTGAGCATATGTTCCTTTAGATGAGAGGCTATCGCCCATATAATGGTAGTAGAGTAAAAGATCACACTCATTTTGCATCTTTCCTTTTAGATGAGAATAAACCTTCTTTACCCACATGTTTAAGTTTTCATCATGAGCAAATCTCTTTAATGTGTCATTCTCAAAGGTCTCAATGGAATCGTCGCTAATTGTTATAAAAGCAACTCGAGTTTTAAAGTCTATGGGGTTACTTGCATCCCATGTAATTGTTGTTTCTATATCGAACCATCGAAACAGATTATCTTCTTTCCCAGGTAGGAACACTATCTGCTTAAAAAGGTCAGGAGTTTCATCAGTTGGATAAAATGCATCTTCCTTATAGTAGAACTCTGTTTTTATAGAGTTGTTTTGTGTTTCATGCTTTTGACCATTAAAAGTAAACTTAGGGTTTATGTCGAATTGATAGGGGACATCCTTAGAGTGGGGCGTAATAATTGTATGCCTGATTTTCAGGTGATTTATTGTGTATTTTGAATTATTCTTGATTCTGGGAATAATCTGTGGTGTATAAGCCTTTATGGTATCTTGTGTTTTACATATTTGAAAAAGACGACTGTTAATTGTGTACTCTGTATTGTATAATACCTGAACAACAGAACCTCCATGTATTACGAGATACTGGTCGTATGCAAACCACGCAGTAAGCATAGTTAAGATTAAGGAGGCTAAACTTAATCTAACATTACGCTGTATCCATAAAAGGATCTTATTCATAAAAAGAGGCTAAACTTATTTATTTCGTGCATACAATTCCACGTTGTTCCAACTTGGTGAGCACGTCAGCTGCAAAATCACGAGCATCTGTTTCAACAGGTTGGTAATAATACAGACGGTAGTCTACGTCGTGAATAGTACCATCGTGATAAGGAATGAGAATTTTCTGAGTGCCGCTGTGATAGTATTTATATTCAGGACTATAGAAATTTTCATACCATGTTCTAACTTTACTGATTGACTCATGGATGGTTTTAACATCAGTGTTATAATGTTGATAAGCATGGCGTCCTTCATGAATAATTGTGTCTATTACCTCACGATGTTGTTCACGGCTATTCGCCCCAACATATAAAGTATTCAAGACTATCTTATCCTCTGCGGCACATTGATAGCCTAAACTCCTAGGCTTCATTTGTTCCAACTCTACTTTTAGAGCAGGTCTATGCTCTATCACTGCAACGTTTTGCTCTATTTTGTTTAGGACTTCTGCCCTCTCGGATAGGGATAATTTGCACCAGTTTTCGTATTTCAGTTCATCAACCGTTTCAAGGTATTTAGCAATTCCTTCGGTCATTTCCAAGTCGGTAACTATCTCGGTCATTTCGAACCGTGACTGCATAGACTCTATGTCTTCCTTGAACTCGCTCGGCTGTTCCTGTGAATCCTTTGAAAACTCATTTATAGGTTCCACGGAGTCTTTGATATACTCATTGGGAGATACTACCTCTATTCTTTCTAATGATTCCAAATTCATTTACTTATGATAATTAGAACCGCAATTTCCTGAGCAGATGCAATTGCCAAAACTATAATTTGAACCGCAACCACCCGAACATTGACAGTTACTCATTTCTATTATGGGTTCATTAACACTTTCTGGAGTTTCCATATCTCTTGGATTTTCCTCCAAAGGAGTTACCTCTTCTGTACTCTCCAAGGCGTTTGCCTCAATTTCTTCCAACTTTTCGTTGGAGTCTAACACTTCTTTACTCATGATTTTATTCGTTTATTTCGATTTTACTTAAAACTTTAATTATAGTATTGATGCTTCTTTCATCATTATTTTGTTCTGCTTGCCGCAATCTAAATCGACAATTCGCAGCGAACATGATTTTAAACGCACTGCAATGGAAAGGCGATGGATTTGCAACGTCATTTGTACACAAATAGTTCATTCCATAGCAACGATTGCAAATTTTGCTAAGCACACACCTTTGGCAAGTGTCTGATATGAATTGTGTATGATTGGAGAAATCATACACTTTATTACTCCGCTCTGCCTTATCATAAGGTATTGAAACAGGCGAGAACAAGTGACAAGCATATGACTTTCCCGTCCAATCCACACAGACTAAATCTTCACCACAACTGCAAGTTTTCGTGACATTATTCTTTTCGCTACCAACAGAAGCAATGTTTAGGCGTAACATCGAGAACGGTATCAATTCGGGATTATCTAAATAGAACATACATAATGTTCCTAGCTCTTTCTGATAATCCTTAAGAGAGGATTGGCTCCACAAAAGGTTCGGCCCCATGGCTAAATCTGCTGAAATGTACTTGAATCCCTTGCGGTGCATGAATACAACTCCATCTGCCAGCGACTTCACGGTTTCTGGCGAGATAGTCATCTTGACGCTTTGCTCAGGCCAAGTGTTCACGAAATAATCCAAGTCAATGATGTCGTAAGACCTTGACCTGTTCGCATCTTGCATACTTTTGTCTCCGTCGAAACTCAGACCAAGCTGTATACGATTTCTATTTGCGTAGAACCATGATTTCATCTCCTCGTCAAGGAGTGTACCATTTGTGGGTGCAAACAAGACCATTAACTGTTTGCCCATAGGCAACGACCACAGCCATTCGGATACCTCTTTGATAAGAGAAAATTCCAATAGCGGTTCGCCTCCCATGAATTGTAATTCCACAGAATCGTAGCTGTCATCTAAAAGAGACAACTGCTCCTGAATGATTTGCTTGGCTTTTGAGGCCGACATTCGGAAATTCTGCAATTTGGGCTCATAACAATAACTGCAATGGAGATTGCACTTATATGTAATGAGAAGCATTATGGTCTTTTTTTTCCCCATAATTTGGTCGCTACAACTGTTTACCTTCCTGGAATTCAGTTATGTTGCCATTTGGCGAGAACATCATGCCTTTGAAAGGCTTGCTACCGACAAAGATTCCTTCAAACCAGTTTCCACTTGGCCAGAACAACTTCCCGTAGCCGTTGTACTTGCCATCCTTGATTTCACCGTCGTATACTTCTCCGTTGTTGTTACGGAAAACACCACGTATCATTTTATCAAACTTCCATACTCCATGAAACACGCTTCCATCAGCAAACCAACAGATGCCATCGCCAGTGCGATAATCATTCTGCCAAGTGCCTTGATATACGTCGTGATTCGCGTACTCCATTCTGCCTTTCCCTTCTCTTACGCCGTGATTAAACTGGCCCTTGTAGGAATGGATGTAGCGTCCCTTCTCTTTGTTCCAGAATTTATATCGGCCTACACCATGCATTTTCCCTTCGTCCCAATCTCCTTCATAGATGTCGCGGCTATTGAAGGTCATGATGCCATATCCCTGACGAACCCCATTGACGAGTTCGCCAGTATATTCTCCGTTTTCAATCTTACAGGTTCCATATCCTGTGAATAATTCTTCTTTTTCCATATATTTACTTTTTATATTGATAGAGATGCAATTATCTGTATTCCTATCAAAGAAGTTACTATTTCATCTTGTTAATTTGAGCCAAATATATATCAGAACTGTTAGCTGATGCTACATTGGCACTGTTGAACCCAGCCAACACAGCTTGTCCAATGGACAATTTAGCTATAACTTTCTGCTGTTCAGGGGTCAAGCCAATACATTCTGCCACGCGCTGGGAATCATCAGATGCAACAAGCTTATGGATAATCTTAACATTGGTATTCTTGATAGCATCTTCAATCAGTCTGGTAGGAACTTGATCAACAACCATCATTCCTTGACCGTAAGCACGAACTTCTGAAAGGAAGTTACTGAACATCAAACCAGACTTATGCTGAGGCGATTCTGGGTTATCGTTCCGGCCCATAACCCTATGAGCCTCTTCCACGACCACTAAATGGCGGCATTCGTTAGAGTTGAAAGAGAATTTTCCAGACTCTGACTCTGCGATTCGATATTCGTAAAGGAATTGGAGAAGTAGCGACATGATGAAAGCCCTATCCTGATCATCGCCTGCATACGATAGGTTGACAACAACAGGAGAACCGAACAGTTCATTCCAATTTATGTCTGTCAGTCTGGGATTATTCAATAGGCTACCCTTCCATCCATACGTCAGACTCCTAAAACGTGTACGGAGTGCTGCACTTATATTCTGGGTATTCTCTCTTGCATATCCAATATCGTCCATTAAATCTTTTATAAACTCATCGTCAACAGACTTTAATGTTGGATATTTCTTGTTTTGTTTGTTCATTTCCGTATTACGGTCTTCCTCGTCTATCAACGGACATTTGTCTGTATATAGCTTGTAGAGAAGATGTTCCATGATGACTGGAAGTATGTCTTGCATCGGAAAAGCCGAAGCAAAAGTAGACTTCAGGCGGTCTATATGTGACAATACTCTCATCTCGCTCCCTGATAGTTCAATTACCTCAAACGGATTAATTCTCAGTTTGTTAGGACTGAAGTTTGCCTTAGAATAATGATCACAACCAGGAATAAATATCTTTATCCTCTTCTTGGGATCTTTAACCTTTTTATTATATTCTATTGCCCAGTCAACATATTCCGTCTTGGCTGGCTCAATAACGAAGAACGGACGGTTTGCCCTCATAAATCCGTCGAGTATACTTAAAACGGTATTTGTCTTACCGCTTCCGTTAACGCCGCAAACCAAAGCATGGCGAGAAAGTGTGTCTATGGGAATATGGACATCAATGTTTGATTCCGCTCCACTATACACGAGTTTCCCTATAGACATTATATAAGCTTCATTATGGTATATTTGGGGGGTCAAACTAAAATTAAAAGAATAATCCACCACACTTATACCAGGCAAGCTTTTTTGGGGTAGATTTATAAAACACGACAATTCCTCTGTTGTGAGGCATGTAGTTATGTTTTCATCTCTTTGTTCAAAATTTGATTGGACAACATTTCCGTCTGAAGTTTTTATAAGTATGGGAATGCTGCAAAAAGACTTTACCGAACATAACACATCTCGTGATGTGTTTTTTGATTTCAATAAATGCGAAATATCATGAATACGAATTGGTTCAAGCGGAGTATCCTTGCCACTAACAATGGAACGTAACTGCATAGCTGCATTTTGACCAACACAGGCTTCTTCTGCCAAAAGGTAGACACCTACGTCCCACATACCTACAGCAAGACCTTTTTCATAACGTTTTGCATGTAGAGACATATTGTTCGCCGCATATTCTGCGCACTTGTTTACCAAAGTCATTGATGTCGTGGAAGAGAACCCTTGGGTGTTGCTTTGCGATTGTCCATGGGAATTACTTGTTGACAGACCATTCGTTATTGTATTTGTAGACTGGTCTATAAAATCTCCAAGCCCTATCGTAGACATTAGTTTACACCAAAAATGATGTTTCTTGCCCTTCCGATTTACAGCAGTTGCTTCACTCAGATTTACTGTTTCAGAGAAAGAATCGTTTACACCAATTGTAACAGAGGTGTTCGTTGTCTCTGAAATATTATAAGATTTGACAGATTCTATTTTGCCTGCCAATTCTAAGCATTTTATCATTATATTGTTGATTTTATATTCATCCATTGGATCGGCAACAACATAATAAACAAATTTCTTCCGAGAAAGTGGACCAATAAGGGTGTCTATCGAAGTTAAGCCTTCTTCGCCTTCCTTCTGTATCATAGATGGTATTCCTGACAAAGAATAAAGGTATCTATATTTTTTCTCGTCTATATCTTCAAGTAATTTTTTACCAGTGTCATCCAAATCTTGAATATAACAAGTTCTTGACCCAGGGAGAAGTGTATTCAAATAAGTTGTTAGATTTTCAGCAAAAGCATTTTCGGAGCCCAAAATTGGAGATTCGTCTACCTGTTTAATACCAAGGTATAAATTAATTTTTTTACCATCTCCATGAACCATGAAAATTACTTGAGTCTTATCTGGGCGATGAATGGAATATAGGGCTTTTTGAATGACTGAAAAATACTGATGAGCCGTGTATTCATGACATACACCAACTTGGTCAATTTTTAGCCATTCAATCATGCTGTTAGCAAATGGAGATTGTTTACAAGATAAAGAAAAAGATGAATTGCCGACAGAAACCTCTGTCAAAACATCTCTTTTGGATAGATATTGTACCCCCTTTATAAGCCCTTCAGCAACTGTTGTACGTTCAACTGTTATGTTTGGCATAGTATTGATGGTTTAATTTAACATTATACGAGCATTCTGGATTTGATTTATTATATAATCTTTTATCTCGGCTCGTCCGTTGTCATTAATTTGACTACTTAATGAGGAATCTGATTGTAGTTTTGACTTGATATCTGCACATATACTATTCCTATATGTGCTTTTGTGTCCAGCAAATTCATTTTTTACATCCGTTCTTCTGGATGATGAAAGTTTTGTGCTTTTATCCCTAAAGCTAAAAGTCACCTCGTCCACCATATCTCCAACATCAACATAATCAATCTGTTTGTCTCTAAATAAATTTACAATTCCAATACCGATGTTTGCAGCGACGCCTTCAACTAGTGCAATGCCACCAACACCAATATTCCATACCACTTTACCCAACCCCTCGATTAATCCTTCCTCTATTTTATTTAGGCTAGATGATATGACGGATGAAAGGGTACTAATGCTATCGGATTTTACTGATAAGGAAAAAGAAGATGATGACGTTATTCCTTCTATCTCAAAATCAGGGAAATAATCTTTAACTATATTGTTGATAGATGGTATAATTTTATTATTTGCAATATCTTTTAGTGTTTTGCTGTATGCTGAAGTAAGATATGAACCTGCATAAATGGAGTCTATCTTTGTTTTGATATCACTTTCAAGAGAGCCCAAATTGTCATCGTAACTTCTTGAAGCAAAAGATGAATAGCATCCTTCAGTTTCATTTATTACGCGTTCAGCGATAGAAATGGCTGCCGTCTCTATAGTCTGAGTCGCAATATCTGCATTTTTTATAACATTACTACCTAAAAGTGCGAGTTCCATTGAATATGTGCGCAAATCGGCTCGACCAGCAAGTGCAATTCCATTGGAGATTGTTAAAGAAGGATTAGTTTCTTTGTAAAAATCCTCTTGATAGTTAAATACGCTACGAACAATATTTTGAATAAAGCCCATTCGAGAAGCTCCCCCCGTGAGGAAGATAACTTGTATGGGCTTGTCAATCAAGTATGTGTCGCGAAATTTAACAAATGCATTTGTTACATCAATCACATATTTGGAAAGAATATCCTCAATATCTTCATTTGAATAAAAATGTTCAACCGTTTCCCCTATTTTAAACTTAGTATATTTAGGAAGATTTAAACTTACCTCTAAATCCTCACTGTCATAAGTGTAAAAATACTCTTTAGCATCACGAATAGTAAGAAGTATAGCTGTTTGTGCAGGTGAGCCTTCCGACATGGCCTCTTTTACTGAACTATATATTTTTTGCAAATCCTTAGATATGCCGATTTCCACATTAGAGGCTCCACATTCGTCTCCATCGTCAATTGGTTTTTCAGTGTACTTAGACGAATAATATGTTAGATCTACAGTACTAGAACCAAAATCTATCAGCAACAACCCTTCCTTAATGGATGATTTATATAGAGGGTTGCTCCTAGCTTTTAAAAACGCGGCTCTTGATTCTCTAATTATGCCTACATTTTTATCATCAATTTTTGCTAACGGTAGACCTGCCTCTAATGCTATTTCTGCATACTTCTCAACTTCTTTTTCTGTCCATTTTTGGGGATTAGAAGGGCAAGCAATATAGACCACATGGTTGTCATCTTTTAATTCTGGACGTTGCCTTCTGATTTGCATATAAACCTCACTCATAAAAATACGCATTACATTTCTTTCCTCTTTTGTCATCAAGGAAGGAATCTTCTTAAAATATGAGTGGTATGAAAAAGTTACGTCATTTGTGTGAAACTTGGGATTGGCAAACCTTGAAACGGCCTGTTGTCCAATGTAAATATTATCGGAACCACTTTTTTTCTCAATCAGGAGGATGGATTTAATAGCCGGAACACCATTAAATATCTCGATTGATTCAGGAGTTACCATTTGGGAATAATTGGCATCCCATTGTATAGGACATAAGTCTGCAGAAGTCTCTCCATGTCCAAAATCGATACCGACGACATAAATATGCTTTGATTTATCAGGCTTGATGTAGTTCATAATCTAATCTATTTTTCAGGGATTAAACATTCTCCAGATTCAATAAGTTTTCCATTCTCTAGGACTGCAGCTTTGACTACTGTTGGTTTCGAGACATGAGCGCTCTCTGTTATAATGAAAAAGTCTTTAGTCTCATCGTTATAACAAAGTACTTCATAGTGATGATTTTTCAACGTTCTAAATAGTTTATCAAACTCGGATTTCACCTCCGTAGGAAGCGAAACAGTTTCCAATGCAACATATAAGGACGCTAATCTGTCCAGCAACGGTTTATATGCCGTAGCAAGTGTTGGCTTGGGAGCACTTTCATATTCTTTTATTATATTGTCAATACTTGTGTGATAATTAAGGATAACGTCATCTATTCCTTTGCAAATGCTTTTTAATGTTTGTATATATTTGTCTACATCTATTTTCCGGTTTGTTGGTGAGCCTGCATTCTTCTTGGTTTTTGGATTAGAAGATGACAGATACATCCCTAATGCACATCCTGCAATTGAAAGCAACACCCCCCCCCATGTTTTAAAAAGAAGACCGCCAATGATACCGCCAACGGTCGTTGTCCCAATAGTAGTTATATCCAAAATACTAGAGAAAGAATCGTCTTGTGAAACATGTTTGTCCACATTATTAAATTCTCTTATCTGTTGAGCATTTAATGGTAATGGTTGAATTTCATGTTCAAAAGGAGCAGGTATATTAATCACCTTAAGCAACGAATTTAGAACGGAAATTTCTCCTAAAGAAAGTTCTTTCTTATATTCTTCAACTGATACTTGGTTAACAAAAAAATCACTCAAAAAACCACGCAACCTTTTTTCATCACGAGGCAGTTGAATAGCAGATAATTCTTTTCGAAAGTCAGGTTCGTTTTGTTCGAATAACTTTAACAATGTCTTGTTCATGTTATTTTTATTTTATGTTAATAATATAATCATTAAACTCTTCAAGGTCATCGGCTGATTCATTGAATTCGTTTCGCATCTCGTCCAATCCGTCAATGGCATCAACCTCATTCATAACGTCCAGCAATTCAGAGAAGCTGTCATTGTTGGCAATTTCATCCAGTACTAATTTATCTTCTTGTACTGTTGAAACTCCAGCCACATAGGCTGCTAATGTATTGTTACTAATATTCATTTCTTTGCCCTAAAGATTAATTGCTTAATATCTTTAATTGCATCTTTCTTGATTTTTTTAAATTGGACTTCCGTTATCTTTAACTCAGAACAGACGACCTCGTAGTCTCTTCTTTCAATAAAGATAGAGATAAGAATGGCTCTTTTCCTATCATCAGGAATCAATTTTATATATTTTTCAAGATTGTGAATCTCATTGGAGTAAAGGGCCACGTCTCGGAGTTGATCTAACCCTCTACTTTTGATATTATAGATATTAGAAACGTTTGTTCCCATTTCTTGTGCTAGTGCCTCGGGAGAAATATCATCTAAAAACAAGGCTTCTATCACTCTACGATAGTATTTATTGGGCATCGCATCAAGATATTGGAACACATCCATGTGTGAATCTTGTGTTCGAGAATCATTCTCCGTAGCACCAATATCCTTATCGCTGATGTCAACCTCATGAACGTCTGATTTCTGATACAGAATAGAGAGATATTCTGGATACTCATTTTCAATGACTGACTTCAACTGCCTTATCACTTTTCTGGACAGAGTCGGAACTTGGGACCGTTCTATGCTAAGTTTTTCAGCAATCTCATCATCTGATAATTTGTCGAGATACTTAAAACACAAAAACTTGCGATAAACAGCTTTGTTTAATTTAGAAAACATTTCCTCTGCTAACCCCGAATCTATTAATGTTTCGGGAATGGTAAAGATATCGCAACTTGGAGTGTAAAAGTGTCTTACAGCAACGGTCTTAATCCAATCAAATAGCGATGTTCTATAATCAAATGTTTTTAGGGCATACCAATAGTCTCCTTCAGCATTGGGCTTTTTCAATAGCAGATAAAGTTCATTTACCAATTCATCATAATCTGCAATATTCCCATAAATGGTGTGAAGAATACCACTTAAAAGAGGTTTACACTTATCATGAAAGAACTTGTAAGCAAACATATCATCACTGACAATTCTTTGAACTAGCTCCTTATCTCGTTTAACAAGCTCTTCAAAGGGAAGCATCTCTTTCCTTTGAAGGGTTGTATCCTTGTCTTTCACAGAGTGGGCAAGTTGCTTTTCTTTATTATTGTCGTAATTCATCAACTATAGTATAATAAAAGACAATTATGGAGTCATATGGTAACGCATATTGTGCATAACGCAGAAAGCCCTTCAACGCCTGCCTTTTGGTAGAACGTTGAGGACTTTCTTTTGCATCCCTTGAGTCCTTGAAGGATTCCTATGTAGTTGAGCACAAGCAGAACACTCATATTTGCTCGTTGCCTTTCAGGTTAGTAATGTGGTTTCGTGAAGCGTCAAGGTTTAATCATCCATCAGCAAACACGTGGCAAAGATAGTGAAAAAAATCAAAGGATTGCAATAGACAAAAGAATAGTCAACGGAATTTCACACTTTTTATGTATTTTCCCGCGAAAAGGCAGACAATTCAGCACATCACGGCGGCTAAAACACCGTTCCGCTACGCTCCACTAAAAAACTAGTCCTCAAGAGTTTTATTTCTCAACTACGAGATTCCTCAACAGGACTTTTGTTTTTTTAGCGCAAAGCGCGATGTTCTTCAGACTCGTCTCATAGAAGAGACTCGAAGAAGCGAACAAGTTCGAGCGTTTGCCAGATGCAGGAGCTTAACCCGTAAGGGTGGTGATGCAGCTTCACATTTTATCTGGGAGCTTGCTCACAAGAAAAATGAGAGGGTTAGCACTAAGGACTCGAGAGTCCAGCTCCTTCAGATGGTGTTTATATTGTTTTTTCAAAAGCCCAATTAATATGACAACCTTCATAAAAAATTCAACAAAGAAAGCAATGAAAGAAAGAAGCAAAGAAAGTAAAGAAAGAAAGGCTGTTGTTGTTGCTGAAGAGAAAAACGAAAAAGAGAAAGCAACAGCAACCTCACGCGCTGGTGTGCCCCCGCGCACGAGCGAGAATCCTCTGTCGGACATCACGCAGGCCGACTTGGGCGAAAGCCCCTCCTCTTAGACCCCCTATAAGGGGTCATAGAGGGGGCTTAGCCTAAAACCCTGTCGAGAGGAATGGACATGTGAAAAGGGATAAGGGATAAGGGATAATTGACAATGAACAATGGATAATGGACAATGGATCGCTCGGCCCGAAGGGACGCTTGACACTTCAAGAATGACCAGCGAAAGAGCTTTTATATGTTTTCTTCAAAATCCAGTTATCTGAGAGAGACTCAACACATCGAATCTCACGGGAAGCTATTGTATCATGTGCGAACCTCTTGATGCCTATCATTGGCGGTCTTCAATGTCGTACCTTTGCTGTCGCAAACAAAAAGGCTTGCCATGCTCAACTTAAAACAATCATCATGAAACACTATCAACCCCTCAGACTGCGGCCACCACCACAGGAAAAAGCTTTATGGGTTCGACCCGAAACCCTTAAGGCTTTACGCCAAAACCTATAAGGCTTTCCAAGAAAACCCTTTGAGGTTTATTCAACAGCGATCTTTGACTTGATGAATTAAAAAACATACAAAACACCGCTTGTGATGTCTGCGTTTCGGAACGAAATGAGTACTAATGGCGGGACGTAAGGTCAAAGACCTCAGACATCCGCAGAGCATTCATGTGAAAGGCGTGTTTGACTTCGTGGTCGGAACCCATGCCCACGCAAAAGTGGAAAGGCGAATGTCGGGCACAGTTTCCAGGGTTTCGATGGCGCTAAGCATCGTGCGGCCGGTGGTCATCACATCATCGACGATCATCACATGATGACCTGCCAGCGACGGGGCGGCTGCGGTGAGGGCAAAGATGCCCTTGGCATTGGTCAGGCGCTGTTCGAAACGGAAGTGTGTCTGCGACTCAATATTGCGGATTCGACGGAGCACATCAGTCCTCACCTCGATGCCCAGCTCAGCAGCCATCTCGTCGGCAATCTTCTCGGCCTGGTTGAATCCGCGGTGGCGCTGTCGGGACTTCGTCAGCGGGATGGGCACGAGGACCTCCACGCCGTCGAAAAGCCCCGTTTCTCGCAGCCGTTCCACCGCCAAGCGTCCCATCCATGCGCCTAACTCATAGTGGCGATGGAACTTGAATTCATGTACGATGTGAGCTGCCGAATTGTCGCGGGTATAGCACATCAAGGCTCCCATACGCTGGATGCTGGGGTGATGGTCGCGGATGGCTGTGCGCGAGTTGTGGACCCAGTCGTGGTGCCGCTCCCAAGGCAGTCCGAGCATACACTCCGGGCATACGAACTGCTCGCCCGGCGCCAGGCGGCATCCGCAGGCGGCACAATGGCGAGGAAAGAAGAGGTCTGCGAGACTGAAAAGGATGGACTCTTGTTGCATTTTTCGGCAAAAATACAACTTTTTCGTGAAAGAAGCGGCTGTTTACCATATTTTTCCTACTTTTGCACGCAAAACCTAATCAATAAGACGCTCTCACTATGCCCCAGAAACGTTTTTTCATCGCTTTGATTCTCGGATGTCTCGGTGTCGCCACAGCGCTGGCACAGATGGCCCTCATCCCACAGCCGCAGTCCTACAGCCGCGATAATGGCGCTATAGACCTGCCCCGCTCCGTGGAAGTTGTCTACTCGCCTGCTTCTCTCGAAGGTACGGCGGCATACCTCGTGCAGTGTTTGAAACGGTATGGTGATATCATAGCCACAGCACAAGCCGGCAAGGCGGGAGCCGTGCGACTCCAGCTGAACCGTCGTTTGTCAGCAGGAGCCTATCGTCTGTCCATCGCCGATACGGGCATCGACATCGAAGGCGGTGACGCTGAGGGCGTTGCCAACGGTATCGCCACGCTCTCCCAGCTCCTGCTGCAAGGCAAGGGTCAGCTGCCCTGTGCCGTTGTCACCGATGCCCCGCGTTTTGCCTGGCGCGGCTTCCACCTTGATGTGTCGCGCCACTTCTTCACCGTGCCGGAAGTGAAACGCATCATTGACCTCATGGCGTTCTACAAGCTCAACCGCTTCCATTGGCACCTGACTGACGACCAGGGCTGGCGTATCGAAATCAAGAAATATCCGCTACTGACTGAAAAGGGGGCTTGGCGCATCTTCAACGACCAGGACAGCGTATGTCGGAAGCAGGCGGTGGTGACCGACAACCCCGATATGCTGTTGCCACACGATCGGATCCGCGTCGTGGGTAATGACTCGCTCTATGGTGGCTACTACACGCAGGATGACATCCGTGAGATCGTGGCCTACGCCCGTCAGCGAGGCATTGAGACTATTCCTGAGATCGACATGCCCGGTCATTTCCTCAGCGCCATAGAGAACTACGACGGCATCTCTTGTTTCAAAAAAATCGGTTGGGGCGAGTATTTCACCACGCCGCTTTGTCCGGGCAAGGAGAAAACGCTGGAGTTCTGCCGCGATATTTGGAACGAAGTCATCAGCCTCTTCCCCTACGAATATGTTCACATCGGCGGCGACGAGGTGCTGAAAGACAATTGGAAGACCTGCCCCGACTGCCAGCAACGCATCCGCGACTGCAAGCTCAAGGACGAGTTGGAACTGCAGGCGTGGTTCATTCATCAGATGGAAGCCTACCTCAACCAGAAGGGACGCAAGATGTTAGGCTGGGACGAGATTCTCGAGGGCGGTCTCTCGAAGACAGCCACGGTGACCTGGTGGCGCACCTGGGTGCCAGAGGCACCACAGCAGGTGATCAATCAAGGCAACGACGTCATCTTCTGTCCGGGCTCACCAATGTACTTCTCGCAGACAGAACAGAAGAACAACCTGCAAGATGTCTACGAATATGATTTTGGCGGATTGATCAAAAAGACCGGAAATTCCGGAAATTCCGGAAAGGCTGGCAAGGCGGGGCGCATCCTCGGCGTCCAAGGCAACCTGTGGACAGAATATATCCCCACGTTTGCCCACGCCTGTTACCAATATTTCCCGCGCATCCTTGCCCTTTCGGAATTGGCCTGGACAGAACCTGCAAAGAAGGACTTCGACAAGTTCTCGACGCGTATGACGCGCCACTTTGAGCTACTGCAAAGCCTCAATGTTCCTTACCACACGCCCAGCCTTGAGGGCTTCTACGGTGTCAATGCTTTCACGGGTCAGGGTAAGCTTACCGCCACGTGTAAAGACCCGTCAGCCATCATCCGCTACACCACGGACGGCTCCATGCCAACCGCTTCTTCGCGGCTGTATTCAGGCCCCATCACCGTGGATCAGACAACGACCTTCAACCTGCGCCTTTTCCAGCCCAACGGCAAGGGCGGCGAGAACGTGCAGGCACAATTTGTCAAACAAGGTCTTTTAGAAGCACTGCCTGAGGAAGGCACACTAAAGCCTGGCCTCACCGCCACTTGGTATGACTTCCACGAGTTCAAGTGTACGAATATGCACCTGAGCCCGGTGAAGGCGACCTACGACGTCAGCGATGTGTGTATTCCCGAGGGCGTAAACGGACATATCGGCCTCATCATCAGCGGCTACATCAGGATTCCAGCCGACGGCATATACACCTTTGCGCTCAAGAGCGATGACGGCAGCCTGCTCACGATTGACGGCAACCTTGTCGTAGACAACGACCATCCGCAGAGTCCGCATGAGGAGATCAGCCAGCAGGCGCTCAAAGCCGGGCGTCACGCCTTCGAAGTCCGTTACTACGACCACAACGGGGGTATGCTACGTCTCAACGTCCTCGACCCCAACGGCTTCCGCATGAATCCCACCGATCTCTACTTCCATTAATCCCAAATCGGTCATTAGGCCGATTATAATATAATTAAGTTCTTTTTTACGGTCTATTGATGTCATCTTAGCATTTCTTTCGGCATCTTGTCCGCATTGCCATCTCGCCGTAGCCCGCTACGCCTTCGATAACAATATGGCCAATCTGCTCGAAACAAATACCAATCTGGCATCAATCCTAATGACCGATTTGGGATAATTACGGATTTCCTACGGGCGTTCCAGCGTCTCCACTTCCACGACGGGCTGCTGCCCACGGGCATCTTCGGCTTTCCAAGTGATGGTGACCGTGCGGCGCTCGCCAGGAAGGAGGTTAAAATAGTTGTCGGAGTAGAGGACAGGGAGGATTTGTTCGCCGTCAGCGCCCTTGAGGTTGAGGCGGACAAGGGGCGCAATAGCGCGGCCACGGTTGCGAAGTGTGACGACGGCACTTGTGCCCGTCACCACGGTCTGCTGCTCGACATCAGCTGCAGGCCAAGCTCCGAGCGGCGCCTCTTTCCCCTCTTCGTCGCGAAGAATATAATCGTTCTCCGAAATCACCCCTTTCTTATCTCTTAGTTGCAGGCGCAGCAGCACACATTTTTCACTCTTCATTCCTTCATTCTTCATTATCCCGACAGTGCTGTCGTCGCGACTGTCAACCTTCGCAGTCTTCTGCCACAAGCGCTTGCCGTTGAGGTCATAGCGCGTGGCGGTGACAGTAAGACCTGTCCGATTGCCAGCGCAGAGGTTAACGACTTCGATGCTGTCCGTGAGGGCGTTGAGCTGTATGTGCAGCGGTTCGCAGGCTTTCTTCACGCCGAAGTAGGCAGCGGTGGGTTCAAAGTAGTAGTCATAGGTCTGCCACACCATTGAGGGCCAGCAGGAATGACTCATCCAGATGAGCAGTCCGGCACGTGCGCGGCTCGTAGACTCAAACATCGCACGATAGCCTTCGTAGTTGATGAGCTGGGCGCGGCGGGCAAACTGCGCCGCTGACGTCGATGCGCCGAAAGCCTTCTCTACGAGGCCGTTGAACTCCTGTGCACGCTGGGCGCCGAGGAGCGTGTAGTCGTGCTGTCCCCATTGTTTCGACTGAGGCCAAAGGGCATCAGGGGAGAAGGTGCGGCTGAGGCTCTCGATATTCATGACGGCAGGCATTCCGCGCTCGGTGTGTAGCTTGCCGCTCTGTTTCTCGAAGTAGACCTTGGCGGGCTGTGCGCAGTAAGGGCCGTGACCCGTCACGCCATCGTCGGCAGAACTGGAGATATAAGCCATTCCAGGGGTGAGCTCGCGGACATAGCGGCGCAGCTGACGGTCGAGGGTGGCGGGAGGATAGCCCTCGTTGCGCCCGCAAAAGATGCCGATGCTGGCGTGCTGACGTATGCGCCGCACATAATCCTCGGCATTATCTAAGAAGAGCGCTTCGTTATAGGGATCGGGGCCATCGCAAGGGTTGGCCAGCCAGAAGTCCTGCCATATCATCATGCCGAGACTGTCGCAAGCCTCATAGAACGCATCGTCGCCAATCATGCCTACCCAGTTGCGAATCATCGTGCAGTGCATATCGCGGTGGTAGGCGACGGCTGTTAGGTATTCGCGGCTGCGGTAGCACAGGTTGTGCTCATCAAAGCCCCAGTTGCCACCGAGGGGAACGAAACGACGGCCATTGACATAGATGAGCACGCTGTCGTTGAGGTGTTCGTAGGTCATCTCGCGCAAGCCGGATTTATAAGCAAGCTTAGCCGCAATGCCCGTCGCACCAACGACGGGAAACCGCATCTCGTAGCCGCAGTCGTACCTGTAGGCCTCACCGTAGCCATTGGGCCACCAGAGACGGAAGTCGGAACGTGTGAGCTGCGGGAAGTCGGAGGGGGCGAAGGTGATCTCCTCTTCGTGGTGCGCAAGTAGGCTCACGCTCTTCTCAAAACGCACATCGCCAATCCAGCCGCTGAGGGTTCCACGGAAGGGCTGACTGCCGTGGTTGCGGACGAAGACTGATGGCGTCACCGTGACCTGATCGCCTTTGACCTCTGTGCGGACGTAGGGGTCGGAGAGCGTCACGGCTGTATCGCTGGTCACGTAGACCTCATTCCAGATGCCTGCGTTGCGACCGCGAACGGTTGTTATCCAGTCCCATCCGATGGTGGCGTGGAACGTGGGATTGTCGGCTCCGAGTATGCCGCCGTTGAACTGCGTAGTATTCTCGTTCTTCTCCTTGACCACACCAAAGTGTTCGTTGCAGATGATCTCCACGGCAAGGACGTTGGTGCCCTCGTGCAGCAGGCCGCTAACATCAAACTCGCCGCGACGGAAAGCTCCTTCGACACACCCTAAGCGATGTCCGTTGAGGAAAACATTGGCCTTCCAGTTGATTCCGTCGAAGTGGAGACGCCGGAGCTTGCCTTGCTTCAGGAGCTCAGGCGAAACCTCGAAGACATCACGATACCAGAAGTTGGAGCGAAAGAACGACTCGGAAATCTGATCGACCCAGTCGGCGTAGTTCGGATCAGGCACAGCGCCGATGTTGACATAAGACATTAATACGGTGCCCGGAACGGTAGCCCAGATCCATGAAGAGCTGTCGTAGCCTTCCGTGGCAATCTCCTCGCCGCGCGCCGTGACCTCGGAGGCACGTTGCAGCTGCCAGCGTCCGCCGCTGAGCTCCAGGCGGTTGCCTTTCACGCCTGCCATATCATGCGGCGCGTAACTCACGCCTCCCGTGCCCCAGACCTCTAACTCACGCAAGGCATAACAGCCCGATGCGTTGGGCTCTTCCATGATGAGCGTCACGTAACGTCCGTCGTCGGACACCTCCGAATGCCAACGCTTCGGTTCTTCGAGCCAGCGTGGCGTGATATGGTCAATGGTGGCAGGCGCTCCGAGGTCTACTTTCAACCATTGCTTGCCGCCACCGTCGCTCATCCAAGCGCTGCGGAACACCTGCGAAGGCTGCATCCACAGTTCCTGATGTGCATCGTCGAAGAAATGAATGTCATTGAGTTGCCAGTAGGCAGCGCCCGGCATCTCCAAGAGCAGACGGAAGAAACCGCATTTCTCATTTTTCAATTTCAAGGCAATCCGTTCCTCTTCGAGCACCCGCGCCGGCAGATAGTCCTCGGTGGTCTGCTTGTTGGGATCGCTCTGAAGTTTGTAGCGCATAGCTGTACCGGGCAGTCCTTTGCCTGCGAGCTCGCCCACGGTTGTCCATGACTCTCCGTCTTCAGACACCTGACAGACGATGCGGAAGCCTTGTGTTGCCTGCTCCTCATGGTAGGCCACACGGGCATCGAGCTCTACGAACCGTGCCGTGAAAGGCACACCCTCGCCCCACCTATATTTAATCCACGTGCGCGCACCCGTAAGGATTTGGTTGGAGAAGGGACCTCCGTCGATGGCCCATTCTGCTTCGCGACGTGTGAGCACACCCTCTGGCGTCGACACCTCAAGAGGCAAAACCTGAAGCTCGTCGCAGATGCCGTCGGTCACGAGATGGGCAGTCATATTATAGTCAGCAGCTGACGACGCCCAAGCCGCGCGGTGCAAAGCCAGGTTGCGCATGGTCGTGTTCGAGGTCGAGGGCACTGGGCCAAAGTAAGCTTCCGGAGCACCAGGATAGCGGCCAATACCACGGTTCTGGGCATGGAGCGTGAAGAGTGAAATGTGAAGAATGATTAATGAAAGAAGAAAACGTTTCATCATTTTTAAGTTTTTATTTGTTTTATGGCACAAAATTACAAGAATATTTCGTTAAAAAGGCGGTATTTGTGGCTCAGAAGTAGGAAAATTCACCTTTTTTAATAAAAATCTGATATATTTTTTTGCGATACGTCAAGAAAAGACTATCTTTGTAGCCGTGAAGCTTAACTAATAAACTTATTTTATTAACCAAAACGTCAAAACATGAAAAAGAAAAGCTTTCTTTCGTTCTCTTTGAGAGCGTGTTTGACAGTTCTGTGTCTTTGCCTGGCATCAGCCATACAAGCACAGAATGTCTCAGTAAAAGGTACCGTGACCGATGAGGCAGGTCAGCCTGTCGCAGGCGCAACGGTCAAGGTGAAGGGTTATGCCTCTGGCACCATCACGGATGCCAACGGCCGCTATACCCTTTCCACCCGTGCCAACTCCACGTTGGAGTTCACCTGCATGGGCTTCAAGGCCCAGAGCGCTAAGGTCGGTGGTTCCGACGCTTCCATCAACATTCAGCTCATCGAAGATGTCGCTGGTCTGGAAGAGGTCGTTGTCACGGCACTCGGTATCAAGAAGGAGCAGAAGACCCTCGGTTACTCCGTCGCCAGCATCGGTGCCGAAGAGCTGACAAAGACGGGTGCTCCCAACTTCGCCGCAGCCCTCTATGGTAAGGCTCCCGGCGTACGTATCAGCTCCGCTCCTGGTGGAAACGTCTCTGCCGTCGCCATCAACGTCCGCGGCTACTCGTCCATCACGGGTACCACGCAGCCGCTGATCGTCCTCGACGGTGTGCCCATCCACAACGGCGAGACGAACAACGAAGGCTACTGGAGCAACCAGCGCATCCGCAGCAACGGTCTCGTTGACATCAACCCCGAGGACATCGAGAACATCTCCATCTTGAAGGGAACTGCAGCTTCCGCACTTTATGGTTCTGACGCCGCCAACGGTGTCGTGATGATCACGACCAAGAAGGGTGCTCAGGGCACCGGCACAACAGTTGACTTCAGCGCCACGCTGAGCTGGGATAAGGTCGCTTACATGCCCTCCACCCAGACAGAGTTCGGCCCCGGTTATGACAACTGGGTACTTGGCAACACCAACGAGCAGGCGCTCACCGGTTTCCGCAACACACGTGTCGACCGCAACGGCAACGCTATCACGACGCCTAACCGCGAGACCTATTATTCTTATGGTGCCCGCTACGACGCCAACAAGACCGTCACTTACTTCGACGGCACACAACGTCCGTTTACTGCCATCTGCGAAGATCCTTGGTCAGAGATTTTCCGCACAGGTTTCAACCAGAACTACAACCTCTCGCTGACCAACAGCACAGACCGCAACCACGTCCGCTTGTCCTACACCTACACCGACGTGAAGGCTATGCAGTACAATTCGTACAACAACCGTCACAACTTCAACCTGAACGGTACGTTCGACATCACGAAGACCATCAAGTTGAACTACACGGCCAACTACCAGCATCAGTTCATCAAGAACCGCCCGTACCGTATCACCCGCCTCGTGCAGAACTATTCCGGTATGGCTGGCAGCTTCACCGACATCGCTTACATCCGCGACCACACGATGACCAGCCTGGGCTACAAGAACAGCATCGCTGCCGTCAACGGTGGTACCGATCAAACGCTGACACCCGACGAGCAGTTCTTGTACAGCCCGATGGGTTCCACGGCGCTCATCGACGAGTATTTCTGGAACATCATGGGTAAGGTTCAGGAAGAGGATCACGACCGCTTCATCGGCAGCGTGAACCCCACATGGGAGATTATCCCCGGCCTGACCATCGGTGCCCGCATTGGTGCTGACCTCACAGCTGACAAGATTGAGAACAAGAACTACGCCGAGAATGCGCATATCTTCTCCTCCAACGGTCAGTACAGCGACTATTACGGCATCCAGAACAGCAAGTATCAGATATTCTACGGCGACGTGATGGCCGGCTTCGACCGCACCTTTGCCGACAAGCACAACGTGACGGCTCACATCGGTTGGAACGCCCGTCAGGAAGAATATTACCTCTCATCTGTCGGCACCAGCCAGGGTCTGAGCCAGGAGAACTGGTTCAACCTCGCAGCCTCCGTAGGCACACCCGGTGCCAGCATGGGTCGCTCCAGCCTGCTCCGCACGGGTCTTTATGG
The DNA here is from genome assembly GCA_947307015.1 of uncultured Prevotellaceae bacterium. Classification (GTDB taxonomy): domain Bacteria; phylum Bacteroidota; class Bacteroidia; order Bacteroidales; family Bacteroidaceae; genus Physcousia. The sequence goes on along the minus strand of CAMZHV010000015.1, from coordinate 27,805 downwards.
CACACTCGGCTACGGCTTCGACGGCTGGGCATACATTGAGGGTACGATCCGTCAGGAGAAGTCTTCGACGCTGAAGAAGGGCCACAACACCTTCTACTATCCCTCCGTCAGTGCCAGCTTCATCTTATCAGAGATTCTCAAGGAGAACCGTCCGACATGGTGGGATTATGGCAAGCTGCGCGCTTCTTATGGTGTCGTGGGTAACGACCCCGAAGCTTATCGCGCCGTGGTCGCCTATAGCCAGAGCAACCTGCAGAAGGGCAACCCCGCCACCAATGGCAACTCCTTCATCCAGAACTATATCGACACGACAGTCGGCAACGAGAGTATCCGACCCGAGAGAAAGCGTGAGTTTGAGCTCGGTCTCGAAGGCAAGTTCTTCAAGAACCGCTTAGGTTTCGAACTCTCCTACTACAACAATACCATCTACGACCAGATTCTTGCCACCACGGCAGCCCGTTCCATGGGTGCAGGCTCTATGTTGATGAACGTCGGTGAGCTGAAGAACCAAGGTGTTGAATTTGCCATCTACGGCACACCCGTCCAGACCAAGGACTGGCGTTGGGATCTCCGCTTCAACATCGCCAAGAACGCCAACAAGGTTGAGAAACTCGCAGACGGTCTCGATGTCCTGAATCACTTGGATGGTGATGTAGGTGCTTACAGCCTCGAATCACATGTTGGTGAGCCTATGGGTGACTGGTACACCTACGTCCACTCTCACCTCTATCGCCTTGATGACGGCCGTCTCATGCAGACAGGTGCTGAGCTCGATGAGTATCTCGAGAATGGCGGTTCCATCAAGGAAGACCTCGGCAAGCTCGTCGGCGAAGACGGTCTCTACGTCACCGATACTTCCAAGCGTCGCAAGGTGGGTAACGCTATGCCTAAGATCGTCGGCGGTTTCGGTACCAGCCTCAGCTGGAAGAACCTGACCCTCGACGTGACGTTCGACTTCCGCGTCGGCGGAGACATGTTGAACCTCCCCTGGCAGTACTACATGGATACAGGTATCATCCAGGATGCCCTCGGCGTGCGTGACGCACAGACCGGCGGTCTCTACTACTACTGCAACAGCGAGGCCGAGGATGAGAACGACAAGAGCTCCATCGTCATCGTGCCTGCATCGCAGATTTCCAACTACCAGCGCGGCGTGACCAAGATCGACGGCCACTATGTTTATGACAACGGTCTCATCCAGGAAGGCGTCAAGGCTGACGGCACGCCCAACGACATCCTCGTCACACAGTTTGAGGTTAACGATATGCAATACGGTTGGGGAACCAGCTCCACGCAGAGCTATGCCGAAGCCATCCAGAAGAACAGCTATGTGAAGTGCCGCGAGATCAGCCTCGCCTACACGCTGCCGCAGAAGTGGACCCAGAAGTTCGCTTGCAGGAACCTCACCATCTCTGCTTTTGCCCGCAACCCGTTCTACCTCTATCGCACCCTCAAGGACTTCGATTCCGAGACGGCTGACGGTATGAACTGGATCTATCAGTCTATGGTCGGCGGCTCCACCTCGAGCGCCCGCACCTTCGGTCTCTCACTCCGTGCCACTTTCTAAAGCCACGAGCAACAGTGAACATCAACTCCTATTCAAACCATTAAAAAGACAAAGATATGAAAAAGATATTTTTACTGTCCTTGGCTGCTGTGGGACTCCTGACATTCGTCTCCTGTTCTGACGAGGACTACGCCAAGAGATACGAGAGCCCGTCGAAGACGCCCACCGTAGACGTACCCTTTGTATTCACAGGTGTTCTGCAGGCTGGCAACGCCTGGATGAATCCCTGCTACTATCGCTACTACACAGAATCCCCCTCTGAAGGTATGTTTGCAGGTATCATCGGAACCCAGAACGGTCGCGGACGCTACCGTGGTGCCGGCGAAGGCTGCTTCAACACCCACTGGAAGGATTTCTACAACCAAGTGACCCAGTTCCGTCTCCTCGAAGAGAACTATAACAATCTGGAACCCGACCAGCAGGCGGCCAACAAGGTGTTCTACCTCTTAGGCCGCACGGTCACCGAGGCTCAGGTGCATGAGATGCTCTCCACCTTCGGCGATATTCCATTCTCAGGTGCCGGCTCACTCTGGAAGACGGGTGACTATGAAGCTGCTAAGGAAGCTGCCAGCTACGACGATGACGTTGAGGTCTACAAGACCATCCTCGCAGACCTGAAGGAAGTCGGCGACTTCTTCGCTGCAGGTGGTGTCAGCGCCAACATCCAGAAGGCTCTGGAGCGCCAAGACTTCACCGCAGCCAATGGCAACATCGAGATTTGGCAGCGCTATGTCAACTCGCTGCGCCTGCGCATCGCTCTCCATCTGGCCACCAACGGCGACCTCACCTCCGTCGCTCATGCTGCCATCAAGGAGATCCTCGACAATCCCACCAAGTACCCCGTCATCGAGACCAACGATCAGAACCAGGGTGTCAACGGCGACACACAGACTGACAACTTCAACTACGGCAAGAGCATCGCTCAGGCACTCGCAGGCCGTAGCGAAGGTTCTGGCTCTAAGGCTATGCTTGATGCCATGAACGTGCCGGCCAACGGTATACCTGATGCCAACACCGACCCGCGTATTGCTGCTATCTACGACTGCAACCCCGACGGTGAATACATCGCTTATGACAACTCCTTGACCGAATCCCAGATCAGCAACATTGCCGACGAGAAGAACAAGGAGTATCTCAACCGTAGCGACAACAAGATGATTGCCAATTACTACTGCTACATTGATTCCATCGCCTTCGCTGGTTATGCCACCTATCAGGGCAACAGCAACCTCAACGGCATTTGGATCGGTGCTGCGGAAGTTGAGCTGAGCAAGGCTGAGGCATACCTCATGGGTTATGGCGTAGGCAAGAACGAAGCTGCCGCTAAGCAACACTTCATCAAGGGAGTTGTCCTCTCCGAGGAGTACTACTGGAACATGAAGACCACCTCTTCGCTCTATGTCCCCGGCAACGACAGCTACAAGGGATTCCGCGAACTCGTTGTTCCCACAACTGCTGACTTCGAGGCTTATGCCAACAAGATTTGGGACGGCACACAGAAGGTTGTGGCTACTCAGCTCTGGCTGAACTTCGGCTTCATGAACGAGACCGAGGCATGGAATGTCGTACGCCGCACGGGCTTCCCGACCGTCAAGTTCGCCAAGGACACCTACGAGGCCAGCTATCCCACGCCTCCCGATCGTCTGCCCTACCCCAGCGACGAGAGCAACTACAACACGGCTAACTATGATGCCGCCGTGGCCAAAAACTACAAGGACAAGACCGGTTACTACGGCAAGCTCTTCTGGGCCAAGGAAAACTACTATTCGCTCTATTAATCCGTCGGCTATCGACGCTTTTATAGCACCGATTATCGTCAAATGTGTCCCGTGTACCCCACGGGGCACATTTTTTATGCCGCTGATAAAGCGTATGTGACAAAAAATGCTTATATTTGCGCGCAATTCAACCTTAACAGCTTATGAAAAGAATACTTTTGAGCGCTTTGAGCCTCACGCTGGCATTAGCCCTTAGCGCACAGAATGCACCCGCACCCGTCGCTCCCCTGCCCACACCGCATCAGGTGGCTTGGCAACAGTTGGAAACCTACGCTTTCATCCACTTCGGTCCCAATACGTTTCAAGATCGCGAATGGGGCTACGGCGACGCACCGCTCTCCTGCTTCAACCCCGTACACCTCGACTGCGAGCAGTGGGCGAAGACCATCAAGGAAGCTGGCATGAAAGGCATCATCATCACCGCCAAGCACCACGATGGTTTCTGCCTCTGGCCTTCAAAATACACCGACTACAGCGTGCGCAACACTCCTTGGCGCGACGGTAAGGGTGACGTTGTCGGCGAACTGGCCGCGGCGTGTAAGAAATACGGGCTTAAACTCGGCCTATACCTCTCACCCTGGGACCGCCATCAGGCCTTTTATGCTACACCGCTCTATGTCGAATATTTCCATGCCCAGCTCGAGGAACTGCTGACACAATATGGTGAGCTTTTCGAGGTGTGGTTTGATGGTGCCAATGGCGGCGACGGCTACTACGGCGGTGCGCGCGAAGAGCGTAAGATTGACCGCCGCACCTATTATGATTTCCCGCGTGCCCACCGTGCGATATACAAACTACAGCCGCAGGCCATCATCTTCAGCGACGGCGGTCCCGGCTGCCGATGGGTAGGCAACGAGCGCGGATATGCCTACGCCACCAACTGGTCGTTCCTGCGCATCAACGAGGTCTATCCCGGTTATGACCGCAGCGACGAGCTCCAGAGCGGCCATCCCGACGGCGACACCTGGATCCCCTCGGAGTGCAACACCAGCATCCGCCCCGGATGGTTCTACCACGAGAGCGAGGACACCAAGGTGAAAAGCGTCGAATACCTCTGCGACCTCTACTACCGCAGCGTTGGACATAACGGCACATTCCTTCTCAACTTCCCCGTCAACCGCGACGGCCTCATCCATCCCACCGACTCAGCACACGCTGTGGATTATCACAAACGGCTCATGGACGACATGAAGGACGACCTGCTCCTGCGCGGTGCCACCATCAAAGCGTCCGACACACGCGGCAAGACATTCACCGTTAAGAATCTCACCGACGGCAACTATGACACGTATTGGGCAACCGCCGACGGCGTGACGACCGCCACGCTAACCTTCACGCTCAAGAAACGCCAAAACGTCAACCTGCTCAAGCTGCAAGAGTATATCCCCCTCGGGCAGCGCGTACGATCCTTTGTCGTCGAATACCAGTCAGGCAACGGGTGGCTACCCGTTCGCGCCAAGGAAGAGACCACGACGATAGGCTACAAGCGCCTGCTGCGCTTTGCTACCGTCGCGACCAAGGCGTTGCGGGTACGCATCCTCGACGCACGCGGACCTGTCTGCCTCAATGCTGCCAGCCTTTACTACGCGCCCAACACGCAGGATGGCTTCCAGGAGAAGGAAGAAGACCTCAAAGGCTATGCCTTCACCGTAGCAGCCCGCGACGGAGGAGTGCTGCTCACCCTCGAGGACATGAAAACCATCAGCAGCTTCCACTACCTGCCCGCACAGACCGGCAAGGTTTCCAACTACGAGATCCTCGTGGGTCAGAGCCCCGAGGAGCTGAAACGCGTCGCTGCAGGCGAATTCTCCAACATCCGCAACAACCCCATCATGCAGGACGTCTACTTTACCCCCATCGCCGCCAAGTACCTCCTCTTCCGTCCTACACGCATGGTCAATGAGAATGAGCGTATGGAATATAAGAAATTGGTAGTCAAATAGGACCCCCCCCCCCTGCCCCGTCCGTCCTCGGCTTAGGAGTTAAGCCTTGGTCGCTCGGGGAACTTGACATTAAGTCAACTTCCTTTTCCTTCGCTACCCTGTGAGGGAGGGGAGTAATTACCAAACAAGTAATCCGATCATCATGAAACGAGTACTGCTTTATACATTATTTATCTTAATATATAGTTCCCTATCCGCAAATGTAACTACTCCCCTCCCTACAAGGGAGGGGCAGGGGGGTGGGTCCTTTCCGTACAAGAATCCAGCCCTCTCCATCGATGAGCGCGTAGCCGACCTTCTCAGCCGCATGACCCTCGAGGAGAAGGTGGGACAGCTGCGCTGTACGATGGCCTGGAACTACTATGATATTATTCCCGGAAAGTCCGGAAAGTCCGGAAAATCCGGAAAATCCGGCAAGGCTTATAAAACCGTCGTCCCATCCGAATCCTTCAAGAAAGATATCGCCGAGAGGCAGATTGGGATGCTCTGGGCCACCTACCGCGCCGACCCTTGGACGCAGAAGTCATTGGAGAACGGCCTGACACCCGAGTTAGCCGCACAGGCGGGCAACGCGCTGCAGCGCTACGTCCTCGAAAACACGCGCTTAGGCATACCGCTCTTCCTTGCCGAAGAAGCGCCGCACGGGCACATGGCCATCGGCGCCACCGTTTTCCCCACGGGCTTGGCTATGGCTGCTACGTGGTCGCCAGCGCTCATCGAGCGTGCCGGTAAGGTGATAGCCAGTGAGATACGTTTGCAGGGCGGACATATCAGCTACGGCCCCGTCCTCGACCTGGCACGCGACCCACGCTGGTCACGTGTCGAGGAGACTATGGGTGAAGACCCTGTGCTCACGGGCGAATTGGGCGCAGCGATGGTGCGCGGTCTCGGTGGCGGCAATATCACGAAGCCTGATGCTACGCTGGCCACCCTCAAGCACTTCATTGCCTACGGCACCACCGAAGGAGGGCAGAACGGCAACCCCACCGTGCTCGGCGAACGTGAGCTGCACGAGAACTTCCTGCCGCCCTTCCGCAGAGCCATTGATGCCGGCGCCCTCTCCGTGATGACCTCCTACAACTCCATGGACGGCATACCTTGCACCGCCAACGAATACCTCCTCACCGACCTCCTGCGCGGCCAGTGGCACTTCCGTGGCTTCGTCGTCAGCGACCTCTACAGCATCGATGGCATAGCAGGCACCCACCGCGTAGCCGCCGATCGCCGCGAAGCTGCCCTCATGGCTCTCCAAGCCGGTGTCGACGTTGACCTCGGCGCATCCGCTTACGCACAGCTGGTCAAGCCCACCTCCCCTCCCTCACAGGGAGGGGGCGGGGGTGGGTCTTTAGACAGCGCTGTAGCCCGCGTCCTTCGTATGAAGTTCGAGATGGGGCTCTTCGACAACCCTTATGTCGACCCCAAGGCCGCCCGTGCCGTTGGCAACGACGCCAACAAAGCCGTCGCCCTTGATGTCGCTCGTGCAGCGGTGACGCTATTGAAGAACGGAGGGGCTCTCCCCTTATCTAAAACGCTTCGCGTCCTCGTCTGCGGCCCCAATGCCGACAACCGTTATAACCTGCTCGGCGACTATACCGCGCCGCAGGCCGACGGCGATGTCGTCACCATCCTCGACGGCATCCGTGCCAAGCTCCCTGCCACGCAGGTCGAGTATGTCAAGGGTTGTGCCGTTCGCGACACCACGGAGAACACCATTACTGAGGCCGTGGCCGCAGCCGCCCGTGCTGACGTCATCATCGCCTGCGTCGGAGGCTCCAGTGCCCGCGACTTCAAGACGAGCTATAAGGAGACCGGCGCTGCCATCACCGACAGCAAGACCATCAGTGATATGGACTGCGGCGAAGGATTCGACCGCGCCACGCTCACCCTGCTCGGACACCAGCAACAGTTCCTCGAAGCGCTGCGTCAAACAGGCAAACCGCTCGTGGTCGTATATATCGAGGGACGCCCCATGGACAAGAGCTGGGCCGCGGCAAATGCCGATGCTCTCCTTACAGCCTATTACCCTGGTGGACAGGGCGGCACAGCCATTGCCGATGTCCTCTTTGGCGACTACAACCCTGCTGGTCGCCTGCCCGTGAGTGTACCCGCAAATATCGGTCAATTACCCGTCTACTACAACAAAAAAGCACCGCGCCCGCACGACTACGTCGAGATGTCCGCCGCGCCACTCTACCCCTTCGGCTACGGACTCAGCTACACCACCTTCGAATACAAAAACCTCCGCATCAAGCCTCTCACCCCTCAGTCCTCATCCCTCATCTCTCAGGCCTCATCCCTCACCCCTTTTCCTTCGTTCACCGTCAGTGTCGACGTGACGAACACAGGTGGGCGCGACGGCGAGGAGGTTGTGCAGCTCTATCTTCGCGACGATATAGCCTCCACCGTGCAGCCACTCCTCCAACTGAAAGCCTTCCAGCGCATCTTCGTGCCGAAGGGTGAGACGCGCACAGCCACGATGACCCTTACCCCTGACGACTTCGCCCTTGTCGACCGCCACCTCCAACGCGTCATCGAGCCTGGCACCTTCACCCTCATGATCGGCCGCTCCTCAGCTGACATCATCCTTAAGGACACCATCACCATCTCGCAAGCCCAATAGCTTTTCAGGGCAGGTTGACCACGTCATTCATCACGCAATCACCCAATCGTCAATTAGCTTGGTCTCTGTGGAGAAGTTGAGGCCGATCTTGAACAATTGACGCGGGTCGGTGGCGAAGGGAGCGGCATAATTCTTGTCAATGATCTGTTGCAAGGCCACCTTCGCCGTCTTGTCTATCTTTATTTCGAGGATATAGATGGAGGACTCTCCGAGTAACCCGCCTGAAAAGCTATTCGAAATAGAAGACAAGGGAGATCATGGAGGCGTGACCCTTGTCGATGGATTTGGTGTATTTCAGCAACGTGGCGTCAATGAGGTCGTTGCGATCGTGTGCAATGATATCACGCAGGCCGAAGCTGAACTTCAGCTCGGGGATGAGCTTGAAATAGGGGAGATAAATGTCGCAGCCCATGCTGACCTCCACGTAGCAGTCGAAGCGCTCGGTGAGCAGAGCGCCGTGCTTACGCGCTGTTAGATCGATGAAGGGTGCGACACCGACGGCGGCGTACGGACGGAAATTGTTGTAGCGCGGCGCTGCTACCTTGAGTTTCAGTGGTACGGCGAGATAGGTGGATTTGAGGTTTTGTGTCGTGTCACGTCCTGACACCTGCTCATGGAAGAAGACGTGCTTCTGCCCGAAATGAATGGTTGGCTCCAAACGCAGTCCCAACGTCTTGGTGAGCCTGAGCTCGCCGAGCACGCCGACGGTGAAGCCCGGCTGGAAGTTGTCGACTTCGGTGTACCACTGCTCGCCCGTCTCAAGGTCAACGTACCCGTTGTTCGTCACCTCCATGTCCATCATGTTCACGCCGATGAAGAAGCCATAGTGAAGGAACCGCTGATCCAAGTAGGGGCGGTTCTGAATGCGAGGTTCCTGGGCGCGGACGAAGCCGACAGTCAGGCTGCAGAGAAGTATGAAAAGTACACGCTTCATCATTATATCAACGTTGAAGCGTGTACTTTATTGCTTTCGGGCATAAACAATTTAATACTTGAAGGTACCTGTGACTGTGCCGCCTTCGCTGGTGAAGGTGTTGTCGAGCTTGATACCCTGGCTCTTAGAACCGGTGTTCTTGACGGTGAGCGTACCGCCTGTGGCACGCAGTGTGGCGGCGCGCACGCCACGGCTCTTCTTGCCTGTAGCGGTCACGGTGGTGGTGCCGCCAGCGATGAGTAGCGTATTGTCAGCCTTGATGCCAGTGGCGCGGTTCTCCTCTTCGGTGCCGTCCACTTCCTCCTTGAAGACGCCTGCGGCTACGGTCACGTCAACGGTGGGGCTGGTCGTGTCGCTGCCGATGGTGATGTTGCCGTCGCTGGCGATGGCCTTTGCACCGAGGGCTGAGGAGGTGAGGTTGACGGTGATAGTGCCGCCTAAGATCTTCATCTCGGGCGTGAACTTGTTCAGCGTGTCGATGTCGAGACGGATTCCCTTGGTGTCCTGAGCCGTCATCGTCATGTTGAGCGTTCCGCCGTTCATGATGAACTGTCCGTTGAGCGCTTCCTCCGAACCTGCGTCGGTCTCCACCTGAAGGCCGTCGCCGCTCATGCCGCTGATGGTGAGTGCGCCACCGTCCATCTGGAAGAACTCACCGCAATGGATAGCGTCGGCAGCGGCTGAGGTCACCGCGATGGAGCCAACGGTGCTGCTCAGATACAGGTATTCCTTGGTGCGCAGGCCATGACGATAGTTGCCGGCAACGCTGAGGCTACCGCCGCCGCTGACCTCCATGTGTCCCTGGCAGTTGAAGGCAGCCTTCTGTTCGCCTTCAGCGGCGTCCGTCAGGCTGTTGGTGGTGCCGTCGGCGAGCTCCAGCTTGATGCGCTTACCGCATTGGATATCTACGGCGCCGCCCGCAGCTGATGTCAGTTCAAGGCCGTTGAACTGGAAGGAGGCCTTGAAGGTGCCGTTGTAGGTGAAGGAACCATTGGTGCTGGCGCCGCTGAGCACGAAGAGGAACTCATTGGCCGTATTGTTGTTGGTCACGACGACATCTCCGCCATTGACGGTGTAAGTGATGTCGGCGGTTAGCTTCTCGTTGACCTCAACGGTGGCCGTCGTGCCAGACCATTTGATGTAAACGGTGCTGTCGACGGGGATGACGACGGTGTCCGTGTCGACCGTTGTCGTGTCCTGTTTGGTCGTATCTTGCGGCGTGACGGGATCGGGTGTCGGTTCGGTTTCTTCCTTGCCGCAACCTGCAGCAATAGAAATCATCATTATCGCGAGCACGATAAAAGGAAGATGTTTGCGATTCATTGTTGTCTATAAATAAAGTGTTTAGAATTTGTATTTGTATCCGATACTGATGGCGTGAATGTTCTCGTTGCCGTCGTCGTCGTTCTCGTGGGTGAAGATGTAGGCAGCAGAAAGTTTGTGAACCTTAGAGATGGCATATTCGGTGCCGGCAGCACAACGGATCTTGTCTATGTGGAAACTGTTTCCCATGTCGTTGTGCAGCTCGGCGCTGACGAAGGGTTCCCAATTCCATCCTTTCCTGTCGATGGAGAACTTCAGGCGTGAGCGCAGCAGGTGGCGGTTCCACGCGGCTTTCTCCTTGACGGAGGTCGTGGGTTCTTCCCATTGAATGTTGCCGTCGTCATCAATCTCATCGACGCGATACTTCGTGCGATTCACGTTGCGGGATGACTGATGGGTGAATTGATAACGTTCGCGCAGGCTGATGCGCAGCGTTTTCCAGAAACGTTTGTCGGCGCTGACATCGAAGCTGATGCGGTGGCGCGGTGCCCAGTGGGCAGCATCGGTATTGTAGCCCTCATAGTCGTAGGATAAACCGTCAGGTGCTGCATAAGTTGTGCCTTGATAAGAGGGGAAATCAAAGTCGCCGGCATACTTATATTCCGTCTTTTCGAGATAATGCTTGGCGATGAACGTATAGCTTAGGCCGAACTTGACGTACTTGCCCAACTTATAGCCCAGACCAATACTGGCGTCGAAGCGGTTGGCATCCTCGAACCAGTCGAATGTACGGAAACCGACGCCTGCATCAATGCTGAGGTCGTAGGGCAGCACCTTCGTCACACCTACCTCAGTCCACACGGCACCAAAGTTCTCCGTGTCCTGCGCCTGCACAGCCATTGGCAGTATGGCCAATAGTACAAGAAGTATGCGCTTCATAGTACTTAATTATTCACTTTTAATTTTTCACTTTTAATTTTTCACTTTTCACTTTCGGCCCCCTTTTAATTTCCTCCAAGAGGGAAAGACTCCCTCCCCTTGGGGAGGGGAGGGGTGGGGCCTTCACTTTTTTTCCTACATCTCTTTCGGCATTCTACCGTAGCGGGCAATGCTGTTGCCGACATCGTTGGGATCGTCGTAGTAGATGCGGATCATGGCGCTGTCTTTAAGGTAGTCGAGCAGGCCAATCTCTATGCGGGTGATCTTCAGCCCCGTGCGCTTCTTGAGGTCGGCAATGAGTTCCTCGCGCTTGTCGGGAGCGATGAGGTTGACATTATCGTAGAGGATTATCTTCGAGCACTCGCTGCTCATCACCTTGGAGCTCTCGAAGATCCAGCACATGATGATGAACGTCAGGTTGACAAAGAGGATCGTGACGATGCCTACGCCATCCCAGTAGTCGGCCTTCGGGTGGTAGTCGCCATGAGCCACGGCATTCACCACGCTCAGCGCAATGAGCATGAAGAGGTAGGTCATTTCACGGATAGGCACGGCTTCGGTGCGGAAACGCATAATGCCGAAGATGGCAAACAAGCCCATGGCCGCGCCTAACTCCATGCCGCCGCCCTCCATCAGGCTGACGAGCAGGAAGATGCTCATGGCCATCAGGATGAAGATGAACATATAGTCGCGACGGCGGCTATGCGGGTAGTAGAAATAGCGGGCAATGACGCTCACCACAACCAGATTGATGGTGAAACGGATGAGGAGTGAGATAAAATGCTGGGGGTCGAACAGGGTGACGCCGAGGAGATTACCTAACTCATAGTTTAATTCTCTAATAACTTCCATAGATGTGATATAGTTTAAATAATTTTGTCAAAAGGTTTATACCGCTGCGGCACAGATCTTAGCACCGGAATACTTGCTGATGCGAATCATCTTCGGCTTGAAGCGGTTGTGCTTCAGGCGTCCGTTGGTCATCAGCGAACCGATGCAGTACTTGGAGAAACCCGAGGGGTGAATGCGCAACTGACGCAGGATATCCAGCACGGGCGAGAAAACATTGCCGTCGCGTTTCAGCTCGATGATCACCAGTTCGCCCGTCTCGGCGTCGCCGCCCGTCTCGTAATTGTGGAAACCGACGTTGAAGTCTATCGTCAGGCGCTCCGTCTTACCGAAGTTGACGAGGGTGATGCGCTGGAAGCGGTTCTGCACCGTGGGAATGATGTCTTCGAAGGTCTCGCCTGTCAGCTTCTGCGTGAACTCGCTGCCGCCTGCCGCCACGACATCAGCCTTCTCCTGCGAGGGCACCGTGATGCGTTTTTTCTTCGTGCGGCCATGGTTGTTCTTGGTCTTCACTTCGAGGAAGGTCAGGTCGCTGTCCACATACGTTCGCACACGAATCTTCTGTCGCGGAGCCCATCCGTTGTGATGCTCCACAAAGAAGCGGTGGTCGGGCGTGTCCCAATAGGTCGTGCGGTAGTTGGCTATGCGCGCGTCCTCGATTTGCTGCGCATAGTATTGCCCTTGGGCTAACTCCAAGAGGCGAGCGAGCTTCTCCTTGTTCGTGACGAACTTCGTGTCGGTGCGGTTCATCAGCTTAATGCCGCTCATCTCATCCAACGTGATCGGAGGCAACAGCGCGAGCCATTCTTGTATCTTTTGGTCGAAATTCATGTCTAATGCAACCTTTTCGGGGGCAAATATAAGGAAAAGTTTAAAGTTTAGCGTTTAAAGTTTAAAGTTTTTGTGCATTTAACACACTTTTTTCTACAAAAAGGCTTTTTGTATCGACGAAAATCTTTATCTTTGTCCCCCAAAAGAGGCAAAAACCTTTTCAAACATGAAACTTTAAACATTAAACTCAACATACTATGGCAGACTATAAAGAAATACTCAACGCCGCCGACGAGCGCATGGAAGAAGCCGTGATGTACCTCGAGGAAGCCCTCTCACACATCCGCGCCGGCAAGGCCAACGTGAAGCTGCTTGATGGCATCCGCGTGGACAACTACGGTTCCATGGTGCCCATCAACCAGTGTGCCGCCGTCACCACACCCGATGCCCGCACCATCAGCATCAAACCTTGGGACAAATCGATGTTCAAGGTCATCGAGAAGGCCATCATCAACAGCGATCTCGGCATTATGCCTGAGAACAACGGCGAGATTATCCGCATCGGCATTCCTCCCCTCACCGAGGAGCGCCGTAAGCAGCTCAACAAGCAGTGCGGCAAGGAAGGCGAGCAGGCCAAGGTCAGCGTGCGCAACGCCCGTCGCGACGGAATTGAGCAGCTCAAGAAAGCTGTCAAGGACGGCCTGAGCGAAGATTTCCAGAAGGACGGCGAAGCCGAACTCCAGAAGAAGCACGACAAGTTCATCAAGAAGATTGACGAACTGCTCGCTGCCAAGGAGAAGGAAATTATGACCGTGTAAGAGACATGACGGGTCTCGTCATCCGCAACACAGGAAGCTGGTACGACGTCCGCACGGACGACGACCAGCTTTTTGCGTGCAAGGTCAAAGGCAATTTCCGCCTCCGTGGCATCCGTTCCACGAATCCTGTTGCCGTCGGCGACCGCGTAGAGTTCACCCCTCCCTCTACGGAAGGGGCTGGGGGTGGGTCTTTCATCACCGAGATCCTCGACCGCCGCAACTACATCATTCGTCGCGCCTCCAACCTCTCCAAGCAGAGCCATATCATCGCAGCCAACGTCGATCTGGCTGGCCTCGTCGTGACCATCGCTCACCCCGAGACGTCCACAACCTTCATTGACCGTTTCCTCGCCTCCGCCGAAGCTTACCGCGTGCCTGTCCTGCTTATTTTCAACAAGGTAGACCTCTACGATGACGACGAACATCGCTACCTCGAAGCCGTCATGACCCTCTACCGCACCATCGGCTACGACTGCCTCGCTGTCTCGGCTATCACGGGTGAAGGTCTCGAAGCCTTGCGCCAGGCGCTCCAAGGTAAGACCACCCTCTTCAGCGGCAACAGCGGCGTAGGCAAAAGCACCCTCCTCAATGCCCTCGTGCCTGAAGCGCGTGCCAAAACCGCCGACCTCAGCGCCGCCCACGACCAAGGTCAGCACGCCACCACTTTCTCTGAGATGTACGACTTGCCCTCTGGTGAGCGCGGTGATGCCACTGCCGCACATCCTGCCTCTGTGCCCGATGCGTCAGCATCGGATTCCCCTCCTGGCTACATTATCGACACCCCAGGCATCCGCGGCTTCGGCACCTTCGACTTCCAGCGCGAGGAAGTCGGCCATTTCTTTCGCGAGATCTTCGCCATCGGCCGCCATTGCCGCTTCGGCAATTGCACGCACACCCATGAACCCGGCTGTGCCGTACTAAAAGCCCTCGACAATCACGAGATTGCCGAGAGCCGTTATCGTTCCTATCTTTCTATGCTCAACGATGAGGACGAGCGGAAGTACCGCTAACGCACCAAAACCTTTTTCCCATTGACGATATAGACACCACGGCGAAGCGCAGCGGTGGTGGGGTTGACGGCACGTCCCGACAGGTCATACATCTTTTTCTCCTCATCCCGAGCCGACGGGGCTGCTTCGGGTGATTCAATCGCATCAACGTAAGCCCCGGCTTGGATATATTTGAATGTCACCACGACAGGTTTATGGTCGCCTAATGGGGTTGTGTTGCTGGTTCCGTCAATCTTGCCATAAGTGTAGTCTTGCTCAATGCGGAAACTCTTGGGAATCAGCTGGAGGCTGTTGACTGTGATGGAGTTGATATATATGATTTTGTCCACAACTTCATAGTTCGTATAGTTTCTGGGCACGCTCTGATCCACGAGGTGATCCATGAGCGTGGTCGGATAGACGCCATCGCGCCACAGCTCTACCCAGACATCGGAGGGGATAATATCTGAACGCAACCGATTCATGAAGTTCGCCATGATGTCTTCGCGCGTCCAGCGGCTGTTAGTGTCGCCGATGATGAGCTTGGGTCGTGCCGGGTCTGTCCAGTTCACGGCCTCTGCCAGCTGGCGCCATTGCGATTCGCGCGACCAGGAGGCGTTGGTGTCACCTGCATCCATGTGAAGGATGAATACATCGATGACGTTGCCGTCAAGCGTCATATCATAATGCCGATAGCCTTTATTGATATATTGGTTGCCGTCGGTGGCTTCGCTGTCGTTCCATTTCGTCCAGCTCTCATTGGAGACGGAGACTTTGTCGTTCTTCCAGATCAGGTTCAGCCCATCGGTGTCGACATGTATCTTTCCCTGTATCAGCTGCCAGTAATCGATATCGCCGACGCTGAGGGTTTTGCGGATCGTGCCGCAGCTGTATGTGCCTTCGAGCGCTGACATCAGCGAGCCGTTGTAGTTGAAGTCCTCGCTGCATCCGATGACATCATAGCTCTTCGATGCCAGATACTGGCTGATCTTCTTGGTGCCGTCGCTGCCCGGCCCGTCGGGGTTCAGCTCTATAGAGCCAATCTTATTCGGCAGGCCGTCCACGTTCAGCGCAACCGTCGTGAGCGTCCCCAGCTCCTGAATCTCCCGTGCCGGTTTGAGCATCAGGGTGGCATCGCTGCTGAACGTCTTGAAGTAGATGCGTTCTCTCTTCAGCGCGAGCTTTTCCGGGACGGCGAGCATACTGACGTCAGCCAAGAATTTCATGGCATCGGTGCTGTAGACCACGTTGTTGGTGTTGCCGACGAGCCAATAATCTGTAGGATAATCGGGTTCATAGTAGTACCACACCCCGGGCTGCAGCAGGGTCACTTCGTCGTTGGGCAGCGGCTGTGCCATCGCTTGCAGATACAGTCCCTTGCATCGGAGTTGTACGTTGTCGACTTTGAAGAATGTCTGCGATGCGTTTTCCGGATGGCCGTTGCTCCACCAGTCAGCTGTGGCGCTGGCCGTGATGGTGAGTTCGCCACTGCCGTCGACGTCTACGTCAAACGCAACCGGTATGCCTACCGCATCGCCAGCCCCTCTGGTCGTGACGGATGCGCCGTTGCCGGCAAATGTCATCTCGCGGTCAGCCCATGTCGACACGATGGCTGACAGCTCATATTTGCCGCTTGGGATGTCTTTCACGACTTGGCTGAGGTTCATCGAAGGCGCCCACCACTGGTAGGCATTCATGAGGTAAGTTCCGTCTGTGTTGGACATGGTATATATGTCCTCGCTCTTGCAGACCTTCACGTCGTTATATTCTGTGTATTCCTCGCCCTGGTCATTGAATGCCGCAAATGTCCAACCCTGCATGGCGCCGGTCTCGAAGGAGGGATTCATGATCAGCCATGACATGTCTATCTTGTTCGCATCCGATGCCTTCTCTATCAGTCTGCTCCAAGCCAGCATCAAGTCACCCGTCGCGATGCGGAACAGGCGGTAGTGGCCAGCCTTGTCAGCTCCCGTGTTGGGATGGTTCAATGACATGGGCTCCCCGGCTTCGACCTTCTTGTTCCAAGGGCCGAGGTATCCGCGTGCCCAGTTGCCAGAGGACATGGGGTACTTGCCGCTCTCGAAACGCCAATGGCTGTTCTGGTAGGTGGGAGTCAGGTAGCACCAGTCGGTCAGCGTCGGCGAGCTGTTGGTCAGGATATACAGGTTGCCCATATTCTCGTGCGTCTGGAAGAAACTGGAGTTATAAAAGACGTTACGCAAGCCGATGTACGAGCCGCTCTTCTCAATCGTAAAAAAATTCGAGAGGTTCTGCACAGGGTCCGCGTCAGCCTTGAAATAGCGAAGCGTCTTGGTGTTCTCGCTTGCCCAAGTGGGCTTTTTCTCATACACGCCGACGCCGACAATGAGTTCGGTATCATCGGCAGAGGTGAGAATATAACAATAGTCATTGCCCCCGAGGATGTCTGCCTTTTTCTTCACTTCGGTGAATCCGCGCTCAGGGGTGAGGAATGTTGTATAGTCGGCGGCATGGGTTGCCAGCGCGATGGCCATCAAGGCCAGTGAGAAGATGAGGTTACGCAAGGTGCTCATAGTGTTTGTGTCAAGTGCTTGTTTAGAAATCAAAGATAAGCTGTTCTTCCGGGAGCAGACGGAAGGTCATGCGGTGGTGAGGCGTGGGGCCGTAGAGCCTAATGGCCTCACGGTGAGCTTTGGAGGGATAGCCCATGTTCTTATCCCAGCCGTACTGCGGGAAGTCGTGAGCCAGAGCTTTCATGCGATCGTCACGGTAGGTCTTGGCGAGTACGCTGGCAGCGGCTATGCTCATGAAGGTGGCGTCACCTTTGACCACGGTGTCGGCAGGTATCGACCAGGGGTACCAGCGGTTGCCGTCGATGATCAGGTGCTGTGGCTGCACACGCAATTTCTCCACCGCCCGTTGCATGGCGAGGATGGAGCAACGGAGAATGTTGAGTTTGTCAATCTCTTCAGGCGAACATTCGGCGACAGCCCACGCCACCGCTTCGCGCTCGATGACCTCTCGCAGGGCATAACGTTGCGATGCCGTCAGCTGCTTCGAGTCGTTGAGTACATCGTTGTGGAAGTTCGATGGCAGAATGACGGCCGCCGCCATCACAGGCCCGGCCAGACAGCCGCGCCCCGCTTCGTCGCAGCCGGCTTCGATGACACCTGGAGTATGGTAGCGTTTCAACATCGTACCCTAAACGATGGAGTACAACAAGAGGATGATGAGCTGGGCAGTGAGGATGCGCAGGAACATGCAGAGGGGATAAACGGTACTGTAGCCGACGGCGGGAGCGTCGTTGTTGGCCGTCTGGTTGGCGTAAGCCAGCGCGGGCGGGTCGGTGGTGGCACCCGCGATGAGTCCCATCAGCGTGAAATAGTTCATCTTGTAGCGTATGCGCGCGAGCGTACCTATTATAAGAATAGGTATGACGGTGATGAGAAAACCAGCCCAGACATAGGTGAGGCCGTCGCCCTCGGTGACCGTCTGCCAGAAGGTGGCACCTGCCTTGATGCCTACAGAAGCGAGGAAGAGGACAAGGCCGAACTCGCGCAGCATGAGATTGGCCGAGTTGGTGGTGTAAGACACGAGACGGAATCTATAGCCAAAACGACCGATGAGGATGGCGATGATGAGGGGACCGCCAGCCAGACCGAGCTTCACGGGCGTGGGCACGCCGGGCAGGGCAATAGGCATCATGCCAAAGATGATACCGACAACAATGCCGATGAAGATGGCGCTGAGGTTGGGGTGGTCAAGGCGTTTCACCTCATTACCTAACATGTTGGCTACGCGCTCAATGGCGTCCTCGGGACCTACGCAGACGAGCTTGTCGCCAATCTGGATACGCAGGTTGCGGTCGGCGAAGAGATTCATACCATTGCGATGAATGCGTGTGACGTTGACGCCGTAGACGGACGAGAAATGCAGCTGGCCGAAGGTCTTGCCATTCACGGCAGGCTGAGTGACGAGGACGTTCTTCGACACCATCTGCACATCCTGCTCGTCCCATTCGACGTGGTCTACAGGACCGATGAAGGCAGAAATAGCTTCCCAGTCATCCTCGGCACAGGTGATGTACATGAGGTCGCCCATGGTGACGATGGTGTCGCGGTTGGGGATGCTGACGTGACCTTCATGCAGGAAACGGGAACAAACGAAGTTGCGTCCGAGGAAGTCGCGAATCTGAAGGATGGAACGTCCGCTCAAGGCTTTGTTTTCAGCACGCAGGGTCATGCGGTGAGGCTTGGCGTGCGGGTTCTCGTTCATCTCGCGCTCAATCTGTTCCTGCTCTTTCTTGAGGCTGATGCCGCAGATATAGCGAAGGGCAATCGTAGCGCCGATGATGCCAACGACGCCGAGGGGATAGGCACAGGCGTAGCCGGAAGCAATCTGGGGAATCTGCGCCACACCCTTGTAGATGGAGTTGACGGCTTCGGAAGCGGCGCCGAGACCAGGTGTATTGGTGATGGCACCGCAGAGGACGCCCGTCATCATGCTGAGGTTCCAAACATTGTCGCCACCCTTGATGGAGGGGTCGTAGAAGAGGATGAAATAAAGCGCCAGCATCGTTGCAACATTGAGACCTACAATCCCCATTGCCAGGGCGTTAGCAGTTATGCCGCCCTTGGCAAAGCTCTCGAAAAAGCCGGGGCCGACCTGCAAGCCAATGCAATAGACGAAGAGGATGAGGCCAAAGTCCTGAACGTAGTTGAGCACCTCGGGCGTGCCGGTGAAGCCGATGTGGCCCGCTAATATGCCGGCAAAGAGCACGAAGGTGACACCCAGCGAGATGCCGAAGATCTTGAAACGACCGAGGAATATGCCAATGGAGATGACCAGGGCATAGAGCACCACGATGTGCGCGATGCTATCGGTGTTGGTGAAGAGTTGAATGAGCCAATCCATAAGGGAAGAGGAGTTGAGGGGTGAGAGTTGCGATGAATGAGAGGTAAGATTTAGTTTTGATGGGACAAAGATACAAAAAAGTTTTAACTTTGAGCTTTGAACTCGGATTTTTGGGGAATGATTGTACAGAATTATTAATTTAGGTCAAAAGCCTTATGCGATGGCGATGCGTTGTCGTTGTTGTCCGCTTTGACGTCCATAAGATGAGCTTAAATGACGAAAGGACGGCACAAAGGTACGCTTTTTATCGTAAAAATGAAGCATAAAGACGTTTTTAATGACTTTTTACATCAAGAATTTGGACGCACCGCCAAACTTTAGTAACTTTGTCCGCTTTTTAGAGGCAATTATCATTATTCAAACCATATTTATCCTTAAACATTCATCTTTAAACCTTAAACTTTATTATGGCAGATAGTAAAGAAAGACTCTTCGCGGATTTCACCGCCCCTTCACGTCAGGAATGGCGCGACAAGATTGAGGTAGACCTCAAGGGCGCTGACTACGAGAAGAAAATGGTGTGGAGAACCAACGAAGGTTTCTCCATGCAGCCGTTCTATTTGAAGGAAGACGTGGACAAGTTGCCCACCGTCAACGCCCTTCCGGGTGAGTTCCCCTTCGTGCGCGGCAACAAGAAGGACAACAATGTTTGGTACGTTCGTCAGAACATCGTTGTCACTGACCCCAAGGAGGCCAACGCCAAGGCATTGGACATCCTCAACAAGGGTGTTGATTCCCTCGGCTTCCGCATTCATGGCGAGAACGTGACCAAGGAGCTCATCGAGACGCTTCTCGATGGCATCCGTTGCGACATTGTGGAAGTGAGCTTCCGCGTTTGTCAGCGCCACGTGCTCGAACTGGCTGACATCCTTCTGGCTTACTACGAGGAGAAGGGCTACGACAAGGAAAAGATTGTTGGCGGCATTGGTTTCGACCCCATCGAGCGTATGCTCATGAAGGGCAAGGATACGACCATGCTCCTGCCCAACATGCCCAAACTCGTCGAGAAGCTCAAGGACTATCCCAACCTGCGCTGCGTGATGGTTCATAGCGACTTGCTCTGCAACAGCGGTGCCTACGTCTATCAGGAGCTCGGCTATGCCCTGGCTTGGGGTAAGGAATACCTGGAGCAGCTTGTCGATGCTGGTGTGCCTGTCGATCTGGCCGCCAAGAAGATCAAGTTCTACATGGGCATCGGTGGCAACTACTTCATGGAGATTGCCAAGTTCCGCGCCGCCCGTATGCTGTGGGCACAGATCGTGAAGCAGTACGAGCCCAAGTGCGACTGCGCTGCCAAGATGTGCATCAACGCTGCCACCACGACCTACAATCAGACCGTCTTTGACAGCTATGTGAACATGCTTCGCTCACAGACCGAGACCATGTCCGCAGCCCTCGCAGGCGTTCACTCCGTAGTCGTTACGCCCTTCGACGCTCCCTACGAGGTTCCGACCGAATTTGCCGAGCGCATTGCCCGCAACCAGCAGCTGCTGCTGAAGGAAGAGTGCCACTTCGACAAGATTGTCGATGTAAGTGGTGGCTCCTACTTCGTGGAAGAGCTGACTGTGGCCATCGCCAAGGAAGCTTGGAAGCTGTTCCTCGCCGTTGAGGAAGAAGGTGGTTTCCTCGCTGCCGTCAAGGCTGGCAAGATTCAAGAGGCCATCAACGGCACAGACGCCGCCCGTCACGCCAATGCCGGCAAGCGCAAGGAGTTCCTGCTCGGCACCAACCAGTTCCCCAACTTCACCGAGACCAGCGAAGGCAAGGCTCCTCTCGCCTGCGACTGCACCTGCAAGCACTCCGGCGATCCCGACGTGCCCGCATTGAAGACCAGCCGCCTCGCCTCCGACTTCGAGACGCTGCGCCTCACCACCGAGAAGGCTGCCAAGCAGCCCATCGCTTTCATGCTGACCATCGGCAATCTCGCCATGCGTCAGGCTCGCGCACAGTTCAGCTGCAACTTCCTCGCCGCTGCTGGCTACAAGGTTGTCGACAACCTCGGCTTCCCCACTGTGGAAGAAGGTGTTGAGGCTGCCGTCAAGGCCGGTGCCGACATCGTGGTGCTCTGCTCCAGCGACGACGAATACGCAGAATACGGCGTTCCCGCCTTCAACGCCCTCAAGGCTGCCGACCCCAAGGCCATCTTCATCATCGCAGGCGCTCCCGCTTGCTCCGAGGACCTCAAGGCCGCCGGCATCGAGAATTTCATCCACGTGCGTGTGGATCAGTTAAAGACATTGAAAGAGTTAAACGCTAAACTTGGTATCTAATTATGGCACGCATTGATTTTAAAGATATTGATATTTTTGCTGGCATAGATGCCAAGAATGGCCTTGACTGGCAAAAGGAGAATGGCATTACCGCCAACTGGAAGACTCCTGAGCAGATAGATATTCAGCCCGTTTACACAAAAGAAGACCTCGAAGGTATGGAGCACCTGAATTTTGCAGCAGGTATTCCGCCCTTCCTCCGTGGCCCGTACTCCATGATGTACCCGTTCCGCCCGTGGACCATCCGTCAGTACGCCGGCTTCTCCACCGCCGAAGAGTCCAACGCCTTCTATCGTCGTAACCTCGCCAGTGGTCAGAAGGGCCTCTCCGTGGCCTTCGACCTGCCCACGCACCGCGGCTACGACCCCGACAACGCCCGTGTCGTTGGTGACGTCGGTAAGGCAGGCGTGAGCATCTGCTCCCTGGAGAACATGAAGGTGCTCTTCGCAGGCATTCCCTTGAACAAGATGTCCGTCTCCATGACCATGAACGGTGCCGTGCTGCCCGTGCTGGCCTTCTACATCAACGCAGGTCTGGAGCAGGGCGCCAAGCTCGAGGAGATGGCAGGTACCATCCAGAACGATATCCTCAAGGAGTTCATGGTGCGCAACACCTACATCTACCCGCCCGCCTTCTCCATGAAGATCATCGCCGACATCTTCGAGTACACCTCGCAGAAGATGCCTAAGTTCAACAGCATCTCCATCTCCGGCTACCACATGCAGGAGGCTGGTGCCACCGCCGACATCGAGCTGGCTTACACCCTGGCCGACGGTATGGACTACCTCCGCGCAGGTATCAACGCCGGCATCGACGTGGATGCCTTCGCACCCCGCCTCAGCTTCTTCTGGGCCATCGGCGTGAACCACTTCATGGAAATCGCCAAGATGCGTGCCGGCCGTCTGCTCTGGGCTAAGATCGTCAAGAGCTTCGGCGCCAAGAACCCCAAGTCCATGGCCCTGCGTACGCACTCACAGACGTCCGGATGGTCGCTCACCGAGCAGGATCCCTTCAACAACGTAGGCCGCACCTGTATCGAGGCCATGGCTGCCGTGCTGGGTCACACCCAGTCGCTGCACACCAACGCTCTCGACGAGGCCATCGCACTGCCCACCGACTTCAGTGCACGTATCGCCCGTAACACCCAGATCTACATCCAGAACGAGACGCAGGTCTGCAAGCACATCGACCCGTGGGCGGGTTCCTACTACGTCGAGAAGCTGACGCAGGAGCTCTACCTCAAGGCTTGGGAGCACATCCAGGAGATCGAGAAGCTCGGCGGCATGGCCAAGGCCATCGAGACGGGTCTGCCCAAGATGCGTATCGAGGAGGCTGCTGCCCGCACACAGGCGCGCATCGACTCGGGTGTGCAGACCATCGTGGGTGTGAACAAGTACCGCCTCGAGCACGAGGATCCCATCGACATCCTCGAGGTGGACAACACCGCCGTGCGTCTGCAGCAGGAAGAGTCCCTGAAGGAACTCCGTGCCAAGCGCGACAACGAGCAGGTCAAGAAGGACCTCGCTGCCATCACCGCCTGCGTGCAGGAGTTCGCCGATGGCAAGAAGAGCGAGCACAACCTCCTCGACCTCGCCGTCACTGCCGCCGGCCACCGTGCCACCCTCGGCGAAATCAGCGATGCCTGCGAAGCTGTCGTGGGCCGTTACAAAGCAGTCATCAGAACCATTTCAGGCGTGTATAGTTCAGAAAGCAAGGCCGATGCAGACTTCGAGGAAGCCTGCCGCCTCACCGAAGAGTTCGCAAAACAGGAGGGCCGTCGTCCTCGTATCATGGTTGCCAAGATGGGTCAGGACGGTCACGACCGCGGCGCAAAGGTCGTCGCTACCGGCTATGCCGACTGCGGCTTCGACGTCGATATGGGCCCGCTGTTCCAGACGCCCGCCGAGGCAGCCCGCGAGGCTGTGGAGAACGACGTCAACATCGTCGGCGCCTCCAGCCTCGCAGCAGGTCACAAGACCCTCATCCCGCAGCTCATCGAAGAGCTCAAGAAGCTTGGACGTGAGGACATCATGGTCATCGCAGGTGGTGTTATCCCCGCTCAGGACTACGACTACCTCTACAAGGCAGGCGTCGCTGCCGTCTTCGGACCTGGCACCTCTGTAGCCAAGGCTGCCTGCGAGATGATGAAGCTCCTGCTCGGCAAGGAATAACTTACCAAGTAGCACATTCTCTTATAGCTTATGCGGAGTCGGTACCACCCGGCTCCGCATATTTCATACTCTTCATCTGTGTAATCTATGGTTCATGTAAGATAAAGTTTTTCCATCGGTTATAATAGGGTTCAAGTATTTTGTGGGAAATCTGTAGTTCTGTGTTCTTTCCCATAATTGTATCTTATCGGGCACATATATAAGCAGAAATGTTTAATATAACAAAGATTTTCCAAGTTTTTCTATCAACTTACGGAGTCTAAGCGTAGACTCTTAGGAGGGTAAGGCAACTCTCCTAAGAGGGGTCACTTTTGTGTCTCATCTGTTCGTGTCCCACCGACGGGACACGAAGATACGTATAGGCGTTTTGAGCTGCACGTATAGGCGTGTGAGGCGATACGACTGGACGTGTACGCGGCTGAGACAGATGACGAATGATTGATGATGCACAAATATGGAAAATCAAGCCATTTACCAAAAAGGTTTCAGCTTTCAGCTGACGGACTTAACCTATTGTTGATCAAATCCATACAAGCTGAACCTTTGCTCTTAAAGTTTCAGCAGGTTTCAGCAAGGTTCAGCCAATACAAATATATTTCTCTCACCGTGCAAAGTTAGAGTGAAATTAGTGAAATTCGGGCCCAACGGGGATTGTCCGTGGCTGGGCGTAGCGTGAAACTATCTTAAAGACCATCATACCGCGATAGAAGATTGCCCGAAAATGTATACCTTTGGGTTCTTCACAAGAATGACCAAGACCGAAGCGGTTCAGGTGAACCTAATTTATTTAATTTTTAACTCGTCCATTTTTAGTGGACACTATTGTTTCTATATTAACAACAAATTTACTCACAATTAAACACTTACAATTATGAACAAGACTGAAAGAAATTTCTACAATGATATCAGGGATGCCGTTTCAGATTGGAACTGCAGTTTTGGTTACTACCACGAAGATCAGTTTGGAGACACATATTTCTGCATAGATATTACTGTAGAAGATGATGATGCAGACTGGGATGAAGTATGGGATTCTCTTGAAGAAGTAACAAATGATTGGGGAGCTGGTATTGACCAGCATATGAATGATTTCTCTGTGGCTCTTAATATGAGTGATTAATAAATTGTTATAATCCAACGTGTCAGGAATATACTCCGAAGCATAACGCGGGAAAAGCCGTTGACATCGGCCTTTCTGTGAAATGGGCAGACATGAATGTGGGTGCCAGTAAGCCCGAGGACTATGGCGATTACTTTGCTTGGGGCGAGACCAAACCCAAGTCGAAATATGATTGGAGCACTTATAAGTGGTGCAATGGCTCTAAGACCACGATTACCAAGTACGGAACCAATAGTTCATGTGGAATCGTTGACAACAAGACCACGCTTGAACTCCCTGATGATGCCGCCCGTGTGAACTGGGGCGGTACATGGCGTGTGCCGACCTCTAATGAAATCAGTGAATTGAAGACTAAGTGTACTTGGACGAGAACTACACAGAATGATGTGAAGGGCTTTCTTGTCACTGGCCCCAACGGTAACCACATCTTTCTCCCCGCTGCTAGCTTTCTCTATGGAGAGAGTGTCGTCCGCGATACAGGATCCGAAGGCTACTATTGGTCGTCTTCGCTTAATGCATCGTCTTATGCCGACGAACCTAACTGCGCCTACTACTTTTATTTCATGATAGACAAGCGAGGCACTGACTACAATCGTTATAAAACAGACTACGGCTATCGCTACGACGGTCAATCTGTTCGTCTTGTCACAGAATAAAGGTTCAACTCATTCAGCGTTATCACCCGGAGGTTCAGGTGTTGCACTTTTGTTTGATGCCTGATCATCTGCATGCTGTGCTGTATGTCAGGCATGTCATGCCCACGGGCATCAAGGGCGTGGTGAGGGGATTCTGGCAGGCTGCAAAGAAGCTGGGGCGTGCCTGGTCGGCGGCTTCTTCGATTGAACCGAATGACATTCGGAGGAACTGCCAAGAAGGAGTAGGGGGAAAGCAGGAGACTATGCCGAATCTTCAGGCAGAAACGCAGCGGCTGGAGGTCCTCTCCGCAGGGTTGTGTGAGCAGATGGGCGAAGAAGCCTACTACCAACTGCAGCCTTTTTTCACGGAGATGCCTTTTATCCGCCCTATGGGCCGCAATACACAGCTCCCCAACACTATCCGATATATTGATATGAATCCCCAACGACTGGCCACTAAGCGCTTAAGACCTGGCTATTTCCGTGTGCAACGGGATATAACGATTGGTGGACGCAGTTACGATGGCGTGGGGAATACCACCTTACTGCTGGCAGAGAAGTATGCAACAGTTCATGTGCGCAATGTGATGGTGAAAGCTGCGGAACAGGGAGATGTCGAGCCGCTGCGTAATTACAAGAATTCTTGTGTGCTGTCGGCTCGTGAGGGGACGGTCATGGTGTCCCCGTTCATCTCGGCTCATGAGAAACAGGTGATGCAACTGCTCCTTCGTGAGCAACGGCCGTTCATCTGTCTCATCGACAATGGCTTTCGCGATTACTATAAACCGAGTGATGCGCTCTTTGATGCCTGTGCCGAGGGGCGTGTCCTGATACTAAGTCCTTGGCCTTATGATGCAGGTAAGCGACACATCAGCCGTGCGGATTGTGTGGCGCTCAATGAAATGGCGGAAGAGATCTGTAACCGAATGACATTCGGCGAAACTTCCAAGAAGGCATGAGGGCTTCTCGATGATTCGGCGATTTTTGGCAGGAGAGGCCAAAAAGAAAAGACCTATGTCTTACGGCATGAAGACATAGGTCTTCTGGCTTGAAGATATAACGTGAGTTCGATGAAAATTATCAGAAGAGAGTCAGCTGATTATCAGTATAGAACTGCATGTTGATTGTCGGTTTCTTAGGGAAGAGACAATAGGCAGCTATTCCAGCCAGTAAGCTAACGATGAAATTGTGTATGGCCCTGTGCCTGGAATGTTCTACCTGAGCGATGTTCTTCAATTCGTCATTCAACGTCTCTATGATGGTTCTTTTCCTAAGCAACAACCTATCCGAGACTGTCATCAGCGCACCTTTCATGTTATTCTTCAGCTTGGTAATGAGCTGTATGCCATCCACGAACAGATGTTGGAAAAGTTGCCGACTGATATATCCCTTGTCTCCGACCACTTTCCCATAGATTTCACTCAGAAAGCGTTTGTTCTCCAGCGGTTTCCTGTCATCGACATCGCCGGCTGTGACGCAGAAGTTGAGGATTTCTCCTTTCTCATTGCATACGATATGCAGTTTGAAACCGAAGAACCATCCCATCGAGCACTTGCCCCTGGCGGCTATTCCCTTGAACACCTCATGCATGTGAATCCTCTGGTTCCTACATACACGCAATGGAGTGCTGTCCACGAAGGTAATGCCGGTGCACTTGCCGCAGAGAACCTTCTTGATGAACAAGGCCAGGGGAAAGGCCACATCTTTCTCCAGCTCTACGAAACGGTTATATGACACCACTTTAGGGAAAAGATGACGCAGGTGCTTGCAGACATACTCCAGATAGAAATGTTTCAGGCACCGATAGCCGGAATTATGGAAGAGGATCATGATGACCATTACCTCGGAGTTGCTGAGGGTGGACGCACGGTGATAAGGGCGTCTCGGAGCCCTTCCTTTATCCTCAACGGAGTATTTTTTGACGGTTGAATCAAAAAACTTGCAGAATTCATCTGCCATAAAGAAAATTTCTGTAATTTTGCACTCGGTGAACATGCGATAGTTGTTTGTTTCTTAATGTTTTGACACCATAAAGATACAACAATTATCGCTATTCGCCAAATTTACAGACAATTAAATTTCGTCGAACTCACGTTAAATAGAATATTTATATTATAGTGGCGGTTTTGACAGCATCCGTTTTCGATTTTGACCAAAATGACCTTGACCAAATGACCGCCGCCATAAAAATGTACTACCCTAGAAAAAGTTGAATGGTTTTTACTTTAACCCTGCCATAGGTTGA